>NZ_VATA01000006.1 GCF_005870025.1 Poseidonocella sp. HB161398
TCAACACCCATCCCACGGAAGCTCTCCCTCGCCATCACCGGCAGGGCGAGTGACACTTTCGCTTTGTTCCGGGATGACATTATCGCTTTGCGCCTACACCACACGCTGCACGCTAACCTGACTTATGTCAGCAAATCGACTCTTCCGAGCGCTGCGCCTGCCGCCGACCAAGGCCCGACTCGGCCACCGGCAGGACAGAGTCCCGGCCTCAGCCGGATCGGGCCAGCCTGCAGGCCCGGGCCGCCGCCTGCGGGGACCCGGCCGGGTCACATGCGCGACCGCTTCAGAATAGAGGACTGGCCCGATCCGGCCGGCCTCGGGACAAGGGCGCAGCGGCAGCCGAGTCGGGCCGGGCCCGGGCGAAGCCCGGGACCGGGGTCAGGCGGCTTCGGCCGGGATGCCCGCACCGGTCAGCCGCGCCATGTCCTCGGAGGAGAGCGACAGAGACGCGGCCCGGGCGAAGCTCTCCACCTGCGCCACGCTCGTCGCCGAGGCGATCGGCGCCGAGACGCCCTCGCGCGCGATCAGCCAGGCCAGCGCCACCTCCGCCGGTTGCGCGCCATGCGCGCCCGCCACGTCGTCGAGCACGTCAAGGAGCCGCATGCCGCGCTCGGTGAGGTACTTTTCGACCATGCCGCCGCGCTGGCGGCCCTTCAGGTCGGCCTCGGAACGGTACTTGCCCGAGAGGAACCCGGCCGCCAGGCTGAAATAGGTCACCACCCCGATCTCCTTCTCGAGGCAGAGATCGCGCAACGGCCCCTCGAAGGCGGAACGGTCGTAGAGATTGTATTCCGGCTGGATCACCTGATAGGCCGGCAGGCCCTCGGCTGCCGCGGTCTCGAGCGCCGCGCCCAGCAGCGCCGCATCGTAGTTCGAGGCGCCGACCGCCTTGATCTTGCCCGCTTTCAGCAGCTTGTCATAGGCGCCCAGCGTCTCGGCATGGCCGGTCTCCGGATCCGGCCAGTGCGAGAAGTAGAGGTCGATGCTCTCGGTCTGCAGCCGCTCCAGCGAGCGCTCCACCGCCTTGAGGATCCAGGCCTCGGACAGGCCCTTCTCGCCCGGCCCGCCCATGTCGGAGCCGACCTTGGTGAAGAGCTTCACCTTCGCCCGCATCCCCGGGCGCGCGGCGAACCAGCGGCCGAGCACGGTCTCGGATTCGCCGCCCTTGTGGCCCTCGACCCAGGCGGAATAGACATCCGCCGTGTCGATCGCGTCGAAGCCGTGATCGACGAAGGCGTCGAGCACGCGGAAGCTCTCCGCCTCGTCCGCCGTCCAGCCGAGCACATTGCCGCCGAAGACGATCGGCGCGATCTCCATGCCGGTGCGGCCCAGTGTCTTCTTCTGCATTTCCGTTCTCCTTGCTGCGGTTCAGACCAGCGCGCCGCCGCCATCGACATAGACGGTGGCCCCGGTCATGTAGGGGTTGCCCATGAAGGCGAGCGCCTGGGTGGCGATCATCTCGGGCGTGCCGACGCGCCCCGCGGGGAGCTTCGCGGCCGCGCCCTCGAACATCGCCTTGCGGCCGTCGCCTTCGAGCGTGTCGTACATCTCGGTCTTCACCAGCCCCGGCGAGACGCAATTGACCCTGACCGGCGCGAATTCCAGCGCCAGGCCGCGGGTCAGCCCCTCGAGCGCGGCATTGATCGCGCCCTGGATCGCCGCGCCGGGCTTCGGCCGGATCGACAGGAAGCCCGAGGTCAGGGTCAGCGAGCCGCCCTCCTCGATCCGCGCGGCGCGGGCCAGCCGGTAGGCGCCCCAGAACTTGGAGTCGAAGGAGCCGTAGGCATCCTCCAGCGGCAGCTCCCGCACGGCGGCGACCTTCGTCGCGGCCGCCGAGCAGAAGACATGGCCGAAGGGCGCGCGGGCGGCGAAGAAGGCGTCGAGCCCGGCCGCGTCGCCGGTATCGAGCACCGCGCCCTCGGCGGTGCCGCCCAGCCGGTCGAGCGCGGCGTCGATCTTCTCCTGCGAGCGCGAGGCGATGGTCACATGGGCGCCCGCCGCGCGCGCGGCCTTTGCCACGCCGAAGCCGATGCCCGAGGAGCCGCCGAGCACGAGAACGGTCTTGTCCGCCAGCATCATTCCGCCGCCTCCGTCTCGCGGCGCGGCGCGGGCAGCCAGCGCGGCGCGGAGGGCGCGCCGTCATAGCGCACCGGCGAGGGCAGCGCCTCGAACTCGATCAGCAGCCCCCAGGGCGTCAGGCCGAAGCGGCCGCGATTGCCCGGGGCCTCCTCCTGGCCGGTCAGCGCATAGGGCCCCTCGAGCAGCTCGCCCCCGGCGGCGGCGAAGGCGGCGGAGGCCGCGTCGATATCCTCGACGGTGATGCTGAAATGGCTGATCCCGGTCTCCGAGATGCCGCCCTGGGCGGCGCCGGGCCGGTCGATCTCGAAGATCTCCAGATTGGCGCCATTGCCGAAGCGCAGCATCGAGACCGCGACGATGGCGGTGCCGCGGCGCAGGCCGTTCTTGGCCTCCAGCTCCGTGCCCGGCAGGGGCGCGCGGTCCTTCGAGGTCAGCGAGAACAGCACCTCGGTGCCGAAGGCGCGGGCGAAGAAGGCGACGGCGGCGTCGTGATCGGGCACGGTGATGCCGACATGCTCGATGCCGCGGAAATTTGCTTGGCTCATGGGATGATCTTCCTTTCCCGGAACTCGTTTACCAGACGCAGGAACATCGCTTCACTATCGACAACGGTTCCGAAGCCAGCCTGGCGGATCCGCGTGGTCGAGGAAATCACGTCCCAGTCGCAGTTGAAGATGAAATCGCCGAAGCCCCAGGCCGCGACCTTGTCGAAGGGCACGTCCGCGAGCCCGTATTTCGCCTTGATCCGCTCCCAGAGGGGGCCCTTGTCGGCCATCATTTCGCTCAGCGAGATCGGCATCGGTTCGCCCGGATCCATCTCCAGGCTGGCGGCGATCCGCTTCCACAGATGGCTCCAGCGGAAGACGTCGCCATTGGTCAGGTTGTAGGCCGTGCCGCCCGGCGCCCCGGTCGCGGCCCAGGCCGAGCCGCGCGCGAGCTGCGCGGCATCCGTCACCTGCGCGAGCTTGCCGTAGCAGGTGGCCGATCCGGGGAAGCGCAGCGGCAGGCCCAGTTCCTTGCAGATCGCCGCATAGACCGCGATCACCATCGCCAGGTTCATCGGATTGCCGATGGCGAAGCCGCAGACCACGTCGGGGCGCAGCACCACGCGGTCCCAGGCCTTGCCCTCGGAGTAGGCCGCCAGCCAGTCCTCCTGGTCGTAGTAGAACATCGGCGGCATCACGCGCGGATCGTCCTCGCGCGCGGGCGTCGGGAAGGCGCCCAGATGCGCGCCGTAGTATTTCGCGCCCTCGTAGAGCAGCACCCGCTGCAGTCCGGGCGAGGCCGCCTCGGCGGCGGTGACGCAGTTTTCCAGCATGGCGAGATTGACCGCCACCTGCGCCTGCATGTCCCGGCCTTCCTGGTAGGCAGCGTAGAAGACATGGGTGAAGGGACCGGCCCCGGCCAGCGCGGCGCGGGTGGCCTCCGCATCCTCCAGATCGACGGAAAGATAGCGCGCGCTGGTCTCGAAATCGGGGCTGCGGCGCGACAGCGCCGTCACCTCCCACCCCGCCTCGTCGGCCAGATGCGTCACCAGATTGCGCCCGATCACGCCAAGACCGCCCGCAACAAGGGCATGTGTCCGGGACATGGAATACCTCCTGAACTCGTTTCGCGGCCCAGAGGCCGCTGTTGCATCAGCTAGAATTCTGGCGCAGGAAAGAATGCCCGCCAGATGGCAAGATCTTTTCAGGGAAATCGAAGAATGGACGATCCAAGGCTGATGCGGCTCTTCGTGGCCATCGCCGAGCAGGGCTCGCTCTCGGCGGTGGCGCGCGGCTGGGGCGTGGCGCCCTCGACCGTGACCCACGGGCTGAAGCGGCTGGAGGAACGGCTGGGCGCGCAGCTGGTCCTGCGCTCCACCCGGCGGCTGTCGCTGACGCCCGAGGGCGCGCGCTTCCTCACCGATTGCCGCCGCATCCTGTCGGATCTGGAAGAGGTGATGTCGGGCTTCGCCGAGCGCGGCCCGCTCAAGGGCCAGATCCGCGTCACCGCTACGAACGATCTGGGCCGCCAGCGCATCGCGCCCCTGGTCCACAGCTTCATGGAGCTCAATCCCGGGCTGCTGGTGCAGCTCTTCCTGTCGGACACGGTGGTCGACCTGGTCGAGGGCGGCTTCGATTTCGGCATAAGAACCGGGCCCTTGCGGGATTCCGACCTGAAGGCGCGGCTGCTCTTGCGCGGCCGCAAGCGGGTCTGCGCGGCGCCCGCCTACTGGGACCGGCACGGCCGTCCCGAACATCCCCGCGACCTCGCGGAGCATGACTGCCTGACCCTGTCGATGCCCGGCGACACCCAGGCCTTCTGGGGCTTCCGCGACGGCGAGACCCGGTTCCGCCAGCGCGTCGCCGGCACGCGGCTGGTCAATGACGGCCAGGTGCTGCGCGACTGGGCGGTGGCCGGGGCGGGCGTCGCCTTCAAGTCGAGCTTCGACATCGCCGCCGATGTCGCCGCCGGACGGCTGGAGACCGTGCTCGACAGCTTCACCACCGAGTCGACCAATCTCTATGCCGTCTTCGCGCCCCGGGCGCAGGAATCCCGCCGCGTCCGCGCGCTGGCCGAGCATCTCTCCGACGGGCTCGCCGCCGCGGAGTGAGCCCCCGCAATTTTCCGTGACTGGACCGGCCCGCGGCGCGGGCCTACCTGAGCCCGGCCGCTCAGGCGGCGATTTCCCGTTCCTTTCCGGAGACCTGCGAGTGACATGAGTGACACGATCCTGCTTATCCTGGCCGCGCTGATCGTCGGCGCCTCGAAGGGCGGCCTGTCTTCCGCCGCTGCCATTGCCGTGCCGATGCTGGCGCTTTTCATGAGCCCGGTGAAGGCGGCCGCGACCCTCCTGCCCGTCTACATCGTCACCGACTGGATCGGCGTCTGGCTCTACCGGAAGCACTTCTCGAAGCGCAACGTGCTGATCCTGACGCCCGCGATCCTGCTGGGCGTCGCCATCGCCACGGTGATCACCCCCTACACGCCGGAATCGGCGCTGCTGATCTTCACCGGCTGCATCGGGCTCTGGCATATCGCGCGCAGCTGGCTGAAGCGCGGCGAGGAAGAGGCCGTGCCGCCCCGGGTCCTGCCCGGCATCTTCTGGGGCACGCTGACCGGCATCGCCAGCTTCATCACCCATTCGGGCGCCCCGCCCTCCCAAGCCTACCTGCTGCCGCAGAAGCTGCCCAAGCTGGACTTCGCCGGCACGATCGCGATCTCCTTCGCCATCGGCAACCTCGTGAAGCTCCCGGCCTATGCCGCCATCGGCCAGCTCGACGGGCTGAACTGGGGGCTGATCGCCGGGCTGGCGGCGGCCGGGGTCGCGGGCACCTATCTGGGCCGCTGGCTGACGCATCTGCTGCCCGAATGGCTCTACATGCGGACGATCCAGGTGATGCTGCTGATCCTGTCGGTGGTGCTGCTGGCCCGCGGCGGGCTGGAACTGGCCGGGATCGCCTGAGCTGGCACGGCGCATGCCTTGCCATTGCCGCTGCGGGGCGTAGGATGCGCCCCGCCCAGACCGGAGAGCTCCGCCATGTATACCGGCATCGTCCAGACCGTCGCCCCCGTCACCCGCCTCGAGCGGCACGAGGGCCATACCAGCTTCACCTTCGAGCTGCCGCCCGAGCGGCTCGCCGACCTGCAGATCGGCGGCAGCGTCGCGGTCGAAGGCGTCTGCCTTTCGGCCACCGCGATCGAGGGCACCCGCGTCAGCTTCGACGCCATGACCGCCACGCTGGAGCGCACCAATCTGGCCCGTCTCGAGGAAGGCGGCCGCGCCAATATCGAACGCTCGATGAAGATGACCGAGGAGAATGGCGGCCATCCGGTGGCCGGGCACATCTCCTGCACCGCCGAGCTGGTCGCGCTGAAGACCGAGGGCGCGGGCGCCTTCATCACCTTCCGCGTGCCGCAGCCCTGGGCGAAATACGTCTTCGACCGCGGCTTCCTGGCGGTGAATGGCTGCAGCCTGACCGTGGCCGAGGCCGAGGGCGACCTCTTCACCATCTACCTGATCCCCGAGACGCTGCGCCAGACCACCTTCCCCGACTACAAGGTCGGCGATCACGTCAATATCGAGGTCGACCACCAGACCAAGATCACCGTCGACGTGATGGAGCGCACGCTGGAACGGCTGCTGCCGCAGTATCTGGGCAAGGCCGGCGCCGCCGCCTGAGCCGCGCCCGCCCGGGCCGCTTGCGGTCCCGGCCCGCGCCCGCCCGCGCGGCAGGCCCGAGGGGCGTCTTGCCTGTCGGGCGGGGCTAGCAGCCCGGGCCGCGCGCCGCGGTCCTCTGCATGCGCCCCCTAGGGCCTGCTAGACGAAGACCGCGGTCAGCACGGCGCGCAGCGCGATCCCCGCGGCCGCGCCCAGCACCGCCTGCTTCCAGACCCGCGCCAGGAAGGGCAGAGCCGCCAGGAAGATCGCAAGCCCGGCCACGTCGAGCGACTGGAAGAGGAAGGAAGAGGCGGCGTTCAGCTCCTCTGCGGGGATCGCCAGGGCAGACTCCGGCGCCATCAGCAGGCCGACGACTGCGGTGTTCCCGGCGATCATCTTGGTTATGAAGGGCAGGATCAGCCCGCGGTCGATCCCCAGGAGCTCCATCGGCGGGGCCAGCAGCATCTCCAGCAGATGCACGCCGCCGACCATCACCAGGACCTCCACCGCGAAGAGCGTGACGATCAGCATCGGCGTCATCCCGGCGATGATCCTCAGCGCCTCCGAGCCGCCGCGGTTGATCGTGCCGATCACCGAGCGGTCGACCTTCTCGTCCTCGCCGCCATAGGTGTCCGGCCCGCGCGCGTCATCCAGCCCGCGGCCGAAAAGCCAGTGCACGCTGGCCGCGCCGCCGAGCGCGCCGATCAGCGAGATCGCGATGGTCGGGCCGATATCGAGCCCCAGCCGCACCAGCGGAAAGACCGCATTGGCCGGGGCGGTCGCCATGCAGGCGGCATAGGTCGCCGCCAGCCGGCGGTCGGAATGGCCGCGCGCCTGCATCATGGCGAGCACCGGCACCGGCGCCACGGCCGAGACGAACTGCGCCTGCAGGATCGCCAGCGCGCCGAGCCCGCCGAGCCCGAAGGCCCGCATCGGCCGCGCCAGCACCCGCTCCAGCCAGGCCAGGACGCCCCAGCCCTCGAAGAAGCGCAGGATGACCATCAGAACGACCATCAGCGGCATGAAGATGTAGAGCGCCGTGTAGAGCGCGTTCTCGCCTGCGGTCAGGACCGCATCGACCAGAGCTTCCATGGAGATTGCCCTTTCCGCCCGGATGAAGGGCATTCCCGTCTTGGCTACCGGGAGCCGCCGCGGGTTTCCAGCGCGCCGCGCGCATGGCCGCCATGCGGCCCGCGCAATATCGGTTCACCGGTGAAACCGGCTCAGCCGGTCAGGCCCTTGCGCAGCATGTTGCCCGCCAGCACCAGGATCGTCAGCGCGAAGACCAGCCGCAGATGCGCCGGGCTCAGCCGGTGGGCGAGCTTCACGCCCAGGGGCACGGTCAGCAGCGTCATCAGCGTGATCAGCACCACCGAGGGCAGGTTGACATAGCCCACGGTCAGCGGCGGCTTGTCCTCGATCCCCCAGCCGGTCGCCAGGAAGGTCAGGAAGGCGGGGATCGAGATCAGCATGCCGAAGCCCGGGCTGGTGCCCACCGCGCGGTGCGGCGGCACCGAATAGGCGGTCAGCAAGGGCACGGTGAAGGAGCCGCCGCCGATCCCCATCAGCGCCGAGAAGAAGCCGATCAGCCCGCCATAGGTGCCGCCGAGCGCGCGGCCGGGCAGCCGGTCCGAGATCCGCCAGCTGCGCTTGCCGAGCAGCATGTAGAGCCCGAGCGTCACGCCGATCGCGCCGAAGACCACCTGCAGCTGCTGCGAGCGCAAAGCCGCCGCCGCGAAGACGCCGAGCACCGCGCCGACGGCAATGAAGGGCCCCCAGTCGCGGATCAGCGTGCGGTCGACCGCGCCGCGCTTGGCATGGGCGGTGACCGAGCGCAGCGAAGTGAAGATGATCGTGCCGGTCGAGGTGGCGACGCAGATCTGCATCATCTGCGCGGGATGGTAGCCGAGCGCGTGGAAGGCATGGAAGAAGGCCGGGACCAGGATGATCCCGCCGCCGACGCCGAGCAGCCCCGAGATCACCCCGGCAATCGCGCCGGCGCCTGCGATGGTAGCGGCGAGGATCAGCAGATCCATCGGCGGGGCTCCTGCCGGGCGGGAAGAACTGGGACCATGGAAACCTCGTCGCGCTGCTGCGTCCTTGCTGTCCTGACGTCCTATACGCCGCTGCACTGCGGCGCGACCGCAATTCCGCGGATGCAGGGCGAGCTTGACGTGGCTGCAACCCTCGCGTCGCAGGGCCGGTCTCCGGGAGAGGTAAACCGCCAATGCCCGCGCCACGCCGTCAAGCGCGGCGCTCCGCGGCGAATGCCGGCCCGCTGATCTGATCTCCGGGACAGCTCCCGCGGCGGCCGGAAAGGCGCGCAGGACCGGACTGCCGGCCTATCCGGCAGGCGGCGCAGGCCCGGCATGGACCCTCGGTCGCGCAGGAGCGGACGCCCTTCCCATGGGGTGGCGCCATGCGTGCGCGCGGGCGGGCCCTGCAGCGGTCCTGCCCGGCCAGGGCGGCTCTCGATGCCCGGCGCGGCCGCCGTCTTCGCGCCGATCTGCACAGCGCCTGCTCGCCCCTGAGCGGAAGATCGCGCAGGCCCCTGCCCCGGCGGGCGCAATCCTGCCGGCCGGGGCCGCCTGCCGCGGGCGGCGCTGGACAGCCCGGCCGGGATGGGCAAGGCTGATCTGGCAGCGACAGGGGGGCCGCGCATGGCCGGGACCGTGGATCCGAGGATCGAGGCGTTCTTCGCCGCGGAAGGGCAGTGGCAGGCCGAGCTGGCCGCGCTGCGGGAACTCCTGCTAACCCGGCCTCTGGCCGAGGAATTCAAGTGGCGCGCGCCCTGCTACACGCTTGGCGGCGGCAATGTCGCCACGCTCTGGGGCTTCCGCGACCGCTGCGTGCTGTCCTTCTTCAAGGGCGTTCTGATCGACGATCCCGAGGGTCGGCTGGAGGCGCCGGGGCCGCATTCGCGCGCCGTGCGCATGATCGCCGTCACCGGCACCGGCGAGATCGCCGCGCGCGAGGACGAGCTCCTGAGCTTTCTCGACGCGGCCATCGCGCTGGAGCGCGCCGGCGCGAAGGTCGTCTTCGAGGAGGAGGACGGGCCCGAGATCCCGTCCGAACTGGCCGATGCGCTCGACGGCGATGCCGCGCTGGCCGCGGCCTTCGCCGCGCTCACCCCGGGACGGCAGCGCGGCTACATCCTCGACATCTCCCGCGCCAAGCGCGCCGCCACCCGCCGGGCGCGGATCGGCAAGCACGCCGCGCGCATCCTCGACGGCAAGGGGCTGCACGACCGCTGAGCCGTCACTCCTGGCCGATGAAGCGGGCATAGCGCGGATGCGCCGCGCACCAGTCGCGCGCCGCGCGTTCCGCCAGCGCGAAGACCTGGCCCGCCAGCTTGCGGCGCGCGCCGGTCAGATGGATGCAGCGCACCTCGAAGGGCGCCAGCGGCACCGTCACCGGCAGCTCGGCGAGGAAGCCCTGGGCGATCTCCTTCTCCAGCACCGCAAGCGGCAGCGCGGTGGCGCCGAAGCCCTGGCGCAGCATCTCGACGATGGTCGACATCGAATAGCCGAAATGCCGCGGCGCGGCGCGGTCGCGGGTCTCCTCGATATAGTCGGCCACCGGCGAATGCAGCGGCGAGGTCGGCGGGTAGAGCACCAGGGGCAGCGCGCGCAGCTCTTCGGGCGTCAGCGGCTTGCCGCCCGCCGCCACGTCGGGCCGCGCGACCCAGCCGACCTCGTAGCGCACGGCGAAGCTGCCCGGCACCTGCTCGATCCCCGCCTCGCCGGTGACGAAGGCCATGTCGAGCGCCCCGGCCGAGACCTGCGCCAGCAGCTCCATGTTCGAGCCGACATGGAAATCGGCCACCAGGTCGGGATCGGCGCGGCCGAGCTCGCGGCGCAGCACCGCGCCCCAGGTCAGCGCCGCGGGCCCGACCATGCCGATGGCAAAGCGGCTGCGGTGCTTCTGCGCCAGCCGCGCCACCATCGCCTCGCGCATGTTCATGAAGCGCTCGGCGAATTCGGCGACCTCGTGGCCCGGCCCGGTCAGGCAGAAGCGCGCCGCGTCGCGGTCGATCAGCTTGACACCGAATTCCTCCTCCAGCCCGCCGATCCGCGCCGAGACCGCCGGCTGGGTCAGCCCGATCCGGTCGGCCACCGCCTGGAAGGACTGCAGCCGGGTGAGCCAGTAGAAGGCCTCGAGCTGCTTGAAGTTCATTGCATGGCCTCCTGCCATAAAGCTTTTCTATCCGGGGCGCCAAAATTTCTGCTTTGACCGCCGGCGCCGCCGCAGGGAGAGTTCCCGGGACGTTCAAAGTGAAAGGACTGCCCGTGACTGTCGCCGTCTACCTGCCCTCCGAAGAGAAAAGCCGCGACTGGTGCGCGATGCTCGGCGGGCTGCTGCCCGGCTGGACGATCGAGTCCATGCATGATGTCGCGGATCCGGGCGCGGTCGAATACGGCGTGGTCTGGCGTCCCCGCACCGGCGACCTGGCCCGCTTCCCCAAGCTCAAGGCGATCGTCTCGATCGGCGCGGGCATCGACCATGTGCTGGCCGACACCGCCCTGCCCCAGGACGTGCCGATCATCCGCACCGTCGGCACCGACCTGACCCAGCGGATGCGCGAATACGTGGCGCTGCACGTGCTGCGCCATCACCGCAACATGCCCGACATCCTGGCCAGCCAGGCGAAGTCCGAGTGGAACCAGATCGTCGTGCCGCCGGCCACCCGCCGCCGCGTCGGCGTCATGGGGCTGGGCAATCTCGGCAAGGTCGCGGCGCAGACGCTGGCCGGGCTGGGCTTCGACACCCATGGCTGGGCGCGCAGCCCGCGCGAGGTCGAGGGCGTGACCTGCCATGCCGGGGCCGACGGCTTCGCCGGGTTCCTCGAGGGCACCGAGATCCTCGTCAACCTGCTGCCCCTGACCACCGAGACCCGCGGCATCCTCGATGCGGCGCTGTTCAACAAGCTCGCCCGCGGCGCCTGCGTCATCAATGCCGCGCGCGGCCCACATCTGGTCGACCAGGATCTGGTGGACGCGCTGGCCTCGGGGCAGATCGCGCAGGCGACGCTCGACGTCTTCCATGTCGAGCCGCTGCCCTCGGACCATCCGTTCTGGACCCATCCGCAGATCACCGTGACGCCGCATATCGCCTCGATGATCGACGCGCCGACCGGCGGGCAGATCATCGCCGCGAACCTGAAGCAGTTCGAGGCCGAGGGCAGCGTCCCCGACCTCGCGGATGCGCGCCGGGGATACTGAGCGCCTCACGCCGCGACGAGCCCCCGTGGCTTCGGCGCGGCGACCCTGCCGAACCGGCCCAGCCGGAACGGCGCGGGGTCGACGCAGGGGCTGTCGCCGGTCGCCAGATCGGCGGCCAGCCGCCCGGCCCCCGGGCCGATGCCGAAGCCATGGCCGGAATAGCCGGTCGACAGGACGAGCCCCGGAACCGGCGTCTCGGAGATCACCGGCACCGCGTCGGGGGTGACATCCATCATCCCCGCCCAGCTGTCGGCGACCTCGAGCGTGCCGCAACCCGGGAACCGCTTCGCCCATTCGCGGCGGGCGCGTGCCAAAAGCCGCTCGGTCGGCGCCGGGTTCCAGATGCGCCATTCCTCGGTTTCCATCGGCGAGGGGCCGGAGGGATCCCAGGTCCGGGGCATCCGCGCCTCGTCGAGGAAGCTGCGGCCAAGCTCCAGGCTCAGCTCGTGGCGGGTCTCGATCAGGCTCGGCAGGAAGCGGAAGAACATGCGGAAGCTGTCCGGCGTGATCTGCGCGGGCGAGCCGCCGCGATAGGCCAGGTTCAGCCCGCCGTCGAGCCGCGCGCGCACGCCGATCTCGCTGTCGCCGAGCGCCGTGGTCGGAGCCAGCGGCACCGGACCGGTGCGCATCACCGAGCCCTTGATCTTGAGGGTCGGCAGCCCGATCCCGAGATTGCCCGCAAACAGCCGCGACCAGGCGCCGCCCGCGAGGATCGCCGCCTTGCAGCGGATCACGCCCCGCTCGGTGATGACGCCCGAGACGGCCCCGGCCGAGGTTTCGAGGCCGCGCGCCGCGCAGCGGGTCAGGAGCGCGACCCCCCGGTCCTGCGCGGCGCGGGCCATGGCGGGCACCGCGATCGAAGGCTCGGCGCGCCCGTCATCCGGAGTGTAGAGAGCGCCCAGCACCGGCGGCGCGTGCTGCGGCATGAACTCCGCGAATTCCGACGGCGACAGCCAGCGGACGTTGATGCCGTGATCGCGGCAATTGGCGAGGCTGTCCTCCAGCACCCCCAGCTCGCGCCGGTTATAGGCGGTATAGACCACCCCGGTGCGGCGGAAGCCGGTCTCGCGCCCGGTGCGCTGCGCCATCTGGTCCCAGAGCGACAGCGACAGCACGCCCAGCGGGAATTCCGCCCGGTCGCGGCCCGAGCAGCGCACCCAGCCCCAGTTGCGGCAGGACTGCTCGGCGGCGATCTCGCCTTTTTCCACCAACGCCACGCGCTGGCCGCGCTCGGCCAGCTCCAGCGCCGCCGTGACGCCGGCAATGCCGCCGCCGATCACCACCGTATCGACCTCCTCCGGCATCTGCGGAGAAGGCGCGACAATATCAAGTTGAGGATGCATCAGAACCCCGGTTCGTAGCGCCAGTTGACCAGAAGCTCCGCCACCGCGGCGGAGTTCGGCATCTGGATGACATGCGCGACGAGCTTTGCAAGATCCTCGGGCTGGGTGATCTCCGCGCGGTCAAGCTCGTCATGCTTCACGGTCATGTCGGTGGCGACGAAGGCCGGGCAGACGGCGGTGCCGCGCACCCCCTGGTCCCAGCCGGTGCGCCGCGCGGCATTCGACAGCGCGACGGCGGCGTGCTTGGCCACCTGGTAGCCGGCATTCAGGCCCAGCACCCGCTTGCCCGACATCGAGGCGACGGTGACGATCCGGCCCGCGCCGCTGGCGCAGAGATGCGGCAGCGCCGCGCGGGTCAGGAGGAAGGGCGCCTTGACGTTGATCGCCAGCAGCCGGTCGAGCACGGCCTCGGCCTCCTCGTCCGGGAGCGGCGGTTCCTCCATCAGCGCCAGGTGGTCGGAGACGCCGGCATTGTTCACCAGCACGTCAATCCGCCCGGCCACGGCCATCGTCGCCTCCACCCAGGCGCGGCCCGCCCCCGGATCGGCCGCGTCATAGGCGAAGCTGAGCTCGGTGAAATGCTCCAGATCCTTCGGCAGGCGGCGGGGATCGCGGACGCCGAGCGACAGCCGGTAGCCCGCCCCGGCCAGCTCGCGCGCGATCGCGAGGCCGATGCCGCGATTGGCGCCCGAGACCATGGCGAGCTTCATTGCAGCCCCCCCTGCCCGGCGGTCAGATCGGCATGGAAGCAGGCGGTGCGGCGCTCGGGCCCGACGGTTTCCAGGGGCGGCACGGCACTGGCGCAGTCCCCGGTCGCCAGCGCGCAGCGGGTGCGGAAGGCGCAGCCCGAGGGCGGGTTGGCCGGGCTCGGAAGCTCGCCGTCGAGCACCTTGCCGGTCTCGCCCGCGGGCCGCTTCAGCGAGGGCGTCGCGGCCAGCAGCGCCTGGGTATAGGGGTGACGCGGCGCGGTGAAGATCTGCTCCGCCGGGCCCTCCTCGACGATCCGGCCGAGATACATCACGACGACCCGGGTGCACAGATGGCGCACCACATGCAGGTCGTGGCTGATGAAGAGCATGGCGAGGTCTAGCTCTTCGCGCAGATCGGCGAGCAGGTTGACGATCTGCGCCTGGATCGACACGTCGAGCGCCGAGACCGGCTCGTCGGCGACGATGAAATCGGGCCGCGGGGCAAGCGCCCGGGCGATGGCGATGCGCTGGCGCTGCCCCCCCGAGAATTGCGAGGGCCGCCGCGGCGCGACGGAGGGGGCGAGCCCCACGAGGGTCAGGAGCCGCGCGACCTCTGCCGGGATCTCCGCCGCCGGGACGACATCGTGGTTCCGCAGCCCGTCGGCGATCTGCGCGCCGACCGAGCGGCGGGGATCGAGGCTGCCGAACGGGTCCTGGAAGACCAGCTGCATGCGCTTGCGCATCTGGCGGCGATGGGCGCCCTTGAAGTCATGCAGGTACTTCCCCTCGAAGCGCACGCCGCCGCCGGTGGGGCTGTCGAGGCCGAGGAGGATGTTGCCGAGCGTGGACTTGCCGCAGCCGGACTCGCCGACGACGCCGACGGTCTCGCCGCGCGAGATCGACAGGTTGATGCCGCGCAGCGCCCAGACATCGCGCTTGGCGCCGACCCAGCCGGAGCGCGAGGGGAAGTTGCGGGTCAGCTCGAGGGCTTCGATGACGGGGCTCATGCGACATCCTTCCAGAGATCGGCCCAGCGGAGGCAGCGCGTGGTGCGGCCCTCGCCGGTGTCAAGCAGCGGCTGCGGCGCCGCGCAGGCGGCCGCGGCATGGCCGCAGCGCGGGGCGAAGCGGCAGCCTTCGGGCATGGCGCCGGGCTGCGGCACGGTGCCGGGGATCGACTCCAGCCGCTCGGCATCGCTTTCCGGGACCGAGGCCAGCAGCGCCTTGGTATAGGGGTGGCGGGGATCGGCGAAGACCTCCTCCACCGTGCCCTGCTCCACCACCTGGCCGGCATACATCACCGAGACATGGGTGGCGATTTCCTTCACCACGGCGAGGTTGTGGGTGACGAAGATCACCCCCATGCCGGGATTGTCCTCTTTCAGCTTGGCGAAGAGTCGCAGGATCTGCGCCTGGATCGTCGGGTCGAGCGCGGTCGTCGGCTCGTCGGCGATCAGGAGCTTCGGCGCGTTCGCGACCGCCATGGCGATCATCGCGCGCTGGCGCTGCCCGCCCGACAGCTCGAAGGGATAGGCGCGGATGCGGCGCTCGGGATCGGGGATGCCGACCTTGCGCAGAAGCTCGACCACCTCGGCCTCGGCCTGCTGCTTCGGCATCGGCCTGTGGCACTGGATGATCTCGGCCAGCTGGTCGCCGATCCGGTGGACCGGGTTCAGCGCGGCGGCGGCATCCTGGAAGACCATCGAGATGTCGTTGCCGCGCAGCGGGCCGAACTCCTCCTCGGTCAGGGCGGCCAGGTCGACCACCCCGGCTTCGGTGCGGAACCAGGCATGGCCGCCGGTGACCGACAGCGCGTTCGGCAAAAGCCCGGTCATGGCGAGCCCGGTCAGGGTCTTGCCCGAGCCGCTTTCGCCGACCAGCGCCATGGTCTCGCCAGGCTTCACCTCGAAGGCGATGCCCTTGGTCAGCCCCATGGAGCCCTGCTCCAGAGCGACGCCGACCGACAGATCCTCGATCTTCAGGAGCGGCACCTCGGGCGCGGGGGCGTCGGGCGTGCGCTTGATCTGGCGGCGCAGCCAGGCCGCCCCGCCGCGGGCGGCGGTCTTGGGGCTGAGCACGTCCTGCAGCCGGTCGCAGATGACGTTGAGCAGCAGCACGGTGCCTGCCAGCGCCAGCGACGGCCAGAGCAGCAGCAGCGGCTGCTGGTCCATCGCGGCGCGCGCGGCGCGGATCATCAGGCCCCAGGAGGGCGCCGGCGGCACGACGCCGAGACCGAGGAAGGAGAGGCCGGATTCCAGCAGGATCCCCGAGGCCACGGTCAGCGAGAACTGCACCAGCAAGGGCGGCACGATGTTCGGCAGCACGGTGCGGGCGAGGATCTTCAGCGGATGGGTGCCCATCGCCTCCTGCGCCTTGACGAAGTCGAGCCCGCCGGTCTGCAGCGTCGCGGCATAGACCACGCGGGTGTAGTTCGGCACGAAGAGGATGGTCAGCGCCACGGTCAGCGTCAGCACGCCCGCGCCGAGGATGGTGATGACCAGCATCGCCAGCAGCAGCGGCGGCAGGCAGATCACGATCTCGGTGGAGCGGACGGCCAGCACCTCGGTGATGCCGCGGAAATAGCCGCCCAGAAGCCCGAGGATGGTGCCGATCACGGCGGCGCAGAAGGCCGAGCCGAAGGCGACCGCCAGCGAGGCGCGCGCGCCCCAGATGATGCGCGAGAGCACGTCGCGGCCGTATTCGTCATTGCCCAGCCAGTTCGCGGCCGAGGGCCCGGCGAAGCGGTGGGGGATGTCCATGCCGATGGTCGGCTGCAGCGGTAGCACGGGCGCGAGAAGCGGGAAGGCGATCAGGACCGCTGCCAGTCCCAGCCAGATGTAGAGGGAACGTTGAGCTCGGGTCATTTCGCCAGTTTCACCCTTGGGTCGAGCACCGCGTAGGTGATGTCGATGAGAAGATTGAGGAGCACGAAGAGGAAGGAGATCACCAGCACGATGCCGACCACTTCGGGGTAGTCGCGGGCCTCGACGGCGCGCACCAGGTAGCCCGAGAGGCCGGGCCAGTTGAACACGTATTCCACGAGGACGGTGCCGCCGATCAGCGTGCCCATCTCCAGCCCCAGGACGGTGATGACCGGGACCAGCGCGTTGCGGACGACATGGCGGCGGATGATCGGGCCGCGGGCCAGGCCCTTGGCGCGGGCGGTGCGGACATGATCCTTCTCCAGCACTTCCAGCACCGAGGCGCGGGTCATGCGGATCATCACGGCGGTCAGGGGCAGCGCGATGGTCACGGCGGGCATGGCGAGCAGCGACAGGTGGCGCAGCGGATCCTCGGCCAGCGGCACGTAGCCGCCCGCGGAGATCCAGCCCAGCCATTGCGCGAAGACCAGCACCAGCGTCGTGCCGACCACGAAGACCGGGGTCGAGAGCGCGGCGGAGGCGAGCAGCGAGACCAGCTTCTCCGACCAGCCGCCGTCGCGCATCGCCGCGAGCGTGCCGAGCGGCACGCCGATCAGGCTGGCGATCACCGCGGCGGCGAGGATCAGCTCCAGCGTGCGCGGCAGGCGCAGCGCCAGCTCGGGCGCGATCGGGTTCTGGTCGCGCAGCGAGACGCCGAAATCCAGATGCGTCAGGTCGGCGATATACGCGGCGTATTGCGCCAGGACAGGGCGGTCGAGCCCCATCTGCGATCGCAGCTGGGCGACAGCCTCGGGGTCGGGCGCGGTATTGCCCGCGGAAAGCAGCAGCTCGGCCGGATCGCCGGGCACGAGATGGAGCACCAGAAAGACCAGCGTGGAAACCAGCCAGACCAGCACGAGCGCGATGAGCACGCGGAGGGCGACGTAGCGGAGCATCGGTGCGGCGTGTCCGTTCCTAGAATTCAGGGGCCCCCGCCCGGGAGGTCAGCGGGCGGGGGCGGAGGGGCTCAGCCCTTTGCGGTCTCTTCCAGCGTGACGCCGGAATAGAAGGTCAGCTGGCCGGGCAGGTTCGAGAAGCCGGTGACGGTCGAGGCCATGGCATAGCCCTGGGCGCGCGAGCACAGGAACACGCAGGGCGACTGCTCGATCGCGGCGGCCTCCATGTCGTGGTAGATCTGCTTGCGCTCGGCCTGGTCGAAGGTCACGCGGCCCTTGTTCAGCGCCTCGGTGATCGCCGGGACCTCGATGCCGAAGCTGCGCACGAAGCTGGGCTTGGCGGAGCCGTCCATGATCGTGGTCAGCCCGTCGGGGTCGTTCATGTCGGCCGAGGTGCCCATCACGGCGATGTCGTACTGGCCCTCGTTGCCCTTCTGCACGCGGGTCGACCAGTCCGGCAGGTCGAGCGTCACGTTGATGCCGATCATCATCAGGTAGGCCTGCGCGACCTCTGCGGTCGACTGGTGCATGCCGTATTGCGCGGTCGAGAGCATCGTGCAGTCGAACCCGTCGGGATAGCCGGCCTCGGCCAGCAGCGCCTTGGCCTTCTCGGGATCGTAGTCCCAGCCGTCCGCCAGGTCCTCGTTGAAGAAGGGCGAGGATTCGTCGAGCGGCAGATGCGCCAGCGGCGCGCCATGGTCGTAGAAGGCCGCGGCCACCACGTCCTCGCGCTTGATCGCATGGCCGATCGCCTTGCGCACCAGCGGGTTGTCGAAGGGCGCCTTGGTGCCGTTGAAGGTCAGGTACATGAACGGACCCGGCACGGTGTTCAGGGTCAGCGCGTCGTTTTCCTCGATCCGCTCCATCGCGGCCCAGGGCACGTATTCGATGATGTCCACATCGCCGGCCTCGAGCGCGGCGACGCGCAGGTTCTCGTCGGAATAGACGATGGCCTCGATGCCGTCGACCTTGGGCTCGCCTTCCTTGTAGTAGCCGTCATAGGCGGTGACCTTGACGGAGACGCCGCGCTCCAGGCTGTCGAACTTGAACGGGCCAGCGCCGATGGTGGAGGTCGCCTCGGCGCCGTCCTGCAGGATCGGCATGTGGTAATGCGCGAACCAGTCCGGGACCACGGCGATCGGCTCGGCCGTGGTCAGCTTGACGGTCTTCTCGTCCGGGGTCTCGATCTTGGTAATCGAGGCCATCTGCGCGCGGCGGAAGGCGGTGCTGTCCTCGGCGCCGACGGTCTCGATGGTGTATTTCACGTCCGCCGAGGTGACCGGCTTGCCGTCATGGAAGGTCGCGTCGCGCAGCTTGAAGGTCCAGACGCCCGCGTCGTCGACCTCCCAGCTTTCCGCCAGCTCGCCGCGCAGCACGCCCTGCGGGTCGTAGGAGGTCAGGCCGCGATGGATCATCAGCTTGACGGTGCCCGCGGCGGTGCCGGTCGAGGCCCACATGTCGAAGGAGGGCGGATAGGCCGAAAGTCCGAAACGCAGCGTGCCGCCTTCCTGCGCGCGCAGACCGGCCGCGCCGAGGAAAGTCAGCGTGCCGGTGGCCATGGCGGTGTTGAGGAAGCCCCGCCGGTTCATTTTCATGGTCATCTCTGTCGCTCCTGTCGGTGTGATGGCGGGGCCTTGGCCGGCCCCATCCGGTTTATCCTTGCGCTTGTCGCAACTCAGGCTGTCGCGATCCTGTCGCGGGCGTCGCGCGCCCTATCCTCGTCCGCCCGCTCGGCCGCCGGGCCGTAGCCGCCGCCGCCGGGCGAGACCACTTCCAGCACGTCGCCCGCCTTCATGATGCCGTCGCCGCGGGTGAAGCTGTCATTGGTCACGGTGAAGCGGCTGCCGCCCCCTGCCCCGCCGCCGAGCAGCCCCCAGCTGCGGCTGTCGGTGCGGGCGATGTCGACGGAGACGCGGCAGTCCTCGGTCGCGCGGTAGACCCGGCGCAGCCCCATGCCGCCCCGCCAGGCGCCCTCGCCGGCGGAGCCGTCGACCAGCTCGTAGCGGGTCAGCACCAGCGGGTATTCCAGCTCCAGCGCCTCGACGGGCAGGTTCGAGGTATTGGTGGTGTGGACATGGATGCCGTCGAGCCCGTCCGCGCCGCGGCGCGCGCCGCCGCCGCCGCCGATCGTTTCCAGGTAGACCCAGAGATTGCCCTTCTCCGGTCCGCTCTCGCGGGTGCCGGCGAAGACCGCCACCGTGCAGGCGGAGTTGGTGCAGGCCATCGCGCGCTCGGGCACGGCCCGGGCCAGCGCGCCGAGCACGAGGTCGGCGACGCGCTGGCAGGTCTGCACCCGGCCGTTCACCGGGGCGGGATGCGCGCAGTTCAGGATCGAGCCCTTGGGCGCCGCCACGGTCAGCGGCCGCGACAGGCCGGAATTGGGCAGGATGGTCGGATCGACCACGGATTTGACGATGTAGTAGACCGTCGCCAGCAGCGCGGTCATCGTCATGTTGATGCCCGCGCGCACCTGCGGCGGCGCGTCGAAGTCGAGATCCATGGTCTCGCCCTCGATCTTCACCGTCACCTTCAGGGGCATCGGCTCGTCGATGTCGATCCCGTCGAAGACATCCTCGAAGGAATAGGTGCCGTCGGGCAGCTGCGCGATCCCGGCGCGCATCTTGCGCTCCGCGTAGTCGAGCAGCTCCTCGCCCGCGGCCAGCACCGTGCCGAGCCCGTGCTTTTCGCAGAGCCCCTGGAAGCGGCGCACGCCGACCCGGTTCGCCGCCATCTGCGCGCGCAGATCCGACAGGCGCTCGCGCGGCACCTGGCAGTTCAGGAGCACCAGGTCCTGCACGTCCTTCTGCAGCTTGCCCGCGCGGTAGAGCCGGATCGGCGGGATGCGCAGGCCCTCCTGGTAGATGTGCTCGTGGCCGCGATCGGCGAAATCCGAATGGTGCGCGAGGTTGACGGTCCAGGCCGCCAGCGCGCCGTCGACGAAGATCGGCTCGGCCAGCACGATGTCCGGCAGGTGGGTGCCGCCGCCCATATAGGCGTCGTTGCCGATGAAAACATCGCCCGGCTGCATGTCCTCGATATCGTGCAGCTCCAGCACTTTGGGCACGAATTCGATGAAGGAGCCGAGGTGGATCGGGATGTGCTCGGCCTGGCAGAGCGTCCGGCCCTCGCGGTCGAAAAGCGCGGTGGAGCAGTCGCGCCGCTCCTTGATGTTGGTCGAGTAGGAGGCGCGCACCAGCGCCTCGCCGGTCTCGTCGACGATGGAGGAGAGCGCGGATCCGATCACTTCGACGGTGATCGGATCGAGCGTGGCCGGGCGGTCGCCGGCCGGTGTTTCGAGACGGGTCATGCGAGGTCCAGGATCAGGTTTTCGAAGGCGTCGACACGGGCGGAGACGCCCGGCGGCACTAGGGTGGTGGTGTCCATCTGCTCGACCACGGCCGGGCCCTGGAACGCCATGCCCGGGGCCAGCTTCTCGCGGTCGTAGATCGGGCTTTCGGTGAAGGCGCCGGTTTCCGGATACCAGATCTCGCGGGCGCCGATGATCGCCGAGGCGGCTTCGGGCGCGCCCAGCGGGCGCTCGGGCAGCTCGGCCTTGCCGACGAGGCCCATCGCCTCGGCGCGGAAGGTCACGGCGTTGATCTTCTCGCCTTCCGCGGTGAAGCCGTAGAGCCGCTCGTGCTCGGCCTCGAAGCCCGCGATCAGCGCCGCGAGGCTCTCCAGCCCGAACGTGCCGGGCGCGACCGGGACCGACAGCTCGTAGTTCTGGCCCTCGTAGCGCACGTCGATCGTCAGGATCACCCGGCGGGCATCCTCGGCGATGCCCTCGGCCTCGAACCACGCGCCGGCCCGCGCCGCGACCTCGGCCAGCGCGGCCTGGATCGCCGGGATCGAGCCGTCGACCAGCGGCGTCAGCCGCGTCACCGGGAAGCTCGCCCGCAGGTCGGTCAGCAGGAGCCCCATCGCGCAGAGCGTGCCGGGCGTGCGCGGCACCAGAACGCGGGTCATGTCCAGCTCCTGCGCCAGCCGCACCGCATGCAGCGGCCCGGCCCCGCCGAAGGCCATCAGCACGTAGTCGCGCGGGTCGTAGCCGCGCTGCACCGAGATCACCCGGATCGCGCGCGCCATGTTCGCCGTGACGACCGAGATGATGCCCTGCGCCGTCTCCATCGTGCCGAGCCCCAGCCGGCCGGCCATCTTGCCGATCGCGTCCATGGCCAGGTCGCGATGGACCGCCATGCGGCCGCCGAGGATATGGGTCGGGTTCAGAACCTGCAGCGCGATATTCGCGTCGGTCACGGTCGGCTCGTCATTGCCCTTGCCGTAGCAGACCGGCCCCGGATCGGCGCCCGCGCTCTGCGGCCCGACCTTGAGGAAGCCGCCGGTGTCGATCCGCGCGATCGAGCCGCCGCCGGCCCCCACGGTGTGGATGTCGAGCATCGGCGCCTTGATCGGATAGCCGTGGACCACCGCTTCGCTGGCCTGGCTGGTCGCCCCGCCGGTCATCAGCGCCACGTCCGAGGAGGTGCCGCCCATGTCGAAGGTGATGATGTCCGGGAAGCCCGCCTGGGTTCCCAGCGCCTCGGCGGCGACAACGCCGGTCGAGGGGCCCGACAGCACGGTGCGCACCGGCGCGTCGGCGGCCGACTCGAAGCTCGCCACGCCGCCATTCGACTGGGTCAGGTGCGGCGCGGATTTCAGCCCCAGCTCGTCGAGGCGCAGCGACAGGCGGTGGATGTAGCGGTGCATCAGCGGCCCGAGATAGGCATTGACCGTCGCGGTCGAGAGCCGCTCGAATTCGCGGAACTCGGGGGCGATCTCGTGGCTGGTGCATAGGAAGGCGCCGGGCAGGATCTCTGCGACGATCTCCTTGGCGCGCTGCTCGTGCGCGGGGTTGATGAAGGCGTAGAGGAAGCAGATCGCGACCGCCTCGACCCCTTCGGCCCTCATCTCCTCCGCCGCGGCGCGCACCGCGTCCTCGTCGAGCGGCAGCTCGACCTCGCCGGTATGCAGCAGCCGCTCCGGCACGCCGAAGCGCAGGTGCCGCGGCACCAGCGTCAGCGGCTTGTCGGCGAAGATGTCATAGAGGCTCGGGCGCTTCTGGCGTCCGATTTCCAGCAGGTCGCGGAAGCCGTCGGTGGTGATCAGCCCGACCTTGGCGCCGCGATGCTGGATCAGCGCATTGGTGGCGACCGTCGTGCCATGGCCGAAATAGCCGATCTCGGCCAACGGGGCGTCGGTCGCGCCGCCATGGACGCGCATCCCCTCCTCGACCCCCTGGGCGATCCCGCGGGACGGATCGTCCGGCGTCGAGGAGACCTTCCAGATCTTCACCCGGCCCTCGGTCTCGTCGAACATGCAGACATCGGTGAAGGTCCCGCCACTGTCCACGCCCACGCGCCACTTGCCCATTCTCGTCTCCGATTGCGGATTTTCTTGCGTCTGTTCTCGTATACATGAAGAATACGCTGGACGGCGGAAGACAGGAAAAACCGCCCCTAGGACCGGTAACTATGTTTTTTGCACATTTTATAGTCGTTTTAGCGCTACAACTGGCGCCAATGGCAGCAGGTTTCCCAAAATCTGCGGCGCGATTCGGAAAGCTCCGTGCAATGCGCGGCCTGGATGGAAGGGTGGACGCATGACGATCATGATGAAAGACAGCGCCCGGACCCGGGCTTATGACCGGATCCGCGCCGGTATCCTCAACGGCACCTTCCCGGCCGGCTCCTTCATCGAGGAGGCCCAGGCCAGCGCCCTTGCCGAGGTCTCCCGGACGCCGGTGCGCGAGGCGCTGAACCAGCTGGCGGCGGAGGGGTTCCTCGATCTCCTGCCCCGGCGCGGCGCGATGGTGCGGCACGTCACGGCGCAGGAGCTGGTCGATCTCTACGAGGCGCGCAAGCTGATCGAGGGCCATGCCGCCGACGTGATCTGCGAGACCGACCGCGGCGCGCCGCCCGAGATGCGCCGCCTGGCCGCCGAGATGGAGGCGCTCCCGCTGGAGGACGCGCTGCAGCATGTCGAGCTGAACGGCCGCTTCCACGCGGCACTGATGGCGCATTGCGGCAACCAGATCCTGATCCGCATGTCCGAGGCGATGTCGGCCAATGTCACCCGCATCGGCTTCTCCGCCTTCACGATCGACCGCGACCGCCGCGCGCTGATCGACCGCGAGCATTCCGCGCTGGTCGAGGCGCTGGATGCCGGCGACGCCGCCCGCGCCCGCGCCATCCTCAAGGTCCATCTGGAAGCCCCCGCCCATATCCTGGCGAAACTCCCGCGCTGACCCCCGCCGGGCACCGGCGGCGCATTTCCGGTCCCGTCCCGGCAGCCGAAGGCGACCCGGTCCCGCATCTCCATCGCGACGCCACAGCCCGCGGCGGCCCCGCCTGCGCCTAGGCGCCTTCTCCATCGGCCCGCCATGCCGCAAAAGATCGGCTGGATGCGTGCCGGGACCCGGCTCTCTGGACGCTGCGAGACCAGTCCCGCACTTCCGCGCCCATGCGTGCGACGCGGTCATCCTGCCGTTTCGACACAGGAGACGCCGGCCGCCACTGCCTGCTCGCAGCCTCGGGTCAGCGCCCGGCCTGCTGTGACCCGGAACGAGGCCCTGGCAGACGGCAATCGGATAGCGAGGCGCAGAGGAGCCGGGCGGCGACGGCCGATGCAGCGGCTGCCGCGTCATGGCGCGGGGCCGAAGCGTGCGGACTGTTCCCTGGCAGGGTGCTGAAACGCGGTCAGAGCCATGACCAGCAGGGTGCTGAAAGGTCCGCTTGGCCAAGGAACTTGGGCGCAAAGCTGGAAGAATGGTCGTGAAGGCGGCTAGAGTTTCCGAAGTCAGGGAGCAGCCTTGACCAAATCAGGCCGGATGTCCTCCGCGACGACGCATTGGAGACCCATTTGGCAGCCTGTCAGGGGGAAGTCCGTTCGGTTTTCATCTGAGGCGACCCCAGCAGGTAAGCCGGGATGGCCGCCTTCCGGAAAACTATTCAGGTTTGCCTCCGGGCCCTGTCGCCGGTCAACTCCTGAGCACCCTGCCAGGCAGCCGTCTGCCTTGCCGATTGCCATCGATAGGGCACGAACTGCTAGCCGCTCGGGCAGTCCTGCCCGGAACTGTGCATATGCGACGATCGCCTCGCCGCTATCGGCTTGCCGCCAAGACTCCGGGAACGGCGCCCGGGCAGAAGACGACTCTCCCGGTGACGCAAAATGGATATCGTCCTCGACCAGGCCTTCAGCGCTGAAAACCCCGGCCCGCGCACCGCCATCGGCCTCAACGTGCCAGGCCGCTGGCGCCCAAGTCCCGAGCGGGGCCAACGACCCGGGCACATCTCCGTCCCCCAATGACGGCAACAAGGGCCCCGCCCTCTGCCGCAGCCGAAGGTCCGCGGCGCCCGGGGCCGGTTCCAGAGGGGCTCAGGCCTTCTGCGGATAGGTGATGATCGACAGGTAGCGCGCGGGCAGCGACACCAGGCCTTCGGGCCCGTGCGGCGCGTCGGAATCGAAGAGCAGCGAGTCGCCCGGCTCCAGCCGGTAGAGCCGCTCGCCATGGCGGTAGTCGACCAGCCCCTCGATCATGTAGAGATACTCGATCCCCTCGTGCTGGAAGGCCGGGAAGGTGTCGCTCTGGCTGTCGAGGGTGATCAGGTAGGGCTCCACCACCACCCCGGAATTGTTCGAGCCGATATGCCCGAGCAGGCTGTACTGGTGCCCGGCGCGGGTGCCCGCGCGCTCGGTCTCGACCCCCTCGCCCGCCTTGACATGCATGCAGCCGCGGGCCTCCTCGTAGCCCGAGAAAAGCTGGACCAGCGGCACGCGCAGCGCATGGGCCAGGGTCTGGATCGTCGCCAGCGAGGGCGAGATCACGCCGTTCTCGATCTTCGAGAGCATGCCGACCGACAGGCCCGCAGCGCCCGCCAGCTCCGCCCCGGTCAGCCGCTGGCGGCGGCGCAGCTCGCGCACTTCGCGGCCGATCGCGACCTCCAGGTTCTTCTCCCGCACCTCGCGCAGGGCATGCGGGTTCTGCGCGAACGCGCCATGGCCGGATTTCACGGACTAAACCTCCGGGGCAACTGCAACGGGGCAAGTTTCCCAGAAAGAGAATTCCTTGGCCACCGGATTCCGCAAGGGAAAGCCGGATCAGAGCGGCAGCGGCGGAGTTGCGCCGCTTTCCTCCAGCTCCCAGCGCGCCTGCCAGGCCCCGTCCCGGCGCTCCAGCATCAGGTAGTTGCGCTCCGCGGCATAGCGGTGGCGCTGTCCGGGCAGCGGGCGGATGCGGATCGGATGGCCCGGCAGCGGCGCCTCGCCCAGCGAGGCCAGCGTTCCGAGCGTGCGGGCCCAGGCGGCGGGCGGCGCGCGGTGGGCGATGCCCGAGGCGACGAGCTGGTGCAGCACCCGGCCGCCGCTCATGGACATTTCGGCCCGGGTCGCCAGGTGGATCTCGCCCGAGATCGCGGTCACGTCCTGGCCGTCCCGCGCGGCGATGTCCTGCACCAGCCGCAGCATCCGGCGCCATTCGGCGCGATGCGCGCGGCTCTGCCACTGGTCGCGCAGGTCGTCCTCGTATTTCTGCATATGCGGCACGGCCATCATCAGGAATTCGAGGATGGAGAGCCGCGGGCCGAGAAGCGGCACGCTGGAGAGCAGGAAGGTGCGGCCCGCGCAGTCGCGGTCGCGCTCGGCCTCGGCGGCGGCCCAGCCGGGGCCGCCCATCACCTGGCGGCGGCCGCGCTCGGAGCGCAGGTCGGGGGCGAAGAGCCGGAGCCCGCCGCCCTGGATGCTCCAGCCCAGATGTCCGCCCGAGGGATCGGCGAAGCGCGGCGGCAGGTCGCCCTCGGCGGCGGCGGCCTGGAAGACCAGATAGGCCTCGCGCGCAGCGGAGAACAGCGTCCGCCCGACCGCCGAGGCGGTGGCGGCGCGCGGCAGCGAGCCCCAGCCGTCGCAGATGTCGTGGTCGTCCCATTGCATCAGCGAGGGGATGCGCGCCGCCAGCCAGGCGAGATCCGGGGCGGCGTAGATCGCGGCGTAGCGCAACAGGAAGCGCTCGCGCAGATGGGTGTTCAGCGCCTCGAGCTCCTCCGCGGAGGGCGCCTCGGGATAGTGCGCGGGCCAGTCGGCGGTCAGCTCGTGGCCGTCCGTCACCTCGTCGGCATAGACCTGGTCGCCGCCATGGAGGAGCAGCGCGAAGGGCGCGTCGGCATGGGCGCGGCGCAGCCTCGCCCACATGGCGTTGCGCTCGGAGCCCTCTCGCTCCATGTCGCCGGTCTCTTCGCCGTTGCAGGAGACATAGGCCAGGCGCAGGTCGCCTTCGCCGATCCCGGCCACCTGGAACTCGGTCCCGTTCCAGCGGTAGCTGCCGCCCTGGACCGGAAGGCGGAAGCGGGCGCGCCAGATCTCGGCGCGGCGGTAGGAGGCGATGCGCACCGGCGCGGCGGAGGCGCCCCCGGCCTCGATCTCCGCGGGCACCTGGCCCCCGGCGGCGATGAAGAGCGCGGCCAGATGCAGCCCGTCCTCTGCCAGCGCGTCGAGATAGAGCACCGGGCCGATCAGCCGGCCGGTGCCGCTCATGCCGTTGCTCCGCCCGGCATCCGGGTCTTGCCGCCGTCGATCATCACCGTCCGCTCCTCGTGACTGCCTGCCGGTGATCTAGGCTTAGCTGACGCCTCGGGAAAGGTGCCTGCGGCAGATCGGCAGACACCCGCCCGCGCGGCGCTCAGGCCCCGGCGAGCCGCGCATAGGCGGCCTTGCGGTCGAGAAGCTGGGCATGGCGGCCCTCTTCGACGATCCGGCCCTCCTGCATCACGAGGATCCGGTCGGCCTCCTCGATGGTCGAGAGCCGGTGCGCGATCACCAGCGTCGTGCGCCCGGCCGAGAGCCGCGCCAGCGCCTCCTGGATCTCGCGCTCGGTCTCGCGGTCGAGCGCCGAGGTCGCCTCGTCGAGCAGCAGGATGGGCGGATCCTTCAGGAAGACCCGGGCGATGGCGACGCGCTGGCGCTGGCCGCCCGAGAGCAGGACGCCGCGCTCGCCGACGATGGTGTCGAGCCCTTCGGGCAGGGTCTCGACCAGCGGGCCGAGCTGCGCCAGCCGCACCGCCTCGAGGATCTGCGCCTCGGTCGCGCCGAGCCGGCCATAGGCGATATTCTCGCGCAGCGTGCCGCCGAAGAGGAAGACATCCTGCGAGACCAGCCCGATCTGGCGGCGCAGCGAGCCCAGCGTCATCGCCCGGAGCGGCAGGCCGTCGATGCGGATCTCGCCCGTCTCGGGCTCGTAGAAGCGCGGCACCAGCGACATCAGGCTGGACTTGCCCGCCCCCGAGGGACCGACCAGCGCCACGGTCTCGCCCGGGCGCACGGTCAGGTCGATGCCGTGGAGCACGCCTCGGCTGTCGTCATAGCCGAAGCTGACATGGTCGAAGACGATCTCGCCCTTCAGCTCGGGCGCCTCGCGCGCCTCGGGGGCGTCGGCGATGTCGGGCTCGATCGCCAGCAGCTCCTGGTAGCGGCGGAAGCCCGCGATGCCCTTGGGATAGGTCTCGACCACCGCGGCGATCTTCTCGAGCGGGCGGAAGAAGACATTGACCAGCAGCAGGAAGCCGACGAAGGCGCCGGTGGTCAGCGTGCCCTGCAGGACATAGCCCGCCCCCGCGACCATCACCACGACCTGCACCATGCGCATGCCCATGTAGTGGATCGCCGAGGAGGTCGCCATGATCTTGTACGCCTCGAGCTTGGTCTTGCGGTAGCCGGCATTGTCGGCGGCGAAGAGCTTCTCCTCATGCGGCTCGTTGGCGAAGGCCTGCACCACGCGGATGCCGCCGAGCGCCTCTTCCAGCCGGACGTTGAAGGCGCCGACGCGCGAGTAGATCTCGCGCCAGGCGCGCGTCATGCGGCCGCCATAGACCGAGACCAGCCAGACCATCAGCGGCACGATCACCGCGGTGATCAGCGCCAGCTCGACATGCAGGTTCATCATCAGCAGGAAGGCGCCGATGAAGGTCATGATCGCGATGAACAGGTCCTCGGGGCCGTGATGGGCGACCTCGCCGATCTCCTCCAGGTCGCGGGTCACGCGGGCGACGAGCTTGCCGGTCACCGCGCGGTCGTACCAGCGCCAGCTCAGCCGGGTGAGGTGGCGGAAGGCGCGGGCGCGCATCTCGGTCTCGATATTGATGCCCAGCCGGTGGCCCCAGTAGATCACGATCGCCATCAGCCCGGTATTGACCAGGTAGATCATCGCCAGCCCGCAGGCGGCGGCGACGGTCAGCCACCAGTCGCCCAGCGGGATCAGCCGGTCGATGAAGGCGGTGATCGCCAGCGGGAAGGCGAGTTCCAGGAGGCCCGAGAGCACGGCGCAGCCGAAATCGAGCCAGAACAGCCCGGCATGCGGGCGGTAGTAGGAAATGAACTGGCGAAGCATGCTCTGTCCTTGTGTCATGCGGGGTCTCATGCGGGGATCGCCACGGGGCTGGCGCCGTCGCGGGGAAGCACCTGCATCGGCAGGCCGAAGACATGCTGCAGCGCGGCAGGTGCCATCATCTCGCCCGGTCCGCCCTCGAAGGCAAGCCGTCCGCCCTTCAGCGCGACGATATGGTCGCAGAAGCGCGCCGCCATGTTGAGGTCGTGCAGCACCACGACGACGGACCGGCCATGCGCCTGCGACAGGCTGCGGATCAGCGCCAGCACCTCCATCTGGTGGGCGATGTCGAGCGCCGAGATCGGCTCGTCGAGCAGCAGGCAGCCGGCCTCCTGCGCGATCAGCATGGCCAGCCAGGCGCGCTGCGCCTCGCCGCCCGACAGCGTGTCGACCCGCCGCCCGGCCAGCGGCGCCAGCCCGCAGGCGGCGATCGCGGCGTCGGTGGCGGCGCGGTCCTGCGCGGAAGGCCTCCCGAGCGCGCCATGCCAGGGATAGCGGCCGAGCGCGACCAGCTCTTCGACCAGCATGCCCTCGGCGGCGGGCGGATGCTGCGGCAGATAGGCCAGCCGCCGCGCCAGCGCGCGGCGCGGCCATTGCCCGAGGTCGCGCCCCTCGAAGCGGATCCGCCCCGTGCTTGGCGCCGCCTGCCCCGAGAGCAGCCGCAGCAGCGTCGACTTGCCCGAGCCGTTATGGCCGATCAGCCCGGTCACCCGCCCCTCCGGCAGGGCGAGGTCGAGCCCCTCAAGGAGCGTCCGGCCGGGGACGGCCATGCCGAGCCCCTCGATATCGAATAGCGCGGTCATCCCTGTCTCCGCATCAGGAGCCACAGGAGCCAGGGCGTGCCGAGGAGCGACGCGAAGAGCCCGAGCGGCAGGTCATAGGGGAAAGCGGCCATGCGCGCGCCGAAATCGGCGGCGAGCATCAGCAGCGCGCCGATCAGCACGGCGCCGGCGATCTGGTGGAGCGGCCGCGCGAGGCCGAGCCGCCGCGCCAGATGCGGCGCCATCAGCCCGGCGAAGCTGAGCGGTCCGACCAGTACGGTGGCCGCACCGGTGGCGAGCCCGGCAACCAGGATCATCGCCGCCCAGGCGCGCTCCACCGGCAGGCCGAGCGCGCGGGCGGTGGCCGGGCCGAGCGGCAGCAGCTCGAGCCAGCGGCGTGCCGCCGCGCAGGCCGCGAGCAGGAGGAGGAGCAGCGCCAGAAGCCCCAGCGCACCCGTGGCCGAGAGGCTGGCCGCCGAGCCCGAGAGCCAGGCCAGCACCGCGAAGGATTTCGCCGTGCCCGCCGCCATCAGCGCCGAGAGCACCGCGCCCGCCAGCGCGGAGACCGCGATGCCGCCGAGCAGCACCCGCTCGGGCCCGATCCCGCCGCGCAGCGCCGCCACGGCCAGCAGCAGGAGCGCCAGCGCGCCGCCGCCGCCCGCCCCGAGCGCCAGCGCCGCCGCCGGGGGCGCCGCCATGGCGAAAAGCGTCGCGGCATAGCCCATCGCCGCCCCGCCCGAGACGCCCAGCACCTCCGGCGAGGCCAGCGGATTGCCGGTCAGCCGCTGCAGCACCGCCCCCGCAAGCCCCAGGAGCCCGCCCGCGGCGCCCGCGCCGAGGAGCCGCGGCAGCCGGTTGGGCAGGAACTGCCGCAGCGTCTCGCCGCGCAGGATGTCCCAGCCGCCCGGCACCCGCCCGGCCATCGCCAGCAGCACGACCGCGGCCAGCGCGGCGGCGAGAAGGAGCGCCAGCAGCCGCTCCGGACGGGCGGCGCGCGGCAGGTGCGGCGCCGCTTCGGGCGGGGCGGCGGCGCGCAGCCGCGGCAGCATCCATAAAAGCAGCGGCGCGCCGATCAGCCCGGTCACGGCGCCTGCCGGGAACATCTCGCCCCCCGCCCCGGCCAGCGCCAGCACCAGCCCGTCGCAGAGCCACAGCAGCAGCGCCCCGCACAGGGGCGCCAGCAGGAGCCGCTGGCCGATCCGCCTTGCGCCGAGCCCGCGCGCCAGCGCCGGAGCGGCCAGCCCGACGAAGCCGACGAGACCGACCGCCGCCGAGACCGCCGCAGCCAGCGCCACGGCCAGCGCCGCGCCGCCGAGCCGCACCAGCGCCGCATTCATGCCGAGCGACCCGGCGGCGGCACCGAGCTGCATCAGCCCCAGCGGCCGTGCCAGCAGCGCCGCGCAGAGCCCGCCGGCCGCCAGCACGCCCGCCAGCGACAGCGCCGGCTGCCAGCCGGTCTGCACCAGCGAGCCGCCATTCCACACGACCAGCGAGAACAGGTACTGCCCCTGCGACAGCACCAGCGCCGAGGCGATGGCCGAGGCGAAGAGCCCGGCCAGCATGCCCGCGATCACCATCGTCACGGGGTGGAAGCCGCGCAGCGCACCCAGCCCCATCACCAGCCCTGCCGCCGCGGCGGCCCCCGCCAGCGCCACCGGCCAGCGGCCCCAGCCGAGCAGCTCCGGCGCGAAGAGCGTCGCCGCGACCAGCGCCAGCTGCGCGCCCGAGGAAATGCCGAGCACCGAGGGATCGGCCACCGGATTGCGGAACACCGTCTGCAGGATCTGCCCCGACAGCCCCAGGAGCGCGCCGGCCAGCAGCGCCACGGCCCCGCGCGGCATCAGCCCGAAGGCCAGCAGGATGCCGTCGAGCGACATGCCCGACGGATCGAAGGGCGGCAGCGGCCAGGGCAGCGGCATCAGCCGCAGCGCGGCAAGGCTCCAGAGCGCCGCTGCCAGGAGCCCCGCCGCCGCCAGAGGAAGGATCGCGCGCAGGGTCATGCGGCCTCCGCTGCCAGTGCCCGGACCGGTGCCGAGGGACGCCCGGCGAGGAGCGCTTTCGGCGAGGGTCCAGCCGGACCGTCTCCGCCGTGTCGCCGCAGACGGCTCCGGCAAGCGAACGCTGGCGGTCCCGCGGGTCGGGCGACGCGGATTGCTCCCGACGGCCGGCTATTCCTGCCAAAAGTACTGGGGCCATGTTCAGCGCTTCGCCAAGGGATCAGCGACTCTATTCCAGCGGCCTGCAATGGCTGCCCCGCAGCGCCTCGGGAGGATTGCGAGGCCGGAACGTCTTGGCAGGGACTGTCCGCGCTCTTGCCGGACTCGGGTCTGTCCTTCGGGCCCGCGAGAGAACGGCAGGCAGCCGAAACTGACATCGCGGACGAGTGGGAGTGCCCCCTGACACGCCGCGCGGAAGGCATGCCGAAGCCGGTGGACACGCGACGCAAGAAAGGCGCAAGCTCTTCTCCGCCATGGACAGGCATCAGAAGACCATCGGCCGGGTTCGCATGCGGGTGCGCGAGGCGAGCCACGCCCCCGGAAGAGCGCGCGATGCAACCCCGAGGCGCCGGGTCTGCGGCGCAGCCGGGACAGGCGACCGAGGCGGCCAGTTGACACACGGTCCTCGCGGCTACGCTCGTCGAAACCCGCTGGCGGGTCGCGGAACGACCCGGGCCCGGAACTGCATTGCAGCACACTTTACTCGCCGCAACGCCTGCAGAAACCCCCGGGCAAGTCACGAAACGACGCGAGACCGGACAGCACGTTGCACCCGCCGCAACGCTCGCGGAAACCTGCGGTCGAGCCGAGGAAAGACGCGAGGCCGGAACGGCAAAGCGGCACCCGGCACGCGCCGCTGCGTCCGCGGGCACCCGCGCGCGGGGCATAGAACGCCCTGGGGCCGGAATGGCAGGGCGGCGCGCGAGAAACGCCATACCACTTAGAGGCAGGCGCAAGTGGGTCGCGTAACGACGCGGGGCCAGAACGGCAGGAACCTCAGGGCAGCGCACGGCACATGCTGCACCACTTAGGGGCAGCCGGAGGTGCAGCGCAGGAACGGCCGGTTGACACGCGGCACGCGCGGCAATTTCCGCCGGAACCTGCGGACGGATCTCGAAACGGCCCGGGGACGGCACGGCCGGGCGAAACGCGGCACTGGCTCCAACGTCCGCAGGCACCCACTGGCGCGCCACGGGAGCCGGGGCCACAACGGCAAAATGGCAGGCGGCAGCCACCGCGACGCGAGCCTGCACCTGCGGTCGAGACGCGGAAAGACGCGGGAGGGGACCTGCGCTCATGCCGCCTCCGGGGCCAGCGCGGCGGCGAGGGCGCGGGCGAAGCGCAGGCCGGAGGGCATGCCGCCGAACGGGTTCAGGGGGGGCAGCTCGGTGACGCGCCCCTCGGCGACGGCCGGGAGATGCTGCCAGAGCACCGAGCGCGCCAGCCCGCGCCGCGCCGCGGCCGGGGGCGGGCCCAGGGTGACGATCCGCGCCTCCGGCCGCTCGGCCAGCCGTTCCAGCGGCACCGGGGCGGCGAAGGAGAAGCGGCTCGGCGCCTGCCAGGCGTTTTCCAGCCCCAGCCGCGCCAGCACGTCGCCGAACATGCTGTCGGCGCCGAAGGCGCGGAAATGGCGGGCATCGCCCAGGTCGATCACGTAGACGGGCCGATCGCGCAGCGGCGCCAGGCGGGCCGCGAGGCGGGCGAGCCCGGCCTCTGCCCCGGCCTGCAGGCGGCGGGCCTCCTCTTCGCGTCCCAGCCGCGCCGCCAGCGTGCCGAGCGCCGCCACGGCCTTGGGCCAGGGCGGCACGCCGGGCAGGTAGACCGGCAGCGACAGGACCGGCGCGATCGCGCCCAGCCGCGGCTCGATCGGCGCGTACCAGGGCGAGGACAGGATCAGATCGGGGCGCGAGAGCTGCAGCAGCTCGAAATTCGGCGATCCGCGCAGGCCTAGGTCGATGACCGAGGCGGGCACCTCCGGATCGCCGATATCGGCGCGGTAGCGGATCAGCTCGCAGGCCGCGACCGGCACCTCGCCCAGCATCAGCGCGGTCTCGAGCATCGCCCAGTCGATCGCGGCCAGCCGCGCGCCCCCGGCCTGCGCCGGGCAGGCGACGGCCGCCAGCAGCCCGCCGAGGACCGCGCGCCTGCCCGGACGCGTCACCATTTCCAGGTCAGCTTCGCCTGCACCGCGCGGCCGTCGCCGTAATAGCAGCCGAAGGAACCGCAATTGGCGACATAGGCCTCGTCGGTGAGGTTCGAGACATTCACCGAGACCTCGGCATTCTCGGTCAGCGCATAGGCCGCCTGCAGGTCGAGCAGCGTCGCCTCGTCGATCTTGTACTCGTTCGCCGCGTCGCCGTAATGCTCGCCGATATAGCGGATGCCGCCGCCGAGGGTCAGCCCGTCGAGCGCGCCGTCGAAATCATGGCTGAGCCAGAGGCTGGCATTGTGCAGCGGCGCATTGGGCAGCTCGGCCCCCGCATTGTCGCCGCGGCGCTGCCAGGCGTCGTTCCAGGTGAAGGCGCCGCGCAGGTTCCAGCCCTCCGCGAGGCTCGCCACCGCCTCCAGCTCGACGCCTTCCGAGCGGACGCGGCCGATCTGGCGGGTGCCGCTGATGCCGTTCTCCACCACGGTGGCGGCGACATTGGTCTGGTCGATGCGGAAGACCGCGGCGGTGAAGAGCGCGTTGAACCCGGCGGGCTGGTACTTCACCCCGGCCTCCCACTGGCGCCCCTCGGTCGGGTCGAGCGCGCGTCCGTCGATATCCGAGCCCAGCTCGGGATCGAAGGAGGTCGAATAGGAGATGTAGGGCGCGATGCCGTTGGCGAAGAGCCAGGACGCCCCGGCGCGGTAGGTCGTCGCCTGGTCGGTTTGCGAGATGTCGGTCGTGCCGGCAAAGTTGGTCCAGCTCTCGCCATCCTGGTCGACCCAGTCATGGCGCAGCGCCGCCGAGAGCGTCAGCGCGCCGATCTCGATCTCGTCCTGCAGGTAGATCCCGGCCTGCTCGACCGTCAGGTCGTCGATCGAGGTGTACCAGGGCGCGCTGAGATTGCCGCTCGACGCCGAGGGGTTGGAGAAGCTGATCGGATCGGCATAGAGGAAGCTGTTGCTTTCCTTGACATCGTAGCGGCGCAGGTCGAGCCCGAAGAGCAGCCGGTGCAGCGCGCGGCCGGTCTCCACCTCGCCGGTGATGCGGCTGTCGAGGTTCAGCGTCTCGCTCTCCTCCGAGGAGTCGTTGCCGCCGCGGGTGATCGTGTCGCCGTCGGCCACCGCGTTGTTGACGTAGAAGCCGGTATAGTCCCAGTCGAAGCTCTGGTAGCGGAAACCCATGTCGAGCGCCCAGCCCGCGCCCAGATCCTGCGCCAGCTCGAAGCCGAGGTTGAGGATCTCGCGGTCGCTCTCGTCCTCGGAGCTGTCGCCGGCGTAGAATTCGCGCAGGTCGCGGTCGCTTTTCTGGCCGATCAGGTCATAGGGAATACCCGCCGGGGTGATCGGGCTGTCTTCCTGGTAGGAGCCGAGGAACTGCAGCCGCGTGCCCGGGGTGACATGCCAGTCGGTGGCCACGCCGAGATAGCGCCGCTCGTTGGTCAGCTCCTCGACGTCTTCCTCGGTGTCGCGGCCCACCGCGGTGACGCGGGCGGCGAAATCCGGGGTGAAGGCGCGGTTGACGTCGACGAAGGCCTCGGTCGCCTTGGGATCGCCGAAGCCGATGCCGACCTCGCCGAAATCGGCGTCCTGGGCGCGCTTCTGCACCTGGTTGATCATCCCGCCGGGCGTGCCCGAGCCGTAGAGCACCGAGGCCGGGCCGCGCAGCACCTCGATCCGCTCCAGCGCATAGGTCTCGAAGGAGGGCGCGCCGAAATCGCGCAGCAGCCGCAGCCCGTTGAGATACTGGGCGTTCGAGCCGTCGAAGCCGCGGATCGTCGGGCTGTCGAAGCGCGGATCGGTGCCGAAGGGCTGCGCGGTGATGCCCGCGACATAGCCCAGCGTGTCGCCCAGGTTGGTGCCGCCCTGGTCCTCGATCTGGTCGCCGGTGATCACCGAGACGGACGAGGGCACCTGCAGCAGCGGCGTGCCGCTCTTGGTGGCGGTCTGCTGGCTCGGCGCGACATAGCCCGCCACCGGCGCCATCGGATCGGGCGTGCCGGTGACGACGATGGTGTCGAGCACCAGCAGGTCGGCGGTCGACTGCGCCCGCGCGGCCCCGGCCAGGGCCAGGCCGCTGCAGGTGGCAAGGAGGAAGACAGTGCGGGGGGACGGCATGTTCACGGGAAGGGGCATCGGCAGATCCATCGGAAAAGATTTCCCGAGCGTTTAGCTCGGATATTCGGGCGCGGCTTGAACCGTTCCGCCGCCGCTTGAACCGTTCCGGGGAAACTGCGCACGCCGCCAGGCGGCCGGCGAGGTGCCGTGGCGGCGGCGGAAGGCGCGGGTCAGGTGCGCCTGGTCGGCGAAGCCGGTGCAGGCGGCGATCCCGGCCAGGTCGCGGCCCGGATCGGCCATCAGCTCGGCGGCGCGGTCGAGCCGCAGCCCGGTCAGCCAGCGCTGCGGCGTCACCCCCTCGCCGTCGCGGAAGGCGCGGGCGAACCAGCTTTCCGACAGGCCCGCGATCTCGGCGAGCTCGGCGGTGGGGATGCGGCGGCCGAGATGGCGCGCGGCATGGCCCTCCAGCCGCTTGCGCACCGCCGGCGCCAGCCCGCCCTGCGCCATCGCGGGCTCGGGCGCGAGATCGAGCGTCTCGGCCAGCAGCGCTGAAAGGAGCCCGTCGAGCATCAGCGCGGGCCGCGTCGGACGCTCCACCTCGGCGGCGAAGAGCTCGGCCAGGGGCGCCGCGCGGCCGGTTTTCAGGAAGGCCGCCCGGCCGATCGCCGCCCGCCCCTCTGGTCCCAGCCGCTGCGCCAGCGGCCCGGCCTCCAGATGCAGGTCGAGATGGGCGAAATCCTGCGCCTCGGCCAGCTCGCTCCAGAGCGGCAGGCCCGGCGGAATGTAGAGCGCCCGCACCCCGGTCTCGGCCGGGCCGCCCTCGGTGCAGCGCAGCTCCATCGCCGGAGGCTCGCCGAGGAACACCACCAGCCGAGGGTCGGGCGAGCTGTAGAAGCCCCCGCCCCCGGCTGCGCCGCGCACATGCCAGACATCCGCGATCGCCCCGGGAAGGCGGCGGAAGGCGAGCGGACGCAGGGTGCGGATCGCCCGCGTGCGGGCGGTCATGCGGGGAAGGAATGTCATGGACAGGTCCCGGCGGAAACGGATGGGAGGTTGGGGCTTGCCGCAGGGAGAGGCTGGCGGGGCGTATCCGACAGTTTTACTCGGCAATTGTCAAGGCCGAAGCCCCGCCCGGTCCCGAATTACCGCGCTGGCACTGTCCCGGCCTCGCGCGCCATCCGGCGGCGGAGCTTGCGCAGCATCGAGGCGACCAGCAGCCGGTGCGCCGGGGCGACCGGCAGCATGTAGGCGCGGCCGAAGGCATTGTGGGTGACGACCGAGGCGGTCACGGTCAGCCGCCGCCCCGCGACGGAAAGGCAGGTCATCACGTCGAGATGGCGGTCGCGCTCGGTCAGGACCAGCAGGTCGGGCGCCGCCTCCTCGACAAGGAAGAAGTCCAGATGGTCGCCCGCCGCCACCGAGGCGACCGGCTTGCCCGAGAAGCTGCCGATCCGCTTGACCCCGAAGCGCGCGGAGATCGCGTCGCGCAGCCGGAAGGCCGCCCCCAGCCAGCGCGGCTGCCCGGCGGTCATCATCGCCCACGCCTCGAGCGCGGTGACCGCGCGCGGCAGCTCCACCGTGCGGCTGTGGAGGAAATCGAGCTTGCCGGGCGCGTCGAGCATCCGGATCCGCGGGTCGTCGGCCATGGAACATGCCTCGCGCAATCTGCCTGCCCTGCCCTAGCCCCGCCGGTGCCGCAGGGAAAGGCGCAGGATGACGCGCCCCGCCCGGCCGGTCCAAATTGAACGGATTTCATGTTCACGTTGAAGATTATGAGTTTGGCTTTTCGTTCGCGACGGTATAGCGCGGAGACCGTCCGTGCCAGAGGTGAGCCCAATGCTGAAACTGTCCCCCGTCTTCGACCAAATCCGCGACGCGGCCGCGCAGCGCATCCTGATCCTCGACGGCGCGATGGGGACGCAGATCCAGCTTCTCGGGCTCGGCGAAGGCGATTTCCAGGGCTGCGGCAACGGCGCCTGTTCCTGCCACCTGCCCCATTCCTCGGACAAGCCGCAGAAGGGCAATAACGACCTTCTCAACCTGACCCGGCCGGACGTGATCGAGGACATCCACTACCGCTACGCCATGGCCGGGGCGGATATCGTCGAGACCAACACCTTCTCCTCGACCACGATCGCGCAGGCCGACTACGCGATGGAGGCCGCGGTGCGCGACCTCAATGTCGAAGGCGCGCGGCTGGCGCGCAAGGCGATGGACCGCGCCGAGGCCGAGGACGGGCGCAAGCGCTTCGTCGCCGGCGCGCTCGGCCCGACGAACCGCACCGCCTCGATCAGCCCGGACGTGAACAACCCGGGCTACCGCGCCGTGACCTTCGACCAGCTCAAGGACGCCTATGCCGAGCAGGCCCGCGCCCTCATCGAGGGCGGCGCCGACATCCTGCTGATCGAGACGATCTTCGACACGCTGAACGCCAAGGCGGCGATCTTCGCCTGCGAGCTGGTCTTCGAGGAAATCGGCATGCGCCTGCCGGTGATGATCTCGGGCACGATCACCGACCTGTCGGGCCGCACCCTCTCCGGCCAGACGCCGACCGCCTTCTGGCATTCGGTGCGCCATTCCGAGCCGCTGACCATCGGCCTGAACTGCGCGCTCGGCGCCGCGGCGATGCGCGCCCATATCGACGAGATCTCGACCGTCGCCGACACGCTGGTCTGCGCCTATCCCAATGCCGGCCTACCGAACGAGATGGGCGAATACGACGAGACCCCGGAGCAGATGGCCGCGCAGGTCGCCGAATTCGCCCGCGACGGTCTGGTGAACATCGTCGGCGGCTGCTGCGGCTCGACCTATGACCATATCCGCGCCATCGCCAATGCGGTGAAGGACTGCACCCCGCGCGCCATCCCCGAGCATGCGCCGCTGATGCGGCTCTCGGGGCTCGAGCCCTTCGTGCTGACGCCGGAAATCCCCTTCGTGAACGTGGGCGAGCGGACGAATGTCACCGGCTCGGCCAAGTTCCGCAAGCTGATCACCAATGGCGACTATGCCGAGGCGCTGGATGTCGCGCGCCAGCAGGTGGAGAACGGCGCCCAGATCATCGACGTCAACATGGACGAGGGGCTGATCGACTCCAAGCAGGCGATGATCGAGTTCCTGAACCTGATCGCCGCCGAGCCCGACATCGCCCGCGTGCCCGTCATGATCGACAGCTCCAAATGGGAGGTGATCGAGGCCGGGCTGAAATGCGTCCAGGGCAAGGCGGTCGTCAACTCGATCTCGATGAAGGAGGGCGAGGCGCAGTTCCTGGAGCACGCGCGGCTCTGCCGCCGCTACGGCGCGGCCGTGATCGTCATGGCCTTCGACGAGACCGGCCAGGCCGATACCGAGGACCGCAAGGTCGAGATCTGTTCGCGCGCCTACAAGCTGCTGACCGAAGAGGTCGGCTTCCCGCCCGAGGACATCATCTTCGACCCGAACGTCTTCGCCGTGGCGACCGGCATCGAGGAGCACGACAATTACGGCGTCGACTTCATCGAGGCGACGCGGCGGATCACCACTGACTGCCCGCATGTCCATATCTCGGGCGGCGTGTCGAACCTGTCCTTTTCCTTCCGCGGCAACGAACCCGTGCGCGAGGCGATGCATGCGGTGTTCCTGTACCACGCCATCCAGAACGGCATGGACATGGGCATCGTCAATGCGGGCCAGCTGGCGGTCTATGACCAGATCGACGCCGAGCTGCGCGAGGCCTGCGAGGACGTCGTCCTGAACCGCGCCCCCGCCAATGGCGGCACCGCGACCGAGAACATGCTGGAAATCGCCGAGCGCTACCGCGGCCAGGGCGGCGCGAAAGGGCGCGAGAAGGACATGTCCTGGCGCGAGCTCTCCGTCGAGAAGCGGCTGGAGCACGCGCTGGTCAACGGCATCACCGAATTCATCGACGCCGACACCGAGGAGGCCCGGCAGGCCGCCGAGCGTCCGCTGCACGTGATCGAGGGCCCGCTGATGGCGGGGATGAATGTCGTCGGCGACCTCTTCGGCGCGGGCAAGATGTTCCTGCCGCAGGTGGTGAAATCGGCGCGCGTGATGAAGCAGGCCGTGGCCGTGCTCCTGCCCTACATGGAAGAGGAGAAGCGCCTGTCGGGCGGCGAGGGCCGCGAAAGCGCAGGCAAGGTCCTGATGGCCACCGTGAAGGGCGATGTCCACGACATCGGCAAGAACATCGTCGGCGTCGTGCTGGCCTGCAACAACTACGAGATCCTCGATCTGGGCGTGATGGTCCCGGCCGAGAAGATCCTGCAGGTCGCCCGCGACGAGAAGGTCGACGTGATCGGGCTTTCGGGGCTGATCACGCCGTCGCTGGACGAGATGGTCCATGTCGCCGCCGAGATGGAGCGCCAGGGCTTCGAGATCCCGCTGCTGATCGGCGGCGCGACGACCTCGAAGGTGCATACCGCGGTGAAGATCCATCCGCGCTATGCCAAGGGCCAGGCGGTCTATGTCACCGACGCGAGCCGCGCGGTCGGCGTGGTCTCCTCGCTGCTGTCGCCGGCGCAGGTGCAGGGCTATGTCGAGGGCGTGCGCGGCGAATATGCCGACGTTGCCGAGCGCCATGCCCGCGCGGAACTCGCCAAGAAGCGCATCACGCTGGAGCAGGCCCGCGCCAATGCGCTGTCGCTGTCCCATGAGGGCACGCAGGCGCCGGGCTTCCTCGGCACGAAGGTCTGGGACGGCTGGGATCTGGCGGAGCTGGCGCGCTACATCGACTGGACGCCGTTCTTCCAGACCTGGGAGCTGAAGGGCGTCTATCCGCGCATCCTCGAGGACGAGAAGCAGGGCGAGGCGGCGCGCGCGCTCTTTGCCGATGCCAAGGCGATGCTGGAGAAGATCGTCGCCGAGAAATGGTTCTCGCCCAGGGCCGTTGTCGGCTTCTGGCCGGCCAACCGCGACGGCGACGACATCCGGCTCTTTACCGGCGAGGACCGCGGCGAGACCCGCGCGGTGCTGCACACGCTGCGCCAGCAGACGGCGAAACGCGGCGACCGGCCGAATGTGGCGATGGCGGATTTCGTCGCGCCCGCGGGCACGGCCGACTATGTCGGCGGCTTCGTGGTCACGGCCGGCCCCGAGGAGGCGGAGATCGCGGCGCGGTTCGAGGCGGCGAATGACGACTATTCGGCGATCATGGTCAAGGCGCTGGCCGACCGCTTCGCCGAGGCCTTCGCCGAGCGGATGCACGAGCTGGTGCGGACCGAGCTCTGGGGCTATGCCGCGGAGAGCTACGCGCCCGAGGAGCTGATCGGCGAGCCCTACAAGGGCATCCGCCCGGCGCCCGGCTATCCGGCGCAGCCCGACCATACCGAGAAGACGACACTGTTCGAGCTTCTCGACGCGACGGCGGCGACCGGGGTGGAGCTGACCGAGAGCTTCGCGATGTGGCCGGGCTCTTCCGTTTCGGGCCTCTACCTGGCGCATCCCGACAGCTACTACTTCGGCGTGGCGAAGGTCGAGCGCGACCAGGTCGAGGATTACGCGCTCCGCAAGGGGATGTCGGTGGAGGAGGTCGAGCGCTGGCTGGCGCCGATCCTGAACTACACCCCGGGCGGCGCGGCCACCGTCGCGGCGGAATAGGCGCAGCAAGGCCCGACCCGGCCACCGGCGGGACAGAGTCCCGGCCGCAGCCGGATCGGGCCAGCACCCTGTCCCAATGGGGTGCGGCGTTGCCGGTCTTGGCGCTTGGGCGCCTCCGGGTCTGGGCGGCGATGCCGGTTGGCTCTGCTGCGCGCAGGCTGCGGCTTGCTGGTTTCACAAGGTGCCGAAGAAGCCTTGCTCTGCCGGGGAGCTTGGGGACAGAACCGGGAAAATGGTCCTGACGGTGGCTAGACTTGCCCAATTCAGGAAGACGTGCTGACCGGATCCGGAACGGTTTCTTCCACGACGACGTCCTCGGATCCTTTCCCGGCCGCAAGCCAAGCCTCGAGGGCGATCCGTCCCGGCATCCGGCGAAACTCGCTGGCATGGACGCCCGCCCGGGAAGGCCCGACTCGGCCACCCGCGGGACAGGGTCCCGGCCGTCGCCGGATCGGGCCCGCGCCCTGTTCCGGCGGCGCGCGGGGAGGGCGGGGTCAGCTGGCCAGCACCTCGGCGAGCGAGCGGGCGAAGGCCGCGCCGTGTCCCAGATCGGGGAAGAGGGTCAGGCGGCCCGGCACGCCGGCTTCGCGCAGGGCGCGGTCGAGCTGTTCGAGCGCATCGGCAGGCGTACGGGCGCGCATCTCCAGCATGGCGCTGACCTGGGGCGTCTCGGCGCGGGGCTTCGGCGCGCCCTCGGCCGTGCCGGAATGGAGGTCGAGCCGCATGGCCGGCGCCTCGCCCGAGGCGACGCGGCCGAGCCAGCCCTGCCAGGCGCGGCCGCTATCCCACCAGAGCGAGGGGCTGGCTGCCACGATCCGCGCGAAGGGCGCGCCGGCGAAGGCCGCGTGGAGCGCGAAGAGCCCGCCATAGGAATGGCCCCAGAGCGTGCGCGCCGCCGGATCGAGCGGCGCCAGCGCCTCGGCCCGGGGCAGGATCTCCTCCGTCAGCCGCGCGAGCAGCGCCGCCGCCCCGCCGGCCGGGCGCCCGGCGGGATCCGCCTGCGGTCCCTCGGCCAGGGGCGGCGTGTAGTCGAGCGTCCGCTCGACCAGCGCATAGCGCAGATCGACATCATGGCCGACCGCCAGGATCGCGCGGCCCGCGAGCGCGGCGGGCGGCAGGGAGGCCAGAACCTCGCCCACCGCCGCGCCGTCGAGCGCGACCAGAAGCGGCCAGCCCGCCGCCGGGGCCGGTCCCTCGGGTACGAGGAGATGCATCCGCTGCGCCACCTGCCCCTCGCCGCGGGACACCAGGAAGCTCTGGAGCCGGCTGCCCTCGGGCGGCGCGGCCCACAGGAGCGGCGCGGAGAGATCCGCGACCGGCTGGGCGAGCGCCGCGGCCGGCAGGCCGAGCGCAAGCGCAAGCGCCGCGCGGCGGGACAGGCGGGCAGCGCTCATGCCGGGGCGCTCCAATAGGCGGAGAAGTAGCCCTCGGCTCCGGCGAGGCCCTGGGTATCGCGGAAATGCGCCTTGGCGCGGCGCACCAGCCGGCGCTCGGCGGCGAGCCAGACATAGCGGCTCTCGCCCGCCGGCGGCAGGGCCACGGCGGACATCGCCTCCAGCAGGTCCGGGCCCTCGCCGCGGGCCAGCCAGGTCACGGTGATGCCGGGCGGCACCTCGAGCGGCACGCGGTCGCCGGGATCGCCGGTCTCGAGGAAGACATGGCCGCAGCGCCCCTCGCCGGACTGCGCGAGGATCCGGCGGATCGCCGGAAGCGCCGTCTCGTCGCCGCCCATCAGGATCCAGTCGCCCGGCGGGAAGTCTCCGCCGCCCGGGCCCGAGAGCCCGACCTCCGCCCCTGGCGCGACGCGGCGCGCCCAGTCAGTGGCGTAGCTGCCCTCGTGCTCGTAGAGATCGAAGCTCATCCAGCCCTCGCCCGGCTCAAGATCGACGAAGGTGTAGGCCGGGGTGTGGAGCGCGTCCTCGCCGCGGGCCCAGACCGTGCGGCCCCGCTCGTCCACCACCGGCCAGGCCGGCGCGCGGCCCTCGGGCGGCAGGAGCAGGCGGAAATGCATGCCGCCCTCGGCGAAGGTCTCCATCGCGTCCGAGCGCAGCCGCACCCGCAGGAAATTCGCGCCGATCCGCGAGACGCCCTCGACCGTGGCGAAGATCACGTTGGGCGGCAGGCCGCCCGGCTCGGGGCCGCCCTGCCAGTCCATCCGGTCGGAGAGCCCTTCGACCGCGTGGTCGAGCATGTGGATCACCGCGCCGCGGACCCGCTGCACCGCCATGTTGTCGTCTGCGGCAATGCGGATGCGGAAGGCCTCGCCCTGCAGATCCATCTCCACCCGGGCGCCCTGGCCTTCGAGCCTCAGACCGCCCGGCACCGCCTGCGGCTCGCGCCCGTGCTCGCGCATCTCGCGCGCGACCCGTTCCAGCAGGCCGTCGGGCAGCCCGCCATGCAATTCGCCCTGAGCCAGTACTTCGCTCATCACCAGCATCCTTCCAGCTGTCGCTTCTCGAAACGTGAGGCTTGCGGGAATGCGGCCCCGGGGGCCGACTCGGCTGGCAGGGTCCGGACAGGCCGGACCCTGCCCTTTTGCTCAGAACCGCTGGGTGAAGGCAACTTCCACGTTCATCGGATCGCCGTAGAAGTTGAACACCGAGGGGCTGCCGACGCGGCTGTAATAGGTCTCGTCGAAGAGGTTGTTGACCCGCAGGCGGATCTCGCTCTGCTCGGTCACCTCCCAGGCGGCGGCCAGGTTGACAACGGTGTAGCCGTCCGCCTCGATCTCGCCCGCGCTCGAGACCGCCTTGAAATCGCTGAACCAGGTCAGGCCGGCGCCGAGCGACAGCCGGTCGAGCGCGCCGGGGCCGAAATCGTATTCGCCCGAGAGCTGCAGCATGTGCTCGGGCGTGTAGCCCTTGAACACGTCGCCATCCATCGGCCCGTCGGTGTATTTCATCTCCGTGTAGGTGTAGCCGCCGAAAAGCTGCAGCCCGGGCAGCACCTCGCCCGAGAGCTCCAGCTCGACGCCGCGGCTCTCGACATCCATCGCGTAGTAGTCGGAGGTGCCGAGCGCCACCTCGGCGCGGTTGTCCTGCCGGAGGTCGAAGAAGGCCAGCGAGGCGTTCATCGCGTCGAAGACGCGCGCCTTGACCCCGACCTCGATCTGGCGGCCCTCGGCGGGGTCGATCAGCTCGTCATTGACGTCGGTCTCGGTCTGCGGCTGGAAGATCGAAGTGTAGCTGGCATAGACCGTCGCCCAGTCGGTGACATCGTAGGTGACGCCGCCATAGGGGGTGAAATGCCCGTCCTCGCCGATATCGTCGGTGATCTCGTTGGTGGTCAGGTCCTTCGTGGTCTGGTCGAACCAGGTGAAGCGGCCGCCGGCGATGACATTGAGCCGCTCGACCGGCTGCAGGCGCAGCTGCGAATAGAGGCCGAAGCGCTCGGTGTCGGTATCGGTCTTGGTGGTGTACTCGACATCCGGCTTCGCCACGTCCGAGACATCCCAGTCATCCAGATCCCAGCTGCCCGAGATCGCGCCCCGCGCCTGGTACATGCGCGACTCCACCTTCTGGTAGTCGGCGCCGAAGATCACGTTGCCCGACATCGCGCCAAGATCGAAAGGCAGGCTGGCATAGGCGTCGAGCGCCAGGCTGTCCTCCTCGAACTCGCGCGCCAGCCAGGAGAGGCGGCTGATCTTGTTGTCGGCATCCGCGGCGGAACCGGCATAGGCATAGATGAAATCCACGTCGCGGGTCGAATAGCGCGAGGAGAACTTGACGAAACCGCCGCCCTCGAGCTCGTGGCGCAGCTCCAGGATGTAGTCGTCGACGGTGTTCTCGAAATCGTTCCAGTCGGCCATGGTCGTGGTCGAGCGGTCGATGTCCAGCAGGTTGCCGTCGGCATCGGTCGGCAGGCCGTTGAAGGGCGAGATGTCGCGCTCCATGTGGCTGAGCGAGAAGGTCAGCATCGTGTCGGGCGTGATGTCCCAGGCGACGGTGCCATAGGCGACATCGACGCCGTTCTCCTGCATGTCGACGAAGCCGTCGCCCTCTTCATGGGCGAAGACCGCGCGTCCGCGCAGCGTGCCGCTCTCGTTCATCGCGCCGGTGACATCGGCCTCGATCCGGCCGCGGCCATAGCTCTGGCCGGTGACGGTGACATAGCCGCCGAACTCCTCCTGCGCGCGCTTGAGGCTCATGTTGACGGCCCCGCCCGGCTCGCCCGTGCCCGCGAAGAGCCCGTTCGGCCCCTTGAGGATCTCGACATGGTCGACGATCGCCAGATCCGGCTGGGTGCCGTAGATCGAGGAGAGCGGCGCCGGCAGGCCGTTGAAATAGAGGTAGTCCATCTCGAAGCCGCGCGAGAACAGCGAAGACCGGCCCCAGTCGTTGCTGAGCACCAGCATCCCCGGCGTGCGGCGCAGCGCGGTATCGAGCGAGGTGAAGCCCTGGCCCGTGATCTGGGCATTGGTGATGACCGTGGTCGATTGCGGGATCTCGCGGATGTCGCGGACCTCCTTCTCGCCGACCGAGACCTCGTCGGTCGTGTAGCTGCCGGTGCCCTCCGTCTCGTAGCTCGAGGCGGAGACGAGGATGTCGTCGAGGACCAGGACGTCCTGCGCCGCCGCCGGCGTGGCGAGGCAGGTGGACGCGAGAAGCAGCCGGCGGAAGGAGGCTCGGGGCACGGGATCGTATCCTTGTGATGCGGAGAGAAACTGACTATTATTGTCGATTATTAGCCACCCCTCGCCGAGACGGTAGCCAGCGATCTTTGCCGCAGCGCCAGAAACCTTTGCCGGAGCGCAATCCGGCGACGGAATTCCGGCGGCGGCCCGGCCAGCAGGGGACGACATGGCAGCAGCACCGGCAGAGCGGGTGGGCAGCAAGCTCGACGGGCAGATGGTGGCGACGCAATTCGCCCCGGGCTTCGGCCTCCACATGCTCGACGCGACCGCCCGCGAACCTTTCGAGATCCGCGCCACGCGGGCGCCCGGCGTGATCCTGCACTGCTTCCTCGAGGGCCGGACCGAGGCGCGGCTCTCGGGCCGCTCGATGGGGCTCGGCCGCGCCGAGAACGCCCCGCCCCGGCTGGTGCTGACCGCGACACGCGATCCCGAGCCCTTCCTGCGCCGCTCCCGCGCCGGGGAATATGTCCGCAAGGTGAACATCAATCTCGGCCCCGACTGGATGGAGCGCCACCAGCTCGCCCTGCCGGGCAGCGCGCGGCGCCTCGCGCTCGAGCTCGGGCGCGAGCAGGTGGCAGGCTTCGAGCGGCTCGCCCGGCTCTCTGCCGCCGAGGCTCCGCTGGCACGGCTCGAGGCCGAGGCACTGGCGCTGACCCTCGTGGCGCAGAGCTTCGCCCGGATCGCGCCGCCCGCCTCCGGCCGGGTGCTGGCGCCGCATGACCGCCGCAGCCTTTCGCGCATCGAGGCCTTCCTGCGCGACGGCGCCACCGGCCCCCTGCCCGGGCTCGAGGCGATCGCGCGCGAGGGCGGGGTCAGCGTCTCCACCCTGCGGCGGCTCTTCCGCGAGGCGCATGGCACGACGGTGCAGGCGCATCTGCGCCGCCTCCGCCTGGAAGCCGCCCGCCGTGCGCTGCGCGCCGACGCGGTTCCGGTCTCCGAGGCGGCGCGGATAGCCGGCTATTCCGCCGCGGCCAATTTCGCGACCGCCTACCGCCGCGCCTTCGGAGAACCCCCCTCCGCCAGCCGCCGCGCCTGCTGACCGCACCGGAGCGCCGGGCGCGCGGATGCCGGACCGGGCCAGGCGCGCTTGCGGGCTCCGCGTGGCCCTGCCGGGCAAGCGATGCCCGGGCCCCGCCCGCTTGCGCAGGCGACGGGTCCGGTGTCCGAGTTCAAGCACCAACTGTTCAGCCGGGTGCTGAAGAAGAAGTCCGGGGCGTCGTCTTGGAGGACATGGGGCAATCGGATTTTGACCTTGATGGCCGGCCGCGCCGGGGAGATGTCCGCTCGCCGCAATGTTGGCAGTTTGGTGAGGCATGGGTTTCATCGCCCGCCTTCCACCGGTCGCCTGTCACCTTCCGTAGAGGACGCACCCTGCCCAGTTCACGAGATTCGAGGCGGGGTGGTTTGCATCTTCCCCCAGGGTAGCGGCGCGAATGGCGTTCCAGTCGCCGTCTGGCGTTCCGTCCGGCTCCGGCGCCGCGCCGGGACGGTTCGGCGTCGAAGGCCATCAGATGGCCCAGGAACGTCACCTCCCGTGCCGTCACCGCATCGCCGTCGACCCGGTCCACATCGATCCGGCCCGCCGCCTCGCGGCGCAGAAGCGCCGCCAGCCCGTTCTATCCCTCCCGCAGCAGCGCCCGCGCCGGGGACAGCCGCTCGGCGCCGGTCTCCGGCGCGGTCCTTCGGGGAAGGCGGCAGAACGGCTGGAACACCATGCCGACATGGCCGCGGATCTCCTCGGCGTTGCGGCCGTCAGGGCGGCAATCCGTCGGCAAGCATGCGACCCGGCCGGATCCCCACGCGCCTGCTGATGCAACGGATCAGTGCCGGCTTGCGCGAGTCCGTCCGTGGAGCCGCGAAGCACGACATGCCCGCAGCCCTCGCAGCTCAGGCGGATGTCCATCCGCATGTTGAGCGCCACGAACCGGTTGCAGCCCGTCTCCATGCGGACGCCGGGGCGGGCCCAGCCCGCCCCCAAGCGCTCGACCGCGACACCGCATGGCGCCCGCGCTCGCCCGGCACCCGGACCAGAAGCTCCAAGGCACCGTCGATCGCCGCCGGATGGCCGGTGGAATCCGGCGCGGCGCGGACGGGGCGGGGCGGCTCCGGACAGACCCCGACCCGGTCGAGAGAGCCGTCGACTGCGCCCGCAAGCTGAGTCAGGGGGGCGCTCGCCTGCCCCCCCCCGCCGCGCTCATGTCCGCGCCTTGCATCTCCCGAAGGGCATCCCGCCCGCCGGGCCGCCGGACCCGGCACGGCACGGCACGGCACGGCACGGCACGGCACGGCACGGAAGGCTCACCCGCCCGGCCGTGCGGCGGAAGCACAGGTACTGCCCGCTCGGGCATCGAGAGCCAGACAGGCCGGTCCCAGCTCGGCGAGGCGGCAGGCGGTTCGGGACATGGCGGGTCTTCATGGTCCGGCTCCGGGATCCTGTCCCGGGGCGGGCTTCCGATAATTCTCGCCAGACAGAACCGATCCTCCCAGAGCGTTGCCGCCCCGCGGGCCCCACCTGCCGAGAACCGGCTGGCGCATGGCACGAAGCCCCGCACGCCTATGCAGCTTGGCGGGAGTTGACGGGCAGCCGCATGGCGATCCCTCCGGCGCAAATGCCGCTGGAACTGCGCCACGGCGGCAGCCTCTGCACTGCGGGCAGTTCCGCCCGTCCGACGGAGGGCAGCGCCTTGGCGATGAGGAGTCTCGCCAGCCGTGACGGCGCCTTCATGGACCTGCGCATGGCCTTCGAGGTTCCGGCCGCCAGCCGCCGCAGATGTGGGCAGGCAAAGGTGGTCCGGGCGGGCCGCCAAGCGTTCGGGACCGGGCCTGACGAGGATGACCAGCGCGGCCAGCGCGGCTTCGGCGTCCACGCCGCGATCGCCCGGGCGGCACATGACGCCGGTTTCGTCGAGGTCTTCGCGCTGATGGCCGCCAAGGTGCTGCTGCAGCCCGCCTCTCCCGGCCTCGCGAGCTCGGACCGCCGTCGGCAGCCGGTGACCGCCGCGCCGTCGGGACGCTGCGCAGCGGATCGCCCCGTCTGGCACGGAGCCACCTTTGTGATCGCGGCCATGGCGCCTTGGCCGCGGTCGAGCAGACGGCCCGGATGCTCTGGCAAGGCCAACCCGGCGGGCGCATGATGCACCGTCCGGACGCGTCATGAGGGAAGCTCGCGAAGGGGCGGCAATCATCGCAGCAAGGGAGCTGGAAACCAGCCGCTGATCAGTGCCCGCAGCCTGCTAGCCCTGCTCTCCCAGATGCCGGGCGAGGAAGGCGTTGATCTCTGCCGCCAGCCATTCCGCCGCGCCCGGGTCGAGATGGGCATGGTGGTCGCCCGCGATCTCCAGCGTCTCAGCCTGCGCGATCCCCGGCAGGGCGCGCTCGGCCAGCGCCGCCGCCTGCGGCCGGACCTGGCGCAGCCCCTCTGTCGCCCAGACGGCCAGGACCGGGCAGCGCAGCGCGCCGAGCACGTGCTCGATCTGTCCCGCGGTCAGCTTCACCGCCGAACTGGCAAAGAGCCGCGGATCGGCGCGCAGGCGGAAGCCCTCCGGCACTGGCTCCAGCGCGCGCCCGGCCAGAGCCTCGGCGGTGCGGCGGGCATTGCCCTGGCGGATGCGGCGCGCGACATAGTCCTCGCGCGTGGCGAAGACCCGCGGCGGCCGCGCGCCCTGCCGCCGCGTGCCTTCGATGAAGCCGTGGAGCGTCGGGACGGCATCCTCTGCCGCGGGCTCGGGCACCAGCGAATCGAGCCCCACCAGCGCGCGCACCCGGCCGGGCTGGGCAGCGGCGAAGAGCGTGGCGATATTGGCGCCGCGGGAATGGCCGAGCAGCACGCAATCCTCCCATCCGAGCTGGTCGAGCAGCCCGGCGATCTGCGGCAGGTCATCCCAGATATTGTAGCTGGCATGGGCGGCGCGATGGCCGCTCAGCCCCTGGCCGCTGAGATCGATGGCGACGACATGGCAGCCTGCCAGCCGCGGCGCCAGCTCGCGGAAGCTCTCGGCATGGTCCATCCAGCCATGCAGCGCAAGCACCGGCAGGCCGGCCTCCGGCCCCCAGGCGAGCCCTGCATAGCGCAGCCCGTCCACCTCCCACTGGCAGTCGCGCGCTGCCGCCAAGCCGTTGCCGTCCATGCTCGTGCCCCCGGTCTCCGTCCGATCCCGGCCGGTGATAGCGCATCCCGCGCCCGAACGGGAGACCGCAGAGCGGTCCTCCTTTCCCGACGGGGGAACACGGCCGCGCCGTACCGGCAGAAGCCGCGTCGGGAAACGGTGGCGGCGCGCAGGAAGCGCATGCCAGACCGCCTGCCCGCGCCTCAGGCCGGGACCATCCTGACCAGCACGGATTTCGACACCGGCGTGTCGCTGCCCTCGCCGAAGAGCCCGTGCGGCACCAGAACGTTCAGCTCGGGATAGTAGCCCGCGATGCAGCCCTGCGGGATGTCGTAGGCGACGAGGCGCAGATCCTCCGCCACCCGCGCGACGCCGTCCTCGTGCAGCCCGTGAAGCGCGACGCGCGCGCCCGGCGCGAGCCCCAGCGCGGCGATGTCGGCGGGGTTGGCGAAAATCACCCGGCGCTCGCGGAAGACGCCGCGATAGCGGTCGTCCATGCCGTAGATCGTGGTGTTGTACTGGTCATGCGAGCGGAAGGTCTGCAGCACGAAGCACGCGTCGCGGCCCTGCGCGCTCTGCCATTCGGTCGCCTCGGGCAGCGGCGCGGTGCCGAAGACCGCGCGGCCCGAGGGCGTCTGCCAGATCCGCTCGGCGGCGCGGTTGCGCAGGCGGAAGCCGCGGGGCTGGCGCAGCACCGTGTTGAAATCGCCGAAATCGGGCAGGACGCGGGCGATCAGGTCGCGGATCGCGTCATTGTCCTGGGCCAGCGCTGCCCAGTCGAGCACCTCCGAGCCGACCGTCGCCGCAGCGATCCCGGCGATGATGGCGACCTCGGATTTCAGCTCGGGCGCGGCGGGCAGGTTGATCCCGCCCGAGCCGTGGACCATCCCCATCGAGTCCTCGACCGAGACCATCTGGCGGTTGCCCGCGGCGTTGCGGTCGATTTCCGTGCGCCCGAGGCAGGGCAGGATGTAGGATTGCCGCCCCGTCAGCAGGTGGCCGTGATTGAGCTTGGTGGCGATGTTGACCGTCAGGTCGAGCCGGGTCAGCGCCTCGGCGATCAGCGCGCTGTCGGGCGTCGCGCGGGCGAAGTTGCCGCCGAGCCCGATGAAGGCGCGCGCGCTGCCCCCGAGCATCGCGCCGATCGCGCCCAGAACGTTATGGCCGTGGCGGCGCGGCATCGGCACGCCGAGCGCGCCTTCCATCGCGTCGAGGAAGGCGGCCGAGGGCTTTTCGTTGATGCCCATCGTGCGGTCGCCCTGCACGTTGGAATGGCCGCGGACCGGACACAGCCCGGCGCCCGGACGGCCGATATTGCCGCGCAGGAACATCAGGTTGGCCATCTCGCGGATGGTGGCAACCGAATGGCGGTGCTGGGTGATGCCCATGGCCCAGGTCAGGATCACCCGGTCGGCCGCGATATAGACATCCGCGGCGCGGGCGATCTCGGCCCGGGCCAGGCCGGACTGCGCCTCGATCTGCTCCCAGCCGGTCGCCTCCACCTCGGCGCGCCAGGCCTCGAGCCCCTCGGTATGCGCCTCGAGGAAGGCGTGGTCGAGCACCGGCGCGCGGCCCTCGGCGCGGGCGCGGTCCTCGGCGGCGAAGACCAGCTTGGCCATGCCGCGGAACAGCGCCATGTCGCCGCCGAGCCGCGGCGAGAGGAAGTCGGTGGAGGTCGGCTTGCTGCCGCCATGCATCATCTCCACCTTGTCCTGCGGATCGGCGAAGCGCTTCAGCCCCTTTTCCTTCAGCGGGTTGACCGCCACGACCTGGGCGCCCCGCGCGGTCGCCTTGCGCAGGTCGGCCAGCATGCGGGGATGGTTGGTGCCCGGGTTCTGCCCGACCACGAAGATCGCGTCGGCCAGCTCGAAATCCTCGAGCAGCACGGTCCCCTTGCCGATGCCGATCGCGCCGGTCAGCGCGACGCCGCTGGCCTCGTGGCACATGTTCGAGCAGTCGGGGAAGTTGTTGGTGCCATAGAGCCGCACGAAGGCCTGGTAGAGGAAGGCCGCCTCGTTCGACGCGCGGCCCGAGGTGTAGAATTCCGCCTGGTCGGGATCGGGCAGCGCCTTCAGCGCGGCGCCGATCTCGGCGAAGGCGGTCTCCCAGGCGACGGGCTCGTAGCGGTCGGTGGCGGGGTCGTAGCGCATCGGATGGGTCAGCCGGCCCTGGTTCTCCAGGTCGAAGTCGCTCCAGCCGCGCAGCTCTGCGACGGTATGGGCGGCGAAGAAGTCCGGCGTGACGCGGTCGCGGGTGGCTTCCCAGGCGACGGCCTTGACGCCGTTCTCGCAGAATTCGAAGGACGACCCGTGCTCGGGATCGCCCCAGGCGCAGCCGGGGCAGTCGAACCCGTCGGGCTGGTTCGCCCGCAGCATGGTCTTCGCGCCCGCGACCGGCGCGCCGCTTCCCATCAAATGGCGTCCGACGCTCTTCAGCGCGCCCCATCCGCCGGCAGCGGCCGATGCCCTGCCCGTCACCTCGTCCTTCGCCATGTCCGCGACTACTCCGGTTCTCGTTACCACACGTCTGCCGCGCGCCGCGGGCCGGGACCCGGTGCTGCGCCGCAGCTGGGCCGGATCAACGCCTTTTCAAAGCGGATTTCAATATGAGTATTCCGTGCATCAATAGTTAAATGCTATCGAATTAGGTAGTTGACGCGGGGTCGGCGCGTCACGGGCAGGACCCGTCCGAAGCGCTTGCAGGGGCGCTCCGGTCGCTCTTTCTGGCAGGGCCACGCCCCCCCGAGTCGTGCAGGCGGGCCCCTCAGAGCGGGCGGGAGAAATGCAGCAGCGGCCGGCCATCCGGCCCGGCATGGAGCGACGCGGCAACGCCGAAGACCTCGGCCAGCCGGGCGGGCGAGAGCACCTCGGCGGGCGGGCCGAGCGCGACCAGGCGGCCATGGTCCAGCATCGCCAGGCGGTCGCAGCCCATCGCCTGATTGAGGTCATGCAGCGCGATCACCCGCGTCAGCGGCAGCGCCTGCACCAGCGCCATCAGCGCCAGCTGGTGGCGGATGTCGAGATGGTTCGAGGGCTCGTCGAGGATCAGTATCTGCGGCGTCTGGGCCAGGGCGCGGGCGATATGGACCCGCTGCCGCTCGCCGCCCGAGAGCGTGTGCCAGAGCCGGTCGGCGAAGGCGGTCATCTCGACCGCGGCCAGCGCCTCGGCGACCAGCTGCGCATCCCCGGCGCTCCAGCCGCGCAGCGGCGACAGGAAGGGCGTCCGCCCCAGCGCCACCGCCTCGCGCACGCTCAGCCGCTCGGCGGTCTCGGCCTGCTGCTCCACCAGCGCGATCCGCTGCGCCCGGTCGCGCGCGCGCAGCGCCGCCAGCGGCTGCCCGTCGAGCAGGATCTGGCCCGATTGCGGCCGCAGGATCCCCGCGAGGCAGCGCAGCAGCGTCGATTTCCCCGCGCCGTTCGGCCCGACCAGCCCGAGGCACTCGCCCGGGCGCAGCGCCAGCGAGACATCGCGCAGCAGCGCCCGGCGATGCACCGAGACCGAGACGGAGCGCAGCTCCAGGCTCACCGTCCCGCCCCCCGGATCAGGATGGCGGCGAAGGCCGGGGCGCCGACCAGCGCGGTGATGACCCCGATCGGCAGCACCTGGCCCGGCACCAGGATGCGCGAGACGATGTCGGCCGCCACCAGGAAGATCGCGCCCGCGAAGGCCGAGGCCGGGACCAGCCGGTCATGGCGCGTGCCCGCGAGAAAGCGCATCGCATGCGGGATCACCAGCCCGACGAAGCCGATCGCGCCCACCTTGGAGACGAGCACGCCGACCATCGCCGCGGTGGCCGAGATCAGCAGCCCGCGCATCGCCCGCACATTGATCCCGAGCGCCGCGGCGGCATCCGCGCCGAAGGCGAAGGCGTCGAGCCCGCGCCGGTGCCAGAGGCAGAGCCCGGTGCCGAGCACAGTGACCGCGACGCAGGGCGCAACATCCTGCCAGCGGATGCCCGAGAGGCTGCCCATCAGCCAGAACATCAGCCCGCGCGCCTCCTCGGCATTGGCGGAGCGGGCGATGACATAGGCGGTCAGCGCGTTGAACATCTGCGACCCGGCGATGCCCGCCAGGATGATCGCCGCCGCCGCGCGGGTGGCGCGGCCGCCGCCGGAGCCGCCCGAAACGGCATGGGCCAGCGCCACGACGGCGAGGAAGGCCGCCATCGCCCCCGCGAGCGCGCCCGCCGACATGGTGATCGCGCCGCCGCCGACCCCGGCCACCGCGACCAGCACCGCCCCGGTCGAGGCCCCGGCCGAGAGCCCCATCAGGTAGGGATCGGCCAGCGGATTGCGCAGCAGCGCCTGCAGCACCAGCCCCGAGAGCGCCAGCCCCGCGCCGCAGGCCGCCGCGACGATCGCCCTCGGCAGCCGGTAGCTCCAGACGATCCCGGCATCGATCCGGTCGACCGGATAGCCGGCCTGCCACAGGTGGTTGGCCAGGGTCTGCAGCACGGTGGACAGCGGCAGGCGCGTCTCGCCGATCGCCGCCCCCGCCAGGATCGCCAGCGCCAGCAGCAGCGGCCCGAGCCAGAGCCCGGGCACGCGCCGCCGCCGCGGCGCCATGGCGAGGGCGGCACCGCTCATTCGAACGACATCCCGGCCAGCGCGTCCGAGAGCGTCTCGAGCCCGTAGATGGTGCGCATCGTGGCGCTCATCGCATGGGCGTCCATCTCGACGATCCGCCCCTCGCGCACCGCCGTCATCTGGCTGGCCACCGGGTCGCTCTGCAGGAAGTCCAGCTTCTTCTCGACGTCGTCGGCGGGGAAGCGGCGGCGGTCCATCCGGGCGATGACGATCACGTCCGGATCGGCGCGGGCGATGGTCTCCCAGCCGACGGCAGGCCATTCCTCGTCGGAGGCGACGACATTGCCGATCCCGAGCTTCGACATCATGTAGCCCGGCGCGCCGAGCCGCCCGGCGACAAAGGGATCCGTCTCCAGATCGGAGGAGGAGAACCAGAAGACCGCGGTCAGCCCCTCCGGCAGGCCGAGCGCGACGGCCCGCGCGACGGCCGCGGCCTCGGTCGCCTCCAGATCGGCGACCAGCGCCTCGCCCGCCGCCTCCACGTCGAAGATCTGCGCCAGCTCGCGGATGCCCTTGTAGACCGCGCCAGTCTCGAAGGCGCCGGTGCGGGTGCCGTCGCCGCCGGTGGAGTTGTCCTTGGTGTCGCAATCGGCGGGCAGGATGTAGGTCGGGATGCCCAGATCCGCGAACATCTCGCGCGTGCCGACCATGCCCGCGGGGCCGACATGCCATTCGTACTGCACGGCGACCAGCTCCGGCTTCTTCGCCACGACGCTCTCGAAGCTCGGGTCGTTTTCGGCCAGCCGCTCGATCTTCGCATCGGCCTCGGCGAATTGCGGCAGCACCGGGCTGAACCAGACCGAGGTACCCATGACCTTGGGGGCCAGCCCCAGCGCATAGAGGATCTCGGTCGCCGACTGGCCGATGGTCACGGCGCTGCCGGGGGCGGCGTCGAAGCGGACCGAGCGGCCGCAGTTCTGCAGTTCCAGAGGGTAGTCGGTCGCCATCGCCGGCAGGGCGAGGGCGGCAAGCAGGGGGCTTGCGATCAGGCAGTGTCTCATCCGGTCCGTCCCGTCAGATGCGGCCGTCGGGAGCGGGGCGGAGGGCCGGACATGCAAGCGCCGGACATCCCGCCCGGATCACCCCGTCCGGCCATGGTTGCACGTCGCCGGCAGGTCTCCTGACTGGCGGGTCGCGGCCGTCCCCGCCTTCCCGGCCCTGCCATGCGGCAGCTCCAGTGGCATATGGGGTTGGCTCGCCGCCTACAGTTGCGGGGGCAGTTCCGTTTCCCGGTCGCGAAACCGGCACGGATTCCCTTTTCATTCCCGAAGGAAACCGGTGGCAGGTCGATGCCATGCCGCCCGCGCGAGGTCAATCGCCGCCAGTGCCGCGTCCCCAGGCAGGCCGGAGACCGCCTCAGAGATTGGTGGGCAACAGGATCTCGATGCGGATCTTCTCCTGCGAGTCGAGCGTGCTCAGCCGGTCGGCCAGCGCCCGGAGCCGCCGGATGGCGCTGCGCACCAGATGGCCGGAATCCTGGGTGATGACCGCGTCGAGCGTACCCGCGCGCAGCGCCTGCATGGTGAAGGGCGTGCGCTCGTGCGCGATGGCGACGACCGAGCCGGGCAGCCCCGAGCGGGCGAGGATCTCCACCGGGATCCGCGCCTCGGCGGACATGACATAGACGCCCGCGATGTCCGGATTGCCCGCGATCGCGGCCGCCATGACCCGCGCGGCCCGGCCCGGGGCGCCATAGGTCTCCAGCGAGGGCAGCGTCGCCAGATGCGGAAACTGGGCATGCATCACCTCGTCGAAGCCCAGCCGCCGCTCCAGGCTGTCGCGGGACTGCATGCTTTCGGCGACGACCAGGATGCGGCCCGTCCCGGCATGGATGAACCGCCCCATCAGCGTTGCCGCCGTCCGCCCGGCCGCGCGGTTGTCGATCCCCACCAGATCCGTGCCCGAGAGCGCCTGGTTCGAGATGAAGGGCAGCGCCCGCACCCCGCGCTCGCGCAGCCGGACGATGGCGTCGCGCACCTGCGGCGTCTCGGGGGCCATGATGGCGACGCCGTCGACCTCTGCGGGGCCGAGCGTCGCCAGGTAGTCGGCGATCCGGTAGGGGTCGTTGCCGTCGACCGCATGGATGCCGGTCCAGATCCGCTCGGCGGCGAAGACCGCCTCGGCCTCGCCGATATGGCGGCGGATCTCGTCGAGGAACTGGTCGCCGGTCTGCGGCAGCACGAAGAGGAAGCGGTAGCTGCGGCCCTTGGCCAGGTTCGCGGCCGAGAGGTTGCGCACGAAGCCCAGCGTCTCGATCGCGTCCATCACCTTCTGCACGGTCTCGGGCTTGACCCCCTCGCGGCCGTTCAGCACGCGGTCCACCGTCGCGCGGCTGACCCCGGCGGCGCGGGCCAGGTCCTTGGTGGTCGGGCGCAGGAGCGTGTCCGGCGCGCCGCGGGGATAGGTCTTCTTCATCGCGCCTGTCTTCGTGCCGTTGTCTTCGAGCCGTTGCCGCGGCCCGGCTCCGGAGGGCGGAGCCGCGGCCGGTCCTGCCTGTTATACAGCCAAATGAGACACGTGCATCAGAAATTTGTTGCCTTGAGGCACGTGTCACATTTACAAATATTGCATCGGAATCGCCGGGAGGAGACGGCGCCGCCGATGTTTCGGGGAGGAAACAACAATGAACGCAAGAGTCATGACATCGGCCGCGGCCGGTGCGCTGTTGGCGGCCGCCGCGTCGTCGCCGGCCTTGTCCGAGGATCTGACCCTGTGCTGGGCCGCCTGGGATCCGGCCAATGCCCTGGTCGAGCTCAGCAAGGATTTCGAGGCGGCCTCCGGCCACAGCATGAGCTTCGAATTCGTGCCCTGGCCCAATTTCGCCGACCGCATGCTCAACGAGCTGAATTCCGGCGGCCAGCTCTGCGACCTGATGATCGGCGACAGCCAGTGGATCGGCGGCGGCGCCGAGAGCGGCCATTACGTCAAGCTGAACGATTTCTTCGATGCCGAAGGCATCACCATGGACGATTTCATCCCGGCCACCGTCACCGGCTATTCCGAATGGCCCAAGGGCACGCCGAACTACTGGGCGCTGCCGGCCTTCGGCGACGTGGTCGGCTGGACCTACCGCAAGGACTGGTTCGAGCGGCCCGAGATCCAGGCCGCCTTCCAGGAGGAATACGGCCGCGACCTCGGCGTGCCCGCCACGCTGGAGGAGCTGAAGGACATCGCCCAGTTCTTCCAGGGCCGCGAGATCGACGGCACCACCGTCTACGGCGCGGCGATCTATACCGAGCGCGGCTCGGAGGGCATCACCATGGGCGTGACCAACGCGCTCTACAATTACGGTTTCGAGTACGAGAACCCGGAGACCCCCTACGATCTCGAGGGCTTCGTCAACTCGCCGGGCGCGGTGGCCGGCCTGGAATACTACAAGGAGCTCTACGACACCGCGACGCCGCCGGGCGCGTCGAACTGGTACATGGCCGAGGATATCGACGCCTACAAGTCGGGCCAGGTGGCGCTGCAGATGAACTTCGCCTTCATCTGGCCGGGGGTCGAGGCCGATCCCAATGTCGGCGGCGGCAAGTCGGGCTATTTCGCCAATCCCCCGGGCCCGGCCGGGCAGTTCGCCCAGCTCGGCGGGCAGGGCATCTCGGTGGTCGCCTATTCGCAGAAGCAGGACGCGGCGCTGGAATACATCAAGTGGTTCGCCCAGCCAAAGATCCAGGCCCGCTGGTGGGAGCTCGGCGGCTATTCGGCGCTGAAGGCCGTGGTCGAGGATCCGGGCTTCGCCGACAGCCAGCCCTATGCCCAGACCTTCCTCGACAGCATGGCGATCGTGAAGGACTTCTGGGCCGAACCCGCCTATGCCGACCTCCTTCTGGCGATGCAGGAGAAGGTGCATGACTACGTGGTCGCCGGCAACGGCACCGCGCAGGAGGCGCTCGACGGGCTGGTCGAGGAATGGACCGTGATCTTCGAGGACGAAGGCAAGATCTGAGCCCGCGCTGCCGGCGCCCGCGCGCCCCGGCAGCCCGCCATGGCGCCCCGCCCGCCGGGGCGCCGTCCATGCCCTGAAGGACCCGTTCCATGACCCATGCCCCGATGGAGAAGCTCGCCCGGGCGACGCCGCGGCCGGTGGCGCGCCGCATCAGCGGCCTGTCGGACCGCGCCATCGCCTGGATCTTCGTCGCGCCCTCGATCTTCCTGCTGCTGGCGGTGAACATCTTCCCGCTGATCTGGACGGTCCGGCTGAGCTTCACCGACTACCGCGTCAACCGCCCGAACCGCGACGTGGAGTGGGTCGGCCTGCGCAACTACGAGCGCATCCTGACCGATGACGGCATCTGGGCGACGATGCAGGCCACCGCGCATTTCCTGATCTGGACGCTGGTCCTGCAGGTGCTGATCGGCTTCGCCCTGGCCTTCCTCATCAACAGGAAGTTCCGCGGCAGCGACCTGTGGACCACGGCGATCGTGCTGCCGATGATGCTGAGCCCGGCGGTGGTCGGCAATTTCTGGACCTTCCTCTACCAGCCGCAGATCGGCCTCTTCAACTACGCGATCGGCTTTCTCACCGGGGCGGATCCGGCCTCCTTCTCGATGATCGGCGACGTGGCGCTGGCGCCCTGGGCGATCATCATCGCCGATACCTGGATGTGGACGCCCTTCGTGATGCTGATCTGCCTCGCCGGGCTCAGATCCATCCCCGAGAGCATCTACGAGGCGGCCGAATGCGACCGCGCCAGCAAGTGGCGGCAGTTCTGGACCATCACCATCCCGATGGCGCTGCCCTTCCTGATGCTGGCCGTGCTGTTCCGCGGGATCGAGAACTTCAAGATGTTCGACCTCGTGGTGCAGCTGACCGGCGGCGGCCCGGGCAACACCACCACGCTGACCTCGATCGACCTCAAGCGCGAGGCTTTCGAGCGCTGGCGCACCGGCTATTCCTCGGCCTATGCCGTGATCCTCTTCGTCACCGTCTTCGGCCTGGCCTCGATCTACGTGAAGGCCCTGAACAAGGTCAAAGAGAGATGAGCTTCTCCGTCACCGCCCCCTCGCCCGCCGCGCGCTGGATCGCGGGCCTGCTGGTCGCGCTCTATGCCATCGTCACGCTGCTGCCGCTGGCCTGGATCATCGCCACCGGCTTCAAGTCGCCCGCGGACGCCATCGCCTATCCGCCCAAGGTGCTCTTCGAGCCCAGCCTCGAGGGCTATGTCAATCTCTTCACCACCCGCACCCGCATCGCCGAGGCGGATTTCGCCGCCCTGCCCCCGCCCGGCACCTGGTACGAGGAAATCGTCCGCGACCAGGGCATGGTGATCGCCGGGCCCTCGCGCTATGGCGAGCGCTTCCTCAATTCGGTAATCATCGGCTTCGGCTCGACCGCGCTGTGCATGGTGCTCGGCACCGCCGCCGCCTATGCCTTCAGCCGCTTCCGCGTGCCGCTGAAGGACGACCTGATGTTCTTCATCCTCTCGACCCGGATGATGCCGCCGATCGCGGTGGCGATCCCGATCTTCCTGATGTTCCGCCAGATCGGGCTGAACGACACCCATCTGGGGATGATCCTGCTCTACACGGCGGTGAACCTGTCGCTCTCGGTCTGGCTGCTGAAGGGCTTCATCGACGAGATCCCCGTCGAATACGAGGAGGCGGCGCTGATCGACGGCTATACCCGCTTCCAGGCCTTCCGGAAGGTGGTGCTGCCGCAGGCCGCGACCGGCATCGCCTCGACCGCGATCTTCTGCCTGATCTTCGCCTGGAACGAATACGCCTTCGCGGTTCTGCTGACCTCGGGCACGGCGCAGACCGCCCCGCCCTTCATCCCCACGATCATCGGCACCGGCGGCAAGGACTGGCCGGCCGTCGCCGCCGGGGCGACGATCTTCCTCGTCCCGGTCATGGTCTTCACCATCCTCCTGCGCAAGCACCTGCTGCGGGGGATCACCTTCGGAGCCGTGCGCAAATGACCGCCTTCCTCCGCGACCTCGCCCGCCTGCGCCGCGGCCCCTGGGAACTGGTCGCCAGCGCCCTGATCGCCTGCGGCGTGGCGATGCTGATGCAGCCCTGGGTGATGGCGCTCTTCACCTGGTCCTTCCTCGTCACGCTGGCGGGCACGGTGATGTTCATCATCTCCAGCCATTTCCCGGACTGACCCATGGCCCAGATCAGGATCGAGAACCTGCGCAAGGATTTCGGATCGTTCACCGCGGTCCGCTCCTCCAGCTTCACCGTCGAGGACGGCGAGTTCTTCATGCTGCTCGGCCCCTCGGGCTGCGGCAAGACCACGACGCTCCGGATGATGGCCGGGCTCGAGCTGCCGACATCGGGCAGCATCCATATCGGCGGCGAGGAGGTCGGCATGAAGCCCGCCAGCCAGCGCGACATCGCCTTCGTCTTCCAGATGTTCGCGCTCTACCCGCACATGAATGTCGGCCGCAACATCGCCTACCCGCTGATCAGCCAGGGCATGCCCCGCGCCGAGGCCAGGAAGAAGGTCGCCGAGGTCGCCCGCATCCTCGGCATCGAGGGGCTGCTCGACCGGCCCGTCGGCGGGCTCTCGGGCGGCGACCGGCAGCGCGTCGCGCTCGGCCGCGCCATCGTCCGCCGCCCCAAGGCCTTCCTGATGGACGAGCCGCTCGGCGCGCTCGATGCCGAATTCCGCGAGCACATGGCCGAGGAGCTGCGCGCGCTGCATGACCGGATGGGCGCGACCACGGTCTATGTCACCCATGACCAGCTCGAGGCGATGCAGATGGGCGACAAGATCGTGGTGATGAACCATGGCGTGGTCGAGCAGTTCGGCGTGCCGCAGCAGATCTACGACTGGCCGGCCACCCGCTTCGTCGCCGCCTTCATCGGCTCGCCGCCGATGAACTTCCTCGATTTCGAGGGCGCGGTGCATGAGGGCCAGGACCGCGTCGAGCTCGGCACGGCCGCCATCGCGGTTCCGCGGCTGCTGGAGGGCGCGCGCGGCGCGCTGACCCTCGGGGTGCGCCCCGAGCATGTCCGGCTGGACGATGCCGCGCCCTTCCGCGGCGAGGTGATCGCGACCGAGTACCTGGGCACCACGCAGATCGTGACGCTCGACACCGCCTTCGGCCGGGTCCGCGCGCGCCGTCCCTCCGCCGAGCCGGTCCGCCCCGGGGCCCGCACCGGGCTTGATTTCGACGCGCGCACGCTCAGCGTCTTCAACGCGACGACCGGCCGGGCGCTGGTCTCGGACGCCAACAGGGAGGTGCTGGCCCATGGCTGAGGTGGAGCTGCTCCGCGTGACCCGGCGCTTCGGCGCCGAGACCGCGCTTCAGGATCTGAGCATGACCGTCCCCGACGGCGCCTTCGTCGTGCTGCTGGGCCCGACCGGCGCGGGCAAGACCACGACGCTGCGCATGGTCTCGGGGCTCGACTCGCCCGATAGCGGCACGGTGCGCATCGGCGGGCGCGACATGGCCGGGCTGGCGCCCGCGCAGCGCGACGTGGCAATGGTCTTCCAGCAGTATTCGCTCTACCCGCATCTGACGGTCCGCGAGAACCTGGAATTCCCGCTGAAATCGCCGGTGCTGCGCACCCCGCGCGAGATGATCGACCGCAAGGTCGGCGAGGTGGCCGAAATCCTGCAGATCTCGCACAAGCTGGACAACCGGGCGACCGCGCTTTCGGGCGGCGAGATGCAGCGGGTCTCGATCGGCCGCGCGCTGGTGCGCAACCCGGCGGTCTACCTGATGGACGAGCCGCTGAGCTCGCTCGACGCCAAGCTGCGCGCCGATCTGAGGGTGGAGCTGAAGAACATCCAGGCGGTCTCGGGGGCGACGCTGCTCTACGTGACGCATGACCAGATCGAGGCAATGACCATGGCGACCCATGTCGGCGTGCTCGACCGCGGGCGGCTGGTCCAGTTCGGCACCCCGCGCGAGATCTACGAGGATCCGGTCAGCCTCTATGCCGCCGGGCGGCTCGGCCAGCCGCGGATCAATGTCCTGCCGGCCGACACTTTCGCCGGCGCCCCGCCCGGCGCCGCCTATATCGCGCTGCGCCCCGAGCATATCGCCCAGGGCGAGGGACGGGAAAGCCGGGTGACGCGGGTGGAGCATCTGGGCGACCAGACGCGGCTGCACCTGACGCTGGGCGGGCGGGACCTGGTGACGGTGACCGATCCGCATACCGCGCTGGGGGCCGGGGACATCGTCCGCATCCGGCCGCGCGACCCGCTCTATTTCGACGCCGCCGGCGCCAGGCTCGGCTGAGGGAGACCAGAATGACCCATTTCATGAACCGCAAGGAAGACATCGTCACCGAGGCCATCGACGGCGCCCTTGCCGCCTCGGGCGGCGCGCTGGCGCGGCTCGACGGCTATCCGCATATCCGCGTGGTGCTGCGCGCTGACTGGGACCGCTCGAAAGTGGCGCTGGTCTCGGGCGGCGGCTCGGGGCACGAGCCGGCCCATGCGGGCTTCGTCGGGGCGGGCATGCTGACCGCGGCGGTCTGCGGCGACGTCTTCGCCTCGCCCTCGGTCGATGCGGTGCTGGCGGGCATCCTTGCCGTCACCGGGCCCGCGGGCTGCCTGCTGATCGTCAAGAACTACACCGGCGACCGGCTGAATTTCGGCCTCGCCGCCGAGCGGGCCCGCGCCTTCGGTCTGGATGTCGCGATGGTTGTCGTCGATGACGATGTCGCCCTTCCGGACCTGCCGCAGGCGCGCGGGGTGGCCGGCACGCTCTTCGTCCACAAGATCGCGGGCGCCCTGGCCGAGAGCGGCGCCCCCCTGGCCGAGGTCGCCGAGGGCGCCCGCCGCGCCATCTCGAAGATCTCCAGCATCGGCATGTCGCTCGACACCTGCACCGTGCCCGGCTCGCCGAAGGAAAGCCGCATTCCCGAGGGCATGGCCGAGCTCGGGCTCGGCATCCATGGCGAGGCGGGGGTGGAGCAGCTCGCCTATGACGGCGCCCGCCAGGCGATGGCGGCGATGTGCGACCGGCTGGCCCAGGCGACCGGCGGCGCGCCCTGCGTGGCGCTCCTGAACAATCTCGGCGCGGCCTCGGTGCTGGAGATGTCGGTGCTGGCCGCCGAGCTGCGCCGCTCCGCGCTCGGCCCGCGGATCACCCATCTGGTCGGCCCGGCGGCGCTGATGACCTCGCTCGACATGCACGGCTTCTCGCTCTCGCTCTTCGAGGCGGATGCCGCCGAGCTGGCGCTGCTGGCCGCGCCCTGCGGGGTGCGCGCCTGGCCCGGCACCGTCGCGCTCGCCCCCGACCGGGTTCTGCGGCTGCCCGACGGGCTGGCGCCGGTCCGCGCCATGCCCTCGGCCCATGCGCCCACCCGCGCCTTCCTGCAGAAATGCTGCGACCTGCTGATCGCGCAGGAGGACGACCTCAACGCGCTCGATGCCAAGACCGGCGACGGCGATACCGGCACGACCCTGGCCAATGCCGCCCGCGCGCTGGCGGGCTCGCTCGACGCGCTGCCGCTGGCGGATCACACCCAGCTGTTCCGGGCGATTCAGCAGGAGCTGAGCCAGACGATGGGCGGCTCCTCGGGCGTGCTGCTGGCGATCTTCTTCGCCGCGGTGGGGGATGCCGCCTCCTCCGGCCTGCCGATGCGCGAGGCGCTGGCCGCCGGGCTGGAGCGGATGCAGGAGATCGGCGGCGCCCAGCCCGGGGACCGCACCATGGTCGACGCGCTCAAGCCCGCGCTCGAGGCGCTGGCCCAGGGCATCGGCCCGGCCGCAAGGGCCGCGCGCGAGGGCGCCGACTACACCGCGACGCTGACCCGCGCCCAGGCCGGGCGCGCCGCCTATATCGGCGCGGGCCAGCTCTCGGGCCATGCCGATCCGGGCGCCGAGGCGGTCGCCCGGCTCTTCGAGCACCTGGCCGGCTAGCCCCCCGCGGCTCAGCCCGCCAGCCCGTCGAGCAGCCAGCCATGCAGCCCCGGCGCGGCCGCCAGAACGCCGCCCGGGTCCTGCAGCGGCCCGCCATCGAGCCCCGTGACGGTGCCGCCCGCCTCGCGCAGGATCAGCGCCGAGGCGCCGTAGTCATGCAGCGACAGCATGTCCTCGAAGAACCCGTCGAGCCGCCCGGCCGCGACATAGGCGATCGACAGCGCCGAACTGCCGAGCCGCCGCACCCCGGCGGTCTCGTCCATCGCCCGCGCCAGCGCCGCGTGGTAGCGCGCCTCCGAGACCGAGCGGACCTGGCCGCGGATCGGCAGCCCGGCGCCGATCACCACATCCGGCAGCGCCCCGCCCGCCACGAGCGCCAGCCGCTGGCCGTCGAGCCAGGCGCCCTGCCCCGCCTCGGCGGCGAAGAGCTCGCCCAGCATCGCGTCGAGGGTCACGCCGCGGCAGAGCGCACCGTCGCGCAGCTCGGCGATGACCACGGCGAAATGCGGGATGCCCCAGGCGAAATTGGTCGTGCCGTCGATCGGGTCGATGACGAAGACCGGCTGGCCGGGCGCGGGGGCGGCATCGGCCACCTGCTCCTCGCCCGCGATGCCGCAGCCGGGGAAGGCGGCGCGCAGCGCGGCAGCGATCTCGGCCTCGACCGCGCGGTCGGCTTCTGTCTGGTAGTCCGCCCGCCCCTTGGAGGCGAGCGCCGCGCCGCGCCCGGATTGCAGCATCCGGCGGGCCAGGGCCCCGCCCGCGAGCGCCGCGGCGGCAATCGCGCGCAGTTCCGGCGAGGCGTCGGGGGGAAGGTGGTCGCGGGTCATGGCAGGCTCCTCTGGCCGGCGGGTGGAAACGCGTCGCCGCGGGTCATCGCGGCGGTGATCTGCGGCGCGAAGAGCGCCGCGAAAGCCAGGATCGGGGCGGCGGCGGCAAGCGCCCAGGCCGCCCCGGCGGTTCCGGCAATGCCGCCCAGAAGCGGCGGCACGGCCATCAGCGACAGCATCGAGACGACCGAGAAGGCCGCCATGGTCTCGGCCGCGGGGCGCGACGGATGGCAGAGCGCCAGCCCCGCCGCGACCGGCGCCGCCAGCGCGACCCCGGCCCCGCAGAGCGCGAAGCCCGCCGCCTGTCCGGCCTCCCCGGGCGCCAGATGCACCAGGACGAGCCCGCAGAGCACCGCCGCCGCCATGGCCCGCAGGAGCACCGGCACCGGCCAGCGCTGCCGCAGCCGGTCGCCCGCCAGTCTCAGCGCAATCATGCCGAGCGCAAAGGCGGCATAGATGCGCGCGGCCGCCTCGGGCGCGATGCCGCGGTCCTCGCGCAGATGGAACATCGACCAGTCGTAGAAGGCGCCCTCAGTCACCGCGAAGCCCGCCACCAGCAGCAAGAGCCGGAAGGCGAAGCCGTCGGGCCGCGCGATCCGCGGCGCGCCCTTGCGCCGGGGCGCCTCGGCCGGGCCCGGGCGCAGGAGAAGCAGTGCCGCCAGCGGCAGGATCGCGGCACAGAGCCAGGCGAGCCCGGCCGCAACCGGGATCCCCGCCGCCGCCGCCCGCCCGCCAAGCAGCGCGCCGCCGAGCAGCCCCGCCGACCAGGCGCCATGGCAGACGGACAGGACCGGGCGGCCGGCCGCGGTCTCGATCCGCGCGGCGATCAGGTTCTTGGCGACCTCGAGCACCGCCATCAGCGCGCCGTAGAGCCCCAGAAGCCCCGCCAGCGGCAGCGCGCCCGGACCGGCGAGCCCAGATGCGGCCGCCCAGAGCGTCCCGGCCCCGCCGCCGAGGCAGAGCCCCGCGGCCGCGCGCGGCCCGAGCCGCCGCACCAGCGCGGGCGCGGCGAGAAACCCCGCCACCGTGCCCGCGGCCTGCGCCATCAGCGCCCGGCCGAGCGGTCCCGGCGCCAGGCCGAGCCCGGCCGCGACCTCGGGCAGCCGGGAGTAGAAGGTCGCGAAGGCGAGCGCGTTGAAAAGAAAGATCGCGGCGGGCAGAAGGACGGGCGGCATCGGGTCGGGCACTTCGGCAAGGGGCATTCCGGACGGGATTTCCGGACGGCGCAGGCGGTGCGCCGCACGCGCCCAAGACACCAGCGGCGGGCCGCTGCCAAGGGGTCCGCGCCCCGCCCGGCGAAGTTAATCGACATGTCACGAAACCGTCGCGGAACTGACATCAAGCGGCACTAGGCCGCTGCGTCATCCGCAGCGCATGTCCGGCAGCCTCCCGGCCGGACCGACCATGAGGGACCTGCCATGACCGCCCATCCGACCCGCCGCCGCTTTCTCCAGGCCGGTGGCGCCACTGCCGCCGCCGCCGCGCTGATGCCGCGCCTGGCGCTTGCCGATGACGGCACCGTCAATGTCTATACCGGGTCCGACAGCAACATCTCGGACTTCTGGACCAATGTCATCCTGCCGGGCTTCCGCGCGCAGAACGGCTCCGTCAATGTCCGCGTCGTCGATGCCGGCGACAGCGCCGGGCTGCGCGCCATCGCCGACCGCGCGCTGGCCGCGCTCGGCACCGGCAAGGACCCGCAGGTGGAGCTGTTCGAGGCCTTCACCCCCGACCAGACCGCCGGCGGCGTCGAGGCCGGGCTCTGGGTCGATTTCGCCGAAGCAGGGATCGACGGCTGGGACCGGGTGAACCCGGAGGCCAAGCAGACCGATCTCGACCTGCCCTATCGCGGCAGCCAGGTGCTGCTGGCCTATGACGCCACCCGCATCGACCCCGCCGAGGCGCCCAGGAGCTGGGAGGCGCTGACCGCCTGGATCGCCGCCAATCCCGGGCAGTTCATCTACAACCGCCCCGACAAGGGCGGCTCGGGCGGCAATTTCGTCCGCCGCGCGATCCACGAGGCCAATGGCCGCGACCCGAAGGCCTTCACCATCGCCTCCTATAGCGAGGCCTTCGCGGCCGAGGCGCTGGCCCCGGCCTGGGACATCCTGAACGCGATGGCCCCCGATCTCTACGAGGGCGGCGCCTATACCTCGGGCAACACCCAGTCGATCCAGCTGCTGGCGCAGGGCGTGGTCAGCATGACCCCGGTCTGGTCGGACCAGGTGCTGCAGGCGGTGTCGATGGGCGTGCTGCCCGAGACGACCGGGCTGGTGCAGCTGCAGGATCTGGCGCTCTGCGGCGGGTTCAGCCGGATGATGGTGCCGGTCAATGCCGCCGAGAAGGCCGCGGCGCTGGAGCTGGCCTCCTACGTGCTGTCGGCCGAGGTGCAGTCGAAAATCATCACCGGGCTCGGCGGCTTCCCGGGCGTCTCCTGGGACCATGTCGATCCGGCGCTGCGCGAAGCGTATGCCGATGTCATCCCGGCGACGATCCCGACCTTCCCCTCGGGTCCCTGGGACGCGGCGGTGAATGACGGCTGGTACCGCAATGTCGCGCCGGGCATCAGCCGGGGCTGATCCGCGTGAGTGATGCAGCAATCGCGGTCCGGCCGGTCCGGGCCGCCCCGCGCGGAGGGGGGCTGACCGGCCTCCTTCTCGTCTTCCTGCCGGTCGGGCTCTTGGCCTGGCTGATCCTCTATCCGATCCTGCGCGCCGTGATCCGCACGCTGGTCGTCCAGACCGGGACCGGCCCGGCGCTGAGCCTCGAGACCTACCGCTTCTTCTTCACCGACGGCTATTCGCTGGCCAATCTCTGGCTGACGCTCTGGGTGACGGCGCTCTGCGCGGTGCTGCTGCTGGCGGTGTGCCTGCCGATCGCGCTCTACCTGCGCTTCGCGAAATCCCGCATCGCCGCGCTGGTGCAGGGGCTGGCGCTCTTCCCGATGTTCGTGCCGTCGGTGATCCTCGCCTATGCGCTGATCCGCACGCTGGGGCCGAACGGTGCGGTCGACCTGGTGCTGAACGCGGCGGGGCTGCCCAAGATCGCCTCGCCCTACCTGACGCCCGCGGGGCCCGTGATCGGGCTCGTCTGGGACAACATTCCGCTGACCGTGCTGATGCTGGTCGCCGGGCTCGGCAATGTCTCCGACAATGCGGTCGAGGCCGCCCGCGATGCCGGGGCCCGGCCCTTTGCGCTGCTGCGCCACATCATCCTGCCGCAGATCGGCAATGCGCTTCTGGTCGTGCTCTCCTTCACCGTGCTGTCGATCTTCTCCGCCTTCACGCTGCCCTACGTGCTCGGCCCCGCCTCGCCCGAGATGATGGGCCCCTTCATGCAGCGCACCTTCACCGACGTGCAGGATCCGCGCATGGCGATCACCCAGGCGGTCATCACCTTCGCGATCTGCGCGGGCTTCGGCGCCTTCTATGTCCGCTCCATCGCCCGCAACCGGGAGGCAAGCCGATGAGCCGCCGCACCGACTGGACGGGGATCCTATTGGCGGCCGTCCTCGGGCTCGTCATCGTCGTGCCGCTGGTCGTGGTCGCGATCTGGGCCTTCGCCGAGGTCTGGCGCTATCCCAGCGTGCTGCCCCAGGAATTCGGCCTGCGCTTCTGGAACGCCACGCTGGCGCGCCCGGATGTCTGGGCGGCGATGTCGATGTCGCTGCGCCTCTCGGTCACCGTCACGGCGCTTTCCGCGCTGATCTGCCTGCCCGCGGCCTATGCCTTCGCGCGGCTCGACTTCCCGGGGCGCAACTGGCTGTTCCTGTCCTTCCTGGCCAGCCATGCCTTCCCGAAATTCGGGCTGCTCGTCGCGATCGCGGGGATCTTCCTCAATCTCGGGCTGATCTCGACCTTCTGGGGCGTGGTGCTGATCCAGCTCGTCGGCACGCTGATGATGATGATCTGGATCCCCGTCGCCGCCTTCCAGTCGGTCGACCGCCGGATGGAGGAGGCCGCGCGCGACGCGGGCGCGGGCCCGGTCCGGGTCTTCTGGTCGATCAGCCTGCCGCAGGCGGCGCCGACGATCTTCGCCGCGCTGATGCTCAGCTTCGTCGGCACCTTCTACGAAACCGAGGGCGCCTGGCTGATCGGCGCGCCCGAGATCCGCACCATGCCGGTCCTGATGATCACCTTCATCAACAACCAGATCGTGGTGCAGTACGGCGCGGTCCTGTCGGTGCTCCTGTGGGTGCCGAGCTTCTTCGCCCTCCTCTTCACGCGGCGGCTCGTCGGGTCGCAATCCTTCGCCAAGGGCTTCGGAGTCTGACCATGGCCACGCTTTCGCTATCTGCAATCGGCAAGTCCTTCGGCGGCGCCGATGTCATCCCCGGGCTCGATCTCGACATCGCCGAGGGCGAGCTGGTCTGCCTGCTCGGCCCCTCGGGCTCGGGCAAGTCGACGCTCCTGCGCATGGCCGGGGGGTTCGAGATGCCCGACCGCGGCACGGTGCGGATCGGCGGCGCCGACGTCACCCGGATGCCCCCCGAGAAGCGCCCGACCGCGATGGTGTTCCAGAGCCACGCGCTCTGGTCGCACATGAGCGTCGCGGGCAATATCGCCTTCGGGCTGAAGCTGCGCCGCCTGCCCCGCGCCGAGATCCGGAGCCGCGTCGAGGCGGTGCTGGAGCTCGTCGGCCTGGCGGGCTACGGCGCGCGCAAGGTCTGGCAGCTGTCCGGCGGACAGCAGCAGCGCGTCGCCATCGCCCGCGCCCTGGTGCTGGAGCCGCAGATCCTGCTTCTCGACGAGCCCTTCGCCAGCCTCGACCAGCATCTGCGCGAGCGCATGCGCGAGGAGCTGCGCGACATCCAGCAGCGGCTGGGGATCACCACGCTCTTCGTCACCCACGGCCAGGACGAGGCGCTGGCGCTGGCCGACCGGATCGTCGTGCTGAAGGACGGGCGGATCGAGCAGGCGGACGCGCCGGACGTGCTCTACCGCGCCCCGGCGACGCGCTTCGTCGCGGGCTTCATCGGCACGATGAACTTCCTGGCCTGCGACATCCGCCGCGGCCGCGCCGACCATCCGCTCTTCGCGGTGCCGCTGGCGCTGCCCGACGGCCCGGCCGAGCTGGCGATCCGCCCCGAGGCGCTGCGGCTGACACCGGACGCCGAGGGGCCCGTGCGGGTGCGCCGCGTCACCGATTACGGCAGCCATGTGCTGGCCGATCTGGAAACCGACGACGGCGAGCGGCTGAAGGCGCATTGCCCGCCCGAGGCGCGGCCCGCCCCCGGCCAGCGGATGCGGCTTTCGGCGCGGCAGCTTTCGGCCTACCAGCAGGGAAGGCGCGCCGAGGCGTCGCCCGCCCATCTGCGCGAAGGAGCGCTCCATGCCTGATCCGGCAACCACGCTGCGCCATGCCAAGGGCGAAACGCGGCTGAAATGGCATCGCGGCCGCCGCATGGCCGCCGACATGGAATTCGACCCCGACCGCATCCTCGAGGGCATGGCGGCGGGCGCCTCGGTCGAGATCGACCTCGTCGCCCATGCCGGCGGCGGCTTCGCGGTGCTGCACGACTTCTCGCTGGATCGCAGCACCACCGGCACCGGCCGCGTCGCCGAGCGCACCGCCGAAGAGCTGCGCCAGCTCCGCCGCCGCGGCAATGACGGCGCAGAGACCGGCGTGCGCGTGGCGCTGCTGGGCGATCTCTGCGCGGCGATGGCCGCCCAGCCGCATGTGCCGGGCGCGCTCCTGCAGCTCGACCTGAAGGAGGAAGCCGGCGCGCTCGGCCCCGCCGACGCCGCCGCCTTCGCCGCCGCCGTGGCCCCGGTGGCCGATCGCGTGATCCTCTCGGGCGGCGACAAGCACGCGGTGGCGCGGCTCGCCGATGCGCTGCCGGGGATGCGCACCGGCTACGATCCCTGTCATTTCGGTGCGGCCGGGGCGCTGGCGGAGACAGGCGACGATGCGGGCTTCGTCGAGCGGGCGCTGCAGGATGCCGGCAAGGCGGAGATGATCTATCTCGACATCGCGCTGATCCTCGGCGCGCTCGGCCGCGGCTTCGACCCGGTGGCCGCCTTCCATGCCGCCGGGCGGATGGTCGATGCCTACACGATCACCGGCGCGACGCCCGAGGCCGCGGCGCTGGCGCAGAGGCTGGCGGCGCTCGGCACCGACCAGATCACCACCGACGACCCTGCCGGGCTGGCTGCATTGCTGGCCTGACAGCGGCCGCACCGGCCAGCGGGCCGCTGCGCCCGGTAGGGGGGATGACGGCCAGGGATCCATTCCGACCGCGCCCGGGAAGGATGCGGCGGACACCGCCGCCCCCGGCCACGGCAGACGGGAACTGAATACCGGCCGCGCGAGAACGGCCGACCGGCCCCGCCTACCCGCCGCGCAGGCTCAGGTGGTGGGGCAGATAGACCGGGCCCGCGGGCGGCGCGCCCTGCCAGAGCTGGCCGAGCACCTCCATCACCGCCGGGCCGTAGAGGTCCCGCGGCACGGCGACCGAGCTGAGCCAGCCCGCCACCCAGTCGTTGAAGATCAGGTCGTCGAAGCCGAAGAAGCGCACCGCCTCCCCGCCGGGGAGCGCCGCCTCTTCCAGCGCGCGATGCGCGCCATAGGCCAGCGCGTCGCTCAGGCAGATCACCGCGGCGGGGCGCAGCCCGGCGGCCAGCGCCTGCGCCATCGCCGCGCGTCCGGCCTCGAGCTGGTTCAGCCCCGGCGCGGCGATCTCGGCCAGCTCCGGCGCGCCGCGCCCGGCGGCGGCGAAGGCCTCCAGAATGCCCTGGCGCCGGTAGGTCCCCGCCGTGCGGTCGAGCAGCCCGTGGACCAGCGCGACCGGCCCGCAGCAGAGCCCCAGCACCGCCTGCGCCAGATCCCGCCCCGCCGCGCGGTTGTCGATGCCGACATAGGCCGAGCCCGGATCGCCCGGATCTGGCCGGTTGACGAAGACCAGCGGCGGCCCCTCCGCGCGCATCCGGTCGAGCCCGGGACTGTCTACCGCCCCGGCCAGCACCACGGCGCGCACCATCTGCGCCTGCATCTCCTCCAGATAGGCATCCTGCACCGCCGCCTGCTCGCGCGTGTCGCAGAGCGACATCACGAGCCCCTCGCCGCGCAGCCCGATCTCCACCGAGGAGGCGATGGCGCCCATCACCGGATTGGCCAGCGCCGCGGCCAGCATGGCGACGATCCGGCTTTCGCGGCGGCGCAGCGCCTGGCCCGCCCCGGCCGGACGGTAGTTCAGCTCGGCCGCCGCGGCGCGCACCCGGGCGACGGTCTCGGCCGAGGCCTTGTTCGTCACCCCGTTCATCACCCGCGAGGCGGTGGCGATCGAGACGCCGGCATGGCGCGCCAGCATCGTCAGCGAGGCGGGCGTCTTCGGCGGGCGGGACTGGGCGGTCATGGGCGGGCTCCGGTGGTCGCGGCAAGGCTAGCCGCGCATCCCGCGAAGGGAAAGCCGGATTGCCGCAGCCCGGTCCCCGGGCGCTTGCCAGGCCGGAAGCCCGCCGCTAGTCTCCGCGTTAGGAAAACGTTTACCTTTGCGTGAATCGCGGAAAACCCGCGACTCCCGGGGGGCGTCCGTATCCTGAGGAGGACAAGTTGAGATCTGCATTCCGCTGCGCGCCGCTCCTGGCGGCGCTTGCCTTCGCGCCCGCGCTTGCCGGGGCCGAGAACCGCATCGACACGATCCGCGCCGATGCGCCGGAGCTGGCCGCCTATGGCACCCACGCGGTCGGCGTGCGGCGGCTCGATCTCGTCCATGAGGACCAGATCGACATCGCGGCCGTCGAAGACATCACCACCCCGCCGGATGCGCAGCCGCGCGCCGACCGCCCGCTGCCGGTCGAGATCTGGTATCCCGCCGCGCCCGGCGCCGAGGGCAGCACGACCCTGCGCGCCTTCATCCGCGACGGGAAGACCGAGGTCGGTCTCGAGGGCCGCGCCGTGTTCGATGCCGCGCCCGAGACCGGCACGGCCTTCCCGCTGGTGATCGTCTCGCACGGCTATCCCGGCAACCGCTTCCTGATGGCGCCGCTGGCCGAGAGCCTGGCCTCCAAGGGCTATGTCGTCGCCGCGATCGACCATACCGACACGACCTACAGCACGCTGCGCTCCTTCCCCTCGGCGCTGGCCAACCGCTCGCGCGACCAGCTCTTCGTGCTGGACGAACTGGCGCGGATGGCGGCGGAGCCGGGCAGCTTCCTCCACGGGCTGGCCGATCCGGATCAGAGCGCGATCATCGGCTATTCGATGGGCGGCTACGGCGCGCTCGTCTCGGCCGGGGCCGGACTGACCGAGGCGGCGGTGACCGCGCGCGAGGGCATGTGGAGCGCGCCGGCCGGGTCGCTCGATCTCTTCCGCGCGGGCTCGGAGGCCTATGCGGCGCATCTCGATCCGCGGGTGAAGACCGTCATCGCCTTCGCCCCGGCGGGCTATTCGGTCGGCTTCTTCGACAACGAGACGCTGGCGGGCATCCGGATCCCGGTGCTCTTCATCGGCGGCTCGCGCGACGACGTGGTCGGCTACGAGGGCGGCGTGCGCGCCACCTGGGAGGCGGCGGTGAATTCCGACCGGGCGCTGCTGACCTTCGAGAACGCCAACCACAATGTCGGCGCGCCGATGGCGCCGCCGGAAGAGGCCCGCCGCTATGACGAGGCGCTCGGCTTCAACATGGCGCTGCACTACATGGATTTCGTCTGGGACAATGTGCGGATGAACAACGTCTCGGCGCATTTCGCGGCGGCCTGGCTGGGCAAGTACCTCAAGGGCGACAGCGGCATGGACGCCTATCTGGATCTGGTGCCCGACAGCGCCGACGGCGTGCGGCCGAAGGACGGCAGCGGCGCGGACACCTACTGGACGGGCTTCCCGGACCGCAGCGCGCAGGGGCTGCGCTTCGAGACCCTGGCCGCGGCGGCGCGCTAGCAGGGGGCGGAAAAAGTCCGTTCGGCCACGGCGCTTCGGCGCAAAGCTGGGAAGATGGTCCTGACGGCGGCTGGAATTTCCGAATTCAGGGAGACGCCTTGATCAAATCCGGAAGCATTTCCTCCGCGACGACGCCCTGAAGACCATTTTCAGCAGCCTGCGAGCGCCCGGCCCGGCTCAGCTCTCGATGCCCCGGCTGGCCATCAGCACCCGGCAGGCCTCGGCCATCGCGGCGCGCGCGGCCTGCCGCTCGGGGCTGTCGGGGAAGCGGGCATCGAGCAGCAGCTCGAACTGCGCCCGCGCCTCCGGCGCCGACATGCCGCCGAGGCTCAGCGAGCAGCGCAGCCAGACCCCGTCGATCACCGAAATGACCGCCGCCGTCATCAGCTCGGCGGTCGCGGGATCCGAGAGCGCGCGCAGCGGTCCGACCAGGTTGCTGCGCGTGCGGGCGTAGATCACCGTCTGGATCCGCTGGTACTGCGGATTGTGCGGCACCGCGGCCGAGAGCGAAATCCAGCCATGGGCGATCGGCGGGCGGAAGGCCCGCGGCGAGAGATTGGCCTCGATCACCGCATAGATCCGCTCCCAGGGATTGCGCGCCACCCGCATCAGCGCCGCCACCTCGTCGCGCAGCCGGCTGTTGCCATGGCGCAGCGCGGCCTCCAGCAGATCCTCCTTGGTGCGGAAATAGTGCAGCACGCTGGCCTTCGACACGCCGGCCTCCTCGGCGACGCGCGCCAGCGTGGTCCCGGCCATGCCATGCCGCGCCAGGCTCGCATGCGCGGCCCGGGCCAGCTCCTTGCGGCGGATCTTCGAAAGTGCCCTGCGTCCCATGCCCGTCCCGTCCCTGAGGCCGGTAGCGGTAGAATAGATTGACTCGATGGTCAATCTATTCTATCCGTCGCGTTTATTGACCAACGGGTCAATTTACTGACCCTGCAACCAACGGAGTTTGCCGTGAACATCCTGAAGGCCGCGCTCGCCACGGGCGCCCTCGTGTCCATCGCGCCCCTGGCCCAGGCCGATTGCGGCCAGGTCCGCCTGGCGCAGCCCGGCTGGAGCGACCTCGCGCTGACCTCGGGCATCGCCCAGATCCTGCTCGACAGCCTCGGCTACGAGACCTCGGTCGACCTGCTGAGCATCCCGATCATCTACGAGTCGATGACCTCCGGGCGGATCGACGCCTTCCTCGGCTACTGGGATCCGGCGATGGAGAAGTACTACGCCCCCTACCGCGCCTCGGGCGAGGTGGAGACCGTGTCGCAGAACCTCGAGGGCGCGAAATACACCTGGGCAGTCCCCGCCTATGTCTACGAGGCGGGCGTCACGGATTTCGCCGATATCGCCGCCCATCCGCAGGAATTCGACCGCAAGCTCTACGGGCTCTCGCCGGGCTCGAATGACAGCATGATCTCGGCAAAGGAGACCGGCGGGTTCGGGCTCGAGGACTGGGACGTGGTGGAAAGCTCCGAGCAGGGCATGCTGGCCCAGGTCCAGCGCGCGGTGAAGCGGCAGGACTGGATCGTCTTCCTCGGCTGGGCGCCGCACCCGATGAACACCCGCTTCGACATGCGCTACCTCACTGGCGGCGACGCGTTCTACGGCCCGCATTTCGGCGGCGCGACCGTCCATACCCAGTTCCGCAAGGGCTATGGCGCGGAATGCCCCAATGTCGGCCGCCTGCTGGAGCAGCTCGCCTTCACCGTCGACATGGAGAATGTCGGCATGGGCTACATCCTCGATGACGGCATGACCGAGACCGAGGCCGCCACCCGCGTGCTGGAAGAGAACCCGGGCATGCTCGACGCCTGGCTCGACGGGGTCGAGACCCGCGACGGCGCCCCGGCGCTGGCGGCGGCGAAGGCGGAGCTCGGGCTGTGAGCACGGACCGCTTCGCCGAGGTGAACGGGCTGCGGATCTGCTACCGCGAGACCGGCCCCGCCGGGGCGCCCGCGCTCTTCCTGGTGGTCGGGCTCGGCATGCAGCTTGTCGAATGGCCCGCGGCGATGGTCGAGCGGCTCTCCCGCCGCTTCCGCGTGATCTGCATGGACAACCGCGACACCGGGCTCTCGGCGCGGACCGGGCAGAGCTATGACCGGCTGCCAGAGGGCTTCCGCTGGATCAGCCGCCACAGCGTCGCGGCGCCCTACCACATTCCCGACATGGCGCGCGACCTGCTCGGGCTGGCCGACCATCTGGGCATCGGCCGCTTCGCCGTGGCGGGCTTCTCGATGGGCGGCATGATCGCCCAGGCCACGGCGATCCTCGCGCCCGGACGGGTCACCGCGCTGGCCTCGCTCTCCAGCTGCGCGGGAGAGCCGGTCGTGGCCGGGACCGCCGAAAATGACGAGATGATCGAGCGCTTCTTCCTGCCCGCGCCCTCCCGCGCGGCGCTGCTCGAGGCCTATTGCGAGAGCAGCGCCTTCTATTCCGGCGGCAGCGCCCCGGCCGATGCGCCGCAGACGCGCGCCGGGGCCGAGGCGCTGATCGCGCGGATGGAGGCGGGCGGCGGCGATCAAGGCGGCTATCTGCGCCAGGCCTTCGCGATCACCGACACCCCGGCCTGGGAGGCGGAGCTGCGGCAGCTCGACGTCCCGGCGCTGGTGCTCCACGGCACCGAGGATCCCTGCCTGCCGGTCGCCTGCGGCCAGCGCGCGGCAGAGCTGGTCCCGGGGGCGGAGCTGCGGCTCCATGACGGGCTGGGCCACTGGATCTCGGAGGGCATCGCCGACGACCTCTGCAGCTGGCTCGAGACGCTCCCCGCCACGGCCCCCGTCCCGGCCTGACCCGGCGCCTGAACGCCCGCGCCATGACCCGCGGCAAATCGCGCGGCCGCTCCCGCGGCACGCAGGCACGGAGCGCCCCTCGGATCGTTCCGGCCGGACACGCCGCCGGCGCGCAGCCGCCGCCTCTTCTCCCGTCCCGCCTGACGGCGGCCCCGTCCCCTGGGGCCGTCCGGCGGCGCACCCGCGCGTTGCCGCATCCTTCGGCAGCCCGCGCGCCGCGCCATGCGCACGCGTGACCGTGATCGCGGCAAGCTTGCCGTTGCCCCCGGCTGCGGCCTAGGCTCGGATCCAGCCAGGACGAGGTGATTGATGCTGAGGCGAACGAGCAGACCCATGGGACAGACTTGCAGCAAGATGCCGGCGGCCCCGGACAGGCCGGATGGCGACTTCGCGCGCTTCTTCCGCTCCTGGGTGGCCAACCCGATGCGGGTCTCGGCCATCGCCCCCTCGGGCCGCCGCCTCGCCGCCATCATGACGCGCGAGATCGACCCTGCCGGCGGGCCGGTGATCGAGCTCGGCCCGGGCACCGGCGTCTTCACCCGCGCGCTGCTCGCCCGCGGCGTGCCCGAGCCGGATCTGACGCTGGTGGAATACGGCGCGGAATTCATCCCCGCCCTGCATGCCCGCTTTCCGGCGGCGAAGATCCTGCAGATGGATGCGGCGCGGCTGGACGAGCTCTCCGACTGGCCGGGGCGCCGCCCGGGCTATGTCGTCAGCGGGCTGCCGCTGCTGTCCATCCCCGCGGCGCTGCGCGCGCGCATCCTCGGCGGCGCCTTCAAGGTGCTGCGTCCGGAGGGGACGTTCTACCAGTTCACCTACGGGCCGCGCCCGCCGGTGTCGCGCGACATCCTCGAGGCGCTGGATCTGGCCGCGGTGCGCATCGGCGGCACGTTCGGCAACCTGCCGCCGGCCTCGGTCTACCGGTTCGAGCGCCGCGGCTGAGCCCGGCCGCCCGCCCCCGTGGCGGGCCGTTTCTCTGGAAGATACCTGACGGAAAAGGGACCGCGCCTGCGCGGTCTCAGTTCTTCGCGGCGGCGGGCTTCGCGGCCTCGGCCTCGGCGGCCTTGACGATCACCGGGCAGGGCGCGGGCGAATGCACGCCGTCCATCTCGGCATGCGAGTAGCAGGCGGAGCCAGTGAAATCCGACAAGAGGAAGCGCTTGGCGAAGCGGATGCGCCGCGCCAGGTTCGCCGTCTTCGGCGCCGGGCGCAGGAATTCCTTCATGAAGATGCTGGCCGCGGTGTCGACATCCTCGGTGCGGCGCAGCCGGTCGATCATGGCGGGGTACTGGGTCTTCAGCTCGTAGGCAAGATAGCCGTAATTCGCCTCGTAGGTCTGCTGGCCGCCGCGTGTCTGGGCGAAGCTGCGGAAGGCGCGCTTGCGCGGGCCGCACCATTGCGAGTAGCCGTAGCAGCCGCCGTTGATCTCCTGCAGCATGCGGAAGTTGCCCGATTCATGGGCAAGATTGCCGGCGATGGCCGCGGCGCTCTGCGGCGGCAGCGAGAAATCGGTCTCCAGATCCTGCATCAGGCGTTCCGGGACGCTGACCGGCAGCGCCTCCGATGCTGTCTTGGTCGATCCTGGAGGCGTGCTGCAGGCGGCGAGAAGGGCAAGGAGGGCGAGGCAGGACAGGCGGAACTTCAGCATGGGACTCCGGGGTTGCAGCTAGCTCCGGGCGGCAGGCCTCCGGCAGCCGCAGCGGCGTAGGGCGTGCGCCCCCGGGGGTCAAACAGGAAGCCCGGAAATCGGCGGGGCTCCGCTCATCCCCGGCCGGAAACGGGCAGGGCGGAGGCCGTGCGGGACCCGCGGCGCCATGGCGCAGGCGGCGCGGTCAGGGCGGGACGCGACCGCCATCGCGGGACGCCGCGCCCGCCTTTCGGCCGGCGCGAACGGCCGGGCCAGGCAGGTCAGGCACGGCACAGGGAGCCTCCGGACGGGCCGCGGTGCGCCGCGCGTTTTGCCGCCGGAAATCAGGGAGGTCGCGCCCCGCGGGGCGCCCGGCTGCCGCTGCGTCCGTCCTCTGCCTGCGGTCCGGCATCCGGCCGCAAGCCGCCGCGCCGCGGGCGCCCTGCCACGGCCCTCCGGCCAGCAGCCGCGGCGCCGGCAGGGAATGCCCCTGCCCCTGCGGCAGGCCCGCGGAAGCGCGGGCGCGACATTGCGGCGATGGACAGGACGGCTGCGCGCTGCCAACCGGGCGGCGCATCCTGCTGCGGCGCGGCACGGCTCAGCTTGCGCCGGGCTGATTCCCCTTTTGCGCGAGCAGGAGACGGTGCTCTCGCGGGGCGAAGCCGGTCCAGCGGCGGTAGGCGCGGGTGAAATGCGCGGGGTCGGCATAGCCCAGACGGTCCGCGATCTCGCCGACCGGACCGCCCGCCGCCAGCAGTGCCCCCGCCTCGCGGCAGAGCTCTGCGCCGAGAAGGCCGCCATAGCTCGACCCCGCCGCCGCCAGCCGCCGCTGCAGGCTGCGCCGCGACATCCCCATCCGCGCCGCCACCCGGTCGATGCCCGGCCGCCCCGATAGCAGCTCCAGCCGGATCGCCGCGCGGATCGTCGGCAGCGCATCGGCCGGCATCGGCTCGGCCGCCGCCGCCTCTGCCGTTTCCGGCCCGGCGGGGGCCAGCGTCGCCAGGCAGCGCGGGTCGAAGGCGATCCCGGGCACCGCCTCGCCGATCCGGACCGGCGCGCGGAAGATCCGCTCCAGCTCCGCGCGCGGCGCCGCCCCCGAGGGGCGCAGGTGCAGGCAGGCGGGCCGCCAGCCCGGGCCAAGGAAATGCCGCATCAGGTCGAGCTGGTAGCCGATCGCCAGGAGCTCGTTCTGGTAGCGCCCGGCCCCGCCCCGGGTGTGGAAGACCATCGACCATTTCACCCCGTCGCGCAGGCGGATCAGCACCAGGTCGGTATCGGTCTGCATCATCGCGTTCAGCAGCGCCCCGGCCCGGGCGATGGCGGCGCCCAGCGTCGGGGCGGCGAGGCTCTGGGCGCCATAGGGACCCAGCATGCCGATCCGCGCCGCCGCCCCCATCCGCGCCCCGAAGGCGCCGCGCCCAGTCTCCCGCGCCGCCGCCTCGAGCACCGCGTAATGGTCCGCCAGCGGCAGCACCAGATCGGGCCGGTCGAGGATCTCGGGCGGCAGCGCCGCGGCGCGCAGCACCGGGGCGATCCGCCCGCCGGCATGTTCCACGCAGGCCCGGATCGGCGCCAGCGCGCTTGCCCTCACATATCCGCCCATCTCCGCGCCTCCCCAGCGGAAGGGTGGCACGAAATGGCAAGCGCGCAAAGCCGCCGCTGCGCTAGGATCGGCCCGAGGAGGACCCGCCCATGACCGCCAGACGTCTCGCCCCGCTGCTGGCCGCTGCCCTGCTGGCCGCTGCGCCCGCCCGCGCCGCGCCGCTGCCCGCCGCCGTCTTCGACATCCAGTTCATCAATTTCAGCCAGGAGGCCGAGTTCGGCGCCGATACCAGCGCCGAGGAGGCGCGCGCGCAGATGCTCTCGGCCGAGTACCGCAGGCTGCTCGCGGAAAGCGGCCGCTACCGGCTGGTCGACACGGGCCCCGCCGGCGCGGCGGTCGCGCTCCATGGCAACCCGTTCAGCTGCAATGCCTGCGAGGCCGGGATCGCCGGAGACCTGGGCGCCGAGCGCTCCTTCACCGGTGCGGTGCAGAAGCTCTCGGTGCTGGTGCAGACCATCATCATCCGCGAGACCGATGCAGAGAGCGGCGAGGTGCTGGCGCTCTACCAGACCGACATCCGCGGCAATACCGACGAGGCCTGGCGGCGCGGGCTGCGCTGGCTGATGGCGCACCGGATGCTGCCCGGCACGGCCGGGCTCGACGGCGGCGGCGCGCCCTGAGCGCCGGCCCTCAGGCCGGGGCCGTCCGGGCCGCCAGATGCGCGGTCAGCTTCCGCCCCTCGGCCAGGTTGTGCTCTTCGGCCAGCTGGCCCGCGCGCTCGGCATCGCCTGCAAGGATCGCCTCGACCATCGGCACGTGCTGGGCGTAGATCTCCGCCCCGCCCGGCAGGAGCGCGTCGCTCGAGCGGATGTACATGCGGATCTGCTGCTCGATCAGCCGGTACTGCGACATCAGCCGCCCATGCCCGGCCGCCGCGATGATCGCCTTGTGGAGCGCGAAATCCGCCTCGGCGATCTCGTCCCCCGTCCCGCCGGCGCAGGCGGCCGACAGATCGGCCAGTGCGGCGCCGATGCTCTCGCGGATCGCGCCGCCGGGCCCGGCGGCGACAAGCTGCGCGGCCAGCCGCTCCAGCGCCGAGCGCAGCGTATAGAGCTCGCGCACGTCCTGCGGCCCCAGCGACAGCACCCGCCAGCCGGTATAGGGCACCAGCGTCACCAGCCCTTCCTGCGCCAGCTGGTGCAGCGCCGAGCGCAGCGTCGCCCGCGACAGGTTCATTTCTTCGGACAGGTTGATCTCGGTGATCCGCTCTCCCGGCTCGATCGCGCCCGTCACGATCGCCTCGCGCAGCGTCTCGATCGCCTGGACCTCGACCGGCTTGCGCTCGATTTTCGGCAATGACTTGCGGGCCATTCGGGAGCTCTCCTTGCAGATCCGCGCGACTATAGGCGGATTGCCGGGCGGATGCCATGGCGCGCGGCGGCAGGCGCGCGGCGGAAAATCTCCGCGACGGCAGTTGCGCAAACGCCCCGGGCGCGCCAGTCTCGCTACGGGGCGCGGCCGCGTCCCGGCAGGGCGGCCGCGCGGACCGGAGGAGGTCCGATGGACGAACGCGATGCCGATGCCGCCCGCCACGCGGGAGAGAGCTGCCTGCGGGCGGACGAGGATCTCGATTTCCTGCATCGCGACGAGATGCGCGGCGTCAGGCTGCAGCTCGATTTCCAGAAGGCCGAGACGCTGCTTGCGGCGCATGGCATCGCCCATGCCGTCGTCGTCTTCGGCGGCACGCGCATCCCGGCACCGGAGGCGGCCCGCGCCGCCCTCGCCCGCTGCGAGGCCGCGGCCCTGCGCGATCCCGCCGATCCGGGCGCCGCGCGCTGCGCCGCCATCGCCCGCCGCCTGGCGGAGAAGAGCCATTACTACGAGACCGCCCGCGCCTTCGGCCGGATCGCCGGCGCCGCGCAGATGCGCGACGGCGGGCGGCTGGCCGTCGTCACCGGCGGCGGGCCCGGCATCATGGAGGCCGCCAACCGCGGCGCGCTCGAAGCCGGGGCGAAGAGCGTCGGGCTGAATATCGCGCTGCCGAAGGAGCAGCGGCCGAACCCCTACCTGACGCCCGAGCTCTGCCTCGCCTTCCGCTATTTCGGCATGCGCAAGATGCATTTCCTGATGCGCGCCCGCGCGCTCGTCGTCTTTCCCGGCGGCTACGGCACGCTCGACGAGCTGTTCGAGACGCTGACCCTGATCCAGACCCGCAAGATCCGGCCAGTGCCGGTCATCCTCGTTGGCCGCGCCTTCTGGGACCGCGCCGTCGATATCGGCTTCCTCGCAGAGGAGGGCGTGATCGGCCCGGAGGATGGCGGGCTCTTCGCCCATGCCGAGACGGCGGCGGAGATCTGGGAGGCGATCCTCGGCTGGTACCGCCGCCGGGGCAATCCGCTGGAGGCAGCGGGCGACGAAAGGGGAGAGACATGAAGATCACCTTCCACGGGGCAGCAGGCGAGGTCACCGGCTCCTGCCATCTGGTCGAATGCGCGGGCAAGCGGATCCTGGTCGATTGCGGCATGTTCCAGGGCCGCCGCGACCTGCGCCAGGACAATGCCGCGCCCTTCGGCTTCGAGCCGCGCGCGCTCGACCTGGTGCTGCTGACCCATGCCCATCTCGACCATTGCGGGCGGCTGCCGCTGCTGGCCGCGCGCGGCTTCGACGGCGAGATCGTCTCCACCCCCGCGACCGCTGACCTGGCGCGGCTGGTGATGATGGACGCGGCGCATCTGCAGGAGGAGGACGCCAGGCGCGACCGGCTGCATGGCGATGCCGATGCCGAGCCGCTCTACGACACGCTCGACGCGCTCGACGCCGTCGACCTTTTCGGCCGCAAGCCCGGCTATGGCGAGCGGCTGGAGCTCTTCCCCGGCATCGCCGCCACCTACTTTCCCGCCGGGCACATCCTCGGCTCGGCTTCGATCCTGCTCGAGCTCGAAGAGGAGGGCCGCCGCCGCCGGGTGCTGTTCTCGGGCGATATCGGCCCGGAGGAGCGGCCGCTTCTCGACCCGGCCTCCCCGCCGGGAGAGGCCGATGTCGTGGTGATGGAGTCGACCTATGGCGACCGCGACCACCGCGCCTTCTCCGCCACGGTGGCCGAGTTCCACGCCGCGCTGCGCCGCGCGATCGAGCATGACGGCAATGTCATCATCCCGACCTTCGCGCTCGAGCGCGCGCAGGAGCTGCTCTGGGTGATCCGGCAGGGCATCGAGACGGACACGCTGCCCGCCGATCTGCCGGTCTATCTCGACAGTCCCATGGCGATCTCGGCGACGCGGATCTTCCGCCGCCACCCCGATGCGATGCGCGCGGATCTGGGCGAGGCGCTGCGCGCCGGGCGCGACCCGTTCCGGATGAAGGGGCTGCATTTCGTGCGCGAGGCGCGCGACTCGATGGAGCTCAACCGCGGCAAGGGCGGCAAGGTCATCATGGCGGGCTCGGGCATGTGCACCGGCGGGCGGGTGCGCCATCACCTGCGCCACAATCTCGGCAATCCGGAGAGCCACGTGATCTTCGTCGGCTTCGCCGCCGAAGGCACGCTGGCGCGGATCATCATCGACGGCGCGCGCGAGGTGAAGCTCTTCGGCCAGGCGGTGCCGGTGCGGGCGCGGATCCACACGATCAACGGCTTCTCCGCCCATGCCGGGGCGAGCGAGCTGGCGCGCTGGCACGCCCGCACCGGCACGCCGTCGCGGACCTTCCTGGTGCATGGCGAGCCGCATGCGCTCGAGGCGCTGGCCCGGCGCCTCTCCCCGGCGCGGACCGCGATCCCGAAGGCGCACGAGTCCTTCACGCTCTGACGCCCCCGGCACGTGACCGCCGGACCCTGCCGGCCGGTCCTCCGCGGCATCTCGCTCGCCATAGGGCAGCGCCTGCGGTCGGATGGCAGAGCCCATCCGCTGCGCCCGTCGCGCCCGCCATATCCCTGGGACCGCCGCCCCAGCGCGCGGCCTCCGGACCTGCCAGCGGCAAAGGCAGCAGCCAGCCCGGCAGACACCGGCAAGGGCGCCGCGGACCCGCGTTCCTCCGTCCGGGCAGGTTCCGAGCTCCGCCATCTAGACGTCGGCGAGCAAGTCGCTCTTGCCGCTCCGGCCGCTAGAATTGCGCCGTCTCCGACGCCCCGCACAGGTCGCGGCCGTCAGGCGGACAACCTGCGGGGCCGCAAGATCGTCACGAGCGCTCAGGCTCGCCGCCCCCAGTCCCATTGGACCGCCGCACCGAAACACGTGACGGCGGGCCCGGCTCGGGCCGCGCTACTTCCGCGAGTGCCCCGCCCCGAGGCCCGACCGGCAACGGCGTTCCTGGCGACCGGATCAACAGCTCCGGCTGCGGGCCGCGCCCGCCTGATCGAGGGGCCTGCGACCGGGCGACGTGCCGCGCCAGCCGACCGCCGAGAGTGCACCCGGCGACGGGAGCAAGCGCACTGTCTGCATGGCGTGCCGGTCCCTTCGCAGGCCCGCCAACGACTGGCCTGCCCCGCCGGTCAAGCACCGCACCGGCGACAGCACTTCCGGCGACGGGATCAAGCGCTCCGGCTATCGGTTGTGCCGGCTCCATCGCGGGCGGTCTGCCGACCGGTGTGCCGCACCGGGCCGATCACCCGTACTAAAGGCGACGGGATCAAGCTCTCCGGCTGTCCGTTGTGCCAGCTCCACCGTGGACGGGCTGGAGCACCGGGCCGACCATTCGACCGGCGACGGCATCAACCGCGCCGGCTGCGTCTCGTGTCTGACCCGACGTGAGTCGGCGACTGGCCGGCCTGCCGCTCCACCCCGCCGGAAAACGGGCAGCAGCGCAGCCAGGGACAGGGTCGAACGCAATCGCTGCCCATCCGATCACGGGACAGCGGCCTGCCGGGCAGCGTGCTGACTGCAAGGCGGCCGGGGAGCGGAGCTCAGGCCGGTTCGTAGAAGCTGCGCAGCAGCTCGATCGCGCCCGGCAGGCCGTCGCGGCGGGCGCGCGCCCAGAAGGCGTCGGAGCCCAGATCGCGGAACCCCTCGAACCCGGCGAGATCCTCGGCGTCGACATTGCGGAAGCCCATGCTCCAGTCGGCGAACATGCGCGCGGGCACGGTCGTCTCGGAGAGGACCAGGATCGAATGGTGGCGCCGGTCGGCGCGGACGCAGTCCCAGATCTCCTCGAGCCCCGCCCCCGGCCCCTCGAGGACCTGCAGGAAATGGCCGCGCGCATGCGCGGGGTCCTCGCGGTAGATCAGGAGCCCGGTCACCCCCGCGGCCGCATTGGCGCGGCGGCTGTGGCCGAGAAGCGCCGCCAGCGCCTCCGCCCCGAACGGGCGGCGCGCCTGGCTGACATAGATGAGCTGGTGGATCATGCCGTTTCCCTCCGGATGGGCGCGAAAGCGGGCGGGACCGTCCCGCCCGCCCGCTGCCGTCTGGCTCAGGCCACCTTGGCCAGGAGCTGGTCGATCGAGGCGCGCGCGTCGCCGTAGAACATCCGCGTGTTCTCCTTGTAGAAAAGCGGGTTCTCGATGCCCGAATAGCCGGTGCCCTGGCCGCGCTTCGAGACGAAGACCTGCTTGGCCTTCCAGACCTCGAGGACCGGCATGCCGGCGATCGGGCTGCCCGGATCCTCCTGCGCGGCCGGGTTGACGATGTCGTTCGAGCCGATGACGATCACCACGTCGGTCTCGGGGAAGTCCTCGTTGATCTCCTCCATCTCCAGCACGATGTCATAGGGCACCCGCGCCTCGGCGAGGAGCACGTTCATGTGCCCCGGCAGCCGCCCCGCGACCGGATGGATGGCAAAGCGGACTTCCTTGCCGGCGGCGCGCAGCTTCTGGGTCAGCGCGCTGACCGCCTGCTGCGCCTGCGCCACCGCCATGCCGTAGCCCGGCACGATCACCACCCGCTCCGCCTCCTCGAGCGCGGCGGCCACGCCGTCGGCATCGATGGCGATCTGCTCGCCCTCGATCGCGGCTGCGGCAGAGGCGGTGGTGCCGAAGCCGCCGAGGATCACCGACAGGAACTGCCGGTTCATCGCCCGGCACATGATGTAGCTGAGGATCGCGCCCGAGGCGCCGACCAGCGCGCCGGTGACGATCAGCAGGTCGTTGCCCAAGAGGAACCCGGTCGCAGCCGCCGCCCAGCCGGAATAGCTGTTGAGCATCGAGACCACGACCGGCATGTCCGCCCCGCCGATCGCCAGGACCAGATGCGCGCCGATGGCCAGCGCGAGCGCCGTCATCAGCCACAGCGCCCAGTGCACCTCCGCCCCGCCATGGCCGCTAAGAAACACCGCCATCAGCCCCAGCGAGGCCGCCGCCATGGCGGCGTTAAGCAGGTGCCGGCCCGGCAGGACCAGCGCCTTGCCGTCGAGCCGCCCGGCGAGCTTGCCCCAGGCGACCAGCGAGCCGGTGAAGGTCACCGCGCCGATGAAGACGCCGAGGAAGACCTCGACCTCGTGGATCGCGCGCTCCGCCCCGGCCAGCCCCGCGGGCGGCACCAGCGCCGAGTTGATGCCGATGAAGACCGCCGCCAGGCCGACGAAGCTGTGCAGCAGCGCCACGAGCTGCGGCATGCCGGTCATCTCCACCCGCCGCGCGACCACCGCGCCGATCCCCGCGCCGAGGACCAGCACCGCGCCGAGGACCGGGCCGAGCGGCACCTGCGGGCCCGCGACCGTCGCGCCCACCGCCAGCGCCATGCCGATGATGCCGAACCAGACCGCGGTCTTGGCGCTTTCGTGGTTCTTCAGCCCGCCGAGGCTGAGGATGAAGAGCACCGCCGCGGCGATATAGGCGGCCGTCTGAAGTTCCCCGTTCATGTCCCTTCCTCCTCAGGACCTGCGGAACATGGCGAGCATCCTGCGCGTCACCATGAAGCCGCCGACGATATTGATGGTGGCAATGCCGACCGCGATGAGCGCGAGGATCCGCGCCAGCGGCAGGTCGGCGCCGGTCTGCAGCAGCGCGCCGAGGATGATGATCCCCGAAATCGCGTTGGTGACCGCCATGAGCGGCGTGTGCAGGGCATGCGCCACGCCCCAGATCACCTGGAAGCCGATGAAGACCGCCAGCACGAAGACGATGAAATGCTGCATGAAGGCGGGCGGCGCATAGAGCCCGATCACCGCCATCAGCACCGCGCCGCAGCCCAGGAGCGCCCATTGCCGCCGCCCGGCCGCGCGCTGCGCCGCTGCCGCCGCCGCGACGATCTCCTCCGGGGTCTTCTCGGGGGCGCGCGGCCGCGAGGCGGCGATCGCCTGCACCTTCAGCGGCGGCGGCGGGAAGGTGGTCGCGCCGCGATGCGTCACCGTCGCGCCGCGGATCACGTCATCCTCCATGTCATGCACCGCCCGCCCGTCCCTGCCGGGCGTCAGGTCGGCCAGCAGATGGCGGATATTGGTGGAATAGAGCTCGGAGCTCTGCGCCGCCATCCGCGAGGGCAGGTCGGTATAGCCCAGGATGGTGACGCCGTTTCCGGTCTCGATCCGCTCGTTCGGCACGGTCAGCGCGCAGTTGCCGCCCCGCTCGGCGGCGAGGTCGACAACGACGGAGCCGGGCTTCATCGCCGCCACCATGTCCGCGGTCCAGAGTTCCGGCGCGGGCCGGCCGGGGATCAGCGCGGTGGCGATGACGATGTCGATATCGGGCGCCAGCTCGCGGAATTTCTTCAGCTGCGCCTCGCGGAATTCCGGGGAAGAGGGCGCCGCATAGCCGCCGGAGGACGCGCCGTCCGCCTGTTCCTCCTCGAAATCGAGATAGACGAATTCGGCGCCCATGCTCTCGATCTGCTCGGCGACTTCCGGGCGCACATCGAAGGCCAGCGTCACCGCCCCCAGCGAAGTCGCGGCCCCGATGGCGGCCAGCCCCGCGACGCCCGCGCCGACGATCAGCACCTTCGCGGGCGGCACCTTGCCCGCCGCGGTGACCTGCCCGGTGAAGAACCGGCCAAAGCAGTTCCCCGCCTCGATCACCGCGCGGTAGCCCGCGATATTCGCCATCGAGCTCAGCGCGTCCATCTTCTGCGCGCGGCTGATGCGGGGCACCATGTCCATCGCCACGGTGGTCACGCCCCTGGCCCGCATCCGCTCCAGCTGCCCGCCGTTCTGGGCGGGGTAGAAGAAGCTGACCACCGTCTGGCCCGCGCGCAGATGCGCCTCCTCCAGCTCGGTCAGCGGGCGGACCTTGGCGACGATCTCCGCCTCGCCCCAGAGGCTGGCGGCATCGGGCACGACGCGCACGCCCGCGGCGCGGTAGTCGTCATCGGCGAAGCGCGCCGGCAGGCCCGCGCCGCTTTCGACGATCACCTCGTAGCCCAGCTTGCGGATGTCTCCGGCGGATTTCGGGGTCAGGGCGACCCGGGCCTCGCCGGGCGAGACCTCTCTCGGCACTCCGAATATCATCGGGTGTCTCCTGTCTTTGTCTCAGGTTTCGGTCTGGACGGGTTGCAGGAAGCCGAAGTCGCAGCCCTCGTCGGCCTGCGTGACCTCCTCGGCATAGAGCCGGTCATAGCCGCGGCGCTCCGCGGCCGGCACATTCGTCGTCGCCCAGGCGGCGCGGCGGCAGCCAAGCTCGGCCTCGTCGACCAGCAGCTCGATCCGGCGGTTCTTCACCGAGATGCGGATCCGGTCGCCATTGCGCACCAGCGCCAGCGGGCCGCCGACCGAGGCCTCGGGCGAGACATGCAGCACGATCGTGCCGAAGGCGGTGCCGGACATGCGCGCATCCGAGATCCGCACCATGTCCTTGACCCCGGTCTCGGCGATCTTGCGCGGGATCGGCAGGTAGCCGGCCTCGGGCATGCCCGAGGCGCTTTTCGGCCCGGCATTCTGCAGCACCATGAAATCGTCGGCGGTGATGTCCAGATCGGGATCGTCCACCCGCGCCGCCAGATCCTCGAGCGAGGTGAAGACCACCGCCCTGCCCTCCTTTTCGAAAAGCTCCGGATCGGCGGCCGAGCGCTTCAGGATCGCGCCCCTGGGCGCGAGATTGCCGAAGAGCGCGACCAGCCCGCCCTCGGGCTCCAGCGGCTCCGCGGCCCTGGCGATCACCCGGTGGTCGACCCAGCCGGCATCCTGCTCCAGCCGGTCGCCCAGCGTGCCCCCGGCGACATCGAGCGTGTCGAGATGCAGAAGCGGCTTCAGTTCGCGCAGCACCGCGCCGACGCCGCCGGCAAAGAAGAAATCCTCCATGTAGTTCGTGCCGACGGGCTTGAGGTTCACCAGCACCGGCGTCGTGTCCGACAGCGCGTTGAGCTTCTCCAGCGAGACCGGGATGCCCAGCCGTCCGGCGACCGCGGTCAGGTGGATGATCGCATTCGTGGAACCGCCGAGCGCCAGCAGCACCCGCATCGCGTTCTCCACCGATTTCGCGGTGATGACCTGGCTCGGCCTGATCGGGGTCCGGACCATCCGCGCCGCGGCGCGCCCCGACTCCTCGCCCGCGCGCAGCCGGTCGGCATGGACCGCCGGGATCGCCGCGGTGCCGGGCAGCGACATGCCCAGCGTCTCGGCGATGCAGGCCATGGTGGAGGCCGTGCCCATCACCGCGCAGGTCCCCGCCGTCGTCGCCAGCCGCCCCTCGATGTCGTTGATCTGCTCCGTCGTCACTTCCCTGGCGCGGTATTTCGACCAGAAGCGGCGGCAGTCGGTGCAGGCACCCAGCCGCTCCGTCTGGTAGCGCGAGGTCATCATCGGCCCGGCCACCAGCTGCACCGCGGGCAGGTCGGCCGAGGCGGCGCCCATCAGCTGCGCGGGCACGGTCTTGTCGCAGCCGCCCATCAGCACGACGGCATCCATCGGCTGGGCGCGGACCATCTCCTCTGTGTCCATCGACATCAGGTTGCGGAATTTCAGCGAGGTCGGCGACAGGAAGACCTCGCCCAGCGAGATGGTGGGGAATTCGATCGGCAGCCCGCCCTCCATCAGCACGCCGCGCTTGACCGCCTCCACGAGCTCGGGGAAGTGGCGGTGGCAGTTGTTGAAGCCCGAGAAGCTGTTGGCGATGCCGACAATCGGCCGCTTCAGCATCTCGCGCGAATAGCCCATCGAGGCGGCGAAGGAATTGCGCAGGTAGACCGAGAAATCGCGGTCGCCGTAATTCGTCAGCCCGCGCGCCAGGCCCTGGTCGGTATCGCTCATGCCGGCGCCCCCAGACGCATCTTGACGTATTTCGCATCCAGGTAGTCATGGATGCCGAGGCTGCCGCCCTCGCGCCCCATGCCACTTTCCTTGATGCCGCCGAAGGGCGCCTCGGCGGTCGCCAGCAGCATCTCGTTGACGCCGACCATGCCGCATTCGAGATCCTCGGAGGCCCGCGTCGCGGTGCCGAGGTCGTTCGAGAAGACATAGCCCGCAAGCCCGAAGGGCAGCGCATTGGCCCGCGCCATCACCTCGTCATAGCTGCGGAAGGTGGTGATCGGCGCGATCGGGCCGAAGGGCTCCTCGGTCATCACCAGCGCGTCGTCGGGCACCCGGCCCAGCACGGTCGGCTCGATGAAGAAGCCCTTGTTCGACCCCGCGGGCACGCGTCCGCCGGCCAGCAGCTCGGCTCCGCGCGACAGCGCGTCCTCGGTCATCCGCTGGATGGTCTCCAGCCCGCGGCGGTTGGCCATTGGCCCGACCTGCACGCCCTCCTCCAGCCCGCGGCCGATCTTCAGCCCGCGGGCGATCTCGGCGAAGCGGTCCGAGAAGCGGTCATAGCTGTCCTCGTGGACATAGAAGCGCGTCGGCGAGATGCAGACCTGGCCGCAATTGCGGAACTTGGTCGGCGCGCAGACATCCGCCGCCGCCACCGGGTCGAAATCGGGGAAGACGATCACCGGGCCGTGGCCGCCGAGCTCCATCGACACCTTCTTCACCCCTTCCGCGGCCAGGCGCAGGATCTGCTTGCCGACCGGGACGGAGCCGGTGACCGAGACCTTGCGCACGATCGGCGAGGCGATCAGCTGCGCGGCGATCTCCGAGGAGGCGCCCGTCACCATGTTGACCACGCCCGGCGGGATGCCCGCGTCATGGCAGGCCTCGACCAACGCCGCGCAGGAGGCCGGGGTCTCGCCCGCCGGCTTGACGATGATCGAGCAGCCCGCCGCCAGCGCCGCGGCGATCTTGCGCGCGGGCAGCAGCGCCGGGAAGTTCCAGGCCGAGAAGGCCGCGACCACGCCGACCGGCTGGTAGATCACCGCCATGCGGCTCTCGGGCGTGCGGCTGCCGATGATCTGGCCGTAGATGCGCTTGGTCTCCTCGGACTGCCATTCGAACTGGTCGGCGGCGCCCATCGTCTCGCCCTTCGCCTCGGCCAGCGGCTTGCCGGTCTCGAGCGACATCAGCATGGCGATGCCGTCGGCGCGCTCGCGCAAGAGGTCGGCGACCCTGCGGATCTTCGCCGCCCGCTCCCAGGTGCCGGTGGCCTTCCAGATGCGGAACCCCTCGGCGGCGGCGGCGAGCGCGTCGGCGACATCCGCCTCGCTGGCCACTGCCACCAGCCCCAGCGCGTCCTCGGTCGCCGGATCGGTGACCGGCTTCGTCGCATGGTCCGAGGCGGGACGCCAGTTGCCGCGGATATAGAGATTGAGATCGTGATACATGTCGTCCTCGCTCGAAGTCCCTCAGATCGGCGCGGCGATGTATTTCGCCTGCACGTCTTCCACCCAGTTGCCCACGTTCCAGCTGCCATAGGCGCCCATCCCCGCCAGCGGGTCGCGCCCGGCATAGACCGGGATATGCAGAAGGCTCAGCCCGTCATGGGCGAAGCCCTCCTCCAGCGCGGCGGCCAGGCTTCCGCGCGTGGTGCCCGCCCAGATCGCCCGCACCCCCGAGACCGCCCCGGCCAGCGCCACGTAGTCGACCGCGACGCTGTCATTGGTGCGGAACTCGGCGCCGTACTGCGCGATCTGCAGGTCGGTGATCGCCGCCATCCGCCGGTTGTCGAACAGCGCGACCATGCCGCGGACCCGGTGCTCGACCGCGTCGATCAGGATCTGCGGGTTCATCATGAAGGAGCCGTCGCCGGTGAAGGCCACGCCATAGGGCGCCCCGCCGGTCCCCGCGAGGCCGAGCAGCGCCGAGGCCGCGAAGCCCATGTAGGAGGCGCCGGTCTCGGTCACGGTCTCGCCCGGCGCGTCGTCCTCGACGATCTGGAAGCCGTTGGCCTGCACGTCGCCGGCATCGAAGAACTTCACCGCGCCGCGGGCCTTCGCCGCGCTGGCGACCATGTGGATGGCGGCGGGCTGCGGCAGGACCGGCTGGCCCCAGACCGCGTCGCCGATCGGCTCCGCCGCCAGCCGCGCCGCCTTGAACCGGGTCCAGTCGCGCTTCTTCGCGGCGCAGTCCGCCCGCCATTGCGCCCGCCGCGCCGCGCCGGTCTCCGTCCCCAGCGCCCCGAGCAGCAGCTCCGTCACCGCGGTGATGTCGCCGGGCAGCGCGATCGTGTTCGCGTAGTGCTGCAGGTCGTCGAGATCGCCGTTGATGTTCAGCACCGCCTGCGCCTGCGGATAGCCGATGCCCGAGCAGTCCGCCTGGCAGACCCCGCGCGAGCCGACGAAGATCACCGCCTCGGCGCCCGCCATCGCGAAATTGCCGCTGATCGAGCCCTTGGAGCCGCCGACATGCATGTTGAGCGGATCGGCATCCGGCATCACCCCGGTCGAGCCGGGCGAGAGCACCACCGGGATCCCCGCCGCGGCGGCCAGCCGCCGGACCGCCTCGGCATGGCCGCGCGTACCGCCCCCGGCCTTCAGCACCAGCCGGTCGGTGCCGCGCAGAAGCGCCACCGCCGCCTCGAGCGCCGGGCCCGCGACGGGCTGCACCGCCGGCACGGACTGGCGGCCCGGCAGGGTGGAGATATTGACCGCCACCTCCTGCGGCTGGGTGTTGATCGGCGCGAGGATGTAGAACGGCCCGGCCTTGTAGGGATGGTGCACGCAGGCGGTGCCGCGGCGCATGCATTCGCGCAGCGCCCCGGGCGTGTGCAGCGTGTAGCTCTGCCCCATCAGCGCGCCGATCTTGCCGAAGACCCCCTGCTCGGGCTTCGGCACCTGCTGCATGTTGTAGCCTTCGCCGCGCGTGGTCTCGTCGCCGTAGATATGGTAGACGCCCACCCCGTTCGAGGCGGCGGCGAGCGAGCCCGCCATCGCCTGCAGCCCGCCCGGCCCGATCGAGGTCACCACCGCGGGGGTGCTGCCGGTGATCCAGGCATGGGCGGTGGCGGCATGGGCCATCTCCACCTCGTTGCGGCAGTTGACGACCTCGACCACGCCCTCCTCGCTGTAGATCCGCAGGATCTCGCCCAGATCGGTCGAGCCATGGCCGAAGATCGCGTAGTACTGCCGGACCCCTTGCTTGAGCAGCGCCACCACCAGCGCCTCGGACAGGCTCATGGTCGCGACCGGCCCGTCGAAGGCCTCCTCGAAGCGGCCCTGGGCCAGGCGCTCTGCCCGGGCGCGGACCTGCGGCGCGCCCTGGGCGGCGCCGGTGGTGCGGTTCTTGTCGAGCATTATGCGTTGACCTTCTGCTTGTAGGCGCGCAGGCGAAGCTCGCCGACCGTCTGCAGGACGATCACGAGGGCCGCGAGGCCGAGGAAAAGAAGCGCGACGGGCGAGTGCAGGAAGATGTCGCTGCTGCCGCCCGAGAGCATGAGCGCGGTGCGGAACTCGTTCTCGATGGTCGGGCCCAGCACCATTCCGAGGATGATCGGCGTGATCGGCACGCGCAGCGCCACCAGCAGGTAGGCCAGCACGCCGATCACCCCCATCGCGTAGATGTCGAAGACCGAGTTGCGCACCGACCAGGCGCCGATCAGGCACAGCACCAGAACGCCCGCCGCCAGAAGCTCCCGCGGGATCTTCAGCACGTGGACGAAAAGCCGGATCCCCGCGAGCTGCAGCCCGAGCACCCAGAAATAGGCCAGCACGATGGCGGCATACATGCCGTAGACCTCGGTGGCGTGGTTCATGAACAGCGCCGGGCCCGGCGAGATGCCGTGGATCATCAGCCCGGCCAGCACGATGGCGGTGGCCGGATCGCCCGGGATGCCCAGCGACAGCAGCGGGATCATCGTGCCGCCCGTCACCGCGTTATTGGCGGTCTCGGGCGCGATCACCCCGTCGAGATTGCCCTTGCCGAAGCTCGCCTTCTCGGGCGACATCCGCCGCGCATGGTCATAGGCCAGGAAGGAGGCGATCGCCCCGCCGGTGCCGGGGATCGCGCCGATCCCGGTGCCCAGCAGCGCGCAGCGCACCATCAGCCAGCCCTTCGACATCAGAAGCCGCAGCCCCGGCATTTCCGCGCGCACCCGCGTCGCCCTCGCATCCGCGGCGCCGCCGGTCCCGGAGGAGGCCTCGATGATGAAGGGCACCGCGAAGAGGCCGATCATCGCCACCAGCAGGCTGACCCCCTGCATCAGGCTGATCGAGCCGAAGGTCATCCGCGGCACGCCCTCGATCTGGTCCATGCCGACGGTCATGATCATCAGCCCGACGACGCCCGAGAGCAGCCCCTTGAGCATCGAGCCGCCGCAGAGCCCGCAGATGGTGGAGAGGCCGAAGACCACCAGCGCGAAGATCTCGGCCGGGCCGAAGCCGATCGCCAGCCGCGAGACCAGGTTCACCGAGACGATCATCACCAGCAGCGAGAAGAGCCCGCCGAAGACCGAGGCGACCACCGCCGCGCCGAGCGCGATCGAGGCCTCGCCGCGCTTGGCCATCGGATGGCCGTCGATCACCGTCGCCGCCGCCGAGGGCGTGCCGGGAATGCCCAGCAGGATCGCCGAGACCGAGCCGCCGGTCATGCCGCCGATATAGGTCCCCAGAAGCAGCCCGGTCGCCGGGATGCTGTCCATCGCGAAGGTGATCGGCAGCGCCAGCGCCAGCGCGACGGTGAAGGTCAGCCCGGGGATCGAGCCGAAGACCAGGCCGATGAAGGTGCCGAGCCCGACCGCGCCGACCGCCCAGGGGTCGAGCGCGAGCTGCGCGGCGTGAAGGAACATCTCCATGGCGCTACCCCAGGTTGATCCAGCTGCCGCGGGCCAGGTAGATGCCGAGGAGCTGGCCGAAGAGCAGCCAGCAGCCCAGCGTCATCCCCGCCGCCATGCCGATCAGCACGGCGGGCCTGCGGACCTTCAGGTTCAGCGCCAGCACCGCCAGCACCAGGAGCGGCGTCGCCAGCAGGAAGCCGATCCGCTCGAGCAGCGCGCCGTAGAGGCCGATCTCCGCCATCAGGAGCAGGGCCGGGCCCCAGAGGATGCGCTCCTCCTCCGCCTCCGCGGCCGCCGCCCCGTCGCGGGAGAGCGTGACGCCCAGAAACAGCGCCGAGAGCCCCATCAGCAGCCCGCCGAAGGCCAGCGGAAAGGCCCGCGGGCCGATATCGCCGCCGCCGAAGCCGGGCGAGAGCGTCGTCCAGGCCGCCCAGCTCCAGGCCGCGCCGAGCGCGAAGAGCACGGAGCCGAGCACCAGATCCTTGCGTGAGCCGGTCATTGCGCCATCCCCCGCGCTCATTTGCCCAGGCCGAGCTTGTCGAGCAGCCCGGCATAGAAGGCGTCGTCGCGGGCGATCACCGCGGCGAATTCCTCCGGTCCGGCATAGGCCGGCATGAAGCCGATATTCCCGGCCGCCTTGCGGAATTCCTCGCTCTGCGTGGCGGCCTCGGCGGCGGCGGCGAGCCGGGCGACGACCGGCGCGGGCGTGCCCTTCGGCGCGGCCAGCCCCCGCCACATGGTGATGTCGATATCGACGCCCTGCTCCTGTGCGGTGGGCACGTCGGGCAGCAGGTCGATGCGCTTCGCCCCGGTCACGGCCAGGACGTTCAAGTCCCCGCTGTCGAGATAGGACTTGAACTGGCCGGGCCACTGGATGGCGGCGTCGATGCGCCCGGCCAGCAGCTCGACCGGCGCCTTGCCGTCGCCATAGGCGATGAAGGTGACATTGTCGGCGATCCCCATCGCGTCGAAGAGCGCGGCCGAGACCAGATGGGTGAAGCTGCCCTTGCCCGAGATGCCGACCTTCAGGTGGTCGTCCGAGCCCGAGACGGCCCTGGCCATGTCCTGCAGCCCGGTCCAGCCCTTCTCGGCGCTGACCGCCAGCGCCGGGGTCTCCTCGGAGACGCGGGCGATCGGCACGAAATCCTCGTAGCTGTAGGGCACGCGGCCGATATGGGCGGTGGTGTTGACGGAATTGGAGTTCCAGACGATCGAATAGCCGTCCGGCGCCGTGGCCATCACATGGGAATAGCCCACCGCGCCGCCGCCGCCGGTGCGGCTGACCGGCACGACCGGCTCGCCGAGCTCGCCCGCCATCGTCTCGGACAGGACCTGCGCGATGGTGCTGGCGGTGCCGCCGAAGAGCACGGTCATCTCGACCGGCTTCTCGGGGAATTCCGCGCGCGCCTGCGGCACGCCCGCTGCCAGGACCGCCGCCGCTGCGAGGACCGCGATGCCCCCGCCCATAGCCGTTCTCATCTTCATGTCATCCTCCCATTTCTTCTTGTTGGCCGGCGGCCTGCAGCGGCTCTCCTCTTCCGCCGCAGGCCGCCCATGATGCGCCGGCCTGCCCTCCCTGGGGGCCCGCGCGTCCTCTCTGCCGGCTCCGTCCCGCGCCGCCTCTCAGGGCTGCTGCAGGCGGAGCGCCGCCAGGATCTTCTCGGGGGTTGCCGGCAGCGCGGTGATGCGCACGCCGATCGCGTCGTAGATCGCGTTGATGATGGCCGGCGCCGTCGGCACCAGCGCGGGCTCGCCGATCCCCTTGGCCCTCAGCGGGCTGGTCGGGTCCTCGTCCTCGACGATCACGCAGTTGATCTGCGGCACGTCGAGCGCGGTCGGCAGGATGTACTTGGCGAAGCCGTGGGTCTCGGCATGGCCCTCGACGGTGACGTAGTCCTCCATCAGCGCCTGGCCGAGCCCCTGCACGACGCCGCCCTCGATCTGGCCCTCGACGCCGCGCGGGTTGATCGCGCGGCCGACGTCATGCGCCGCCCAGATGCCCAGCACCTGCACCTCGCCGGTCCAGGTGTCGACCTCGACCTCCGCGACCTGGGTGCCGAAGACATAGGTCTGCCAGGGGCTGCCGCGGCCGTCCTCGGGGTCGAGCCCGGTGCCGTTCGCGGTGAAGCTCGCCGAGCCGACGGGCACGGTGCCCCGCGCCTTGCAGATCGCCACCGCATCGGCCATCGACATGCGCAGGTTCGACCCCTCCGCCCAGATCTCGCCGTCGAAGGCGCGCAGCGCGCCCGCGGCCACCTCCCAGTACTCGGCGATCTTCTCGAAGAGCACCTCGCGCGCCTCGCGCGAGGCCAGCGCCACGGCATTGCCGATCATGTAGGTCTGCCGCGTCGCTCCGGCATGGGCCGCCTCGGGCGAGCGCGCGGTGTCGTTGTCGCCGATGGTGACATCCTCGGGCCGGGTGCCGGTCTCCTCGGCGGCGACCTGGGCCAGAACCGTCAGGATGCCCTCGCCGATCTCGGTGACGCCGGTGACGATCTTCACCGTGCCGCCGTCGTCGATCTCCGCCCAGGCGCCGGCCCGGTCGATCGTCGCGGTGCGGGCGATGCCGTACCAGCTGGCGGCCATGCCGCGGCCGCGCTTGCGCCGGGTCTCGGCGCGGGTTTCGGTGATCGCGTTCATTCTGCCGCCTCCGTCGCTGCCGCCGTCGCCGGTCCGCCCGCCAGCCTTGCGCCGAGCGTGCAGGGCCTGCGCGTGTCCGGCCCGCCCAGATCGCCGCGCAGCGCGCCGCGCACCGAAGGCACGCCGGTCTCCCAGCGGCTCGCCGCCTCGGCCGCGTCCAGCACCTGATCGAGCGAGGCCCGGTCCAGCCGGTGCTGGGTATGGGTCAGCGAGCCCGCGCGGTACATGTTGATCCGCCGGATCTCGAACGGGTCGAGCCCCAGCCGCTCCGCCGCCATGTCCATCATGCTCTCGGTGGCGAATTGCGCCTGCATGCCGCCGAAGGTGCGGAAGGCGCCCGACGGGGTGTTGTTGGTGTAGACCGCGCGGGTGTCGACCTCCAGATTGTCGATCTCGTAGGGCCCGCAGCTGAGGATCGCCGCCTTGCGCATCACCCCCTCCGAGCTCATCCCGTAGGCGCCCCCGTCCGAGAGCATCTCGAATTTCACCGCGGTGATCCGCCCGTCCGAGGTCAGGCCCATCTTGTAGGCGACCCGGCTCGGATGGCGCTTGGCCGAGGCGACCAGGCTTTCCTCGCGGGTGAAGTTCAGCTGCACCGGCCGCATGGTCTTCATCGCGGCGATGGCCAGCATCCCCTGGTAGATCATGTCCTCCTTGCCGCCGAAGCCGCCGCCCACCGGCGACATCACCATGCGCACCTTGTTGATCGGCAGGCCGAGGATCTCGGCCAGCATGTGGCGGTGATGGGTGATGTTCTGGCTGGGGCTGTGGACCGTCACCACGTCGTCATGGTCGACGAAGGCGATCCCGGCCTCGGGCTCCAGATAGGCATGCTCCACCTGCTGGGTGGAAAAGCGCTCCTCCAGGATGACATCCGCCGCGGCGAAGCCCGCCGCGATGTCGCCCTTGCGCAGCGGGATGTGCTTGACCAGGTTGCCGGGCGCGTAGTCGTGGATCACCGGCGCGCCGGGCGTCAGCGCCTCCTCCGGATCGTAGAGGCCGGGCAGCAGCTCGTATTCCACCTTGATCGCGGCGCAGGCGCGGCGCGCGGTCACCAGATCCTCCGCCGCGACGGCCGCCACTGCCTCGCCGACATGGCGGACCTTGCCGCGTGCCATAACCGGCTGGTCATGGACGAAGACGCCGAACCCGTCCGTGCCGGGCACGTCATCGGCGGTGATCACGCACTCGACCCCCGGCATCGCCTCGGCCGCCGAGGTGTCGATCGAGACGATCCGCGCATGCGGATGCGGGCTGCGCAGAACCTGCATCTGCAGCATGCCGACAAGCTTCATGTCGGCGGCATAGCGCAGCCGCCCCGTCACCTTGGCCGGCGCGTCGATGCGGCGGACATTATGGCCGATATAGCTGCCCTCCGGCGCCTCGCCGGCCTCCAGCAGCGCCGGATCGGCCTGCCCGGCCAGCACATCCCGGGCGATCTCCACCGCCTCGAGGATCTTGGTGTAGCCGGTGCAGCGGCAGATATTGCCGCCCATCCGCTCCTTGATCTCGTCGAGCCCGGCGGCGGGGTTGTCGCGCAGGCAGGCGGTCGCGGCCATCACCATGCCGGGGATGCAGTAGCCGCACTGGCTGGCCCCGGTCTTGTGGAAGGCCTTCTGCACCGCGGTCAGCGAGCCGCGGCCCGCCAGCCCCTCGACGGTCTCGATCACCGCGCCCTCGGCGCGGCCCGCGGGCATCAGGCAGGATTTCACCAGCCGGCCATCGACGAAGACGCTGCAGGTGCCGCATTCGCCCGCGCCGCAGCCCTCCTTGGTGCCGGTCAGGTCGAGATCGTCGCGCAGCACGTCGAGGAGCCGCTTATGCGCGGCCACCCGGCGCGCCACCGGCCGTCCGTTGACGGTGAAGGCGAGGTCCAGCTCAGGCATTTGCCATGGTCTCCTTTGTCTGGTCATGCGACGGGGCGCGGTTCGGGCGCGCGTCCAGCGCCTCCTCCAGCGCGGCCCGCACGAAATTCGCCACCACTTCGCGGCGGTAGTCGCGGCGCGAGCGCGAGGCGACATGCTCGGCCGCGCCATCGGCGGCACGCAGGATGGTCTCGGTGTCGATGCGGTTGCCGCGCAGCAGCCGCTCGGCCTCGCGCAGCCGGATCGGGCCCGGCCCGACCCCGCCGAGCGCCAGGCGGACATCTTCGAAGATCCGCCCCTCGGCATCGGTGCGCACCAGCGCGGCGCAGCAGGCGACCGAGATCACCAGCGACCGGCGCTGCCCGACCTTCTGGAAGGCGCCGCCATAGCCGCAGCAGCTGTCCAGGCTGACGCGCGTGGCGATCTCCCCCGGCTCGATCACGGTGCGGCCCGGGCCCTGGATGAAGCTCTCCAGCTCCACCGTCCGGCGGCGGATGCCGCCCTGCTCCAGCCGCGCCAGCTCGATCGCGCCGTTCAGCGCCACCGCCGCGGGCGTGCCGTCGGCCACCGGCGAGGCATTCACCAGATTGCCCGCCAGCGTCGCCACCTCGCGGATCTGGTCGTCGGCGAACCAGATCGCGACATGCGGCATGCAGGGCAGGTTCTGCCGCAGCACCGGATCAGTCAGGAAATCCTGGTAGACGGTGCCCGCCCCCAGATGCACCCGGCCCTTGGCGATCTCGTAGCCGCCGAGCTCGGGCACGGCCGACAGGTCGATCAGCGCGGGCAGGTGGACATCCCCGGCGCGTCCGTCGCGCGCCGCGGGATAGAGGTCGGTCGCCCCGGAGACGAGCCGACTGCCCTCCGGCGCCGCGCCCCAGAGGGCGAGCGCGTCAGCCAGGCTCCGCGGGCGGTGATAGGCGTCGCAGGTCAGCATGCCCGTCTCCCCCCGCCTATTCCGCAGCCATCTGCCGGGCGGCAGCGTGCTTGTTCTTCACCACGACCTTGATCGCGTCCTCCACCCGGTCCTTGGCATAGCGCAGCGCCTCGGCCAGATCCTCCATGTCGAAGGTATGGGTGTGGATCAGCGAGGCGTCGAAGCGCTTCTGCCGCATGAAGGCCTCGGCGCGGTGGGTCGCGGTCTTGCCCTCGCCGCGGATGCCGTAGAGGTAGATGTTGTTGCGCACCAGATAGGCGACATCGACCTCGGGCGCGCTGCCCGGGAAGGCGGCCAGGCAGATCTTGCCGCCGCGGTTGAGCATCTGCGCCGCCTCGTTCACCGCCTGCGGCGCGCCCGAGCATTCGACGACATAGTCGACGCCCTTGCCGCCGGTCAGCTCGCGGACCTTCTCGACGACATTCTCGTTGCGGACGTTGATGACATGGTCGGCGCCGAGCTGGCGGCCGATCTCCAGCCGGTTGTCGCGCGTGCCGGTCAGGATGACGGGCTGCGCGCCGAGCGCCTTGGCCACGGCCGCGCCGAGAAGCCCGATCGGGCCCGGGCCCGAGACCACGACGCTTTCGCCCGCGACCAGCCCGCCGAGCTCGGTCAGCCCGTACATCGCCGTGCCGGCCGTGACGACCAGGGTCGCCTCCTCGTCGGTCATGCCGTCATCGACATGGATCAGCGTGTTGATGTTGTTCACCGCGTATTCGGCGAAGCCGCCATCGGTGGTGAAGCCGTTGGCGCGGTGGCCCTTGTCGACATCGCCGTAGTTCTTGCCGTAATTGTGGCACGAGGTGTACATCCCCTGGCGGCAGCGCTTGCACTGGCCGCAGCCGGCATGGATCTCGACCGTCACCCGCTCGCCGATGCGGTACTCGTCGACGCCCGGGCCGAGCGCCACGACCGTGCCCATGTATTCATGGCCGGGGGTGAAGTTCTTGTTGAACGGATCGCCGCCCTGGATCATCGCGGGCGGGCCGTGATGGATGATCTCCAGATCCGTGGCGCAGATCGCCACCGCGTCGATGCGCACCAGCACCTCCGCCTTGCCCGGCGCCGGAACCGGCTTGTCGGCCAGCGTCAGCTCCCCGGGATCGCCCAGCACCCAGGCCTTCATCGTCTCGGGGACCGGAAAATCCTCATGGGTGGTCACGTTGTCAGGCAGTGACATGCAGCATCTCCTCCGTTGCTGTCAGGCCCGCGGCCGCTGCGCGGCCTCGAGCAGTCTCGAAAAGTCGTTGCCGGCCGCGATCATCTGGGTCACCAGGTGCCGCCGGTAGGCGTCGCTGTCCTCGGCCGTCGCATAGGAGACCGAGATCGCGCCGATCACCGCGCCCGCGCCGTTCCTCAGCGAGGCGCCGATGCAGACCGTGCCCTCGCGGAACTCCTCGTCGTCGAGCGCGTATTTGCGCCGCCGGGTCAGCCGCAGCTCCTCGACCAGCCCGCTGAGGCTGGTGATCGTGCGCGGGGTATAGGCGGCCAGCCCGTTCGCGGAGATCACGCGGACCAGCTCGGTATCGGGGATCCAGGCGAGGATCGCCTTGCCGGTGGCGGTGGCATGGGCCGCGCCCATCTTCTCCACCTCGTCGGGCTCGACGGTGCGGCCGTTCGGATCGGGGATGCTCAGCTTGGTCAGCAGCTTGCTTTCCGACAGCACCGCCATCTGCACCGCATGCGCCAGCCGCCGGCCCAGCTCGCGCAGCGGATCGCGCAGGATCACCGCCGGGTCGCGCTTGGCCTCGGCCATCTCGTTGAGGTCGCGGATCCGGTGGCCCATGACATAGGTGCGGTTGCGGCCGTACTGCTCGACATAGCCGCGCGCCACCAGCGTGGCGGCGAGGTGGTGGCAGGTCGAGGTCTTCAACCCGCTCGCCGCGGCCAGATCCGACAGGCTGATCCCCTCGGGATGCTGGGCCACCAGCTCCAGCAGGGTCAGCGCGCGCTCGACGGACTGGATGGTCCTGACCGCGCTCTCCCTCTGGGTCGCATCTATCCCCGCCCCGCCCGACGCGATGTCGTGCGGGTAACGGTCATCCGCTACCAATTTCATGATTTAGGCTCCTCTTGGGGCAAGCTTCTCAAGACGCCCCCCGCGGATCAAGAAAAATTGCCATTATCGCATGCGAGTCGACATCGTGAAACGCAGGCGGAAAAAACCGTTGGATTCCGGTGCTGCAACTGCGAAAGCCGATTTCGTCGCAGCGCAGCATCCGCGGCGCGGCGCGCCCCGTTCACGGCCTTTTCCGGACATGGGAAATGCGGGCGGGACCGGCCCCGCCGGGGATCCCCCGCGCCGCCCGGCGAGGCCGCGCATCGTCTCCGGGGGACGCTCGCCGAAGAGCCCGGCATCGTCCTTCGCGACGCGGCGGAAATGCCAGAAGCCCGAGCCCGTCGCCGCATCGGTGACGTTCGCCCCGCCGCGGCTCAGCCGCAGTGCGCGGATACAGGCGGCCGGGCGCGAGCCCAGCTCTTCCTCGCAGGCGCATTGCAGCGTGCGGCGGCTGATGCCGATCCGCTGGCAGGGGAGCTCGATATTCCGCTCCTCCTCGCCATCGGCCAGCTCCACCGCGGCGATCACTTCCATGCGCCGCCGCAGCGTGCCGGCCCGGCCGCCCTCGGGCGCAGCCGCCGCCCCGGTCGGCTCGGCCAGCAGGCAGCTGCGCCAGTTCACCCGAAAGCGCCGCCATCTGCCCGGGCGACAGCGTGCCCGCCAAGCAGCTCCGCCAGCACCTGGCGCAGCCCGGCAAGGGCCTCCGCCTCCACCCCCAGAAGCTGCGCCCGTCCCAGCCGCGCCATGTCCGCCCCGCCGACCCCGGTGGCCAGCAGCCGCCGCGGGACCACCGCGACCGCCATGTCGAGCCCTTCGGGCGTGTGGACCTCGAACCCGTGGCGCCCGGGAACAGATGCAGCCGGCTGCCGCCGCAGCGCGCGCCGCAGAAGCTCGCCGCGCCGCGGATCGCCAGCAGCAGGCCGACCGCGACCATGCCCTCGCCGAGCTGGCCCGCCTGCAGCAGGGAATGGCTGGCTACTTCGCGGAAGAGATGGGCGCCGGCCAGCTCGCCCGGGAACGCCCCGCCCGAAAGCTGGCTGCAGCTCTGGGTCCAGCCCTCGAGCAGCGCCGACGGCGCCTCGATATCCGAGGTGCGGCTGAACCGCGTCAGCGGCGGGTCCCGGGATGGCAGCTCCGGTGGCATGGGCAGCGCGCTCTGGTCGGGTCGGACGGAGTCTCCCGCAGCGCCGGATCCGGTCCGGCAGGCTGGACGTGCGGCGGGGTCTCCGCCAGGACGCGGGACGCGTTCCGATTACTGGTCCAGAACCGCGAACGGCCGCATGGCACATGGGCAGGCGGCAAAGCACGTCCGGGCAATCCCGCCGCCAAGGCAGGTTTGCCCGGACGTGCTTTGCCGCCTGCCGGTGCTGTTGCCCGCCCAGTACCCGGCGCGGCGGGTCCGACCGGTTCCGCGCACAGGCAGCGGCGAGGAACGCAGATGTCCTCGACACAGCATCACCAGCTGAGCAAGTCGCGCGGCACCGTCCAGCTCTGCGGCATCGCCGCCGGCCTCGTGATCCCGGGCGAGCATTTCGGCTGGACGGCTGGGGCACGGCCGGCACGCTGGGCTTCCTCGGCACCGCGGGCTTCGTCGCGCCGATGTGCACCACCTTCATCTTCAGCTTCACCGAGCTCGCCACCTCGATCCCGCATGCCGGCGGCCCCTTCGCCCATGCCCGCGCAGGGCTGGGCGGGACCGGCGCCTATTTCGCCGGCATGGCGACGCTGATCGAATTCCTCTTCGCGCCGCCCGCGATCACGCTGGCGATGGCGCCCACCTGGACATCCAGTTCCCCGGGCTCGATCCCAAGACCGCGGCGGTCGGCGCCTGCGTGATCCTCATGGCGCTCAGCATCCTCGGCGTGTCGCTCGCCGCGACCTTCGAGCTGGTCTTCATGGGCGTCGTCGCGCCGGGCTTCTCCCGGGCGAATTTCACCGCAGGCGGCTGGATGGGCGCGGACGCGGTCTCGATCACCGCGGTCTCGGGCATCTTCGCCGCGATTCCCTTCGCGATCCGCGTCTTCCTCGCCATCGAGGACGTGGCCATGGCCGCCGAAGATATGGGCCCCCAAGCGTTGGGTCCCGCGGGCCCTTCTCTTCGGCATCCTGACGCTGGCGGCGCTGGCGCTCGGCGTGACGGTCTTCGCCGGCGGCGCGGGCGACTGGACGGCGCTGGCCAGTATCAACGCCCCGCTGCCGCAGGCGATGCGCTTCACCGGCGACAGGCTCTCGGCCACCGCGGTCGCCGCCAATGCCGCGCCGCTTCTCGCTGCGCTCCTTCGGGCCGTCGCCGCCCGCGGCCGGGAACTACGTCCGGTCGCCCTCCCGCGGCTGATGCTGATGCTGATCGGCGACCGGCCCGGGCTCAGTTCGCCCGACAGCCTCGGCGCCTGCCTGACCTACGCCCCCCGGCCCGGACTGACCGACGAACGCCGCATCTGCGTCTCGAATATCCGCCCTGCCGGGCTCCCCTATGACGCAGAGACGCACAAGCTCTTGTTCCTGAGTTGCGAATCCCTGCCCCGCGGCCTCTCCGGCGTGGCGCTGAAGGACGAGACCGACACCCTCGCCCCGGCCGGCGCCCTGCCCCCGGCCCCCTGACCCGGTACGGGACGGCGCTTCTCCGGCGTCATTCGCGGATCTGGCGCCGTCCCCTCCCCGCGGCCCGCACGTCCGATAAACCCCGGAAAAGCGCCGCCGATTCCCTCTCCGGCGCCCCCGCCCTCGCGGCAGGCGCCGCTCAGGCCCGCGGCGGCGCGGCAATTTCGCCACGGATCCCGGCCCGCCCGGCGGTCCGGCGCCACCCGCGCGCACCATCCCGACATCGCCGCGCCGCCCTGCGAAACATGGCGCAAACCGCCCTCCGGCGGGTGCACCGCGCCCGGTCCGCAGCGCCATGTCGCGGCCAGAGCCCCGATCTCGGCATTCGCCGGTTCTGTCCGCCGAGCGCGTTCATGTCAGCAAACTATAGATCTGGGGGGAAAACGTGATATGGAAAGGCAAAAGAGAATCTTAGAGGCAGACATGTCAGCCGGAATCCTGGCCTCCGAACAGCTGATGTCCTTCAGCTCGATCATCGATACCGCGCTCTCGCAGCAGCGCGAACTGCTTTATGCGCCGGACCAGCGGAAATCCGACAAGCCGCTGCGCCCGTTCTCCGTGCGCGAGGTCAGCCATGCGCTGAAAGTGAAGTACAATTCGCTGCGCCAGTATCTCAATGCCTTCGAGGGCATGCCGGCCGGCACGCTGGAATCCGGCAACCGCAAGTTCTTCTCCGCCGAGGAGATCAACCAGATCCAGGAAGTCCTCTACCGCGAGGGCAAGATCGGGCCGGAGCGCTACCCCCGCCGCCAGCAAGGCGACAAGCAGGCGCGGCTGGTGGTCTACAACCTCAAGGGCGGCGTCTCCAAGACCTCGCTCTCGGTGAACCTGGCGCAGTTCCTGGCGCTGCGCGGCTACCGCATCCTCGCGGTCGACCTCGACCCGCAGGCCAGCTTCTCGGACATGTTCGACATCCAGGCCGACCTCGACGGCCAGCCCTCCGTCTATGACGTCCTGCGCTATGCCGACCCGGCCACCGGCGAGGGTCCGATCCCGATTACTGACGCGATTCAAGCCACTTACGTGCCAAACATCGATATCGTCCCGGGCTCGATGGCGATGACGGAATTCGAGTACGAGACCTCGGCCTCCTTCCGGCAGAACGGCGACGGCACGCCCTTCCACCGCCGCATCACCGATGCGCTCGACCTCGTCGACGACTATTACGACCTCGTCCTCTTCGACACGCCGCCGCACATGTCCTTTGCGGTCATCTCGGCGGTCTTCGCCGCCACCGGCATGCTGATCCCGCTTTCGGCAGGGATGCTCGACGTGGTCTCGCTGGCGAAATTCCTGGAACTCGCCGCCTCCACCATGCAGGTCGTCGAGCAGCACCAGGACAAGCGCTACGACTTCATCCGCTTCGTGCTGACCCGCTATTCCGCCTCCGATCCGGCACAGCTGCAGCTCAGCTCCTTCCTGCGCAGCCATCTGGGCGGCGCGATGCTGAAGCACGACTTCGTCAGCTCGACCGCCATCGCGGATGCGGGCAACACCATGAATCCGCTGCTGGAACTCGATCCCGGCAGCTTCCACCGCAAGACCTACGACCGGATCTTCGATTCGCTGTCGGGCATCGCCGACGAGGTCGATGCCGAGATCCTGCGCGCCTGGAACCGCACGCCCTTTGAACGGGAGGATAGCTGATGGTCCGCCGTCCCAGACAGGCCTTTCCGACCGCCACCGGCGGCGGCGAGGACAAGCCCGCAACCGCTGCGCGCCGGGCCCCGATGTTCGCCAAGGGCGCCGCCAGCCTCGACACCGCCGCCCGCTCGGCCGCGGCCGAGGACCGGATGTACCGCAACCTGGCGCTGGAGCTGATCGACCCCTCGCCGATCCGCGACCGGATCGACCTGACCGAGAATCTCGACACGCTGAAACGCAGCCTCGAGGAGGACGGCCAGCAGATCCCCATCCTGGTCCGGCCGAAGCCCGGCTCGGAGCGCTACGAGATCGTCACCGGCCGCCGCCGCCTGCAGGCGATGCGCGATCTGGGCCGCGGCACGATCCAGGCCTTCGTCCGGCCGATGTCCGACGAAGAGGCCTTCGTCGCCCAGGGGGTCGAGAACAACGCAAGGCTTGAGACGTCCTTCATCGAGCGCGCGCGCACCATCCTGTCGGCGCTCGAAGCCGGGTTCTCGCAGACGCAGGTGGAGAAATTCCTCGGCGTCGACCAGACGATGATCTCGCGGATGAAGTCGATCTATACCGGCCTGGGCGAGGATCTGGTGCTGGCGATCGGCCCGGCCCGCGGCATCGGACGGCGCAAATGGGACCGCCTTCTGACCCTGGTCCGCGCCGACGGCCGCGCGGCGGCCGCACTGGCCTCCGAGGTGCCCGCGGGCATCGCCGATAGCGCCGAGCGATTCGAGGCGTTTCTCGGCCAGATGGAAGACGCCGCCCCTGCCCCCGCCCCGAAAGCGGAGAAGCCGCGGCGCGACCCGGCGCCGAAGGACATGTCGAAACCGCTCAGCACCACCCGCAAGGGCCGCCGCCTGGTGATCCAGACCGGCGAGGCGGTGCCCGCGGAATTCCTTGATTTCGTGGAGGCCTGCCTGCCGGGCCTCCTGCACCAGTTCTACGACAGCGCGCCCGGGGAGACCGAGGGCGACTGACGCCCCTCCGGGGGCAATCCACCGGTCCCGAGCAGCGGCGCCATCAGAGCGCCGGGACCCAACCGAAACGAGAGAAGGAGCAGACAGCAGGCAAAAGAAAACCCCTCAAAGCCGAGGCTCCGAAGGGCTTCCGAGATTTGTAGCATCCTCTTGGTACCCGAAAAAGCGAATCCAAGGCAACACCGGATTTCGGTGAACGGGGAAGTTTTGCCGTCTGATTGAGGAATGACACAGGTTATCCCGGCGGATCTTCCGTCCGGGCACGGAGATCCTTTGTCTCCGGCCCCCCGCCCCGGCGCGTTCATCCTGGACCGCTGGCAGGTTCTGCAACTGGTCAAGGACACCTCCCGCGCGCTCGGACTGGGCGAACGCGAGATCGCCGTCCTGGCCGCCCATCTCAGCGTCCTGCCCAAGGGCCCGGTCCGCGCCAACCAGCTCTTGATGTCCTATGCCGAGATCGGCGGGCTGCTGGAGCGCGCCAATTGCATGGACGAGCGCCGCTTCCGCCGCGGCGAGGCCCGCCTGGCCGAGATCGGCCTGGTGACGCGCAAGCTCTCCGGCAACGGCCGCCGCTACCCGGTCCGCGATGGCCGCGGACAGATCGTCGACGCCTACGGGATCGACCTGCGCCCGCTCTTCCTGCGCGCCGCGGAGCTGGAGGAGATCCGCACCCGCCTGGCCGAGGAGGACGCCCGCCGCCGCGCCCTGCGCAGCCGGATCAGCGCCCGCCTATCGGCGCTCCGCCGCGAGGGAGCCGAGGCCGCCCTGCCCTGTCTCGACGCCCTCCAGCGCCTCTGCCGCCGCGCCCGCGCCAGCCTCTGCGAGCTCGCCGCAGCCGAGCGCCAGCTCGATGCCGCCGAAGCCGGACTGGAGCAGGCAACGTCCGACCCCGCGCCGCAGCCGGACAGACAGGCCGCCATTGCCGGACACTCTGTCCGTTCCAAAGAGTCCCCAGAAAAAGAAACTATAAAGCCCGCGCGAGAATCCGACATCTGGAAGCTCTGGCAGGCGTCACCGCGATTAGCCGCCTATTTCCCCGACCCTCTTCGTGACCGCGATGACCTCCTGCGGCGGATTCTGGATTTTCTTGGTTTTCTTGGAGTGAAGGGATCCAGCGCGGTGGAGGCCTTAGCGCGGATCCCGATCCCGGACATGCTTAGACTGCTGGAGATGCTTCTTGGCCGTCTTTCCAGGATCGACAACCCCGCCGCCTATCTGCGATCGATGCTGGCGAATTACGATGGACCGGAACGCGGATCGGCGCGAAACGGCAGGCAATATGACCGCGGTCATAACCGCGGAGGCTTGCGCCTCCGTTCGTTGGACCGGGCGTGTACGCCGTGACTATGGCGGCTCGGTTCATGACTGTCGCTCCGGCATGAGAATATGACCGCGGTCATAACTTGGCCGATGCGGACATGACCGCGGTCATAGGCCATGGTGACTGCTGTTCTTCCGTCGGGTCGAGACGCGACCAGTACCGCCGCAACGGCATGCCTTGGGCGCCGCCCGAGGCGCCGACTCAGAGAATGGGAATTGTGCCTGACAGGACGCCGGGAAAGGCAGAGCGCGGGGCAGCGTCCTTCGAGTGGACGTGCCGAGCGAGCGACATTGCCGACCGGTGCTGCCTTGAAATTTGGCGTCCTTCGACCAGTCGTCTAAGACTGCGCTGTTCCTGGAGGCCATATCTAATGCTGGACTCCACGTGGCTCTGCCGCAGACAGACGGCGCATCCGATCAGGCATTCCGGCCGTCTTGGCCGCTCCGGAAACCGAAGCTCCGCAAAGGATAGGCATCCTGCGGCCTGTGTCGCGGCCGGACGGTAGCGAGGGATTTCCGGCGTCGCATGCTTCGGGGTCCGATCTTCACGCCAATTGGAACCGGGCGATCTGTTGCGTTCCATTTGCCGGGCTTGGCCTCGACGTCGGCCATCGCACCCGCGGGATCTTGAGCGCAATTGGTTCGCGGCGCTGTTTTGGTGCTCCTGGGCTCGGATTGATCCGGACCTCCGGGGGACACGACGGCACCGCATCAAGCGTCGAGGTCGGCCCGGGCGTGAGGAAGAGGCGCCGGGTCGAGCCCGGCGCGGGACTGGATCGCACGGTGGCGTTGGCGGAGTACGCTAGGGGTAGGGAGGTTGCTTGGGAGGGGCATACGGCGACGGGATGCGGCGGATGCTGCCTGAGCGAGCAGCCCGACAGGAAAGGGATGGCTCCGGTCTTCGTGGGTGCCATAAGGTGCATGGCCGGAGTGGCGAGACGCGAGCGGGCAGGGGGATGGCCTGCTCGTCTTCGGGGAGACGGTTGGGACATGGCCGGTTGGGCGGTTGCCTTCGGGGCCTTGTCCGCGGGAAAGAGGCTCCCTTGGCGCGCGGCTGACACTTGTGCGGAGAATGGGGTTGCGGATTGTCAAGGGCGGTGAAACTGGTCGCTGCCGACCTGCCGACCTGCCGACCTGCCGACCTGCCGACCTGCCGACCTGCCGACCTGCCGACCTGCCGACCTGCCGACCTGCCGACCTGCCGACCTGCCGGTCTCGGGGACCGCGTGGCCGGGAGCCCGGAGAGACGATCCATCAAAGGGCCTGGAATATGCGCTGCGTCGGCTTCTTCCGGAGGCTTCTCTGGCAAGAAGCAGCGCTGCGGGAGCCCTCCGCCGATCCTGCTTCGAAGGGCGGGCAGGGGAGCAGAGGCCGTGGCAAATCTGTGCCAATGCCGGTCTTGCCGCAGGGAAGAGACGCTCTTTCCGGTCGCCTTCATAGCGGGAAACGGATAGGGTGGAGACACGCGCAGCAGCCGGATCAGCGGTTCTTGCGCGACGATCCTGCAGCCCGCGGTTCCGGAAGATTACCGGACATAGCGCAGAGCGGCAGGAGGCGGCGGAGATCCTCGGCAGAAACGCCAAAAAGCGCCGTCGCGGCACCACCCCGGAAACACGGCAGGACATCGCAACGCGAGACAGAGCGGGGCGGAAAACTTGTTAGTGTGCCAACTTTCTGCTGACAGGGGGCACGGTGGCGGCTAGAACCGGAGGGCGGATCAGCCCCCCGCGCTCGGACACAATGCCAAGCCAGACAACCCTCCCGATGCCGGATGGCGGCACACGGCTCGACGCCTACTGGTTCTGGTCCGGCCTGCCGGACGAGGCCGAGATGCGCCGCCAGCTCGCGGAGTTCCGCGCGGCGGGCTTCGGGCGGATCTACATCCAGGCGCGGCTGTCCATGCCGCGGGAGCTCTATCTGTCGCCCGCCTTCCTCGATGCCTATGCAAGGGCGGTCGGCATCATGGCGGAGGCCGGGCTGCGCGCCGGGCTCTATGACGACTATGCCTGGACCAGCGGCCAGGCCGGCGGGCGCAGCGTCGAGGGCGCGGACCATCTGCGCGAGCGGCATCTCTTCTGGGCGCGCGCCGGGGGCCGCCGCGCCGCGGTCAGCGGCATCCGCGCGACGCTGGGGGCGAGCCTCGGTCCGGCGGCGCGGCACTGGATCCACGAGGGCGGCGTGCCGCGCTGGGGCGGTTGGGAAATCGCCGGGGCGGTGATGCATCTGGCCGATGGCGGGCTGCGCGACGTTACGGACGAGGTGCGGATCATCCGGGCCGGGGAGGAGGGCGTCGAGGCGGAGCTTGGCGCCGACCTGCCGGCGGGCGCCGCCTGGACGCTTTTCGCCGCCGCGCGCGCCGTCAATTCGCGGATCGTCAACTATCTGCTGCCCGAGGCGGGGGAGCGCTTCGTCGAGGTCGGGCTGGCGCCCTTCGCCCGCGCGCTGGGGCCGCTGATGCCGGGCACGCTCGACCGGGTGTTCTTCGATCAGCCGGCACCCGGGCTCTATGACTGGGCGGAGCGGGCGGGCAATCTGGGCAACAGCCTGCCCTGGAGCGGCGGGCTGCGCAGGGCGCTCGAAGCGCGCGGCAGGGTGGCGCCGCAGCTCGCGCAGCTTCTGGACGATTGCGGGCCCGGGACCGGCGCGACGCGCAGCTTCGTCTACCGCGAGGTGACGGCGCGGATGCAGGACGGGTTCCTCGGCGCGCTGCGGCGGTTCTGCGACCGGCACGGGCTGGCGCTGTCGGGCCACGAGATCCTGCCGCATATCGGCAGTTTCGAGCTGAATGGCGGCTTCCGCAGCATCGATCCGCGGGTCTCTCTGGGGGCGGATTTCTTCGGCACCGACCGGTTCCGCGACGTGACCGCGGTCGACGCGAACAACCTGGTGCCGCAGCTTGCCCCCGTGCTGGGGCAGAGCGTGGCGCAGGCGGCTGGCCGGCAGGGCTGCGAGGTCGAGCTTTACGTAACGTCCACGCGGAACGAGGCCCGCGCCACCGGCCAGTGGGAGATGACACCCGCCGCACTGCGCGCGCAGCTCCTGCGGCTGCATCTTCTGGGCGCGTCGCGGGTGATCCTGCATGCGCTCTTCGCGGAGGCGGGCGATGCGCGGCCGGAGCCGCTGGGCAATCTGCGCTTCGATTTCCCGCCGGGCTACAACCTGCAGCCCTGGTGGCCGGCAATGGGCGCGATTGCGGCGGAGGCGGCGCAGCTGGCGGCGTTCCTCGAGGGCGCGGCGCCGGAGCGGCAGGTGGCGGTGCTCTATCCCTACGAGACGGCATTGCGCGAAGGGCCGCGGCATGCGCATGCGGCCCGGTTCGGCGCCTGGTGCGAGGCGCTCTGCGCGGCCGGGCAGCCGCCGCGGATCCTCGACGAGGCCGGGCTGGCGCGGATCGAGGACGCGGGGCAGGGGGCCCGGATCGACGGCACGGAGCTGGCGGCGCTGGTGCTGCCCGCGGTGACGGCCTTCGCCGATCCGGCGAGCGCGGCGCGGATCGCGGCGCTGGAGGCGGCGGGGCTGCCGGTGCTGCGCGGCGCGCCGGAGCTGGCGGGGCTTCCGGAGGGCGGGCCGGTGCTCGACCCGGTGCCGGGGCTGCGCCACCGCCTGGCCGGGCGCGATGCCGCGGGCTGGTGGCGGCTGGCGGTCTTCAATGACAGCGAGGCGCAGGCGGCGACGGTGCTGCGGCTGGGCAGCGGTCTCCTCTGCCGGGCGGGCGGCGCGTCGGTGGAGGCGCAGGCGGTCGATCTGCATCTCGCGCCGCAGGAGCTTCTGTGCCTGGAGCTGCGCGAGGCGGCGGCGGCGACCCCGCGCGCCCGGCTGGGGGCCGCGCCGCCGCTGCGGCTGGCCGCGGAGCTGGCCGAGGGCTGGCGCCTGCGGACCAGCGGCGCGGCACGGCCGGTGCGGGTCGATCGCGGCTGGGAAGCGCAGGGCGATCCGGACTGGTCGGGGACCGGGCTCTACGAGACGGAGTTCGCGCTGGAGCGCGCCCTGACCCTGGTACTGGAGCTGCCCGGGCTCGCCTGCTGGGCGGAGGTGCGGCTGGACGGCGCAGTGGCCGGCCGGGTCTGGCATCCGCCCTTCCGCCTGCCGCTCGGCCGGGTCGGCGCCGGGCGCCACCGGCTGCAGATCGCGGTTGCCAATACTGCCGCCAACCGCTTTCTCGCGGGCACGTCCTTCGGCGGCGCCTGCCCCGACCCGTCCGGGCTGACCCGCCCGCCCCGCCTGCTGACCGAGGATCTGCCATGACCCTGACCCCGACCCTGCCGCCCGATGTCCAGTGGTACACCTGGTCGGAGCGCCCGGCCGAGGCAGTGTTCCAGCCGCTGGGGATCCGCATCGCGCCGCTGCTCTATTCGACGCGGGCGCGGGCGGTGTCGCAGATCGCGCCGCGCCGCGATCCGGTCCGCCTGGGGCCGCACGGGCTCGGCACCTGCCGGGCGGAGCTGGAGACGGAGCTGGCCGGGACGCGGCTCGCCCTCTCGCTCGATCCGGCCGGGCCCTTCGTGCAGCGCGGCGGCTGGCAGCGGCGCAAGGCGGGCGAATGGGGCGCGCGCTTCTGGCTGACGCTCGCCGTCTCGGCGGAGGCGGCGGACGAGCTGCGCTACGATGCGGCGGCGCAGGCGGTGATGATCCGCTGCGGCAGCCGCTGGGCGGCGATCGTCACGGCCGCGCCGCCGATCCTCGTCTCGGGCCATGACAGCGTCGCGGCGCTTGCCGCGGATCTGGAGGCGAACGGCTATTTCAGCCTCGCCACGCGGGCGGAGGCCGCGCCGGTGCTGGGGCTGCGCTTCAATCTCGACATGATGCCAGAGGGCCGCTGGTGCGCCGCTGTCGCCGATGCGCCCGGGCTGGCGCTGGAACAGGCCCGCGCCGGGCTCGACCCGGCGCCTCTGCCTCTGCCTCTGCGTCCGCGCCAGGCCGGGGCAGGGGAGGGCGGGCTCGACGCGATCCGCGACATCCTCGGCTGGAACACCGTCTGGGATGCCGCCAACCGCCGCCGCTATACCACCGTCTCGCGGGTGTGGAATCTCGGCGACTATGCCGTCTTCGCCAATGACCAGGCCTATGCCGCGCTGCTGGCCGCGGTGCTCGACCCGGAGCTGGCGCGCGAGAACCTCGCCATCGCCCTCGGCATCGCCACGCCGCAGGGCAATCTCGCCGCGCTCGTGTCCTCGCATGACGCCTGGACGGACCGCAGCCAGCCGCCGCTGGGCGGGCTGATCGCCTGGATGATCTACCAGCGTTCGGGCGACCGGGCGGGGCTCGCCGCGCAATTCGGCACGCTCCTGCGCCATCAGCGCTGGTGGCGCGCGATGCGCGATCCGCAGGGCACGGGGCTTGTCTCCTGCGGCAGCTCGGATGTCGGCACGGCGCTCTACAAGGGCACCCATTTCGCCGCCCGCAACGAGACCGGGATGGACAATTCCGCGACCCATGACGAGGCGCAGATCGACCCCGCGACCGGCTGCCTCGCCACCTGGGATCTGGGGCTGAACTGCGCCGTCGCGCTCGATGCCGAGATGCTGGGCCTGATCGCCGCCGAGCTGGGCGAGACCGCCATTGCCGGCGAGATGGCCGCGCTGGCGGAGGCGCATCGCGCGGCCATCCGCGAGCGGCTCTGGGATCCCGAGCGGAAGATCTTCGCCAACCGCCACCTTGCCGGCGGCTTCGTCCGGGCGCTGGCGCCGACGGCCTTCTATCCGCTGCTCTGCGGCGCCGCCGATGCCGGGCAGACCGCGCATCTGCTGGCGCATCTGGCGGATCCGCAGCTTTTCGGCACGCCCTTCCCGCTGCCCAACGCGGCGCGCTCAGAGGCGGCCTATGGCGAGAATGTCTACTGGCGCGGGCGCGTCTGGCCCAATGTCAACTTCCTGGTCTGGATGGGGCTCTGCCGCGCCGGGCAGGACGAGGCGGCCGCGCGCCTGGCGGCGCAGAGCCGCGATCTTTTCATGCGCAACTGGCAGGACCGGGTGGCGGGCGAGAATTTCAATGCCGAAACCGGCGAGGCGCTCGACCAGGGCGATGCCGATCCGTTCTACACCTGGGCGGCGCTGCTGCCGATGATCGGGGTGGAGGAGATCTGCGGGATCTCGCCCTGGGAGGGCTGGACCCTGTCGAACGGCGCAGAGGCGGAGCTGGGCCCGCTGGAGACCCCGATCGGGCCCGCGGTGGTGCGGCGCGAGGCGGGCTGGCTGAGCCTCGAGGGGCCGCAGGGCGCGGTGCTGCGCACCGATCATCCGGGCCGGCTGCGGCAGCTGCGGATCGGGGCGGGGCATCTGGGCTGCCAGGTCTCGCCCTCGCAGACCGGGGCGCGGCTGGAGCTGCCCGGCGTGGCGGCGGCGCGGCTGGTGCAGATCCGCTGCGGCGGGGCCGTTCTGGAGCCCGCGCCGGGCGGGATGGCCGCGGTCAAGCTGCCGCCTTCGGCGGACTGGCAGCGGCTCGATATCTGGATGCTGCCGGAGGCGGGCTGAGCTCAGCCCGCCCGCAGCGCCAGCTCGGCGGCGGTGTCGGTCAGGACCAGCATCGGCGCGCGGTCCCGCATCACCGTCAGCGCCGCCTCGTGCAGCGCGGGCGTCCCGGCGGCGCAGGCATCGGCGATCAGCCGGACATGGCGGCCGTCATCCACCGCCTCGACGGCGGTGCCCAGCACGCAGCAATCGGTGGCCACGCCGCAGATCGCCAGGGTGGCATCGCCGGGCAGATGCGGTGCGGCCTCGCGCCATTTGGCGAAGCGCGGGCTCGAGATGCTGCTGCGCCCGGCCCAGCGGGGATCCAGATCCCAGAGCGCGGCGCGGGCCGGATCGACCGCGAAGGGCCAGCGGTCGTAATAGGGCTGCCAGGCGCCCTGCGGCGCGGCGGGGGGCAGGAAGCGGGTGAAGAGCACCTGCTCGCCATAGGCGGCCACCAGCCGGCCGGTCCGCTCGGCCACCGCGTCATAGCCCGGCGTGCACCAGGGGCTGTCGGGATGGCCGAAGCCCGGCTGCATGTCGACGACGAGGAGCCAGTCGCTCATGCCGGGACCGCGAGCGTGTCGGCGGGATCCCAGCTCAGCCAGACCTCGCCGCCGCCGGGCAGCTCGGGGATGTCGCGGTCGCGGGCGACGAGCTTCCATTGCTGGCCCGCGACATCGACGAGGCAGGTCGCCATCGCCCCGGCGAAGACCCGCTGCTGCAGCCGTCCCTTGACCGCGTTGCGTCCCTCGCCCGGCGCCTCGGCCGAGATCGACAGCATCTCGGGGCGGGTGGCAAAGCGGCGGCCGCCGGGCGATCCGGGCAGCGAGAGGCCGGAAAGCGCCGCCTCGGGCAGCCAGTTCGCCTCGCCGAGGAAGCCAGCGGCGAAGGCGTCGATTGGGCGGTCATAGACCTCGCGCGGCGGGCCCGCCTGGACGATGCGCCCGGCCTTCAGGATGCCGATCCGGTCCGACAGGGTCAGCGCCTCTTCCTGGTCATGGGTGACGAAGATCGTGGTGATGCCGATCTCGCGCTGGATGCGCTTCAGCTCGATCTGCATGTCGACCCTGAGCGTCTTGTCGAGCGCCGAGAGCGGCTCGTCGAGAAGCAGCACGCGGGGATTGGTGACGATGGCGCGGGCGAGCGCGACGCGCTGGCGCTGGCCGCCCGAGAGCTGCGAGGGCTTGCGGTTGGCCATGGCGCCGAGCTGGACCAGCTCCAGCGCCTCGGCGATGCGCCGCTTCTCCTCGGCGGCGGGGGTCTTGCGGACGCGCAGGCCGAAGCCCACGTTGTCGGCGACCGACATGTTGGGGAAGAGCGCGTAGTTCTGGAACATCATGCCGATGTCGCGCTTCTCGACCGGCACGGTCTCGACATTCTGCTCGCCGATGCGGATCGTGCCCGCTTCGGGGAAGTAGAACCCGGCGATGGTGCGCAGCAGCGTGGTCTTGCCCGAGCCCGAGGGGCCGAGAAGGGCGAAGAACCCGCCATCCTCGAAGGTGATCGACACGTCGTCCAGAGCAACCGCCTGGCCGAATTTCTTGGTGACATTGGCAACGTCGACGCGGGACATCAGCGGGACCCTCCGAATTTCGAGAAGCGGGCAGCGAGGAACATGACCGCCATGGAGACGGTGACGATGATGGTGGAGATCGCGTTGATCTCGGGGGTGAAGCCCTTGCGGATCGCGGTGTAGATCAGCACCGGCAGGGTGCTGTCGCCGGGCTCGGACAGGAAGTAGCTGACCACGAACTGGTCGAAGCTGACCGCGAAGGCGAAGAGCGCGCCCGCGACGATCCCCGGGGCGATCCAGGGCAGGGTGACGCGGCTGAGCACGGTCCAGGCATTGGCGCCCATCGAGCGCGCGGCCTCTTCCAGCGTGACGTCGAAGCTGGAGAGCCGCGCCGAGACGGTGACGATGACATAGGGCAGCGCCAGCGCGACATGGCCGATCACGACGGCCGGGGTGCCGCGGCCGATGCCGATGGCGAAGAAGAAGACCAGCATCGCGGTGCCGGTGATCAGCCACGGGATCGCGATCGGCGGGAACAGCAGCACCTGCAGGATGCGCTTGCCGCGGAACTCGTAGCGGAAGAGCGCGACCGAGGCGGCGGTGCCGAGGCAGGTCGCGATCACCGTGGTGCCGCAGGCGATCAGCACCGAGCGGATCGCGGCGGTGATGATCTGCTGGTTCCCGGCCATCTTGGCGTACCAGTCGGTCGAGAACTGGAAGGGCAGCTGGTAGAAGGGCGAGGCGTTGAAGGACATCGCCGCCATCACGAGGATCGGCGCGTAGAGGAAGACCAGGATCAGCGCGAGCCAGATCTTGCCGAGGAGCACGAGCGGGGAGCGGGTCATGTCTGCGCCCTTTTCAGCACGGGGCTCGCGGCGGCCAGGATCACGATGACCACGGCGAGCAGGATGAAGGACAGCGCCGCGCCGAGCGGCCAGTTGTAGACGGCGACGAACTGGTCCTCGATGACGGTGCCGTAATAGGTGCCCATGCGGCCGCCGAGGATGCGCGGCTCCATGAAGGACCCGACCACCGGGACGAAGACCAGCACCGCGCCGGCGAGGAGCCCCGGCAGGGACAGCGGCAGCAGGATGCGGCGCAGGATGGTCAGTTTCGAGGCGCCCATCGAGCGGGCCGCGTCGATCAGGTCGTCATCGACCGCCTGCAGCGCCAGGTACAAGGTCAGGATCACGTAGGGCAGGTAGCTGTGCACCAGCCCGATCACCACCGCGTCGGTGGTGAACATCAGGTTCAGCCGCACGTCGAAGGGCAGCACGAAGTTGATCGCGCGCTCCAGCACGCCATTGCCCCTGAGCACGATCGCCCAGGAGAAGATGCGCACCAGCGAGTTCGACCAGAAGGGCAGGATCACCATCAGGAACAGCGCCTCGCGCGAGCGGCCCTTGATGGATTTCGCCAGCACCAGCGCGCAGGGATAGCCGATCAGCACGCAGAAGAACGTCACCGTCACGGCGAGCTTCAGCGATTTCGCCAGCAGCGTCGAGTAGGTCGGATTCGTCAGGAATTCCGCGTAGTTGCCCAGCGTGACGCCCCAGTCCGGGGCGTCCTGGGGCATATCGGTGAGGAAGCTGAAGAACAGCATGGCCGAGAGCGGCAGGAACACCGCGACCAACAGCCAGAGATAGGCCGGGGAGAGCAGGGTGAATAGGCGCCTGCGTTCCGCCGGGGTGACGAGTTCGGCCATGCCGGTCCTCCGTTTCCTTGGGTGCCGCTCGGGCTTACTGGGCGGCCTTCAGCGCCTGCCAGATCTCCAGGTACTGCTGGCGGGTGTCGTCATCGACCGGGGTCTGGAACTGGACGCGCGCGGCGACCTCGGGATCGCCCAGCACGCGGCGGTTGAAGGCGGTCTCGTCGAGCGCGGCCGCGGCATCGGCATTGGCCGAGGCGGGCGCGCCCTCGGCGTCCCATTTCACGTAGAATTCCGGGTCGATCATCCAGTCGATGAACTGGGCGGCGGCCTCCTTGTGCTCGGAGGTGGCCGGGATCGTCAGGCTGTCGAGCCAGCCGATCGCGCCTTCCTTCGGCACCACGAATTCCACCGGCAGCCCCATCGCGGCGGAGCGCGCCGCCGAGCCCGACCAGTAGGTCGCCACGTCGAACTCGCCCGCGGCCATGTACTGGTTCCAGTCGTTCTCGCTGCCCCAGAAGGTGCGGACCTGCGGCATCAGCGCCTCGAGCTTGGCCTTCACCGCGTCGAGATCCTGGATGTCGTTGATCCCCTGGCCGGTCGCCAGCGCGCCGATCTGCATCGCCTCCACCGCGTCGTCGCGGATCGAGACGCGCCCGGCATGGGCCGGATCCCACAGCACGTCCAGCGTGTCGGGCACCGGGTCGAAGACCTGGGTGTTCACCGCGAAGGAGGTCACGCCCCAGGTCCAGGGCACGCCGTAGACCTCGCCGCCCTCGGTCACCAGGTCGCTTTCCGCGAAATCGGCGGGGATGCCCGCGTAGTTCTCCAGCGCGGAGGTGTCGATCGGCGCCAGCAGGCCTTCTTCGGTGGCCTGCGGGTTGTAGATCGCGTTCACCAGCACGACGTCATAGGCGCCGGGATTGGTGCGCATCTTGGTGAGCATTTCTTGCTCGGAGTTGAAGTACTCGTGCACGACCGTATGGCCGGTGGCCTCTTCGAAGGCCTTGAGCGACCAGTCGAGATCGGTGCCGTAGCCTTGCCAGTTGAGGACGCGGATCTCGTCGGCCAGCGCGCCGGAGGCGGAAAGCGCCAGCGCGGAGAGGGAGAGAAGGAAGGCGGATTTCATGTTGGTCTCCTTGTCGGAATGGGTCCGGGGCATTGGCGGCCCGCTTGTCGTTGGCGGTTTCAGGCCTGCATGAGGCCCAGCACCTCGCTGCGGGCGGGCGGCGTGGCCGGGCCCTCGCGGGTGGTCGAGAGGGCCGCGGCGATATTGGCGTAGCGCGCGGCGCGCAGCGGATCGCCCGAGGCGGCGAGCTCGGCGATGAAGCTGCCGATATGGCAGTCGCCCGCGCCGTTGGTGTCGAGCGGGTCCACCGGATGGCCGGGAATGGTCTCGATGCCCGCGGCGGTGGCCAGGAGGCAGCCATCGGCGCCGCGGCGCACCAGCGCGCCCGCGCGCCCCGATGCCAGCGCGGCGGCGGCTTCGGCGGGATCGTCCAGCCCGGTCAGCACCTCGGCCTCGGCGGCATTGGCGCTGATCCAGTCGGCGCGGGCCAGCACGGGGGCCAGCGCCTCCTGCGGCAGCTCGGCCACGACCGGCGAGGGGTCGAAGAGCAGGCGGACCGACGGGGGCAGCGCCCCGAGCCAGGCGGCCAGAGCGCCGCGCGCGCCGGGATAGTGCAGCGAATAGCCCGAGGCCATGACCCAGCCGGTGCCGGACAGGTCGATCGCGGCCAGCGCGTCGGCCGTGACCTCGCCTTCGGCGCCGGGGAAGCCGACGAAGCTGCGTTCGCCATCGGGTTCGACCAGCACGCTGCAGCAGCCCTGGTCGCGGTCCGGCAGCGCGGGGCGGGCGCAGGCGATGCCCTGCTCGGCCAGCGCCTGTGCCAGCGTCGCGGCCATCGGGCCGGTGCCGAGCGAGCCGCCGAGCGCCGCCTCCATGCCCGCGGCGCGGGCCGCGGCCATGGCGTTGAACCCGCCGCCGGGGCAGAGCGCGAAGCCGGTGACGACCGCCTCTTCGCCGCGCCGGGGCAGGGCGCGGACCTTGTAGACCAGGTCCATCACCGGGCCGGTCATCTGCAGGAGCGCGCCCATCAGGCCTGCACCTCCGCCTGGGCGCGCAGCGCCAGCAGCCCCTCGGCGATATCTTCCAGCGGCAGGTCGTTGGCGGCGCGGATCCGGTCGGTGGCGGCGCCGGGCAGGCGGCCGCCGGTGGCGCCGCCCATGGCGCCCGTGATGGCGCCGATCGTGTCGGTGTCGTCGCCGATATTGGCCGCGGCGACCAGCGCCTGCCAGAGGTCGTCTCCGGCCAGGCGGAGGAGGCCGAAGGCGCAGGCGACGCTTTCGCGGCTGGCGACAGAGGTGCCGGTGGCGGCGATCAGCGCCTCGATATCGCCGGTTTCGGCGACTTTCAGCGCGGCTTCGATCCGCCCGGCCATGTCGGGCTCGCCGGTGGCGCCGCCCATCGACTGGCCGAGCCGCGCCGCCTCGAGCGCCCGGCCGATGGCCATCTCGAAATCCATCCCGGCAATGCCGCAGCTGACGGTCATGGCGACGGCGGCGGCGGCGGCGATCGCCTCGCCGGTATTATGCGTCACCCGGCAGGTGCGGGCGGTGGCGGCGCAGATCTCCGCCGGGACGGGCGGGGTCATGATGCCGACCGGCGCGATGCGCATCGCCGCGCCGTTCGTGGTGCCGGTCCGGCCGGTCTCTTCCGGTGCCGCCCCGGCGAGGAGCGCGTCGATCGCGCGGCGCGAGGACGGGCCGAGCAGGTCCGACAGCCCCTTGGCGCGGATATCGGCCTCCCAGTCCAGCAGGTCCTGCGCCCAGCCGCGGTCGTCGAAGCCGCCCGGCTCGGCGATCAGGCGGCGTGCCAAGAGCAGCGCCTGCTCGGTATCGTCGGTCACCTGCGCGGGGCCGAGCCCGTGCGAGACCGGATGGCCGTCGAAGGGCGCGACGAAATCCTCGATGCGGCCATAGCGGGCGCGGATCGTCTCGCGCGGCAGCGTCTGGGCCGGCATGCCGAGCGCGTCGCCCATGGCCAGGCCGGTCAGCGCCGCCAGCGCGCGCGGGAAGGGGGAGGTGTCAGTCATCTTCAGAATTCCACGTGCAGGCCGAAAACGCCCGGATCGAGCAGGCTTTCGACAAATTCTACGATTCCGCCCTCGGCATCGCGCGTCAGGCGGCGCAGGCGGAGCATCGGCTCGCCGGGGCGGCGGCCCATCAGCGCCGCGTCGGCGGCAGGCAGCGAGAGCAGCACATTGGCGCGCTCCTCGCCCGAGGCGGGGACCAGCCCGCGCGCGGCGAGCGTGCGGCTGAGCGAGCCCTGTTCCAGCCCGGCCTCGAGCACCGGCGCCAGATCCGCGCGCCAGGGGACACGGGCGCGCTCCAGCGTCAGCCCCTGTCCGGTCTCCTCGCGGAAGCGCAGCCGGTCGACGGCCAGCACCTCGGTTCCGGCGGGGATATGCGGCAGGTCCAGATCCATGCCGATGCGCGAGATCCGCAGGATGCGCGCGCCCAGCCGGGCCTCGCCGCCGGACAGCGCGACGCTCCAGCCGGGGCCGCTGTCGATCACCGCGCCGCCGAAGGTCACGAAGGAGCCGATCCCGACCTTGGTGCGGATCAGGCCCTTTTCCGACAGGATGCTCAGCCCCTTGCGGATGGTAGCGCGGGACACGGCGAAGCGGACGACCAGCGCGCTCTCGCTCGACAGAGCGGCGCCGTCATGCAGCGCGCCCGACCGGATTTCGGCCTCGAGCAGCCGCGCGATGCGCTCTGACTTGGTCTCTGCTGCGGGTGGGGGCATGCGGTCTCCTGTCTCTCCCTGTAAACGTACAGGTACAGACAGGTTCGCAAACAGGATTCTGCATTCCGGCGGGAATTCCTGCATCTGAAGATCACTTTTTAGGCGAAAATGGCGCGATTTGCCGATCAAGTTGGCGGAAATGCCTGTCCGTTATGCGCCGGGCCGAGACACCGGGCCCCGGCCTTGCCTGCCGGACGGACAGGCGGGGGCCCTGGCCGGGCGCCTTCCTGAGGCGACCGGCCCGCCGCCGTGATTCGCCGCACGCGCGAGAAACGCCGCCGCTCCGCAGCACGGCGGGGCAGATGGCGGCACAGGGTTTTACGACCCGCCGCGGGCGGTGTAACGGCGCGTTACGGACCGGCCGGAGACAGGCGGAAAACCGGCGAAATCCCCATCTGGAATATGGGTTTCCGTTGCGCGGCAAGGCCCGCTCTGTACGCTCTGCGGCCACCAGAGGAGCCAGAGCGACCCCATGCAGCCGACCCGTTCCAGCCGTCCCATGCCCGATCTGCCGCGCCCGCCGGTGCGGCCATGACCGGCGCGGCGCCCCTGCAGGAGCTTCTCCGGCTGCGGCTGGAGGCGGTGCAGGCGGTCTCGGCGCTGATGGCAGAGCATCTGCGGCTGAGCCAGGCCGGGGCCGGGCTTCGCATCCGGGCGCTCGGCGGCGGCCGGGAGGAGGCGGCGCTGGCGGAGACGGAGGCCGCGCTGGCGGCCTGCGACAGGCAGATCGCCAGGGCGGAGGCGCGGATCGCGGCGCTTGACGCGCAGCTGGCGGCGGCAGGGAAGGAGCAAGACCGATGACGGACCAGAAGCCCATCCGGGCGATCACGCTGTTCGATCTGCTGGCGCGGGCCTGGCCGCTGGGCCAGCCGGTGACGGAGATGGCGTTCAACGCGGCGCTCTCGGCGGTGGCCTGCCGGTTGAAGGACGGCCGGCTGGCGCTTCTGCCGGTGGCCGATGCCGAGCATCCCGAGACGCGGATGCGCCGCGAGCTGGAACTGGGCCGGACGACGATCCGGCCGCGCAAGGCGCCGCTGCCGCCGCCGCAGCTTACCGATCCGCTGCTGGCGCCAGAGGCGCCGGGGATCTGCCCGCTGGGCGCGCAGGGCTTTGCCGTGGCGCGCGGGGCGGATCTGTGGCGGGTGACGGCGCGCGGCCAGGCGGTGCCGGCCCTGCGCGGCGAGGCGGGGGAGATTTCGGCGCTCTGCGCGGCCGGGACGGCGCGGATCTGTCTCGCCCGCGGCGACCGGCTGGAGCTGCGGGCGGCAGAGGGGCTGGAGGCGATCGCCACGGCCCGGCTCGGCGCGCCGGTGCAGCAACTGGCCGCGCGCCCGGACGGGCGGGGGTTCGCGGCCCGGGATGCGGAGGGCGTCACGCTGCTTTCCGGCGATCTCGGGATTGAGGCGCGGATCGCCTGCCCGGGCGGGGCGGCGGGCCTGGCCTGGTCGCCCGACGGGCGCTGGCTGGCGGCGGGGACGCGCGACCGGGCGCTGGCGCTCGTCGAGACCGGGGCGCATCGCGCGGAGCGGATCGAGGGATTTCCCGCGCCGGTGGCGAGCGCCGGGTTCAGCCGCGGGCCGACGGGCGCGCTGGTCGCTTCGGGCGGCTACCGCGTCATCGGCTGGGCGGGGCCGGATCTGCCCGCGGCGGGCCATCCGGGGCGGCCGCTCGAGACCGGCAGGCCGGGCTTCGTGCTGGTCGAGCGTGTGGCGGTGCATCCCGCCCGCGACCTCTGCGCGGCGGGCTATGCCAGCGGGCTGGTCACGGTCGCTACGATCGGCGGGCGCGACGAGCTGATGCTGCACGAGGGGACCGGGGCGGCGGTGACGGCGCTCGGCTGGTCGGCGGACGGGGCGCATCTGGCGATCGGCTTCGCCGACGGGCGCGCCGTGATCGCGACCTTCCCGAAGGACATGTTCAAGTAGCAACCACAGGGTTTTCAGGGAGGAAGATCATGACGCTGGAACTTACGAAGGAAGAGCGGAGCAAGGACGGGTTCTTCGGCGCGCTCGCGGGCATCTCGCAGGAGATGATCGACGCGCATGGCCGCGACTTCGCGATGGGGGCGCTGATCCTCGCCGCGCAGTGGATCCGCGAGGGCAAGCTCGGCAAGGACGCCGACCAGGTCCACTAGCGGAGGCCGCGGAGCGGGCGATGGCGGTCGCGCTGGCCCATCAGCAGGGGCTGCGGCAGGGCTTTGCGCTGCGCCTGTCGGTGTCGCTTCTGGCGCTGCCCGCGGCGGAGCTGGAGGCGCATCTGGCGGCGCTGGCCGCCGCCAACCCGCTTCTGGTGCTGGCGCGCCCGCGCGCCGGGCGCTGGAGCGGACAGGGGGCGTCGGACCGGCTGGAGGCGATGGCGGCGGAGGCGCAGCCCTCGCTGATCGCGCATGTCATGCAGGAGCTTCACGGCCTGCTGGCGCGCGACGGGCCCGAGGCGCGGCTGGTGCTGGCGCTGATCGGCGAGCTGGAGCCGACCGGCTGGCTCGGCCGCGCGCCCGGAGAGATCGCCCGCGAGCTGGGCGAGAGCGCGGAGACGGCCGAGGCCGTGCTGCGCAAGGTGCAGCGGATGGCGAGCCCCGCCGGGCTTTTCGCGCGCTCGCTCGGCGAATGCCTGGCGCTGCAGCTCGAGGAGGAAGGCGCGCTTGATCCGCAGATGCGCGCGGTGCTCGGCAATCTCGGGGAGCTCGAGACCGGCGGGCCGCGCGCGCTGGCGCGGCGGGCGGGGATCGGCGAGGAGGTGCTGGCGGCCTGCCTGGCGCGGCTGCGGCGGCTCGACCCGAAGCCGGGCGCGCGGTTCCAGGACGATCCGGTGCCGATGCGCCCGCCGGATGCGGTCGTCGCGCTGGGGCCGGAGGGGCCCGAGCTGGCCTTCGGGCAGGAGGCGCAGCCGCGCGTCAGGGTCGCGGCCCTGCCGCCGGGGCCGCGCAGCCCCGAAATGGCCGCGGCGCTGAAGGAGGCGCGGGCGGTCTGCCAGGCGCTGGAGCTGCGCCAGGGCGCGCTGCGCGAGGTGATCGCCGCGCTGGTCTCGATGCAGAAGGACTATTTCCGGGACGGGCGCGCCGCGCTGCGTCCGCTGCGGCTGGCCGACATCGCCGCCGCCACCGGGTTCCATGCCAGCACGGTCAGCCGCGTCCTGAACGGCTTCCTGATCGAAGGGCCGCAGGGGATCGTCGCGGCGCGCGATCTGCTCTGCGGGGCGGTGTCGAAATCGGGCTCGGGCTGTTCCAGCGCGCGGGTGGGGGCGCGCATCGCCGAGATCCTGCGCCGCGAGGACCCAGCCGCGCCGGTCTCCGACACCCGCCTGGCCGAGCTCTTGGCAGCCGAGGGCATCGAGGTCTCGCGCCGCATGGCAGCGAGATACCGCGCGAGATCGGGCTTCGCCTCTGCTGCATCGCGGCGCCTGCGCGCCTGATCCCGCCGCCTCGCGCGCGCCGCCGCGACACGGGCGCTGTAACACCCCGGAAAGCTGTAACGCAGGGCTGTAACGGAAGGAGACGGAGCGTCCGGGGCCTCCGGCCTTCGGCGAAGAGCGGCCCCGCCGGGAAAACATGCATCGCGAAAATTCATTTCCCGACAGAACAGCATCTTGGCAGGCGGCGGGCGGAAAAAAACGCGGAAAACCGGCCGGACGGCCCGTTCTGGACAGCCGCTTGCACATCCCTTCTGCACAAGACGCCGCCCGGATCGGCCGGGCGGATCCGAAGAACGAAGGACAGGACGCTGCAATGCCGCGACGCCGAAGGGCCGGGCGGCCGTCCCGCAACCTTTGCCGTGACGCAGAGCCGGAGTGCCAGGGGCGCACCGGCCGACCGATCCAGGCGGCGCCTGCCGCCATACTGCGTGGCCGGGCTGCCGGTCACCGAGCTTGAAAGGAGGCTCATGGCATGACTTTGACGCTAAACAAGATCACGTCCCAGCGTGGCATCTCCGTCGGGGAGGCAACCAAGAAGATCTCGGATCTGGGCTGGAACCCCAGCTATGTCCAGGAAGCCGCGACATTCCCCACCGACTACAAGATCACCAAGGCGCCGCGCGATCCGATGAAGCAGGTGCTGCGCTCCTACTTCCCGATGGAGGAGGAGAAGGACAACCGCGTCTACGGGGCGCTCGACGCGGCGCTGCGCGGCGACATGTTCCGCAATGTCGAGCCGCGCTGGATCGAGTGGATGAAGCTGTTCCTGGCCATCATCCCCTTCCCGGAAATCTCCGCGGCGCGCTCGATGGCGATGGTCGCGCGGCTGGCGCCGGGCGAGGATCTGCGCACCGGCTTCACCATGCAGATGGTCGACGAGTTCCGGCACTCGACGATCCAGATGAACCTGAAGAAATGGTACATGGAGAACTACATCGACCCCGCCGGGTTCGACATCACCGAGGAAGCCTTCGGCAAGTGCTACGCCACCACGATCGGGCGGCAGTTCGGCGAGGGCTTCATCACCGGCGACACGATGACCGCGGCCTGCATGTACCTGACCGTCGTCGCGGAGACCGCCTTCACCAACACGCTCTTCGTGGCGATGCCGTCCGAGGCCGCGCGCAACGGCGACTACGCCCTGCCCACGGTGTTCCTGTCGGTGCAGTCGGACGAGAGCCGCCATATCGGCAACGGCCACTCGATGCTGATGGCGGCGCTGAAGGAGCCGGAGAACCACCAGCTGCTGGAGCGCGACCTGCGCTACGCCTTCTGGCAGAACCACGCCATCGTCGATGCCGCCATCGGCACCTTCATCGAATACGGCACCACCAACCGCGACAAGGAGAAGGAATCCTACGCGGAGATGTGGCACCGCTGGATCTTCGAGGACTACTACCGCACCTACATGCTGCCCCTGGAGAAATACGGCGTGAAGGTGCATCACGACGACGTCCAGGAGGCCTGGAAGCGGATCACCGAGAAGAACTACGTCCACAAGATCGCCCAGTTCTTCGCGGTCGGCTGGCCGGTGAACTTCTGGCGGATCGAGGCGCAGACCGACAAGGACTTCGAGTGGTTCGAGCACAAGTACCCGGGCTGGCATGCCGAGTTCGGCGACTTCTGGAACTGGTACGGGAAGCTGTCGAAGCCCGGCGAAAAGATCATCACCTTCAACGAGGATGTCGGCTACGTCTATCCGCACCGCTGCTGGTCGAGCCTGGTGCCCTGCGTCATCCGCGAGGATCTGGTGGTCGACGAGATCGACGGCCAGCTGCACACCTTCGCCCACGAGCTGGACCGCTGGACCGCGGTCGAGGCCTTCTCGGACGAGTACCAGGGCCGGCCGACCCCGGCGATGGGCAAGTTCTCGGGCAAGCGCGAATGGGAGACGCTCTATGACGGCTGGGACCTGGCCGATGCGATCGTCGACCTGAACTTCGTGCGCGAGGACGGCCAGACGCTGGTGCCGCAGCCGCATCTGCGCTTCGACGACAAGGACATGTGGAAGCTGGAGCATGTCCGCGGCCACACGCTGGGCTCGCCGCTCAACGCGCTGCGCGCGATGGACCCGGCGGCGCGCGAGGCGCATCTGGCCGAGTACCGCGCGGGCTTCGCGATCAACCCCTGCAACTGACCAGGCGGGAGGGGGCCGCGGTCGCGGCCCTCTCCGGACGACGCGCGCCCGCGGGCGCACCCACGACCAGGGAGGGAAGGGACATGGCAGAGACCTATACGGTCCGGCTGATGCCTGTCGACGTGGAATTCGAGGTCGAGGAGGACGAGACCATCCTCGACGCGGCCTTCCGGCAGGGCATCGCGCTGCCGCATGGCTGCAAGGAGGGGCAGTGCTCCGCCTGCAAATGCGTCCAGCTCGACGGCGAGTCCGAGATGCTGAAATACTCGACCTTCGCGCTCAACGACATGGAGCGCGACAGCGGCCATGTGCTGATGTGCCGGACGATGGCGCATAGCGACATCGAGATCGAGCTTCTGAACTACGACGAGGAGCTGTTGTCGAAGTCCATTCCGGTGAAGGAGTTCAGCGGCCGGATCACCGAGTTCCGCAAGCTGACCCATGACATCCGGGGCGTGCAGATCGAGCTGGATGCGCCTCTCAAATTCTGGGCGGGCCAGTATGTCGACATCACCGTCAGGACCGAAAAAGGGGAGGAGATTACGCGGTCCTTCTCCATGGCAAATTCGCCGGGCGAAGCCCAGAAGCTCTCCTTCATCATCAAGAAGTACCCCGACGGACGCTTCTCCAACGAGCTCGACGACGGCGGAATCCGCGCCGGAGCCGAGGTCCGGGTCTGCGGACCCTACGGGATGTGCTTCCGGCGCGAAGAGCGGCAAGGACCGGTGATCCTGGTCGGCGCGGGATCGGGCATGTCGCCGGTCTGGTCGATCCTCAACGACCACCTCGCCAGCGGCGAGGACCGCCCGGTCTTCTTCTTCTACGGCGCCCGCACGCAGGCCGATCTGTTCAAGCTCGACGAGATCGCGGCGCTGACCGAGGCGAACCCCGGCGTGACCTTCATCCCGGTGCTCAGCCATGCCGGCGAGGATGCGGGCTGGGCGGGCGAGACCGGCTTCGTCCACGAGGTGGTCGACCGGCGGCTGCGCGAGCTGGGGCTCGAGGGGCAGGGCGACGTCTATGCCTGCGGCCCGCCGCCGATGATCGACGCGCTGACCCCGGTCCTCTTCATGCAGGACTTCGATACGGACCGGATCTTCTACGACAAGTTCACGCCGACGACAGGCTCCGCGGCCTGACCGGCCGGGGCGCGACCCGTGACACGAACCAACACTTCAGGGAGGCCAACATGGTAGCAACATCAAGCTCGGTGGGATCCGGGGCGGCAGGTGCCGCGACCTTCATCGGATCGAGGAGCCGCAAGTACAACTACTACGAGCCGCGCGGCAAGCGCGCGACGCATTACGAGGACGTCACCGTCGACGTCCAGCCCGATCCCGAGCGCTACCTGATCCAGGACTGGATCATCTCGTTCGAGGGCGGCAAGGGCAGCGGCGCCTATACCAAGGACTCGACCGCGGTGAAGTCGTCCAACTGGCACGCCTTCCGCGCGCCCGACCAGGAATGGGAGCGCACCCATTTCCAGCGCCAGTCGAAGATCGAGACCACGGTGCAGAGCGTCATCGCCAATGCCCGCAAGGCGGGCGCGCCCGCGGCCTTCGACCGGGCCTGGACCGAGATCCTGCAGAAGCACCTGGGCGCCTGGAAGCATGCCGAATTCGGCCTGGCGACTTCGCTGATGCAGGCGCAGCGCTACGGCTACACGCAGATGATCAACAACGCCACGCTGACCAATTCCTCCTACAAGATGCGGCTCAGCCAGGACATCACGCTCTATCTCGCCGAGATCGGCATGGACATCCCCGGCTGGGACGACACGAAGGGCAAGACCGCCTGGCTGGAGGACCCGATCTGGCAGCCGACCCGCGAGGCGGTCGAGACGATCATGGGGGCGACCGACTACCTGGAGCAGTACTTCGCCATCAACATCGTCTTCGAGCCGCTGGTGGGCGAGCTCGTCCGCTCGGGCTTCTTCATGCAGGCGGGGGCGGCGAATAACGACTTCATCACCCCCTCGGTGATCGCGGCGGCAGAGGCGGATTACGAGCGCAACCTCGCCAACACGATCGACCTCGTCTACCTGCTGGCCAATGACGCCGAATACGGCGCGCAGAACCGCGAGCTCTTCCAGGCCTGGGTCACCCGCCACGGCGCGCTGGCCGATGCCGCCGCCGCCGCGCTGCAGCCGATCTGGTCGCAGCCGCATTCGAAGCCCGTCTCCTTCGAGGATGCCAGGGCCGTGTCGCACGAGCGCATCGGCCAGATCCTCGGCGAGCTCGGGCTCTCGCGCTAACCCTTCCCAGCATCAAGGAGAGACCGCCATGTCCACAACTGCGCGCGACGCATCGAAGGGCAATATCTTCAAGTCGATGAAGGACATCACCTTCGACCAGTCGATTTCGCATCAATGCGGGGTGACGATGAACGACTCCGTCGAGGCACGGGCCATCGCCGAGTTCATGAGCGAGAACGACCCCGGCGTGACCGTGACCTACAACCCGGCCACGATCCGGCTCGACGGCGAGGGCAAGCTGATCTTCAAGATGGACGAGATCAGCGAGTTCCTCGGCCGCGACATGACCGCCGAGACCTTCGAGGTCAACACCTCCACCCATTACGGCCGCATGGTCCGCGTGGACGACAACACCGTGATCCTGTTCGGGAACATGGACGAGGTCATGGAATACATCTGATCGCCGCCACGCCCGCCAGGGGGCCGGTGCGGCGCGCCGGTCCCCGTGCAGCCAGCCGCGACGACATGGGAGGACAGAATGTACAAGACACCCGACGGAAAAGAGATCTTCGTTCTCGACGGCCACACCCATTTCTGGGACGGCAGCCCGGAGAACCAGGCGAATGTCCACGGCAAGCAGTTCATCGACTGCTTCTACGCCTATCACGCCAATCTCAGCCCGAAGGAGGAGCTGTGGGAGAAGGCGCGGTTCGAGAAGCCGACCGAGGACGACGTCTACCGCGACCTCTTCGTCGACGGGCCGGACGACATGGCGATCATCCAGTCGACCTACCTGTCGGATTTCTACAAGACCGGCTTCTCCGAGATCGGCCGAAGCCATTCCATGGCCGCCCGCCATCCCGAGCGCTTCATCATCAACGGCACCTTCGATCCGCGCGACGGCGAGAAGGCGCTGGAATACATCCACTGGATGAAGGAGGAGTTCGATATCACCGGCGTGAAGATGTACACGGCCGAGTGGAACGGCGACAGCAAGGGCTGGGCGCTGAACGATCCCGCCGCCTACCGCTGCTTCGAGCTCTGCGACAAGCTGGGGATCCGCAACATCCATGTCCACAAGGGGCCGACCATCCTGCCGCTGTCGCGCGACGCCTTCGACGTGGCCGATGTGGACTATGCCGCCACCGATTTCCAGAACCTCAACTGGATCGTCGAGCATTGCGGCCTGCCCCGGCTGGACGATTTCTGCTGGATCGCCACGCAGGAGACCAATGTCTTCGGCGGGCTCGCCGTGGCGCTGCCGTTCATCCACACCCGGCCGCGCTATTTCGCCGAGGTGCTGGCGGAGCTGCTGTTCTGGATCGGCGAGGACAAGATCCTGTTCGGCTCGGACTACGCGATCTGGACGCCGAAATGGCTGGTGGAGCGGTTCTGGAACTTCCAGCTGCCCGGGGACATCGCCGAGGAGCGCGGCGTCCAGCTGACCGATGCGGTCAAGGAGAAGATCCTGGGGCTGAACGCGGCGCGGCTCTACGGCATCGATGTCGAGGCCAAGATGAAGCAGCTCGGCGCCCGGCCGGTCGCCATGGCGGCGGAGTAGGCCGATGCTGCGGCGCTTCATACGCGAGGGGCTCGAGCTCGAGATCTGGGAGGTGCTGGAGCGCGTCACCGATCCCGAGCTCGACGAGCCGGTGACCGAAATGGGCTTCGTCGAGCGCGTAGCGGTCGCCGATGCCTGCCGGGTGGAGGTCGATTTCCGCCTGCCGACCTACTGGTGCTCGCCCAATTTCGCCTTTCTCATGAGCATCGGCATCCGCCGGGAGATCATGGCCCTGCCCTGGGTGCGCGCCGCAAGGGTGACGCTGCTTGACCACTGCCTCGGCGAGAAGGTGAACGAGGCGGTCAATGGCGGGCGCGACTTCGCCGAGGTCTTCGCCGCGCATTGCGACGGGGCGGACCTGTCGGACGTGGCCGGGACCTTCCTGGCGAAGGCCTTCGACCGCCGCCAGGAGGCGGTGATCCTCGGCCTTCGGGCCGCGGGCCGGGACGACGCGGCCATCGCGGCAATGACGCTCGGCGATCTGGATCGCGCGGGCCTTTCCGGGGCGGAGGCGGCGCGGCAGCGGCCGCGCTACCGCGCGCTCCTGCTCGAGCGGGGGCTGGCGCGGGCGCCGGACGATCCGGCCTTTCCCCGCTGGGACGGAGGGGCGATCGGCGCCGCGGAACTGCCCGCGCATCTGGCACGCCTGCGGGCGACGCGGATCAACATGGAGTTCAACGGCGCGCTCTGCCGGGGACTGGCCGCGGCCCGCTACAAGGAGGTGGAGATCGGGCCCGAGGGCCCGACGCTCGTGGATTTCATCGTCGGCCGCGTGCCGCCGCGGGAGGCGGCGGAGGGCCGGTCCTGACACCAACGAAACGACCTGGAAGGCACCCGCGGCATCCCGCCGGGTGAAGGGAGGACAATATGTCGAAACTACTAGTTCACGGCCGTTCGGCGCGCAGCGCGCTGGCGCGCGGCGTGGCGCGGCTGGCCGCCGCGGTCGAGCCGACGCTGGGCCCCAAGGGGCTGAACGCGATGGTCGACCGCCCGGTCGGCACCCCGCTGATCACCCGCGACGGGGTCAGCATCGCCTGCGAGATCGAGCTGGCCGACCGGTTCGAGAACATGGGTGCGCAGGTGGTGCGCGAGGTCTCGATGCAGACCAACGAGGTCGCGGGCGACGGCACCACCACCGCCATCGTGCTCGCCAATGCGCTGATCCAGAAGGGCGTGGTGCTGACCGAGAACGGCGCGCGCCCGGTCGATCTGTGCCGCGGGATCGACATGGCGGTGGAGCGGGTCGTGGCCGCGCTCGACGCCTCCTCGCGCGACTGCGCCGAGCATCCCGAATATCTCGATGCCGTGGCGCGGGTCTCGGCGACCGAGGCCGAGCTGGGCGATCTCGTCGCCGAGGCCTATCGCAAGGTCGGGCGCGAGGGCGTCATCAGCGCCGATTTCGGCGTCACCATCGAGACCACGATGGAGGTGATGGAGGGCATGTCCTTCGAGCGGGGCTATATCTCGCACCACATGGTCACCGACCGCGACGCCATGGCCGCGGTTCTGCGCCACCCGCTGATCCTGCTGACCGACCAGAAGATCCTGAAGCCCGCCATGCTGGACCGGGCGCGGGAAATCGCGGCGGCGGAGAAGCGCCCGCTGATGATCGTCGCCGAGGAGATCGCGCCCGAGGTCGTGGTCTCGCTGCTCGACGACGGCGGGGCGGGCAAGTACCTGATCGTGCATCCGCCGGAATACGGCCACTGGCGCTCGGCGATGATGGACGACCTGGCGATCCTGACGGGCGGCGAGGTGCTGGCCCGCGATCTTGGCCGCAAGCTGGAGAATGTCACCCTGGCGCAGCTCGGCGGCTGCGAGATGGTCCGCGCGACGGCCTCGGTCACGGCGGTGCTGCGCGGCGAGGGCGACCGCGCCGCGATTGCCGCGCGCCGGGCGCAGGTGCAGCGCCAGCATGACGCCGCGCCGCCCAATATCGAGCAGGACAAGCTGCGCGAGCGGCTGGCCAAGCTCTCGGGAGGCAGCGCGATCATCTATGCCGGCGGCTTCACCCCGGTCGAGCAGAAGCGCAAGATCCAGCTGATCGAGGATGCGCTCTGCGCGGTGAAGGCGGCGGCCGAGGACGGGGTCGTGGCAGGCGGCGGCGTGGCGCTGGCGCAGCTCGCCCCCGTGCTCGACGAGGTGCATGTGCTTGGCGATGTCGGCAAGGGCGTGGCGCTGGTGCGCTCGGTCCTGACCCAGCCGATGATGCGCATCGCCGCGAATGCCGGGGCGGATGTGGCCAGCGTCGTCCGCGCGGTGACCGAGGAGGGCGCGCCGGGCCATGGCTACAACGCCGCCGACGGCAGCTATGGCGACATGTTCGCGGCCGGCATCATCGACCCGGCGCGGGTGCCGGCCAGCGCGCTGGTCAATGCCGCCTCGGTCGCGACGCTGATCCTGACCACCGAGACGCTGGTCGGCGACCTTGCCGAGGGCGAGGCCGACCCGACCGAGGGTCCGGCGCTCGGCGGCGGTGCCGAGCGGCTCGGCCGCGCCTGATCCCTCCGGCCCGCGCGACCGGCGCGGGCCTGCCATGCCAGCTCAGGGGAGGAACCGATGAAAGCTGCAAGACTCTACGAATACGACCCCGCGATGAATGTCGAGCTCCGGATCGAAGACGTGTCTCCTCCGACGGTCACGGGCCCGGACGAGGTGGTCGTGAAGGTCGGTGCGGCCGGGCTCTGCCGCACCGACCTGCATATCATCGAAGGCGTCTGGAAGGACATCATGGACGCCAAGGGCAGCCTGCTGCCCTATGTGATGGGCCACGAGAATGCCGGCTGGGTGGAGGATGTCGGCAGCGCCGTGACCTCGGTCAAGCCCGGCGACGCGGTGATCTGCCATCCGCACCAGAGCTGCGGCATCTGCCTGAACTGCCGCTACGGCCATGACATGTACTGCGAGCACAGCCTGTTTCCCGGGCTCGGTCTCGACGGCGGCTTCGCCGAGTACTTCAAGACCTCGGAGCGCTCGCTGATCAAGCTCAACACCGGGATCACGCCGCTGGAGGTGGCGCCGATGGCCGATGCCGGGATCACCGCCTACCGCGCGGCGAAGCGCGCCGCGGGGCTGATGCATCCCGGCGCGGCCTGCGTGATCCTGGGCGTCGGCGGGCTCGGCCATATCGCGCTGCAATGCCTCAAGCACACCAGCGGCGCGCGCATCATCGCGGTGGACCGCGAGCCCGCGGCGCAGGTGCTGGCGAAGGAGCTTGGCGCGGACACGGTGCTCGATGGCGGGCCGGACCTGGTGGAGCAGGTCCGCGACCTGACGGGCGGCGGGGCGCATGTGGTGATCGACTTCGTCGGCGAGCTGGGGGTGGAGAACATCTGCTGGAAGCTCCTGCGCAAGGGCGGCGAGATGATCGTCGTCGGCTATGGCGGCAAGATCGAGATCCCGACGCTGGAACTGGTCGTCAACGAGATCAAGATCGGCGGCAGCCTGGTCGGCGACTATACCGAGCTGGTCGAGCTGATGGAGCTGAATGCCGACGGCAAGGTGCGGATGCACCAGACCGAGTACAAGCTGGCGAACATCAACCAGGCGATCGACGACTTCAAGCACCGCCGCTTCACGGGCCGCGGCGTGATCGTCCCCTGACCGGCAGGCCGGCGGGATCCGGTGCCGGAGCGGATACCAATGTCTCGGTGGACAGGGCCCTCCGGCCTCCTTACCCATGGACGACAGGCTGCCGTCATCTCCGCGCCGGGCACCGCCCGGGACGGCAGAGCGAGGAGCCAGACCATGTGCCAGATGTTCTCGGGGCAGGACCCGCAGCGATACGCCTCCACCACGCGGCGGCTGCGGCTCAACGGGCAGAGCACCTCGATCCGGCTCGAGAACTCCTTCTGGGCGATCATCGACGAGATCGCGGCCGGACAGGGCCTGAGCACGCCGGTCTTCCTGTCGACGCTTCATTCCGAAGTGCTGCAGCTTCGCGGGGAGCCCAGCAACTTCACCTCGCTGCTGCGCTGCGCCTGCCTCGTGCATATCGAGGCCAAGGCCGGGCCGGGGCTCGGGGTTGCCGCCGAATAGCGCATTTTCCGCCCGCCGTAGTAGCAGCTTACTACCAGGGCGGGGCGCAGCCGCGGCTATCCTGGGACCCTGGACAGTCAGGGACCGGAGGAGAGGGAACTTGGCCAAGGCAATACATTCGATGATCCGCGTGCTCGACGAGGCACGCTCGGTGGCGTTCTACCGCGAGGCCTTCGGGCTGACCGAAAGCGACCGGCTGGATTTCGACAGCTTCACGCTCGTCTACCTGTGGAACGGCGAGGCGGCGTTCGAGCTGGAACTGACGATCAACAAGGGGACGCAAGAGCCCTACGAGCTGGGCAGCGGCTACGGCCACATGGCCTTCAGCGTCGACGATCTGGATGCCGAGCATGCCCGCTTCGAGGCGGCCGGCTTCAAGCCGCGCAAGATCGTCGAATTCGAGCGGGACGGCACGCTGATCGCCCGCTTCTTCTTCGTGGCGGATCCCGACGGATACCAGATCGAAGTGCTTCAACGCAGCGGCCGGTTCGCCTGAACCGGCTCCCTTTTAGCGGACGTCTTCAGGGAGGAGGACACTATGCCGAAGGATACTAACGCAGACCCGCGCGCGATGACGCGGCGCCAGCTCCTGGCACGGAGCATGGCGGCGGGAACGGCGTTCCTGGTGGGCGCGGGCTATGTCGCCGGGAAATCCGGCGCCTGGGCGCTGGAGGTGACGACACTGGCGCCCGGGACGATGGCGACGCTGATCCAGATGGCGCGCGACATCTACCCCCATGACAAGGTGCCGGACGAGAACTACGCCATCGCGGTCAAGGGCTATGACGATCCGGCCGTCTCGGCGGATATCGAAGCCGGGGTCGCCGCGCTGGACGCGGCCGCCGCGGAGAAGGGCTTCGGCTCCTATCTCGGCACCGGATGGGAGCGCGACCGCGTCGACATCCTGCGCGGCATGGAGGACAGCGCCTTCTTCCAGACCGTCCGCGGCGGGCTGGTCACCGGGCTCTACAACCAGAAAGCCGTCTGGCCGATCTTCGGCTACGAGGGCGAGAGCTATTCGAAGGGCGGCTATATCGACCGCGGCTTCGACGACATTTCCTGGCTCTGAGGGGAGGGAACCGGAATGACTGCACCATTTGACATGAACGACGACAGCGTTGTCGTCATCATCGGAACCGGCGCGGGCGGCGGCGTCCTCGCCAACGAGCTGGCCCAGAAGGGCGTCAGCGTCGTCTCGCTGGAGGCCGGCGCGCGCTACCTGCCCGACGACTACGTCAATGACGAATGGGAGGCCTTCGGCCAGCTCTCCTGGCTCGATCCGCGCAGCACCAGCGGCGACTGGCGCGTGGCGCGCGACTTCTCCGGTCTGCCCGCCTGGATCGTCAAGGCGGTGGGCGGCACCTCGATTCACTGGGCGGGCGCCTCGCTGCGCTTCCAGGAGCACGAGTGGAAGGCGCTGAGCAGCTACGGCGCGGTGGAGGGGGCGAACCTGATCGACTGGCCGATCGACGCCGCCGAGATGGCGCCCTGGTACGACAAGGCCGAGGAGAAGCTGGGCGTCACCCGCACCGGCGGCCGCGCGGGCCTGCCGGGCAACAACAACTTCAAGGTGCTCGAGGCCGGGGCGCGGGCGCTCGGCTACAAGGAGGTCCATACCGGCCGGATGGCGATCAACTCGGCCGAGAATGACGACCGCATGGCTTGCCAGCAGACCGGCTTCTGCTTCCAGGGCTGCAAATGGGGCGCCAAGTGGTCGGCCGCCTATACCGACATCCCGCGCGGCGAGGCGACCGGCAATCTCGAAGTGCGCGAGCGCAGCCATGTCGCGCGCATCCTGCATGACGACACGGGCAAGGTGACGGGGGTGGAGTATTTCGACGCCGACGGCGCGCTGCAGATGCAGAAGGCGCGGATCGTCTGCGTGGCGGGCAATTCGATCGAAAGCCCGCGGCTTCTCTTGAACTCGGCCTCCTCGACATTCCCCGACGGGCTGGCCAACAGCTCGGGCCAGGTCGGGCGGAACTACATGCGCCACCTGACGGGCTCGGTCTACGCGACCTTCGACAAACCGGTGCGGATGTGGCGCGGCACCACCATGGCCGGGATCATCCAGGACGAGGCGCGGCACGATCCCTCGCGCGGCTTCGTCGGCGGCTACGAGATGGAGACGCTGTCGCTGGGCCTGCCCTTCATGGCGGCCTTCCTCGATCCGGGCGGCTGGGGCCGCGAATTCGCCACCGCGCTCGATTCCTACGAGAACATGGCCGGGCTCTGGATCGTCGGCGAGGACATGCCGCAGGAGACCAACCGCGTCACCCTCAATGCCGATCTGGTGGATGCCTACGGGCTGCCGGCGGCGAATGTCCATTCCGACAACCACGCCAACGACCTGGCGATGCGTGCCCATGCCTATGCCCAGGGTAAGGCGATCTACGAGGCGGTCGGCGCGACCCGGACCTTCCCGACGCCGCCCTATCCCTCGACCCACAACCTCGGCACCAACCGCATGTCGGAGAATGCGCGCGACGGGGTGGTGAACCGCTGGGGGCAGAGCCACGACATCGCCAATCTCTTCGTCTCGGACGGGTCGCAATTCACGACCGGCGCGTCCGAGAACCCGACGCTGACGATCGTCGCGCTGGCCATCCGCCAGGCCGACCATATCGCCAGCGAGATGTCGGCAGGCAATCTCTGACCATCCGGCCGGGGCGCTTCCGCGCGTCCCGGCCAATAGCGCGGCCAATAGCGCGGTCAGTAGCGCGGGATGCCGTACTGCTTGATCTTGCGGTAGAGCGTCGGCCGCGAGATCCCCAGCGCCGCCGCCACCCGCGTGAGATTGCCGTTGGCCGAGCGCATCGCCCGCCGGATCGCCATCAGCTCGACATTCTCCAGGCTGGAGACGGCCGCCTCCTCGCCCGAGATGTCCATCGCCATCAGCCCGATCTGCGGGTCGCGGATCTCGCGCGGCAGGTCCCCGGGGCCGACCCGGCCCGAAACGCTGAGCAGGTAGAGCCGTTCGATCAGGTTGCGCAATTCGCGGACATTGCCGGGCCAGCGATGCGCCTCGAGGCAGGCCACCGCCGGATCGGAAAAGGCCAGCGGCTCGCGCTCGAAACGGCGGGCGAACATCTCGTTGAAATAGCGCAGGAGCTGGCGGATATCCGCGCCGCGCTCGCGCAGGGGCGGCACGTCGATGGTGATGATGCCGATGCGGTAGAACAGGTCGCGGCGGAAGCGGCCGGTATCGATGTCGTTGCGCAGGTCGCGGTTGGTCATCGCGACGAGCTGCACATTGACCGGGCGCCGCGTGCTGTCGCCGATGCGGTAGATCGCCCGCTGCTCCAGCGCGCGCAGCAGGTAGGGCTGCAGCTCGATCGGCATGTCGCCGATCTCGTCGAGGCACAGCACGCCGCCATCGGCCAGCTCGAACTTGCCGGGCTTGCCGCCGCGCACCGCCCCGGTGAAGGCGCCCTCGACATGGCCGAAGAGCTCGGCGCCGACCAGATCCTTCGAGATCGCCGCGCAGTTCACGGTGACATAGGGCGCGGTCCGCCCCGGCAGGCGGCTATGGACCAGCCGCGCGAAGAGCTCCTTGCCGACGCCGGTCTCGCCATGGACCAGGATGGTGACATTGGCCTCGGCGGCGCGCTCGGCCAGCTCGATCGCCTCGAGCATCTTCGGCGCCTCGCCGACGATGACGATCTCGTCCTCGTCGACATTGGCGCGCGGCTTGATGCGCACATGGCTGTCCGCCCGCGGCGCGGGCCGCCGCCCGTCGCCGAGAAACAGCGCCGCCCCCCGCAGCCGGCCGTCGCAGGTCAGCCGCTCGATCCCGGAGGTCTCCAGATCGGGCGGCAGCGCGGCGCGGATATCGGGCTCGGACATGGAGGAGGTCAGCGGCAGCAGCTGGCGGCCGACGGCGAATTCGGGCTTCGGCAGCTCCAGCCGGTCCTCGAGCCCGCGGCGGTAGACGATGCGCCCGCTATTGTCGAGCAGGAGCACGCTGCGGCTCGAAAGGCCGGTTTCGGAATTCAGGAACGCCTCCAGCAGGATGGTGCGCTCGCGCCGCTGGTGTTCGGCCAGGGCGATCTCGATTTCCCGTCCCGCGGCGACGACCAGCGCGATATTGTGCTTGCGGAAGATCTGCGGCGGGCCGGACAGATCCACCACGCCGATCACGCTGCGGTCGAAAGGATCGAAAATCGGCACCCCGGCGCAGGTCCAGCTTTTGACGCCCTCGCAGAAATGCTCTGCGGCATGGACATAGGTCGGCTTTCCGGTTTTCAGCGCCGTGCCGATTCCGTTTGTCCCGATGGCATTTTCGCTCCAGACCCCGCCGACTTCCAGGTGGATTTCCCGTCCCTGGTCGATCACGGAATTGTCGCCGATCGCCTCGATGATGACGCCATTCCGGTCGGTCAGGATCAGAATGGCCTTGGCTTCGGACAAATGCGGGGCCAGCCGCGAAAACGCCGCCCGGGCGGCATTGCGCAGCGCCTCGTTCTTGCGCCGGAGCCGCGCCAATTCGTTCGACTCGACGATCTTGCGCGAGGCCGCCCGCGAGGCGTCGACCCCTGAAATCAGGCTGCGCCGCCAGGACTGGACGATCTCCGAGCGAACCATCGGCAGCGGCCTGCCATCGTCGCAGGCGCCCGAGACATAGGTCTCCCAGGCCTTGCGCGTGCTCGCCTCGGAATAGTCCCGTTCCGCGGCCGGCCCCGGGCCGGTCTTCCGGATCTTGTCGAAGTAGCTGCTGCGTGACATGGATCTCTCATTGATTTCCGGGTCTTGCGACGTGGCGGCCTATGTCTCGTGAGGGCGTCAGCCGAGGCCGAGGCGCCGCTCCAGCTCGGCGGCAAGGTCCGCCTCCGGCATGGCGGAGCCGATCTCGCAGCCGTCGAGCTCTCCGATGGCGCCGAGCATTTCGTCCGCCACCGGCGAGAGATAGCCGCGCTCCGCAGTTGCGATCCGGAAGGTCCCGGCGGGAAATCCGTGCCTGATTTCGCCCAGAAGCTGGATCTGCCGGCCGGTTCTCCGGCAGGTCAGAACCACGCGCCCATTCAGGCTGATCCTGACATAGGGTTCGGGTTCCAGCGCTTTCGCCGCCCCGCCCATGTCGTGAAGGACGAGCCCGTCCGGCCTGGGCGCCTCCTGTTTCTGGCGGTTCTGCATTGCAGAATAGCCGCCGCCGCTTATCTGGTCCGCAAGCTTCCGGATTGTCGCCGCGTTCTCAGATATCAGGCGTTTCGCTCGCACGTCCTCGGGACGCGGGCCCTCGCGTTTGTTTATGATATCCAATGCACCTCTCCCTGGCGGAAAACCTAGCCATGGAGACATGTTTTCGCAACGTAATATTTTGATACATATCATCGGATTCCGGGGTAACTCCCGGCAACGGAAACGCTTTCTTGAGGATTAAAACTTGCAGTCCGGCCTTTCGCGGGCCGGCGCCGCCGTCCTGGGCGCGCGCCGGTCCGCAACGGGCCGCGCCGTCAGGCGCCGAGCGCGTCGAGCGTGGCGCCCAGCTCGGTCACCAGGCGGTCGGCATCCGCGGTGGAGAAGCACAGCGGCGGGCGGATCTTCAGCGTGTTCGAATGGAAGCCGGTCGCCGAGATCAGGACGCGCCGCGCGCGCAGCCCGGCCACCGCCGCCAGGGCCAGATCGCCGTCCGGCGCCTTCGTCTCGCGGTTCTTGACGAACTCGACCCCGGTATAGAGCCCGGTGCCGCGGACGTCGCCGATGCCCTCGTGGCGGGCCATCAGCTCGCGCAGTCCGGCGCGCAGATGACGGCCCACCCGCGCGGCATTGGCCTGCAGCTCCTCCTCGTGCAGCACGTCCCAGACCGCCTGCGCCGCCGCGATCGCGACGTTGTTGCCGCCGAAGGTGTTGAAATAGCGCATCTCGCGGCCGAAACGCTCGACCAGTTCGGGCCGCAGCGCCACCGCGGCGACCGGAAAGCCGTTGCCCATCGGCTTGCCCATGGTGACGATGTCGGGCGCGATGCCGTGGCGCTGGAAGCCCCAGAGCGCCTCGCCGGTGCGGCCGAAGCCCGACTGCACCTCGTCGGCGATGAAGACCCCGCCCGCGCGGCGCACCACTTCGGCCACCGGCGCCAGCAGCCCGACCGGGTCGGAATAGATCCCGTCCGAGGAGAAGACGCTGTCGGCATAGAAGGCGGCCAGCCCGTCGCCATGGCGCTCCAGGTCGTCGATCTGGGCCTGCACCTCGGCGGCCATCCGGGCGCCCATCCCGGCGGGATCCATCCGGTAGCTGTCCGGCGCCGGCACCCGGCGCACCCAGGTCCCCAGCGGCGAGCGCGGCCCGAGCGAGGGCGAGAAGCCCGCGGTCATGAAGGAATTGCCGTGATAGGCCTCGGAGGTGATGATCACCCCCCGCTTGCCGGTGTGGTGGCAGGCCAGCCGCAGCGCCAGGTCGTTGGCCTCCGAGCCGGTGCAGGTGAACATCAAGTGCTCGATGCCGCCGCCGAAGCTCGGCAGCACGGCCTCGGCGAAATCCAGGATCCCGTCGCCGACATAGCGCGTATGGGTGCACAGCAACGCCATCTGGCGGCTGACCGCCTCGACCACGCGCGGATGGGCATGGCCGACCGAGGGGACGTTGTTATAGGCGTCGAGATAGTCGCGCCCCTCGCTGTCAAAGAGCTTCGAGCCCTCGCCGCGGGCGATCTCCACCGGCTCGGCATACATCAGCCGGTAGGCCGGGCCCAGCAGCTTTGCGCGGCGCTCCACCGCCTGGCGGATGCGGGGCTCCAGCCCGGCGGTCTTCGCCGGGTCGAAGCCGTTGACCATGGTGGGCACGTGGCGGGGCGTCATGGCGGGATCCTGGTCTTTCATCGGGTCAGCTTTCGGAGGGTGCGATCAGCAGCAGTTTGAGGTCGTTGACATTGGTGCCGGTGTGGCCGGTGACAAGCGCATGGCCCGTCGCCTCGAGGAGCGGCGCGACATCGTGGCGGGCCAGCGCCGAGGCGGCATCCAGTCCGGCGGCGCGGAAGGCGGCGGCGCTGGCGCCATCGGCAAGGCCGCCCGCAAAGGGCGTCGGCCCGTCGGTGCCGTCGCTGTCCATGGCCAGCGCGGCGATGCCGTCGAGCCCGTCGATCTCCAGCGCCGCCTGGACGGCGAATTCCTGGTTGGGCCCGCCCGCAGCCTGCGCGCCGGTCAGCGGGCCGAGCAGCACGGTGGTCTCGCCGCCCGCGACAAGCAGGCAGGGCGCTTTGGCGGGCCGTCCGTGGTCCCGGATCTCGCGGGCGATGGCCGAAAGCGCGCGCGCCAGCGCGGTGCTCTCGCCCTCGAAGGCGGTCGACAGGATCAGGGGCGCGATCCCCTGCGCCCGGGCGGCTTCCGCGGCGCCGAGGCAGGCGGCATCGGCGGTGACGAGAAGCTCGGTCTGCAGCTCGAGATGCGCCAGATCCGCCGCCGTGGCGGTTTCCTCGGCGGGATCGGCGCGGTCGATATGGGCGATGACCGCAGGCGGCAGCCGGTCGCGCAGCCCGTAGCGGCCGAGCACCGCGGCGGCATCGGCGAAGCGCGACCCGTCGGGCACGGTCGGGCAGGTGATGCAGTCGAGCCGGTCGCCGATCACGTCCGAGACGGTCAGGTTCGCCAGCGTGGCGCCTGCGGGCAGGCTGCGCGCCAGACGTCCGCCCTTGACCGTGCTGATGTGCTTCCGGACGGCGTTGATCTCGACGATGCCCGCGCCGCAGCCGAGCAGGATGCGCGAGGCCGCGGCAAGATCGGCGAGCGCCAGCCCCGGCACCGGGTCGCAGAACAGCGCCGAGGAGCCGCCGGTGAAGCAGGCCAGCACCAGATCGCCGGGCCCGACGCGCGACAGCAGCGCCCGGGTCTGCCGCGCCGCCTCGAGGGACGCGTCGCTGGGCAGCGGATGGTCGGCCTCGATCACGCGGATATGGGGCAGGGGGGCGGCCGCGCCGCGCTTGACGGTGACGAGCCCGCCGGTGATCCGCGCGCCGAGCACCCGGTCGAGCACCGTGGCGATGGGCAGGCTCGCCTTGCCCGCGCCGATGACGAAGACCTGCCGCTCGGCGGGAAGCGGGTGGAGCCGCGCCCCGAGCCTGAGCCCGCCGGGCTCTAGCGCAATCGCCGCCTGCGCGGCGCTGCCCGGATCGGCCGCGGCGAGCCCGGCTTCGGCAATGTCGAGCAGCTGGCGCCGCAGTCCGGCCTCGCCGGCTCCGGCCAGGATGTCCCGGTTGCGGAAATAGCCCGGCACGCCGGCGCCCTGGCTCTGCAGGGCTGCCACGCTCATGCCGCGCGCCCCTCTGCTGTCATCCGTGCCTGCATCGCCCTCTCCGCTGCCTGCCTGTCTGCCACTGTCCGCCTCCGGCGACCAGTTCCAGAATAGGTCCCGTCTCGATTGGCGACAATTGTCAATCGGCAATCCGGCTTTGTCAAACGGCTTCCGGCCGGCTGTGGCGATGCCGCGCGGCGCTTGGCCGGCACCGCGGCCTCCACCGGGTGCTGCATTGCACTGGGGAGGCCGGACGGGACCGGGATTGGCCCGCGGCCCGCGCGTTCCCGGGCATGCCGCCGCCCGGGCAAGCGCCCGGCACAAGGGCGGGGACATCGGGCGCGCCCCGGCGTCGCGGTTCGCCGCCGCGCGGCTCCGCGAGTTGCACCGGACCGTTCCGGGAGGCCGCCGCGCCAAAGGCCGCTTCGCGGCGGCGGGTCTGTCGTGTAGCCTCTTGCGCAAGGGCCGGGGTGCGTCCCCGCGGAGGAGGGAAATCGCCATGACTGCCAGGTTCCGCCGTGCCGTTCTGCTCGGCACCGCCATATCCGCCGCTGCGGCGGCGCAGGGACAGGAGGCCGCGGACACGATCTATGCCGGCGGCCCGATCCTGACCATCGTGGAGGCGCAGCCCAGGGCCGAGGCCGTCGCGGTCCGGGACGGCCGGATCATCGCGGTCGGGCCGCTCGCCGCCATGGTCGATCTGCAGGGCGAGGCGACGGAGGTCTTCGATCTCGGCGGACGCACCATGCTGCCGGGTTTCGTCGACAGCCACGGCCATGTGGTGATGGGCGGGCTGCAGGCGCTCTCGGCCAATCTGCTGGCGCCGCCCGATGGCCGCGTCACCGACATCGCCAGCCTGCAGGAAACGCTGCGCGCCTGGGCGGCGGAGAATGCCGCGATCGTCAGCGAGGTGAAGATGATCATCGGCTTCGGCTACGACAATGCCCAGCTCGCCGAGCTGCGCCACCCGCTGCGGGAGGAGCTCGACGCGGTCTCGGCCGATCTGCCGGTGATGATCGTCCACCAGTCGGGCCATCTGGGCGTCGCCAATTCGAAGGCGCTGGAGCTGGCCGGGATCGGCGCCGGCACTCCCGATCCCGATGGCGGCGTGATCCGCCGGGCCGCGGATGGCGCACCCAATGGCGTGCTCGAGGAATATGCCTTCTTCACCGCGATCGTCCCGCTCCTGGCGTCGCTCGGCCCGGACGGGATCGCCGCCTTCGCCGAGGCGGGCGGGCAGCTCTGGGCGAGCTACGGCTATACCACGGCGCAGGACGGGCGGTCCTCGGCCGGGGTGGTCGAGGCGCTGCGGGCGGTGGATGCCGCAGGCCGCCTGCCGGTCGACGTGATCGCCTATCCCGACGTGCTGGAGGCGAAGGACTTCATCGAGGCGACGGTCTCGAAGACCTATGACGGCCATGTGCGCACCGGCGGCTGCAAGCTGACCATCGACGGCTCGCCCCAGGGCTTCACCGCGCTGCGCGACCGGCCCTATTACGATCCGGTGGGCGACTACTCGCCGGGCTATGCGGGCTATTCGGCGGTGACCATGGCGCAGGTGCAGGAGGCGGTGGACTGGTGCTATGCCCGCGGCATCCAGGTGATCACCCATGCCAATGGCGAGGGCGCCTCGGACATGCTGATCGCGGCGCTCGGGGCGGCGCAGGCGGAATACGGCGATCCGGGCAACCGCCCGGTGCTGATCCACGGCCAGTTCCTGCGCGAGGACCAGGTCGACAGCTACCAGCGGCTGGGCGTCTTCCCCTCGCTCTTCCCGATGCACACCTTCTACTGGGGCGACTGGCACCGCGAGCATACCGTCGGACCGGTCAATGCCGAGAACATCTCGCCCACCGGCTGGGTGCGCCAGCGCGGCATGATGTTCGGCAGCCACCATGACGCGCCGGTGGCCTTCCCCGACAGCATGCGCATCCTCGACGCGACCGTCACCCGGCGCACCCGCTCGGGCGACATCCTCGGCCCGGCGCAGCGGGTCGACGTGATGACCGCGCTCAGGGCGATGACGATCTGGCCCGCCTGGCAGCAGTTCGAGGAAGACAGCAAGGGCAGCATCGCGGTCGGCAAGCGCGCGGATTTCGTCCTGCTCTCGGGCGATCCGACCGCGGTCGATCCCGAGACGCTGGACCAGCTGCGGGTGATGGCGACGATCAAGGACGGCAGGCTGGTCTACGAGCGCAGCGAGGGCGTGCAGAAGGGCGGGCTGCGCCTGCCGCTGGCAACCGATCCGGAAACGGCGGACCGGCTTCTGCATGCCATGGCCGAGGGGCTGGGCCGTCCCTGACCGGGGCTCAGAGCTCCATGCCGCCGCCCGCCAGGGCGCTCCGCCAGGCATTGACCGCCTCGAGCGCGGCGCGCGCGCGGTCGGGATCGGCGGCGGAAAGCACCATCAGCAGCCCCTCGAGCAGCGCCACCGTCCCGGCATGCAGCCCGACCCCGCCGGGCCGGCCGCGCGGCACGCGCAGCACCAGTCCCGCGCGGCTGTCGGGCAGGACGGGCCCCTGCGCGGTGACGAGGACCGAGGCCAGCTCCAGCTCTTCGGCCCGGTCGAAAAGCGCGCGGATTTCGGGATAGGCGCGGTCATAGGCCAGCGCGACGACCATGTCGCCGGTGCCGATCCCGACCAGATCGTCGGCGAATTGCAGCCCGGTGCGGGTGACGGCCCGCGCGTCCAGCCCGAGCCGCGCCAGCTGGGCGGCGAAATACCCCGCGATGAAGCCAGACGGGCCGATGCCGAAGACATGGATGCGCCGCGCCGCCGCCATCGCCTCGGTGGCCCGGCGGATATCCTCTGCGCCAAGCGCGTCGATCGCCGCCAGCGCCTCGCGCAGCGCTGCGGTCGAGACGGCGAGCGCGTTTTCCCGCGGAACGTCCGCCAGGTCGCGCGCCATCCGGTCCGCCAGCGTCAGGTCGCGGCGCAGCTCGGCCGCCATGGCGCGGCGCAGCGCCTCGAGCCCGCCATAGCCGAGCTTGCGCGCCGTGCGCACCACCGTCGCGTCGCTGGTGGCAGCGCCGCGGGCGATCTCGGCGGCCGGGGCGAAAAGCATCGTCTCGCGGTTCTCCGCCAGCCAGCCGGCCACGCGCGCCTCGGCCGGGGAAAGCCGGTCGCGCAGCGCGGCGAGCCGGGCGGGAAAGCTGTCATCGGTCATCGGCGGAGCCCCCTTCCGGGGCGGCCGTTGCGCTGTGCCGTCCCGTGATGTAGTAATGACTACAGTCGAGTCGCAATCATTACAAGTGCGGGGATGCCCCATGCCGGCTGATTTCTGGACTGTCCTCTTCCCGGCCGTCGCGGCCGCCTTCCTGGCCTCGGTCGTCGAGGTGGTGGAGGCCTTCACCATCGTTCTGGCCGTCGCGCTCACCCGTGGCTGGCGTCCGGCCCTGGCGGGGACCGGCGCGGCGCTGGCGCTTCTGGCGGCGGTCGTGGCGCTGCTCGGGCCCTCGCTGCAGCTGGTCCCGATCCGGCTCCTGCAGGTTGCCGTCGGCGTGCTCCTTCTGCTCTTCGGCATGGGCTGGCTGCGCAAGGCGGTGCTGCGCGCCGCCGGCATCCTGGCGCTGCATGACGAGGAGGCGGCCTTCGCGCAGGAGACCGCGGCGCTCGGGCGGCAGGCAGGCGGGGCCCGCACGCTCGAATGGATCGCCGGGATCGCCGCCTTCAAGGCGGTGCTTCTCGAAGGGCTGGAGGTCGCCTTCATCGTCGTCGCGGTGGGCGCGGGCAAGGGGCTGCTGCGCGAGGCGGCGCTCGGTGCGCTCGGCGCCTGCCTCCTGGTCCTGGCGGCCGGGTTCCTCCTGCGCCGCCCGCTGGCGCGGGTGCCGGAGAACGCGCTGAAATTCGGCGTCGGCGTGATGCTCTCCGCCTTCGGGGTGTTCTGGACGGGCGAGGGTCTCGGCGCGGACTGGCCCGGCGGCGATCTGGCGCTGGTCCCGCTTGCGGCGCTCTTCCTGGCGGCGGGGCTCGGCCTGGCGCGGCTGGCGCGCGCCCAGGCGGAAGGGAGCGCGGCATGACGCTTCTCGGCGATGTCCTGCGGGAGCTCTTGAAGATGTTCGTCGCCGATCTGCGGCTGACCCTGGCGACGCTGGCGGGGGTGGCGCTGGCGGGGGCGGGGCTCGGCACCGGCCTCCTGCCGCCGCTCGCGGGCGGGGCTGCGCTGGTGCTCCTCTGTCTCGGCGTCCTGGCCGAGGCGGTGCTGCGCGAGGCCCGCCGCCGCCGTTGACGGAGCACCAGCCCGACCAGCCCGGACATCGCGGAGAGGGCCGAGGGCACGGCTCTGCCGGCCCCGGGGAAAGGATCGCGAGCGGTCAGGGCAAAGAAGTCCGGCTGCCGCGAAAGCCGCCCCGGAGGCGAGCGATTTTCGGCCTGGGCGCGGACGGATGTCCCGCAGCCGCTCGGGACCGCCTCGGCGCGGACGGCCATCACGGGCCGCAGGGACAGCCCCCCTTGGCGGCCGGGGCAGGCGCGGAAGTGGCGGGCCGCGGGAGGAGCCAGACCGGCAGATCGCGCCGGACGCTGCGCAGACGGGCGTCATCGCGTCGGCGGATCGGGCGCCCGGGCTCTTGACGCCGCGGCCCGGCGCGGGCTGATTGGCTGCCGGGGCCGATGGCACTTGCCGATATCGTGACTGCCGCGCGGCGGTTCCGCGTGGCAAAAGGCCGGACCGGGACACAGATCCCGGGCCAGACCCTGACGATGCGGCCTGCCCGCCCCCTGCCAGACGACACGCCAGACCGGACCTATCCCAGATGCATGCCTTCCTCTCCCATCTCCTCCCGGCCCTCGACTCGCTGGGGGTCTGGTCCTACTGGATCATCGGCCTGGCCGCGATGCTGGAGGGCTGGTGGGTCACCGGGGTGATCGTGCCGGGCACGGTGATCGTCGATGCCGGCGGCGCGCTGGTGCGGCTCGGCCATCTCGATTTCCTCGATCTGGCCTGGTTCGTGGCGGTCGGCGCGATCCTCGGCGGCGAGGCAAGCTGGCTGACCGGGCGCTGGCTCGGCAGCCGGGTGAAGCTGCCCGAGAGCCGCGCCTTCCGCCGCGCGCAGGAGCTGGTGCGGACCCGCGGCCCGCTGGCGCTGGTCCTGGGGCGGTTCCTCGGGCCGGTGGCCAGCCTCGCGGCCCTGGCCGCGGCGCTCTCGGGGATGGAGCGGCGGCGCTTCCACCTGTGGAACATCGTCAGCGGCATCGTCTATGCGCTGGTCCATGTCGCCGCGGGCTATGCGGCAGGCGACCTGCTGGCGCGGATCGCCCCCTATCTGCCGCGGCTGGCGCTGCCCCTGGGCGTCCTGGCGGCGCTTGTCCTCGTGACCTGGATCGTGGCGCGGCAGGCGCGCCGCGGCGCGCCCGCGCTGAGGGCCGGGCTCTCGGTGCTGCGCCAGCGCCTGGCGGCCTGGCCGCCCGCCGCAAGGCTGGTCGCGCGCCATCCGCGCAGCACCGCCTTCCTGCACCGCAGGCTCGACCCGTCCCATGGCGGCGGGCTCCTGGCCACGGGGATCGTGCTCCTGCTCCTCTATCTCGCCGGGGTCTTCGTCGACGGCGCGCTGGATCTCGCGCTGGTGCCCGACACGGCGGCGCTCGATGCGCGGGTCTCGAACCTGGCCCATGCCTACTGGACGCCGGCCGGGCTGTCGCTGGCAGGCTGGGTGACGCAGGCAGGCCATGTGCCGGTGGCGGCGCTCGCGGCGCTGGCCGGGGTACTGGGCTTCGCGCTGGCCGGGCGCCGCGCGGCGGCGATCGGGCTGGCCGCGGCGGTGGCGGGCAATGCGGTGACGGTGACGCTGCTGAAGCTCGCCTTCGGGCGGGCACGGCCGGAGATCTCCTATTTCCTCGAGACCTCGCACAGCTTCCCCTCCGGCCATGCCGCGATCTCGGTGGCGCTCTATGGCAGCCTGGCGCTGCTGCTGTGGCGCGAGCGGCTGATCGGCCCGACCCTGGCGATCTGGTCCGGGGTCGGCATGGCCGCCGCGCTGGGGATGACGCGGATCTACCTGGTGGAGCATTTCCTCTCCGACGTGCTGAACGGCTGGGTGATCGGCGCGATCTGGATGGTGATCGGCTTCGCCATCGCCGAGGCGCTGCGTCCGGGACCGGGGCGGGCGGCGCGGCCGCGGCCGTTTGCCGGGCTGGCGGCGGCCGGGGCCTGCCTGGCGGCGGCGCTCTGGATCGCCGTGCGCCATCACCCCGAGCCGGTCGCGCGCGATGCTGCGCATCCCGCCCCCATCGCCGATCTCGCGCAGGCGGCGCAGGGCGGGCTGCCGCTCGGGGTGGTGACGCTGGCGGGCGATGCCCTGCCGGGGGTGGGCCTCCTCTCCTCCGGGGCGGGGATCGAGGCGATTGCGGCCCGGCTGGAGGCCGGGGGCTGGAGCCGGGTGCCGCCGCCCGGGCTGGCCTCGGGCCTCGCCGCCCTGCGCCAGGATTTCGCCGATGCGCCGCGTCCCGGGGCGACGGCGCCGCTGGCCTTTCTCGATGCGCAGCCGGCCGGGGCGACCCTGCGCGCGCCCGCGCCGGGCGGGCTCCTGCGGCTGTGGCTGGCGGGGCAGGCGCCGGAAGGCGCGCCGGTCGTGGCCTGGGCCTTCGCCGCGGAGGGCCGCCATGACGGGGCGGCGCCGGCCCGGGCCGAGGCCGCGGCGCTGGCGCTCCTGAAGGCGGACGGCCTCCAGCCAGAGCCTGCGGCGCCCGGCGGCGGCCCGCTGCTCCTGCGCTTCTCTGGCGCGGCGGCGCCCTGAGCCCCGCCTCCCGGGGGGGGGGCGGCGGCGCGCGCGCCCGGTTCCTCCGGGCCGCGCTCTGCCGCTCTGGTCCCGGCAGGCAGCGGCGCCGGCAGGCCGAGGCATATCGCGAAGGGCCCGATGCCGGTCCGCGGGCGACGGGTGCCCGTCAGGCTGAAGAAGATCGCACCGCGCTGGCTCGGAACCGCGAGCGGGACGGGGAGCCGGAAGAGCGGGCTCCAAGAGGCCCGTCCGGCGTGTTTCGCGTGGGAGCCATCGGCGTTCCCACCGGATCCCGGCGAACTCCAAAAACGCGAACTGCTGTCGAAATCACTCCACCAAAGGTGGTTGCCCCGGAAGCCGGCCGGAGGGGCCTGCGCTCCGGGCGTCTGCCGCGTGTCGGAGGCCCGGGCACCGGCCTAGGCGATTCTACCTATGCCCCTGACCACGCAAGGGGGCAGGCGGCGCGCATCGGGCGCGGCAAGCTACCCGAAGGAGTAGGAAATCGATCCGTCTTGCCGGTCGGTTCACCCCTTCGCGGGCCTTCAATGTGAAGGTGCCTCGGGGCTACAAGTTTAACACATTGATTGACCAAGACCTTCACGGACGAAGCGGGGCAATGCTCCGCAGACCTCCGGATAAGACGGATAAACAAGGTAGCGGGGCTCAATTTCGAACCCTCCTCCGGTAGCCGGTCCCGGCCGGGGCTGGAGGGGGCCCGCGATTTCTTTTGTGAAAGCCGGTGGCCGCCGGAAACGGCGGTCACCAATTTTTCCAAGTTTTTGCTTAATGATTTCAGTATCTTGAAAATGGGAAGAGCGGCACCGGCAACGCGCCGGGCCGCTCTTCCTGCCTCGGGGGCCTGCGCCGCCCCGTGCGGTTCCGGCTCGCCCTGCGGCGCCGTGCGGGCCTGTCCCCGGCGGGCGCCGGAGGAAAGTTCGGGAAAAGAATGAACCTCTTGCCGAGCTGCGGCGACCAACGGTTGTCGCTCGCCCGGACGTCCCTGCGCGAGCCCCATCCCAAAGGACGAGGCACCCGACATGACCGAAGACGCAACCCCCCCGACCGACGCGGCTCCGCAGGACTGGAGCGCGCATCTCGCCGGCATTCTCGAGACCCTCGACGGGCTCGATCTCGACCCCGGCAGCTTCGACCGCGACTTGCTGGAAAGCCAGCTCGCCATGTTGGGCGAACGCGTCTCGGCCCCCGGCGCGGGGGCCGCGAGCCTCGTCGAGCTGCAGGCCGCGGTGGGCGAGACGCTGCAGCAGCAGATGGCCGAGATCGCAGGCACCATCTTCGGGCCCGACACGGGCGCGATCGGAGAGGAGGCAGACCTGTCCTACAAGGCCCGCGCCGCCGCCATGGTCTCGGCGATGGACAAGGTCTTCAACAACAGCAGCGTGGTCATGAAGGCGCTCTCCGCCCCGGAGCGGCCCGAGACATGGACGGATGCGGCCGCGAAGAAATCCCAGGTCGACGTCTTCCGCAAGGAGATGGCCTACACGCTCTCGGTCATCGACAATGCGAAGAATCTCGGCCGCCAGATCGGTTCCTCGGACTCGCTCTTTGCCGAGGGCGACGGGCAGGGCGCCCAGATCGCCACCTTCGCGCTCGACGCGCTGAAGACCGCCACCCAGGCCAAGATGATCTTCGATGTCGGCCTGGCCGAGGGGCTGGCGCAGAAGAGCTTCGACGCGCTCTCGGCGCTCGAGATCCAGGATGCGGGGCTGCGCGGGACGATCAACGCCTTCCTCGCCGGGGTCACGGCCGATCCGGTCGGCGGATCGCTGACCACGCAGCCTGTCGAGGCGGACGGCGAGACCAAGTATCCCGACTACAAGACCGGGCTGAAGGCGCTGGCGGAGTCGCTGGCGGAGGATCTGGCCCGCATGCAGGAGGAGCTTGCGGCGGACCGCCCCGGGCTCGAAGAGGAGATGCGCGCGCAGACCGCGCTGATCGAGGCCAAGGAGGCGGAGATCGCCGAGCTGGAGGCCCGCAAGGCGGCGCTGACCGGGGGTGATATCCCGGTCGCGGCAGCGTCGGCGGCGCTCGACCGGGAGAAGGCGGCGCTGCAGGGCGAAATCGACGTGCTCAACCAGGGCATTGCCGACACGCAGGCCGATCTAGACAACCGCAGGCTGGCAATCGACGAATACACCGATCTGGGCCAGGCGCTGGACGGCACGGCGGAGGATTTCAAGGCGGCCTCCCGGACCGTGGCGCTCGGCGAGGGCAGCTACAAGCTCCTGTCGCTCGGCTCCTCGATCTCCGGCATGGTGGCCAGCGGCGTCGGCGACACCGCCACGACGACGGGCTATGTCGCCGGGGGCATGTCGATGGCGGCCGATCTGGCCGATCTCTTCGCGGCGGTGGAGAAGTACCGGGACGCGGCCAAGAACTTCCAGGCCGGCGCGGGCGCCTTCTCGGGCGTGGTGGGCGTCGGCCCGCAGATCGCCACCTTCGCGCAGTCGATCATCGACCTGAAGGACGCGCCGGAGGGGATGGAGGGCTACTATATCGGCGAGGCCGTGGTGCAGGGCGCCAACCTGGCGATGGGCCTGGCGATCGGCGCGCTCACCAGCTACGCGGCGATGGCGGGAACGACCGTGTCCTCGGCGGTGCCGGTGCTGGGGGTGATGGCCTCGCTCGCCTCGGCGGTGAACCCGCTGCAATGGGCGTCCTTCTCGCAGGCCAATGACCATCTCGACGATGTCCGCGACAAGGCCGATATCGAGAGCGCCGCCTACGAGACCAGCGCCGACTATCTTGGACAGCTGCTGGAGACCTTCCGCAATATCGATGTCGGCTTCTATGTCGCCGAAACGGCGGTCGGCGTGTCCGGCGGCGTCGGCGCGACCGCGGCGGCGGCCACCGGGGTCGGCGCGCCGGTCGCGCTGGCCATTGCCGGGATCACGGCCGGCCTTCAGGGCATCCTGGCGGCGACCAAGCAGGCCGCGCTGAACAAGGCGGCGGAGAATATCGCCGACAAGATCCGCGACTTCGACGGCGGCGTCGAGGGGTTCTTCGACCAGAGCTTCGACTTCCAGAGCGACCGCGAGCTCGACGACTTCTTCGCCGAGGCCCAGGCGCTGATCGAGAGCGGCTTCGACAGCGTCTCGGCGCTTGGCTCGGTGCAGATGACGGCGAGCGACCTGGAGCTGGCCGGGCTCGCTGGGATCGGCGGCGAGATGGGCAAGACCCAGGCGCATTTCGCCGGCCATCTGGAGGAAGGCGACCTCGGCACCGGCGACTGGGACCGCGAGGAGATCCTGATCGAGAAGGGCACGATCCTGCTCGGCGACGCGGCGGAGGAGGCGACCGGCAAGCAGACGCTGCTGCAATTCATCACGCCGATGGCGGCCTCGGGCGACGAGGAGCTCGACCGCGACAAGACCGGCAAGCATTCCTACGAGACCACGCTGAAGATCGAGGATCTCTCGGGCTGGACGCTGATCGACGGCGGCGACAGCACGACCTTCGACCTGCGCAATGTCGTCACTCAGGCCCGCGAGGCCCGGAATGCCGCGCTGGAAGAGGTCCCGATGAAGATCGAGGGCAATGCCGGGGACGACATGTTCCTGATGACCGAGACCTCGGGCACCTCGGCGGCGACCCGCGGCAGGCCGAATATCGACGGCGGCGAAGGGCAGGACTCCGTCACCTATGCCAACCTCACCCATCTGGCGGAGGGGCTGCGCGTCACCACGAACGGCGCGGGCAATCTGGTGGTCCGCAAGATGCTCGACGCGGACACGACCATCCTCGAGGGCGCCATCGGCACGACCGAGGTGAAGCGCGGCAAGGAAACCGAGCGGATCGAGTACAGCTACATCACGGTCAGCGAGGTCGGCGAGATCACGACGCTCCATGACGAGCTCAAGGACATCGAGATGCTGGCGGGCAGCCAGCAGGATGACGTGATCCTGGTCGCCAACTACAACAAGGCGCTGCTGCTCGCCGGGCTCGAGGGCGACGACTTCATCAAGCTCGGCCAGGGCCATGCCGCCCTGGGCGGCGAGGGCGACGACACCTTCCTGCCGGCGCGGGGCTTCTCGACCGTGGGCGAGACCGACACCGACCTGCCCGAGACGGTGGAGATCGACGGCGGCGCGGGCCATGACACGATCCTCCTGAACGGCGCCTGGGGCGAGACGCTCTTCAAGCTCGGCGCGCACTACCTCGTGGCGGGGCAGATCCTGGAGGACGACCCCGAACTGATGGACGCGCTGATGCCCGCGGAGCTGGCCTCGGAACTGGGCGAGGACATCGCGGTCGCCACCATCGCCAACCTTCTGTCCGAAGACGGCTGGGCGATGACCTCGATCCTCGCCTTCGCCGGGATCGAGAACGTGACCTGGGACCTGCAGGGCATGATCGACGTCGTCTATGGCGAGGAGGCAGCGGCGCTTGGCGGCAATCTCGACCTGGGCGAGTTCCGCGACGCTGCCCGCGCGATCCTCGACCGCAGCACGGTCGGCGACTACGAGGGGATCATCACCTATGACGCCTCGGGCCTCGCCGCCACCGCCACCGAAGGCGGGCAGCAGATCGGCTACGCGATCCGCGGCACCGCCGAGAGCGAGGGCATCATCGGCAGCGCCTTCGCCGACCTGCTTTTCGGCGGCGACGGCGACGACGTGCTCGACGGCGGCGCGGGCAGCAATGTCCTGATCGGCGCCGAGGGGGCGGACCGCTTCCTCTTCGACATGTCGCTCGACGCGGACACGACCGTCTCGCTGGTGGATTTCAGCCTCGAGGACGGGGTCACCGATTTCGGCACGCAGACCCTGGGCGACACGTTCCGCTTCGACCTGACGAACCTGCCGACGGCGGATCTCTCCTTCTCGGTCGCGGGCGGGACGGATCTGGTGGTGGCCAGCGGCACCGCCACCGTGGTCATCGAGTCCTTCTTCACCGAGGCCTATGACGCCAGCCAGGCCGGCCCGGTCCTCTCCTTCGACAGCGCCTATGGCGAGGGGTCGGCCGGCTTCGGCGAGATCCCCGGGCTCATCGCCCGCAGCAGCGGCGGCGCGCTGACGCTGGAGAAGGCGGCCGATCTTTCCGGTGCGGGCGGCGGCTTCTTCGGGCTGCAGAGCCTGCTCTCGGGGCTGAAGGGCGACCGGACGAAGATCGTCTCGGGCGATTTCGACGGCGACGGGAAGGACGACTACATCGTGCAGAGCAGCACCGGCGATGCCCCGGCCAAGGTGTTCCTGTCGCAGGGCGACGGCGATTTCGCCTTCGACGGGCTGCTCTACCAGAATTCCGGGATGAATTCCGGACGGTTCCGCGGCGACCTGACCGATCTGCTGGTCGGCGATTTCAATGGCGACGGGCTCGACGACTTCATCCGCCAGGAAAAGGGCAGCTGGGACAACGACAGCAAGAACACGGCCGAGCTCTACCTGGCGACCGGCGGCGGCAGCTTCGAGCGGGCCGGACACGTGAACCAGCTGGCCGGGCGCAGCGATGTCTTCAAGGGCGACCTGACCAACATCATCGTCGGCGATTTCGACGGCGACGGGCGCGACGACCTGATCAAGCAGGAGAAGGGCGCCTGGGACGATGACGACGCCAACACCGCGCAGGTCTACCTGTCGACGGCGGATGGCGGCTTCGCGCTCCATGCCAACCTGAACGCCGCCACCGGGCAATCGGGCGATCCGTTCAAGGGCGACGAGACGCTGCTGATCGCCGGGGATTTCAACGGCGACGGGCTGGACGACCTTCTGCGGCAGGACAAGGCGGCGGGCGGCGACGGGCAGTTCACCACCGAGATCTACCTGGCCACGGGCGGCGGCGATTTCGAGCTGCTGGGCGATCTGGGCGCGCTGACCGGCCAGTCCGGCAATCCGTTCCGCGGCGGCGACACGACCCTGACCGTTGACGATTTCGACGGCGACGGGCGCGACGACATCCTGGTGCAGGACGGCGAGCGCGCGCTGGACGTCTATCTCGCGCAGGCGCTGGTGCCGGGCTTCGCCCATGAGGCGAGCTTCGACATCGCCACGCCGCAGCACCTGACCAACCTGATCTCCGGCGACTATGACGGCGACGGCGATGCCGACCTGATCCGCCAGGAGAAGGGCGCCTGGGACGACGACAATCTCAATACCGCAAATCTCTACGACTTCGACCTCGGCTAGCCCCGGCAGCGCGGGCGGGCCGCAAGGGTCCGCCCGCCGCGGGACCATGTGACGGAAAGGACAGGACCATGAAGAACGATCAGACTTTCGGCGAGCTCGGCCAGATCTCCTGGCTGTGGATGAATTCGGGCCTCCATGCCGACTGGAGCACGCGGCTGATGATGCGCAATGTCATCCCGCCGGTCAGCCTCGGCCAGTACGAGATCCTGCGCGAGGGCTGCGTGCCCGTCGCCTATGCAAGCTGGGCCTTCTTCTCGGAGGAGGCGGAGCTGCGCTATATCAAGACGCCCTCCGCGATCCGGCTGGAGGACTGGACCTCGGGCGACCGGCTGTGGTTCATCGACTATGTCTCGCCCTTCTCGCTGCGCCACACCCTGCAGCTGAAAAGCCGGCTGCGGGCGCGGTTCGAGAACCGCTTCGCCCGCGGGCTGCGCGTCGTGCCGGGGGCCACGAAGGGCCGGGTCGTCACCTATATCGGCAAGGACATCTCCGAGGGCTGGCAGCAGACGGCCGATGCCCAGATGATGTCGCATTTCGCCGCCCGGCCGGTCTCCTGACCCCGCGGGGCGCGGGGGATCAGCCGACCTGCAGCCCGCGGCTCCAGACACCGCGCAGCACCGGCTGGCCGCCCATCCCGGCGACCCGAAGGAGGTCGGCGCGCTGCCCCGGTTCCAGCCGTCCGCGATCGGCCAGTCCCGCCGCCCGCGCGGGCGCCTCGGTCACGGTGCGCACGGCGCGGGGCAGATCCTCCCAATGGGCCGCCAGGCGGAAGGCGGCGAGCAGAAGCGAGGACGGCACGTAATCCGAGGAGACGATGTCGAGCAGCCCGTCCCCGGCCAGCGCCAGCGCCGCGACATTGCCCGAATGCGACCCGCCGCGGACGATGTTCGGCGCGCCCATCATGATGGCGATGCCTGCCTCGCGGCAGGCGGCGGCGGCCTCGGCGGTGGTCGGGAACTCGGCGAAGGCCGCGCCCTTGCCCTTCGACTGCGCCACCTGCTCCGGCGTGGTGTCGTCATGGCTGGCCAGCACCGCGCCCAGCCTCTGCGCCTCTGCCGCCGCGCCCGCCTCATTGGCCGCGCCGAAGCGCTCCTGCAGCGCGTAGAGATGGGCGACATGGGCGTCGAAGGCCGCGTCGCTGAAGCCGCGCTTGCCCGCCCAGTAGGCCTTCAGCTTGGAGATGTCGCGGAACTGCCGCTGGCCCGGCGTGTGGTCCATCAGGCTGAGGATGCCGATCCGGTCGCCGGGGCCGAATTCGGCGAGCTCCTCCAGCAGCGTCTCCGAGCAGATCTCGGCGCGCAGATGGACGAAATGCGAGATCCGGAAGGCGCCGGCGCGGCGCAGCTCGATCAGCTCGTCGGCGACGCTGCGGGCGTATTTGCCGTAGCCCTGCCCCTGCGAGGTGATCGAGCCGACGCGCAGCGCGTCGAAGACCGTGGTGATCCCGGCCGAGGCCAGCTCGCCGTCATGCGCCAGGAGCGCCGGGCGGTGCGGCCAGGCGACCTCGGGGCGCGGCTCGATATGGCGCTCCAGGTTGTCGGTATGCAGCTCGACGAGCCCCGGCATCACCAGGTCGCCGCGGCAGTCGAGGGCGCCCGCGGGCAGCGCCGCGCCGCTGCCGGTCGCGGCGATCACGCCGTCCTCGACCGCGATCCAGCCGGTCTCCACCCGGTCGGGCAGCACGAGGCGGGCATTGCCGAGGCACAGGCTGCCGGCGGCGATGGCGGGTTCGAGGGCGGCGGGGGCGATCTGGTTCATCGGAGATCCTCGGGAGAAGGAGCGGCGCGGGCGCCGTCAGGCAGGGTCGGCGGCCAGGATGGCCAGGGCGCGGGCGACGGTGTCCTCGAGCGGTCCGTCATTGGCGAGGGTGACGGCGTCGAGGCCGGGCGGCAGCGGCGGGGCGGTGCGGGCCAGCCGCCGGGCGATCGCGGCCGGGTCCTCGCGCCCGCGGCCCGTCAGGCGGCGGGCCAGCGTCTCGGTGCGCGCGGTGACATTGAGGACGGCGAGGCCGGGAAAGACCGCGGCCGCCTCGCCGAGCACCCGGCGCGACAGGTTGGCGATCCGCCCGTTGCCGCGGGCGACGTCCTGCGCCACCTCCGCGGGAATGCCGTAGCAGAGCCCGTGCGCCGCCCAGCTGAGGCAGAAGCCCCCGGCGGCGGCGCGGGCGCGGAACTCGGCCTCGGTGACGGCGTCGTACTCCTCGCCGCCGAGCCCCGGCGCGCGGGTGATGACGCGGCGCACCGGCGCGAGATGCGGCGCCGCCCGCACCAGCGCGCGGATCAGGCTGTCCTTGCCGACGCCCGAGGCGCCGACCACGGCGACCAGCCGCCCCGGCCGGCTCATTGCGCCCGCTCCGGGGCGAAGGCGGTCATGTCGATCTCGCGGTCGCAGATCTCGGCGCGGGCGGCGGCATCGTGGAAGATGCCGACGATCGCCGTGCCGCGCGCCTTGGCCTCGCGGATGAGGTCCAGCACCACGGCGCGGTTCGCCGGATCGAGGCTGGCCGTGGGCTCGTCGAGCAGCAGCGCCGGATAGGGATGGACGAAGCCGCGGGCGATGTTGACCCGCTGCTGCTCGCCGCCCGAGAAGGTGGTGGGCGAGAGCCCCCAGAGCCGTTCGGGGACGTTCAGCCGCGCCAGCAGCGCCGCGGCGCGGTCGCGGGCGGGCTCCGCGGCCATGCCGAGGAGGCGCAGCGGCTCGGCCACGACCTCGATCGTCGGCACCCGCGGCACGACGCGCAGGAACTGGCTGACATGGCCCAGCACCTCGCGGCGCAGCCGGATCACCTCGCGCGGCGCGGCCCCGGCGATCTCTATGCCGCCGATGGCGATGCGCCCCTGATCGGTGCGGTAGTTGCCGTAGATCATCCGCATCAGCGTCGACTTGCCCGCCCCCGAGGAACCGGTCAGCGCCACGCATTCGCCGCGCGCCACCGAGAAGCCCGCGCCCGACAGCACCGGGATCTCCGCCCCGCCCTGGTTGTGCAGCACGAAGCGCTTGGAAACGCCCGCGATCTCGATCATCTGTCCGTTCTCCATCCTGCCTCCTCAGGCCGCCAGCACGCTGGAGACCAGCAGCTGGGTATAGCCGTGCTGCGGATCGTCGAGCACCTGGTCGGTCAGCCCCTGCTCGACCACCTCGCCGGATTTCATCACCATCAGCCGGTCGGCCAGCAGCCGCACAACGGCGAGGTCATGGGTGACGATCACGGCCGAGAGCCCCATGTCCCGCACCAGCCCGCGCAGAAGGTCGAGGAGCCGCGCCTGCACCGAGACATCGAGCCCGCCGGTCGGCTCGTCCATGAACACGAGCCGCGGCCCGGTGACGAGGTTGCGCGCGATCTGCAGCCGCTGCTGCATCCCGCCCGAGAAGGTGGAGGGCCGGTCGTCGATCCGCCCCGGGTCGATCTCGACGCGGCCGAGCCAGTCCTCTGCCGTGCCGCGAATCGCGCCGTAGTTCCGCGCCCCGGCCGCCATCAGCCGCTCGCCGACATTGCCGCCGGCCGAGACCCCCATGCGCAGCCCGTCGCGGGCATGCTGGTGGACGAAGGCCCAGTCGCTGCGCGACAGCGCCCGCCGCTCGGGCTCGGCCATGGCCAGCACGTCGCGGGGGCCGTGATCGCGCGTGTCGAAGACGACCTGGCCCGCATCCGCGGCCAGATGGCCCGCCAGGCAGCTCAGAAGCGTCGACTTGCCCGAGCCGCTCTCGCCGACGATGCCCATCACCTCGCCCGGCCAGAGATCGAAGGAGACATCGCGGCAGCCAAGCTGCGCGCCGTAGGATTTCGAGAGCTGCCTTGCCGAGAGGATCGGGGTCATTTCGCGGCCTCCGTCGCGCAAGTTCGGCGCGCAACCTCTGTCGCGCCCGTGCGGCGCGCAGTCTCCGGGGAGTCCGTGCGGCGCGCATTGCCGGGGCTTCCGGCGCGGCGGGTCTCGCAGTAGTCGGTATCGGAGCAGACGAACATCCGCGTGCCCTGGTCGTCGGTGATCACCTCGTCGAGATAGCTCTCCGTCGCGCCGCAGAGCGCGCAGGGGTGGTCGGGCTTCGAGGGCTCGAAGGGGTGGTCCTCGAAATCGAGGCTGGCGACCCTGGTCCAGGGCGGAAGCGCATGGATGCGCTGCTCCCGCCCGGCGCCGAAGAGCTGGATCGCCGGGCAGTCCGACAGCTTCGGGTTGTCGAATTTCGGGATCGGCGAGGGGTCCATCACGTAGCGGTCCTCGACCATCACCGGATAGGCATAGGCGGTGGCGACATGGCCGTGGCGGGCGATGTCCTCGTAGAGCTTGACATGCATCAGCCCGTAATCGCCGAGCGCATGCATCCGCCGCGTCTCGGTTTCGCGCGGCTCGAGGAAGCGCAGCGGCTCGGGGATCGGCACCTGGAAGACGAGGATCTGTCCTTCGGCCAGAGGTGTTTCGGGGATGCGGTGGCGGGTCTGGATGACGGTCGCCTCGGCGGTGCGGGTGGTGGTGGCAATCCCGGCGGTGCGCTCGAAGAACTTGCGGATCGAAACGGCGTTGGTGGTGTCGTCGGCGCCCTGGTCGATCACCTTGAGGCGGTCGGTCCGGGTCAGCACGGCGGCCGAGAGCTGCACGCCGCCGGTGCCCCAGCCATAGGGCATCGGCATCTCGCGGCTGGCGAAGGGCACCTGGTAGCCCGGGACGGCCAGCGCCTTGAGGATGGCGCGGCGGATCATCCGCTTGGTCTGCTCGTCGAGATAGGCGAAATTATAGGCGGCGTCGGTCATGGCAGGACCTCCTGCGCGATGCGGTCGAGGACCGCGTCCGGCGCGGCCAGGATCGCGGTTCCGGTGAGATGGAGCGTGGCATGGCCGAGGCGGCGGAACCCGGCCTCGGTTCGCGCATCGGGACGGTCGATCTGCAGCACGAGCCGCCGTGCGGGGCAGGAGAAGCTGGCGGAGAGCCCGCAGAGCACGGGCTGGCGGCGGAACTTGAGCCCGTGGAAGCGGCGGTTCCGCAGCTGCTCCCAGAGCCAGGCCTCGCCCGGCGGGGCGGCGTGGCGCAGAAGGCGCGCATTGTGGATGTCGACGGTATGGTTCCTGATCTGCCGCTTCCCCCTCACCCCGGCCCTCTCCCCGGCGGGGAGAGGGAGGTTCCTGACGGTTCCGAGGGTCGGCATGAATGGCAAAGGGCTGGTTAACGCCGATTGCTTGCCGATGCGATGGCTCCCTCTCCCCGCCGGGGAGAGGGCCGGGGTGAGGGGGGTCATCGCCCGTCCTCCGTTCTGGCTTCGGCGCGCAGCTTGCGCACCAGCTCCAGCTCGGACTGGAAGTCGACATAGTGCGGCAGCTTGATATGCTCGAGGAAGCCCGTCGCCTGCACGTTGTCGGCATGGCTCAGGACGAATTCCGCGTCCTGCGCGGGCGCGCCGGTGAACGCCTCGCCGAGTTCCTGCCAGCGCAGAGCGCGGTCTACCAGCGCCATGGCAATCGCCTTGCGCTCGGTTTGCCCGAAGACCAGCCCGTAGCCGCGGGTGAATTGCGGCGGTTCGGTCCTCGAGCCCTTGAACTGGTTCACCGTCTCGGATTCGCTCAGCGCCAGCTCGCCGATTTCCACCGCGAATCCCAGCTCCGGGATCTCCATCTCGACCGCCACCCGGCCGATGCGCAGCTCGCCCACGAACGCATGGTTGCGCGCATAGCCCCGCTGGGTCGAATAGGCCAGGGACAGCAGAAAGCCCTCGTCGGCCCGGGCCAGTGCCTGCAGCCGCAGCGCGCGCTCCGCGGGCAGTTCCAGCGGCGCGCGGGTCAGGTCGGGGGGCGTCTCTCCGCCGTCCCCGGCCGGTTCGATCAGCCCGTCGCGGCCGAGGAATTCCGCCACATGCGGCACCGGGGCGGGTTCGGCTCGGCGCTCCGCGGCGGCGGCCGCCTCCCCGCCTTCGGCGGCGAGGCGGAATTCCAGCAGGCGGTGGGTGTAGTCGAAGGTCGGACCCAGCACCTGTCCGCCGGGCAGATCCTTGAAGGTCGCCGAAATGCGCCGGTCGCAGTCCATCGCGCCGGTATCCACCGGCAGGGAGGCGCCGAAGCGCGGCAGGGTCGTGCGGTAGGCGCGGATCAGGAACACCGCCTCCACCAGATCGCCGCGGGCCTGCTTGATCGCCAGCGCCGCCAGGTCCGGATCGTAGAGCGCGCCTTCGGCCATCACCCGGTTGACCGAAAGCGCCAGCTGCTCGCGGATCTGCGCGACAGAGAGCTCGGCGACGGCCGGGTCGCCGCGGCGCTCTTCCTCCAGCCAGGCATGGGCATTGGCGATGGCGCGCTCGCCACCTTTCACTGCGACATACATCAGCCGATCCGCGTGCTGCGCGGCAGCGCTGCAAGGCGCGTGCCGCTGGTGAAGATGACATCGAGCCCGAGCGGAAATCGCGCCGCGTTCGCGCGGAGGGCCTCCGGATCGGGCAGGGGCAGCCGGGCCTCCTCCGCGATCCCCGGCCCGGTCAGGCGCGTGCCGCCGGGCGCGAGGTCGGGCAGCTCGACGATCAGCGTCGCGGAGCGGTCGGGATAGTCCGGCGTTCCGGCCCGGTAGCGGCCGAGCGGCGCCAGCGCTGCCCAGTCCCCGAGCGCGAAGGCGCAGTCCGCGGCAGGCACCAGCGGCGCGCCGCAATGGAAGCCGACCCAGCTGCGCACCTCCGGGCAGTCGGCCGCGCCCGCCAGATGCAGCGGCGTGTCCGCATCGCAGAGCAGGAGCAGGACCACCCCCGCCGCAGGCGAGAGCGGCGCGGGCGGGCGGGCGCCTGCCACCTCGACGATGCGGCCGGGGCGGGCCATGCATTCCATCAGCTCGCGGAAGCCGCTTGCGGCCTCCAGCGCCGGGTCGGCGAAGCCGCCTTCGAGAGATTGCGCCTGCATCAGTCCTCTCCCCGCACCATCGTGAAGAAATCCACCTTGGTCGCCGCCGCCTTCGACGCGCGGGCCCGGCGGGCCTCGGCGCGCTCCGCCGCGAGCGGGCCGAGCACGGCCGCCTGCAGCGCCCCGGCGCGGTCCGTCTGCATCAGCGCGTCGATCAGCGCCGCGGCCTCGGCATCGGGTTTGGAGCGGCCCTGCAGATAGGCGTGCCCCACCGTGCCGCAGCCGAGCCGCAGGCTGCAGCGGGTGACCGTCATCTCGCCGAGGTTGAACGGCGCGCCGGTGGCGCCCGCCCGGCCGCGGACCATGACGCTGCCGGTCTCGGGCGCGCGCAGCCAGGCGAAGTCCGGCCGCGCCATCGCGGCGTCGAGAAGACCGGCCGCGCGCCCCGGGGGCGCCTTGGCCAGGAGGCCCATCCAGGCCTTCCGATCTGCGTCGCGGCTTTCCATCCCGACAACTTCCCGCTATACTATACAACTAGACACATTATGCCGGAACAGCCGCCGCGGCGCGAGAGGGGATTTGTGAATTTTGGGTAACAAGACGCCGATCTGGGCAGAAATCGCCCGTGCGCTGCGGCGCGACATCGCCGAGGGCGGCTACGAGCCGGGCGACAAGCTGCCGACCGAGGCGCAGATGGCGGCGCGCTTCGGCGTCAACCGCCACACCGTGCGCCATGCGCTCTCCGCGCTGGCCTCGGAGGGGCTCGTGCGCAGCCGCCGCGGGGCGGGGGCCTTCGTCGCGGGGCGTCCCGCGGACTACCCGATCACCCGCCGCACGCGTTTCACCGAGAACCTCCTCGCCCAGGGGCGCCGGCCCGGCCGCGAGAGCCTCGGCCAGGAGACCCGCGCGGCGACGGAGCAGGAGGCCGGCTGGCTCCGCCTCGCGCCGGGCGAATTGCTGCTGGTCAGCCGGGGCCGCTCGCTGGCCGACGGGCGGCCGCTGGCGATTGCGGAGTCGCTCTTTCCGGTGACACGGCTGCCCGGCATCGCCGAGGCGCTGGCCGCGGGGGAAGGGGTGACGCGGGCGCTGGCCGCGGCGGGGGTGGCGGACTACACCCGCGCCTGGACGCGGATCACCGCCGTTCCGGCCAGCGCGACGCAGGCGGGGCTGCTGGAGCTGCCCGAGGGCGCGCCGCTGATCGTCACCACCAGCCTCAACTGCGACCCCGAGGGCCGCCCGGTCGAGCATGGCCGCACCTGGTGGGCCGGAGAGCGGATCACCCTGACCCTCGGCGAGGAGGGCTAGCTGTTCAGTCCCGGCATCTGGTGGATCGGACCGGCGATGACTCTGTGCGGCTCTGAAGCCCGGATTCTGCAGATGCATTCGCAGGGCGTGGGCCCGCTGAGTGTTTTGAGCCGGCGGGCGACGTTGCAGGCATTCAAGACGTCGGCGAGGTGACTGCGAAGCTGATCATGGCTGCCGAAGCGGAAGCGTTTGACGGTGGCGTCTTTGACCGTCCGGTTCATCCGCCCGACCTGGCCGCCTCTCGGGAAAACGGTCCCCCGGACCGTTTCCTGATCCTCGTGGCTACATGGATGATCGGGTTTTGCCAGCCGGTTTTCGATCCCATTGGCTTTGCGGATCATGTCGAGGCGCATTTGCCGGGGCTGGGCGGTGTTCCGGTTGCGCGGCTGTTCGGCGACCTGGATACCGCTCGCCATCGGGCTCGGACCGATGGCCCGCTCGGTCGGAATCGTGCGGATGCGGCAGGGAACGGCCTCCGGACGGAACTCCAGGACCTCCCATGCTGTCCGCCTGCCGGCCTTCTCGGCCGGCTGGGCAGCCGCGGCCTTGCCGGTCCGGCCGATGGCAAGGAAAAGATAGCGCCTTCCCTCGGCGGTCTGCAGTTCTGCAATCTCCATGTGAAAGCCCCCCTCTCGGCAGATTGGTTCGCAATCGCCTGCCGGGCATGGACGGGGCAGCTATCGAAGCGCTGTCTCTCGGGCTTGCCGCCTTGCACATCCGGCAGGCGAGAGATGCATTCGTCATGGTGCTTGACCCAGTGGCGCATCATGGCTCATCGCGGAGCGGGCCAGGTGCGGGGACGACGGCTGAAGGGCATGGAGACAATCGTCCAGTGGCAGCAGCGCGTGCCTTCGAAACGCGGCGATCGTCGCCTCACCGGTCTCGCCGGGAACGGTCGGGCGCGGTTCCCTCGGACCGGTCTTGCGATCCTCGGCCGTCTCGCGCCTGCGCCACGTTGCGACCGTCTCCGGATGGATCCCGAGGTCCCGGCCTGGCGCCGCGGTCGAGGCTTGCGATCGCTGCAGTGCAGCCGGATGGCGTGCGCTCCTCCCGGCGCATGCGCCTGCCGGTCAACCGATCGTGGCGCTGCCGTGACGAACCTGTCCCGTAGGGCTTCCTTCCATTCCAGAGAATGGATCGCGCCATCAAACCGTGGGGTCGAACAGCTAGCCGCCATGGCGCTCGAGGAAGGCCGCTGCCGGCAGGCTGCGGAAATCCTCCAGCGCGGCGCGCAGCCTTGCATGGTCCCAGTCCCACCAGCCGAGCGCGATCATCCGCGCCGCCAGCGCCCGCGGCAGGCGCTCGCGCAGGGGCATGGCGGGCAGGCCCGCGACGATCATGTAGGGGTCGACGTCCTTCGTCACCACCGCGCCCGCGGCGACGACCGCGCCATGGCCCAGCGTCACCCCGGGCTTCACCATCGCGCCATGGCCGATCCAGGTGTCATGGCCGATCACCGCGATCCGGGCATGGCGGCGGGCGAAGAAATCGGCATCCGGCGCCGCATCGTCCCAGTAGTCGTCCGAGCGGTAGAGGAAGTGGTGGCAGGCGGCGGTGTCCAGCGGGTGGTCGGTGGCGCCGATCCGGGCGAAGGCGGCGATATTGGCGAATTTGCCGATCCGGGCATTGGCGATATCGGCCTGGCGGTCGCAATAGCTGTAATCTCCCATCCCGACCCGCGACAGGCGGCTGCCGCGGCCGATCTCGCAGAAGGCGCCGAGACGGCTTTCCGTGATCTCGCAATCGGGATGGACGAGGGGATCGGGGCCGAGCCGCGCCATCACCGCGCGCTCCCGCGGCCGATCAGCCGCGCGCGCAGCCGCCCCGAGAGCCAGTCCATGGCCATCACCATCAGCACGATCAGGAGGATGTAGTAGCTGACCTCCTCCCAGTCCTTCTGGGTCTGCATCGCCTGGGTCAGCAGGAGCCCGATGCCGCCGCCGGTGATGGCGCCGATGACCGTGGCCGATCGGGTGTTCGACTCGAGGAAGTAGAGCACCTGGCTGAGGAGGACCGGCACCAGCTGCGGCAGCACGCCGAAGCGCGCGCGCTGCACGGCATTGGCGCCGGTGGAGCGGATGCCCTCGACCTGGCGGCCGTCGATATTCTCCAGCGCCTCGGAGAAGACCTTGCCGAAGGTGCCGGTGTCCGTCACCAGGATCGCCAGCGCGCCGGTCAGCGGGCCGGGGCCGAAGGCGCGGGCCAGCACGATGGTCCAGATCAGCGAGTCCACCCCGCGGATGAAGTCGAAGACCCGGCGCACCGCGCCGCGCAGCAGCCAGACCGGGGTGAAGTTCCGCGCCGCGAGGAAGGCCAGGGGCAGCGCCGCAATGGCCGCGCCGAAAGTGCCGAGGAAGGCCATCAGGATGGTCTCGCCGATCGCCCAGGCCACGTCCTTGTGGTGCCAGACGGCGTTGGTCCACCAGTCATGGGCGGCGCCGGCGATGTTGCCCCGCTGCGGGTCGATCCGCGGGCCGAAGAGGATCTCGGCCGGGCCATGGCCGAAATACGGGCTGTCGAGGGTGAACCAGAAGAGGTCCCAGCCGAAGAAATAGCGGAAGATCTCGGTCCGCGCCGGGGTCATCGTCACGCGCGCACCGGGCAGGGTGATCATCACGCGCTTCGCCGAGGCGCTGATCCAATCGGGCGGCACCTCGCCGAAATCGCCGGAGATGCTGCGGCCCTGCAGCGCCATCCGCGCCGTGCCGTGGCCGGGGATGTCCAGCTCGGTGACATTGCCGGGCAGCAGCCGCGCGGTGGCGCCATGGCCCAGATCGACCGTCACCGTGTCTCCCAGCACGATCCAGTCCGGCGATGTGCCCGGGGCATAGGTGCCGCGGCGCTCGCCCTCGATGGCGATCTCGATATCGCCCGAGCGGTGCTGCCGCTCGACATGGGTCTTGTAGCTCCAGGTGTCGGAGGCGAGCACGACGGCATTGTCCCAGCGCGCCCGGCCCATCAGCCCGGCGATGTCGAAGGCCACGGCAGCATAGGCGAGATAGAGGATCACGCCCGCCAGCAGCCCGAACCCCGCCAGCTGCTTGCGGCGGAACAGGCGTCCGGCGGAGGCGCGCAGATCGGCAGTGTCGATGGCGGTCATGCGCGGGTTCCTTCGACGAGGCGGCGGCGGAGATGGCCCGAGAGCTGGTCGAAGAGCACGATCGCGCCGAAGAGCAGCAGGAAGATCGCCGCGGCATCGCCGAAGCGGCCCGGACCCCAGGCCATGGCGTTCTTGAGCTCGTAGCCGATCCCGCCGGCGCCGACGAAGCCGAGGATGGCGGAGGCGCGGACATTGATCTCGAACCGCAGGAGCGCGTAGCTGAGGAAGTTCGGCGCGACCTGCGGCAGCACGCCGAGCGCCATGCGCTGGCCCCAGCGCGCGCCGACCGAGGCCAGCCCCTCGACCGGCTTCTGGTCGGCATTCTCGGCGACCTCGGAGAAGAGCTTGCCGAGCGCGCCGGCGGTGTGGAAGGCGATGGCGATCACCGCGGGCACCGGCCCGCCGCCCAGTACGAAGATCAGCATCAGCGCGATGACGATCTCGGGGATGGCGCGCAGGATGTCCATCAGCCGGCGGAAGAGCGGCACGGCCCGCGGCCAGGGCGCGAGCCCGCGGATCGACAGGAAGGCCAGAACCGTGCCCGCAATCGCTCCGGTCAGGGTGGCGACGGCGGCGATGTTCAGGGTCTCGACCAGGTCGGGCAGGTATTCCAGCAGCTTGCCGGGCAGCTGGGCGCGCTTCTCCCAGGCTTCGGACAGCACCATGGCGGGATAGTCGCCGATCCGGTGCAGCCCGTCGAGGAAGCCGCCGGCATTGCGGTCATTGGCCGTCTGGAAGCCCGCGATCATCAGCGCGGCGAAGACCAGCAGCGCGAGCCCGCCATAGAGCCTGCGGCGGCGCAGCTCGGCCATGTAGCTGTCGCGGATCGCGCCGGGGGGCGGGGAGGCTAGGTCGGTCATGCAGAGACTCGCGGAACGGCGCAGGCCCGGCGCGGGGCCGGGCCTGCGGTGGAAAGGCCAGGCGTCAGGAGCCCTGCTCGATCTTCGCGCGGCGCACGGCGATGATCGACTCGTAGGCGTCATGGGTGATCGGGCTGAAGCCCAGCGTGTCGCCGCCGGCCACGCCATAGGCGCAGTCCGCGTCGGTCTCGTAGAGGTTGTCCATGATCGCGGTGACCTCGGTCTTGACGTCCTGGGGCAGCGCCTTGCGCAGCACGAAGGGGCCTTCCGGGATCGGCTTCGACTTCCAGATCTCGACCATGTCGTTCATGTCGACGAGGCCTGCATCCACGGCCTTGCGCAGCGCGCCCGAATTGTAGCCGTCCTCCCAGGCGCCCTGGCCGTCGGCCCAGGTCACGCCGGCGTCGATATCGCCGTTATAGACCGCGACGATGGTCTGCTCGTGCCCGCCGGTGAATTTCACGTCGGCGAAATAGTCGGAGGAGCCGTCCTGCATCGCGGCGGCCGGGATCTCGGGGTTCGAGGCGGGGATCTCCACCGAGGGGATCAGGTAGCCCGAGGTGGAATTCGGATCGCCGAAGCCGAAGACCTTGCCCTTGGCGCCGGCCAGCGTGGCGATGCCGCTGTCCTTGCGGGCGAAGCCGATGGAGTAGTAGGCGTAGGAGCCGTCCAGGTTGGTCTTGACCAGCACCGGCTCGACCGCCTCGGGGTCCTGCAGGTAGACGCCGGCATAGCCCGAGGCGCCGAGGATCGCGGCGTCGATCGTGCCGCCCAGCAGGCCCTGCATCACGCCGTTGTAGTCGGCGGGGGCGAAGATCTTGACCGGCACGCCGAGCGACGAGCTCAGCTGCTCGGCCAGGCATTCGTTGTTGGCGATGCGGTCCTGGGCGTTCTCGCCGCCGAGGATGCCGAGGCGGAATTCGCTGATCTCCTGGGCGGAGGCAGCGGAGGCGAGGGCCGTGGAGGCGGCCAGGGCAAGTGCAAGAGCTTTCATCTTCTCTCTCCTTGGGAAGGCCGCCCCGGACCGGGACGCGGCCGGTTGAACGGGGTCAGAGATAGGCCTCGGCCTCGCGCCAGGCGCGGTCTGCCGGGGCGATGGCGGTCGAGGTCGCGTGTTCCGAGAAATCCGCGCCGGCCCCGTAGATGTCGCGGGCGACGCCGGTGGTCAGCTGCGCAGGCGTGCCGTCGAAGACGATGCGGCCGTCGAGCATGCCGATGACCCGGTCGCAGTAGCGCCGCGCGGTGTCCAGCGTGTGCAGGTTGGCGATCACCATGCGGCCGTCCTCTTCGTGGATGCGGCGCAGCGTGTCCATGACGACCTGGGCATTCATCGGGTCGAGCGAGGCGATCGGCTCGTCGGCCAGGATGATCTCGGGCTCCTGCATCAGCGCGCGGGCGATGGCGACGCGCTGCTGCTGCCCGCCCGAGAGCGCCTCGGCCCGCTTCGGCGCGTGCTCGGCGATGCCCAGCCGCTCCAGGATGCCGATGGCGCGGTGGATGTCGTCCTCGGGGTAGAGGTTGAACAGCGAGGCCAGCGTCGAGCGGCGGTTCAGTGTGCCGTGCAGCACGTTCGAGACCACGTCCATCCGCGGCACCAGGTTGAACTGCTGGAAGATCATCGCGCAGCGGCTCTGCCAGCGGCGGCGGTCCGCGCCGCGCAGGGCGGTGATCTCGGTGCCGTCGAAGAGGATCCGGCCCTCGCTGGCATCGGTCAGCCGGTTCAGCATCCGCAGCATCGTCGACTTGCCCGCGCCCGACCGGCCGATGATCCCGATCATCGCCGGGGCCTCGACCGTGAAGCTCGCGCGGTCCACCGCCGTCCGCGCGCCGAACCGCCGGGTCAGTTCCTCGACCTGCAACATGCATCACCTCTTTCGCTCTCCGGTCCTGCTAGGTCGGGTCGGAGACGGTTTCGTGACAGGCGTGCTAATCAATTGTGAAGCCTTGGGCGCGGCGGCGGCGCGAAGGCCCGGGCAGCACGGCGGGACCGGCAGGGGGTGCCTGCCGGGGACCGGAAAGAGCGCGCGGGGCCCGGGTCAGGCGCCGCGGCGGGCCGGGTTGCTCCAGGCACGGCGGCCGGCGCGGTCGATCACGGTCACGCGCAGCCAGGGCGAGCGGGCGAAGCGGCCGTCCAGCGCGACCTCCGTGCGGGTCATCGACGGGCCATGGACCGCCTTCGCCGCCGAGCCGTGGCCCTGCACGATCACCGCGGCCACCGCGCTGGACTCCACGCGCACGCGGTCTTCCGCGATCTCGACCCCGTGAAGCTCCGGCCCCTGGCTGGAATAGAACCGGCCGGCCTTCAGCGCCTCGAGCAGCGCTTCGGGGCTGTTCTCCGCCGCCTTCACCATGACCCAGCCGCCAAAATGGTCGGGCTCGGTGAAATGCGCGTCGTCCGTGGCAACTAGGGCGAGGTCGCGGCCTTCGGAGAGCAGCAGGTCGGCGATGGAGAACCCGTCAGCGCGGTCGCAGCCGGTGGCGCAGCCGTGATTGTAGATCTCGACCGCATGGGCCGCCTCGACCGAGCGCGCATCGGCCAGGGTCAGACCGGACCATTGCGGATGGGCGATGGCGACGAAGGCCCCGGCGGCGCGGGCGCGGGCGGCCAGTTCGGGCCCGCTCTCCTGGTCCGGCACCGGCACGAAGCCCGGCGCATTGCCCGGCGCGAAATCTGCCGGCAGGCCGACCGCCAGGATGTGCCACAGCTCGCCATTCTCCATGGCGCCCGAATGCAGCTCGGCGCCGAGGAGCGTGGTGAAGCCCGCGGCGCGGAAGGGCGCCGTGTCGGTGAGGGGATAGCCGTACTGGCCGATGAAGTGGTCGGTCAGGGCGAGGAAGTCGTAGCCCTCGGCACGGTAGCGGCGGCAGACCTCCCCGGGGGGCAGGCAGCCGTCGGAATTGGTCGAATGGGTGTGCAGGTTGCCGCGGTAGAAGCGGCCGGGGGCGGAGAAGGCGGGAAGGATCATGCGTCTGCTCGGGCTGGAAGGACAAGGAGGTCGTCGCGCGAGAACCACAGGGCGGCCTCTGCGCCGGGGGCCGGGACGGCCGCGGCCCCGGACTGGTTGAACATGTCGGCGGCCACGGAGATCCCGGCGATCCTGACCCGCGCGCGGATCACCGAGCCGAGGAAATTCGTGTCGATCACGGTGCCGCCGATTTGCAGGTCGCCCGGCCCGCGCGGCGCCAGCGCCAGGGCCTCGGGGCGCAGCGCGACGGTCAGCCGGGTGCCCTCGCGCATCTCCGGGACGATGCCGGGGAAGCTCCGCCCGCCGAAGAACAGCGTGCCGCTGCGCCCGACATGGGCGTCGAAGGTGTTCAGATGGCCGACGAAGCCCGCGACGAAGCGGGTGGCGGGGCGGTTGTAGATCTCGGCCGGGCTGCCGGTCTGGTCGGCGCGGCCCTGGTGCATGACCACGACGCGGTCCGAGATCGACAGCGCCTCCTCCTGGTCATGGGTGACGAAGATCGTGGTGATGCCGAGCTCGCGCTGGATCGCGCGGATGTCGTCGCGCAGCGACACGCGGATCTTGGCGTCGAGCGCCGACAGCGGCTCGTCGAGAAGCAGCAGGTCGGGCTTCGGCGCAAGCGCGCGCGCGAGCGCGACGCGCTGCTGCTGCCCGCCCGAAAGCTGGTAGGGATAGCGCCCGGCGAGATGGCCGAGGGCGATCAGCTCCAGCATCTCGGCGACGCGGGCGCGGATGGCCGCGCGCTCCATCCCGGCGATCTTCAGCCCGAAGGCGACATTCTGCGCCACCGTCATGTTGGGGAAGAGCGCATAGGCCTGGAACACCATGCCGATCCGGCGCTTCGAGGCCGGCAGCGCGGTGACGTCGCGCCCCTCGACGGCGATCCGCCCAGAGGACGGCGTCTCGAAGCCCGCGACCATGCGCAGGACCGTGGTCTTGCCGCAGCCCGAGGGGCCGAGGAAGGAGATGAACTCGCCCTTCTCCACGGCCAGGTCGAAGCCCCGGACCACGGTATTGGCGCCGAAGCTCTTGGTGATGTCGGTGAGGGTGAGGAAGCTCATCTGCTACCCTTTCTTGCCCTTGCGGCGGCGGAACGGGCCCTGGCCGGGCCGGGCCGTGGCGAAGAGCTCCATCAGGACCATGCAGATCCAGGTGAAGGCGAAGGCCATGATCGCGATGGCGGCGGGCTGGTAGGCATAGTCCTGGCCGATCTGCACCATGTAAGGGCCGAAGCCGGGACGGCTGAGCAGCGAGGTGACGACGAATTCGCCCAGGCTGATCGAGAAGGTCAGGAAGGCGCCCGAGACGATGGCCGAGCGGATATTGGGGAAGATCACCGTGGCGACGGTCCTCAGGCGCGAGGCGCCGAGGCTCTCGGCGGCCTCGGTCAGCGTGGCGATGTCGATCGCCGCCATGCCGTTGTCGACCGCGCGGTACATGTAGGGCAGCGACAGCACCGTGTAGCCGATCACGAGCAGGAGGTTGGTGCCCGCCTCGGTCATGGTCAGCGGCAGGACCGACCCGGTGCCGTAGATGCGGACATAGCCGAAGACCAGCACGACGGGCGGGATGATCAGCGGCATCAGGCTGAGGAACTCGGTCAGCGGGCGCAGCCCGGGCAGCTTCAGCCGCACCCAGTAGGCGGTGGGCACGACCAGCAGGATGCCGAGGACGATCGCCGCCAGCGAGGCCATGGCCGAGAAGCCCAGCACCTGCAGGAAGAGGTCGGAACTCAGCACCGAGCGGTAGGACTCGAAGCTCAGCTCGCCGCGCTTCATCTGCAGCGAGAACTTGAAGGTGGCGTAGAGCGGCACCAGGAAATAGGCGGCGGCGAGGAGCGCGGCCAGCCAGGACAGGACCGGGACGCGCCTCATGACCGCCACCTCTCGGCGCGGCGGCGCAGGAGGAAATAGACCGTGTTCGAGGCGGCCATGATGACGATCATGCCGACCGCCAGCGCATAGCCCAGGTTCGGATTGTAAAGCACGTTGCCGCGGATCTGCTGGAAGAGCACGATCGGCACGACGCCGAAATTGGCCGAGGTCAGCGCGTAGATCGTCGCCAGCGTGCCGAACGCATTGGCGAAGAGCAGCAGGAAGCAGCCCAGCACCGACGGCGCCAGCAGGGGCAGCGCGACGCGGCCGAGATACTGGCGGGGCGAGGCGCCGAGGCTTTCGGCCGCCTCGCGCCATTCCGGCCGCATGCCCTCGAGCGCGGGCGTCAGCATCAGCACCATCAGCGGCAGCTGGAAATAGAGATAGGTCAGCGCCAGTCCCCAGAAGGAGAAGAGCGAGAAGCCCGCCGCGTAGATGTTCAGCCCGAAGACGTCGCGCAGCACCAGCGTCGCCAGCCCGAGCCGCCCCAGCGTGGCGATGAAGGCGAAGGCCAGCGGCACGCCCGCGAAATTCGAGGCCACGCCCGAGAAGGTCATGAAGCCGCGCCGCACCCAGCCCGGCAGCCCGCCGAGGATCAGCGCCCAGCCCAGCACCAGCCCGGCCAGCGCGCCCATTCCGGCGGAGACGAGGCTGAGCCGGATCGACAGCCAGTAGGAGGCGCGGATCTCGGGCGAGAAAAGCTGCGCCATGGTCTCCAGCGACCAGCGCCCGTCGGGGGTCTGGAAGGCGCCGCGCACCAGATAGCCGATCGGCAGGATGAGGAAGAGCGCCGCGAAGGCGAGAAAGGGCAGAAGGCCGAGCCAGCGCCAGCCGGTGCGCGCCAGCCGGCGTCGGGGCCGGGCAGTGCCGCCGTCGAGGGGGAGATGGGCCAAGGGGAGGGCTCCGGGGAGGGCGAGGGAGGGCGCAGGCCCTCCCTCCGGGTTGCGGGGGGAGCGCCTTACTGGACACCCATCTCGGCGGCCCAGTTCTTCGCCACCGCGGCTTTCGCCTCCGACTGCTCGGCGAGCGTGGGGAAGACGGCCCTGGCGTAGTTCCCGGCGGGCGGCAGCTTGGCCAGCAGATCCTCGGGGATCACGCCGCGCTCCGCGAGGTCGTTGAAGCGGATCGGGTGGCAGTAGCCCGCCAGCCACAGGAGCTGCCCCTCGTCGGAATAGAGATACTCCATCCACAGCTTCGCGGCGTTCGGATGCGGCGCATAGGCCGAGATCGCCTGGACATAGACGCCCGCGACCACGGCATCCGTCGGCACGACCACCTCGACCGGCGGGTTGCCGCCGAGCTTGTCGCGCATCGCCAGCAGGTTGTAGTCCCAGTCGAAATAGACCGGCGTCGTGCCCTGCGCCAGGTTCTGCGCCGAGCCGTTCACCGGGACGAAATTGCCGCTTTCCTTCAGCTCCCGGAAATAGGCGATGCCGGCATTCAGCGCCTCGGCCCCCTTGCCGCCGCCATTGGCCATGCCCGCCGCGTAGACCGCCATCATCACCGAATTTCCGGTGCGCGGATCGCCCTGCAGCGCGACCGAGTTGCGGAATTCCGGCGATGCCAGCGCCGCGAGGCTCTGCGGCGCCTCGGGGAAGATGTCCGAATTCACGGCGAAGCCCAGAACGCCGTAATAGTCGCCGTACCAGTAGCCCTCGGCATCCTTGGCATCCGCGGGGATCGTGTCCCAGCTCGAGACCTTGTAGGGCTGCAGCAGCCCCTCGTCCTTGGCCGCCGGGCCGAAGGACAGGCCCACATCCAGCACGTCGGGCGCCTGCGGGCCGGTATTGCCCTTGTTCGCCTTGACCGCCTCCAGCTCGTCGGCGGAGCCGGCATTCGGGTTCAGCTCGTTGACCTCGATGCCGTATTTCGCCGTGAAGCCCGCGATCACCTCGCCATAGCCGCACCAGCTATGCGGCAGCGCGATCGTGGTCAGCATGCCTTCCTCCTTCGCTGCGGCGATCAGCTCGGCGGAAGGCTCGGCCAGCACCGTGCCGGCGCCCGAGGCGGCAAGGGCCGCCGACAGCGCGAGCGCAGAGGTCGTCTTGGTCATGGTCCATCTCCATCTGGCAAACAGCCCCCAGGGCGGCCGTCCGGGCGGCGCTGCAAGGCTCGGCCGCTGCCCTAAGCGCGGAATGCAAAGCTTTCTTGACGTTTCCGTTGCGCCCGCGTGACGTCGCGCCGAAGGCGCGCATTTCCCGGAGCCCGAAGGCGCGCATTTCCGGGAGCCCGAAGGCGCGCAATCGCGGGGTCCGAAGGCGCGGGACCCCACTCGCCCTCGGGTTGCGCCGCCCGCTTTTCCGCTCACGCTTTGCGCCGGGCCTGTGCTCTACTGCCGCGCGTAGACCCGTGCCGCCAGACGGCACTGCCAGAGGAGGACCGCCCGTGACCCGTCCCGCCCGCCTGACCGCGAAGGATTTCAGCCCCGAGCTGCTGGAGCTCTACGACTTCTACGCGCATGGCATGATCACCAAGCGCGAGTTCCTCGACCGCGCCGGCAAGGCCGCCATCGGCGGGCTCAGCGCGGCGGCGATCCTGGGGATGATGTCCCCCGACTACGCGATGGCCGAGCAGGTCAGCTTCAACGATCCCGACATCAAGGCCAGCTGGATCACCTATCCCTCGCCCGACGGACATGGCGAGATGCGCGCCTATTACGTGCGCCCGGCTGGTGCCGAAACGGCGCCCGGCGTGGTCGTCGTCCACGAGAACCGCGGGCTGAACCCCTATATCCAGGATGTCGCGCGGCGGCTGGCCAAGGCCGGCTTCATCGCCATGGCGCCCGACGGTCTGACGCCGATGGGCGGCTATCCCGGCAATGACGAGGAGGGGCGCGCGCTGCAGCAGCAGGTCGACGGCGAGAAGCTGATGAACGACTTCTTCGCCGCGGTGGAGTTCCTGATGGCCGACGAGGCCGTCACCGGCAAGGTCGGCATCACAGGCTTCTGCTATGGCGGCGGCGTGTCGAATGCCGCCGCGGTTGCCTTCCCCGAGCTCGGCGCCGCGGTGCCCTTCTACGGCCGCCAGCCCGACCCGGCCGACGTGCCGCGGATCGAGGCGCCGCTGCTTCTGCATTACGGCGGGCTCGACGAGCGGGTGAATGCCGGCTGGCCGGCTTATCGCGACGCGCTCGACCTCGCTGGAAAGACCTACGAGGCGCATGTCTACGAGGGCGCAAATCACGGCTTCCACAACGACTCCACCCCCCGCTATGACGAGGCTGCGGCGACCCTGGCCTGGGAGCGGACGATCGACTGGTTCCGCACCCATCTGGGCTGAGCCGCCCCGCCCCGCGGCCCGGGATCAACTATCGACCGGGACCTCCGACAGGAGCAAGCGGCGCTGCATCGGGTCGGCGGTCGGCAGGCCTTCGCGCACGGCATCGAGCACCTGCGAATGCCCCGCCGCCAGAGCCGCCATATGTGCCTTGGCGCTCGTGCAGGTCCCGACCACGACGAAGCGGTTCGGGGTCTCGGCGACGCCGTAGATGGTGCAGCCCGCATTGCTCTCGGCGGCGCGGGCGGGCGGCACCGCCTTCTCCATCGCCGCGAGGAAGGCGTCGCGGGTCTCTTCCGAGGTGTCGAACATCACCGCCAAATTGCGCGGGGTGACGACGCTCTCGTCGGTTTCTGCCGCGGGGATCCCGGCCAGCTCCTCGGGCCAGACCTGCTGCGGCTCGCCCACCGCGGCGCCGACCGCCTGCAGATGCGGGGTCTCCATATGGCTGTCGAGTGCCGCCTGGTCGCGCCAGCGCTCCACCAGGAAGACGCCGGGGCTGCCATCCTCGGCGCGGAAGGCCTCGAAGGAGATGTTGCCGGGCTCGGCCCGCGATCCGGCGATGTTGTCGCGCATCACCTCGAGGAAGCCGTCCTGGGCGGCATCGGTCACGGGCAGGATGACGAAGGCCTGGACCGTCCGGGGCGCCTGGGCCTCGGCGGCGGTGGACAGGCTGAGGGCGGTGGCCGTGGCAAGCATTGCGGAACGCATGGAACCTCCTGAAAACATGGAACTGCGCAGCGGCGCCCGCGGATGCCGGGCAGCCGGAAGGACGCCTGCGTCAACCCGCAGCGCCGCCGCTTTCCCCCATCTTTGCGGGGCCGGGCCATATTCCAGGCACCGGCGGCTTCCCGATCGCAGGGGCAATATCAACGCATTGGAGAAGGGTGCCGCGTGGCACGGCCGGACAATATCGCCGATCTCAGGGTGCCCGAGGGGCTGGCGCGGATGGGCAGCCTGACCGCAGCGGCGGCCGATCTGGCATCACGGTTGCCGTCGCCTCGAAGCGGCTGCAGCGGCTGGAGGCGGTGCTGGGCGTGCGGTTCGCGGACCGCTCCGCCCGCGCGGTGCGGCTGTCCCGGGACGGGCAGAGCATGCCGGCCGAGTGCCGACATGCGGTCGACCGGGTCGAGGATGCGGTGCAGGGCCGGGCTGGGGGCGTGGTGCGCATCTCGGCGGCGGTGGCCTTCGCGCAGCGCCAGATCGCGCCGCTCCTGCCGGGATTTCTTCATGCGCATCCGGGCATCCGGGTCGAGATCGAGGCTTCGAACCGGCGTCGAACCTGGGCGAGGAGGGCATCGCCATCCGGCAGGGGCCGCCGCTGGCTGCGGATCCGGCGATCCGCGGGCGGCTGCCGCACGGGCATGTCCTGGTCGCGGCGCCGGGCTGCCTGAAGAGGAACGGCCTGCCGGAGCATCCTGACGGTCGGGCTGCCGCCGCCGAAGGCCTGGCAGCTGACTGACGGGCGCCGCAGCTGCGCCGTGCCGCTCGGCAATGCGCTCAGCGCCAGCGACGGCGAAATCGGCCATGCCGCGGCTCTGGCGGGCGGCGGCATCGCGCTGAAATCGTTCCGGGACGTCGCGGCGGATCTGGCCGCGGGGCGGCTGGTGCGGGCGCTGCCCGGCTGGCAGGGCGGGCCGCGCGCGGTGCATCTGCTGGTGCCGATGCGCGATTTCCAGCCGCGCCGGGTGACGCGCCTGCTCGGCCGTCTGAAGGCCGGGCCGGCGGAGCGCGCAGGCACTCGCCGGCGCCTGACATCCGCGCTTTGCAAGCGCGCCGTAATGGCCTAGTCATGAAAACATGTTTTCTCCGGAGCGTGCCATGCAGTCCCAGTCCTTCCTCTCCCGCGTCCGGCGCAAGCTGCCCGATCTGCATCCGGCGGAGCGGCGGCTCGGCGAGCTGATCTGCGACTTCCCCGGCGAGGTCGCCAGTTATTCGGCCTCCGAGCTGGCCGCCCTGGCCGAGGTGTCGAACGCGACGGTGAGCCGCTTCGTCAAGCGCCTGGGCTATGCCTCCTACGAGGATGCCCGCCGCGACGCGCGCAGCGAGAGCAGCAGTGGCTCGCGGCTCTACACCCGGCAGACCGGGGCGGAACCGGCGGCGGCGCCCGACGCCTTCGTCGAGACCGACATCGCCAATATCCGCGAGAGCCTGGAAGGCGTCAGCCGCGCCGGGGTCGATGCCCTGGCCGCGCGGATCCTGGCTGCCCGCCGGGTCTGGTGCGTCGGCTACCGCGCCTCCAATCCGCTGGCCAGCTACCTGTGCTGGCAGCTTCTTCAGGTGGTCGAGGACGCGGTGCCGGTGCCCGGCGGGGGCCAGACGATGGGCGAGCATGTCGCGCGGATGGCACCCGGGGACGTGGTCATCGTCTTCGGCCTGCGGCGGCGGATCGCGGGGTTCGGACAGCTGCTCGACGCGGTCCGCGGCACCGGCGCCGCGGTCGCGCTCGTCACCGACGAGGGCGCGCCGGAGGACCGGCAGGTCGACTGGCATTTCCGCTGCGCGACCCGCTCCTCCGGACCGCTCTTCAGCCATGTCGGCGTCATGGCGCTGCTGAACCTGCTGACCAACCGCGCGATCGAGCTGGCCGGCGACTCGGGCCTGCAGCGGCTGGGCGCGATCGAAAGCATGAACGACCTCCTCGACGAGCTGTGACCGGCCGCGCCGCCCGCGATTGAGGCGCTGTGCGAGAAAATGTGATTACACAATGTGCAATCCTGTTTTCTCGTAAGAAAATATTGCGGGCGCGGATGAAAATAAATTTGCGCCATGGTGAAAACATGATTTCACCAAGTCCAGACAATCCCCGAGCCAGATACAGTCATGAAGGACATTCCGATGCGCAAGCTCTTCGCCACGACCGCCCTGATCTGCCTTGCCCAAGGCGCCGCCGCCGAAACCGTCACGCTGCGCGTGCTGGGCCAGCCGGTCGGCTCCGGCCTGATCCAGCAGCAGAAGGAGCAGCCCTTCTTCGAGACCTTCGCCGAGACCACCGGCATGGATGTCGCCATCGAGTACCTGCCGGTCGATGTCGCGGGCATTCCCGACACGGACGGCATGCGCGTCCTGCGCACCGGGCTTTTCGACATCGTGTCGGTCCGCGGCCCGCAGGTCAGCCGCGACGAGCCGACCATGCTGGGGCTCGACCTGGTCGGGCTGAACCCGGATTTCGCCAGCGGCCGCGCCCATACCGAGGCCTTCCTGCCGACCGTCGACGCCGCCGTGCAGAAGCGTTTCAACGCCAAGCTGCTGGGCGTCTGGCCCGCGGGGCCGCAGGTGATCTTCTGCAAGCCCGAGATCGGCGGGCTCGCGGATCTCGAGGGGCTGAAGGTGCGGGTGGGCGACCAGTCCGCCGCCGCCTTCGTCGCCCAGTTCGGCGCGACCGGCGTGCCGATGCCCTTCGGCGAGGTGCAGCAGTCGCTGGCCCGCGGCGTGGTGGACTGCGCGATCACCGGCCCGGCCTCGGCCAATTCCGCGGGCTGGCCCGAGGTCACGACCACCGTCCTGCCGGTCGCGCTGCAGCTCGCGGTCAACGGCTACGCGATCAATCTCGACAGCTGGAACGGCCTCGGCGCCGAGGCGCAGGGCCAGCTGCAGGGCGCGATCGGCACGCTGGTCGACTCCGTCTGGGACTATTCCGAAGAGCTCTACCAGGACGCGATGAACTGCAATACCGGCCAGGAGCCCTGCGAGCACGGCACCCCCTATGCGCTGGAAAGCGCCGCGGTCACCGAGGCCGATATCAAGGCCGTCTCGGAGGCGCTGGTCAGCTCCTCGCTTCCGGCCTGGACCAAGCAGTGCAACGCGGTGAATGCCAGCTGCGAGGCCGACTGGATGGCCTCCGTCGGCGCCGAACTCGGCCTCTGAGCCCCGCTCCCCGAAGGAAGGACGACAGGATGCAGACCTACAAGCGCGCCTGCGCGATCGTCTTCGGCCTGATGATGACGGTGCTCTGCGCCGTCGTCGCGGCCGAGACGGTGATGCGCAAGCTCTTCAACCACTCCCTCGCCGGCGTCGACGAGCTCTCGGGCTATGCCATCGCCATCGGCGCGCCGCTCGCCTTCGCGGTGGCCGCGATCGAGCGCAGCCATATCCGGATCAACCTGCTGCACATGCGCCTGCCGCGGCGCATGCAGGCGGGGCTGAACCTCGTCTCGGCCCTGGCGCTGGCGGCGCTTGCGGTCTTCCTCCTGGCCTTCGCCTTCCGCACGCTGACCGAGACGCGGATGTTCGGCTCGGTGGCGCAGACGCCCTGGATGACGCCGCTGATCTGGCCGCAATCGGCCTGGCTGGCGGGGATGGCCGTCTTCACCCTGGCCGCGGTCCTGCTGGCGCTCGCCGCGCTGCGCTGCGCGCTGCGCCGCGACACCGGCGCGCTGGCCGACGGCTTCGGGCCGGAAACCGCCGAGGAGGAGCTCTCTGCCGAGCTCTCGGATCTGGAGGCACGGGCATGAGCGTCACCGTCATCTTCGCCGGGTTCCTGTGCATGCTCGCGCTGATGTTCCTGTCGATGCCGGTCGCGGTGTCGATCCTGGCGGTCGGCGGCATCGGCGGCTATCTCGCCTATGGCATGCCGCTGGTCGAGACCATGGGCGGCGTGGTCTGGGGCACGCTCAACAACCCGGTCATGACTGCCATTCCGCTTTTCATGCTTCTGGGCGAGCTGCTGTTGCGCGGCGGCATCGCCGACCGGATGTTCGACACGCTGGCGGTGTGGCTGGGCCGCCTGCCGGGCGGGCTCCTGCACACCAATATCGGCACCTGCGCGCTCTTCTCGGCCACCTCCGGATCCTCGGTCGCCACCGCCGCCACGGTGGGCACGATCGCGCTCCCGGCGCTTGGCGAACGCAACTACCCGGTGCGCCCGGCGCTCGGGACCCTGGCCGCGGGCGGCACGCTGGGCATCCTGATCCCGCCCTCGGTCAACCTGCTGGTCTACGGCTCGCTGGCCAATGTCTCGGTCGGGCAGCTCTTCATCGCGGGCATCCTGCCGGGGGTCCTGCTGACGCTGCTCTTCTCCGCCTATGTGATGATCCGCTATCCCGATGCCGGGCGCGACAGCGCGGCGCCGGACCTGCCCGCCGCGGAAAAGCGCCGGCTGCTGCGCCATCTGGTGCCGCCCGCGGTGATCTTCGGCATCGTCATGGGCTCGATCTATGGCGGGCTGGCCACCCCGACCGAAAGCGCCGCGCTCGGCGTCATGGCGGCCTTCTTCTTCGTCTGGCGCGGCGGGCGGCTCGGCTGGCCCCTGCTCGAGACCTGCTTCATCCAGTGCGCCCGCACCACCGGCATGGTGATCCTGGTGATCGTCTGCGCGCTCCTGCTGAATGTCACGCTGTCGATGACCGGCGGCACCCAGGCGGTGACCCGCTGGGTCACCGGGCTCGGCCTGTCGCAGACCGCGCTCCTCCTGCTCCTCGTCGTCTTCTACGTGGCTCTGGGCATGTTCATGGACGCGATGTCGATGCTGGTCCTGACCGTGCCGATCGCCGTGCCGATGGTCGCCGCGCTCGGGGTCGATCCGGTCTGGTTCGGGGTCTTCGTCGTTGTGATGTGCGAGATCGGGCTGATCACGCCGCCTGTGGGCATGAACCTCTTCGTGGTGCAGGGCGTGCGCCGCGGCGGCGGCGATTTCAACGACGTGATCCGCGGCGCCACGCCCTTCGTCATCCTGATGATCGGCTTTGCCGGGCTGCTGGTGGCGGTGCCGCAGATCGCGCTGCTGCTGCCGCAGATGGCGGCGGGGCGCTAAGATGGAGGTCGAGATGGAGACCCTGCGCCTGCGCGCCGCGGCCGGGCGCGACCGCCTGCTGGTGGTCAACCCGAACGGCAATCCCGAGGTCACGCGCCTCGTCGCGCGCATCGCCGCCGGGGTGGTCGCCCCGACGACCGGGCTCTGCGTGCTCAATCCCGAGGGCAGCCCGCATTCGATCGAGACCTTCGCCGACCGGCAGCGCGCCGAGCCGCTGGCCGTCGACCTGCTGGCGCGCCATCCGGGCTATGGCGGCTACGTGATGGCCTGCTTCGACGACATCGCGGTCGATCAGGGCCGCCGCTTCCTCGGCGCCCCGGTGGTCTGCGCGGCCGAGGCGGCGATCTCGGTCGCGCGGATGTTCGTCCCGCGCTTCGCGATCGTCACCACGGTCGAGAGCATGGTCCCGGGCATCCGCGCGCTGGTCCGCAAGCTCGGCGCGGCGGACGCCTGCGCGGTGCGCGCAGCGGGGATCGGCGTGGCCGAGGCGGCGGCGGGCGGCGAGGCGATCGCCCGGCGGATCGACGGCGCGATCGCCGATGCCCGCAATTTCGACGGCGCGGGCGCGATCATCCTGGGCTCCGGCGGGCTGGCCGGGCGGGCGGGCGAGCTGTCCCGGCGCCACGGCCTGCCGGTGATCGACAGCATCGAGGCCGCGGTCGCCATGGGCGAGCTGGCAATGCGCCTGCGCGGCTGAGCGGGGGCTAGGGCGCCCCGTCCTCCGGCTCGCGGTCCCGCGCGAATTGCGGGATGCCCGGAAAAGGCGGCAGCCAGGGCTCGCGGCGGCAGGTCCAGAGCTCGTATTCCGGTTCGAACTGGCCCGGCGCGTCGAGCGTGCCGAGATGCAGCTCGATCTCGCCGCCGCTCCTGGCGAAGACCGAGGATCCGCAGACGGGGCAGAAGAACCGGCCGCGATAGCCGCGCGGCGTGCCGGTCACGGTGACGGCCGCCTCGCGGAAGATGGCCGCGGCGAAGAACGGCGCGCCATGGTGCTTGCGGCAGTCGAGGCAGTGGCAGAGCCCCACCCGCTCGGGCGGTCCGCTCGCCGAGACCCGGATCGCGCCGCACAGGCATCCTCCCGTCATTTCCGCCATGTGCATGCCCCTTTCGAACCCGCCCCAGCATAGGCGGCGGTGCCCGGCGGCGCAAAGCCCTGAAGGGGCTTGGGGGCCCGGACACGGGCTTGTGCCGTCTGCGTTTGCCGACCGGTCGCAGGCGACGAGGGCCGCTTGGCGCTGCCTGCTGCGGGGTCTTCGGGATGCGTTAGCCAAGCTCCCCGCCAGCACAGAACCCTCGCAAGGTTCCGAAAGGGGGTCACGAGGCGCCGCCTGGGAGGAAATCCCTGCGCTCCCTGAGGAGCTTGGCGCGGGTGTGCCGTCCCATGGCCGGGATCGTGCCGGTTCCCCGTCCGGGTTGCAGAGGCGCTCTCCCCCGGGCTGGTTCAGCAGCCTTTCAGGCGAGGCACCGGCGGCGCGACACGTGGCGGGGCCAGAGACCGCTCCTGTGCGGGCCGGAATAGCCGGCTTTCGAGGCGCGTGCCCTGCGGCCAGCCGGGTCGTTCCGCGGGAGAGACGGGCCTTTGCGCTCCGGCCCCGCATCGCTACCGGGGACAGGTGCGTCGTCGCTGTCCGGCGCGGCGGGCCGGTCCTGCGCTCCGGCAGGCTGGCGACCTCGGGCCGGGACCGGCTTCGGGCGCGCACCGAGGCGGAGAAATTCTCCCGAGCTGCGGCTGCAGCGGCCCGGGGAAATCCGTCGCGCCGCCCCGCGGGCGGAGGAGACGTCGCCTCCAGGGCTGGCCTGCCGCGATCCTTCAGCAGCCCGCCGGTATTCTGGCCTGCGGCGCCGCAGACCAACGAAGAGTGTCCGCATCCGCCAAGTCCCCTGGCAGGGCAGCGGGCACGCCACATGTCTGCGGCCGAACGCCGGGCGGCTGCGCCATCGGGCGCCCGGCTAGGGGAGCGCGGGCAGCGCCGCCTCCAGCCGGGGCGCGGCGAAGTCTAGGAAGGCGCGCAGCTTCTGCGGGACCGGGCCGCCGCGGTAGAGCAGGCTCACCGGCCAGGGCGCGGGTTCGTGCCGGGCGAGGACCACCTCCAGCCGCCCCTCGGCCAGCGGTCCGGCGATCTGGTAGGAGAGCACCCGCGTCAGCCCCAGCCCGGCGACCGCCGCGTCGATCGCCGCCTCGGCCGTGTTCACCGACAGGCGCGAGCGGACCGGCACGGCGCGCGCGTCCTGGCCCTCGCCGAAGCTCCAGCGCCCGGCCGCGCCCAGCGTGCCGAAGGTGATGCAGTCATGCCCGGCCAGCGCGTCGGGATGCGCCGGCCGGCCGCGTGCCGCAAGATAGCCGGGGCTGGCGCAGACCACGCGGCGCACTGCGCCGACGCGCCGCGCGCGCAGGCTGCTGTCGGGCAGGCGGCCGATGCGGATCGCGGCGTCGATATTCTCCTCCTGCAGGCTGACGGGGCGGTCGGTCTGCTCCAGCCGGATCTCGACCTCGGGATAGGCCTGCAGGAAGGCGGTGGCGGCGGGCAGGACATGCAGCCGGCCGAAGACGATCGGCGCGGTCACGGTCAGCAGCCCGCGCGGCGCGGCGAATTCGCCCGAGGCGATGCGCTCGGCCTCGGCGACGTCCTCGAGCACGCGGCGGCAGGCGGCGAGATAGCCGGTGCCGGGATCGGTCAGCGCCAGCCCGCGCGGCGAGCGGTGCAAGAGCTGCGTGCCCAGCCGCTCCTCCAGCTCCGCGACCCGGCGGCTGACGGTGGCCAGCGGCAGGCGCAGGCGGCGCGCCCCGGCCGAGAGGCTGCCCGCATCGACGCAGGCCACGAGGATCGCCATGGAGTCCAGTCTGTCGGCCATGCTTCCATTTTCCGGGAGGATACTTCCCAAAACTACGGTCTGCCGCTGGAAAATGGAAGGTCTATCTCTGGGCCACGACAACGAGAGACACAGCACAGAGGAACCCGTCCCATGTCCCGCATCGCCATCCCCGCCTCGATCGAGGCCGCCCCCGACGCCTCCCGCCCGCTACTGGAACAGGTCCGGGCCCAGCTCGGCAGCGTGCCGAACCTGTTCCGGCTGGCCGCCCGCAGCCCGGCCGCGCTCGAGGGCTATCTCGGCCTCTCCGGCGCGCTCGGCAAGGGGCGGCTGCCGCTTGCCACGCGCGAGCGCATCGCCCTGGCCATCGCCGAGTTCAACGGCTGCGGCTACTGCCTCTCGGCGCATGGCTACCTGGCCGCCAACCTGGCCAAGCTTCCGCCCGAGGAAATCGCCGCCAGCCGCCTGGGCCGCTCGGCCGATGCCAGGGCCGCGGCCGCCGTGGCCTTCGCCCTGAAGGTGGCTGAAGGGCGCGGCCAGGTGGCCGATGCCGACCTGGAGGCGCTGCGTGCCGCGGGCCATGACGACGGCATTGCGGTAGAGATCGTCGCGCAGGTCGCGCTGAACGTCCTGACCAACTACCTCAACGAGGTTGCGCGGACCGAGATCGACTTCCCGCTGGCCGAAGGCGTCGCCGCCTGAGCCCGCCGCGGCGGCGGGCGCTGCGCCTGCCGCCGTCCCCGACCCGAAAAGGAGCCCCCGAATGACCCGTCCCCCGCTGCCCCCCTTCACCCGCGAGACCGCCATCCAGAAGGTCCGCCTGGCCGAAGACGGCTGGAACAGCCGCGACCCGGAAAAGGTCGCGCTCGCCTATACGGAAGACAGCCGCTGGCGCAATCGCAGCGCCTTTCCGCGGGGCCGCGCCGAGATCGTGCGCTTCCTCGCCGCGAAATGGCAGGCCGAGGCCGAGTACCGCCTGATCAAGGAGCTCTGGGCCTTTTCCGGCAACCGCATCGCCGTGCGCTTCGCGTATGAATGGCGCCGCGCCGACGGGCAGTGGCTGCGCTCCTACGGCAACGAGAACTGGGAATTCGACGAGGCCGGGCTGATGGCCGTGCGCCATGCCAGCATCAACGACCTGGAGATCGCGGAGGAGGCGCGGCTGTTCCGCTGGCCGCAGGGGCGCCGTCCGGACGACCATCCCGGGCTGAGCGATCTGGGGCTGTGACCATGTCCGTCCCCTCCGACATCGCCTTCACCCCGGCCGTCAAGGCGCAGCAGGCGGCGCGGGGATCGCGGGACCTTTATGAAGGCGCGCTGGCGCGGCGGCCCTGGCCCGAGGCGGTGCCCGCGGATCTCGCGGCTTTCGTCGCTGCGCAGGCCAGCGTCTTCCTCGGCACGGCCAGCGCCGGGGGACAGCCCTATATCCAGCATCGCGGCGGCCCGCCGGGCTTTCTGAAGGTGCTGGAGCCGCGGCTCCTCGGTTTCGCCGATCTGGAGGGCAACCGCCAGTATGTCACGCTGGGCAACCTCTCGGAGAACCCGCGCGCCTTCCTGTTCCTGATCGACTATGCCGGGCGGCGGCGCATCAAGATCTGGGGCAGCGCCCGGGTGGTCGAGGACGATCCGGCGCTGATGGCGCGGCTGGGGCAGGATGGCGGCACCCGCGCGATCCTCTTCGAGATCGGCACCTGGGACGCCAATTGCCCCAAGCACATCCCGCAGCGCTTCGAGGCGGCCGATGTCGCCCGCGCGCTGGCCGCCCGCGACGCGCGGATCGCCGAGCTGGAGGCGGAGCTGGCCGGGCTGGCAGGAGGCTGATCCGGCGGCTGATCCGGCGGCGGGGCCTGCTGCGCCCTGCTGCCGCAGGGGCGCATTCCGCAAGGTCGTCCCGGGCCCGCCCCCCTCCCGCGCGGGGCCGGGCGCTCCTATCTGAACGCTCACCGGGCCGGATGTCCCTCCGCCCGGGACGGCACAGAGCCGAGGACAGAACAGAGGAGCCATAGATGGACACCAGCGACCGCCAGGCAATCAGCGGACTTTTCGACAAGCTTGCCGAGGTGGAGCGCCAGGCGCCCGCCCGCGATGCCGAGGCCGAGCGCTTCATCGGCGACGCGATCACCCGCCAGCCGGGCGCGCCCTACTACATGGCGCAGACAGTGGTGGTGCAGGAGCATGCGCTGAACGCCGCCCAGGCGCAGATCGCGCAGCTCGAGGCCGAGCTGGCCGAGGCGCGCCAGGGGCCGCAGGGCGGCGGCGGGTTCCTCTCGGGGCTCTTCGGCGGCGGGGCCGCGCCGCGCCGGGCCGCGCCCGCGCGCCAGCCGATGCCGCAGGGCGCCCCCGGCGGCTTCCTCTCGGGCGCCGCGCAGACCGCGATGGGCGTGGCGGGCGGGATGCTGATCGCCAATGCCGTCTCCGACATGTTCGCGGGCGAGGCCCATGCCGAGGAGATGCCGCCCGAGGAAGAGCCCGATTTCGGCATGGACGATTTCGGCGACGAGGAGTGGTGACACCCGCCGCGGCGGCGCCCGTCCGGCGCCGCCCCTGCCGCCTGGGCGGCTAGGCGACGGCAGCGGCGGCCAGGTGGAGCGCTCCGGCCAGCCGCTCCGTCCATTCGGCGATCCCGGCCGCGTCCTGCAGCAGGTCCTGCCGGATCTCGATGAGCACCGCCTCGTGGCCGCGGTCCTGGCCATGGGCGAGGATCGTGTGGTCCTGGCTGGGGCTGATCACGTAGGGCTCGTTGGCCGCCGCGGTGATCGCCGGGTCGCGGCCGAGCGCCTCGAGGATCGTCCCGGCCAGCGCGGCGGAGCGGTCGAAGAGGATGCCGGCATGCCAGGGCCGCGCCTGGCCGAGGAAGACCGGCGTGAAGGAATGCACCGCGACGATGACCGTGCGCCGGCCCGCCGCCTCGCGCGCCGTCACGAACTCGGCGACCCGGTCGTGGAAGGGCGCGAAGAACCGCTCGGCCCGCGCCTGCCGGTCGGCGTCGGACAGCCCGGCATTGCCCGGCACCGGCGTCGCCTCGGAAAGCTCGGGGATGCTCGAGGGCACGCCCAGGGGCCGGTTCAGGTCGATCAGCAGCCGCGAATAGCCGGCCAGGAAGGCCGGGGCGTCCAGGCTGCGGGCCAGGCCGCGCGTCAGATGCGCGGCGCCGATATCCCAGGCGATGTGGCGCTCGCGCTCGGCGGGCGGCAGGCCGAGCCCGGCGAATTCCGGCGGGATCACCGGCGAGGCATGCTCGCAGATCAGCACGATGTCCGAGCGGCCCTCGGCATTGACCAGCGTCACCGGCGGCGGCAGCTCCGCCGCCGCGGGGGAGGGATCGAACGGGGCCGCCATCAGAACAGTGTCCGGTAGAGGCGGCAGATCTCCTCGGGGTCCATGCCCGCGAGATGGGCGATCTCGGCCTCCTTCTCGCCATGGAAGGTCTCGAGCAAGACCGGCGGGAACCAGCCCGAGACGACCGGATCCGCGGCCAGCGCGGCGAGCGCGTCGGGCAGCGTTCCGGGCAGCCGGTGCAGCCCCTTGGCGGCGCGCTCCTGCGGGCTCATGGCTTCGGGATCGCCGGTGACGAGCGGCGGGACCGGCAGCTCCGCGCGGAGGCCCTCGAGCCCCGCGCGGACGATGGCGGCGAGGGCAAGATAGGGGTTGGCCGTGCTGTCGGCGGCGCGGAACTCGATGTTGAACTGCTTCGCCGGGTCCTTGCCGCCCAGGCTGACGGTCGGGCAGATGCGCAGACTCGCCTCGCGGTCCTGCTCGGCCAGCCAGGTATAGGAGGCGCTCCAGCCATGCGGTTTCAGCCGCAGGTAGGAGGGCACGCTCGAGGCGGTCATCGGCAGGATCGCGGGCAGGTGGCGCAGCACCCCGGCGCAGAAGGCCCCGGCCTTGGCCGAAAGCCGCCCCGGCCCCGCGGGATCGAAGCCCGCCGGCGCGCCGCTGTCATCGGTGAAGCTGAAATGGATATGCAGCCCGTTGCCCACGGCGTCGGGCGCGGTCTTCGGCGCGAAGCTCGCCTGCCAGCCGAGATTGCGGGCAAGCTCGCGGGTGATCTCGCGGATCGCGACGCTGCGGTCGGCGGCGGCCAGCGCCGGGGCCGGGGCATGGGTGATCTCGAACTGGTCCCGGCCGAATTCCGAGATGATGACCTCCGGGTCCACCCCGGCCTCGGACAGCGCCGAGACCAGCCGCGCGGCGAAGCCGTCGGCGCGGCGCAGCCCGGCGAAGGAGAGGACATGCGCCTGCGGCAGGTCATGGCCGAAGAGCTGGAACTCGTGCTCGAAGGCGGCGGTCATCGACAGGCCGGTCGCGGCATGGAGCGCCCCGAGCGCATCGGCCAGCATGCTGCGGGTGCAGCAGGGCCAGGGCGTGCCGTCGAGCTCCGTGATATTGCCGATCATCATATCGAAGGGCGTCTCGCTGCCGGTGCCCCGGGCGAGAAAGCGCGCGCCGGGATCGGGCAGGATGCGCAGGTCGCCGGTCGAGCCCCAGGGATTGGGATCGGCGATCGTGCCGAAAGGGGTCAGCGACAGGTTGGCCTGGAGCCAGCCGATGCCGCTTTCCATCACGCCGGGCAGGCGCGACGCGGGGACGAAGCGCCCGCGGGTGACGGCGCTGACATCGGTGGTGACGATGCCGGTCAGGGCGGCGGGCAGGGGCGCGGTGTCCTGCGTCATGCCGCCTCTCCGAGCCGGGCGAAGCGGTCGAGCACCGTCTCGGTCGTCGCCTGCCAGCAATAGCCGCCGAAGGCCGAGAGCGCGCTCTCGTGCCGCTCGGGCGTGGCGGCGGCGCAGGCATCGACGGCGCAGGTGACGCGGTAGCCGCGGTCGGCGGCGTCGCGCACCGCCATGTCGACGCACTGGTCGGTCATGATCCCGGTCACCACCAGGTGCCGGATGCCCATGTTCTTCAGCAGGTAGTCGATATTGGTCGAGTTGAACACGCCCGAGGAGGTCTTGGGCAGCAGGATCTCGTTCACCCCGGGCATCAGCCCCGGCACCGGCAGCCCCTCGGGCGCGCTCGGCGGCAGGTGGATCGGCGTCATCTTGTGGTCGAGCGAGCGGTCGCGCCCGTCCTCGGTCAGGCTCTGGATGATGGTGTGGATCACCTGCACCCCGGCGGCGCGCGCCGCCGCCATCAGCCGGACATTGTTGGGGATGGTCTCTTCGGTCACGGTGCGGATGAACACGTGCCCGGCAGTGCGCTCCGGGTGGTGCGGGTCGAGCCCCGGCTCCAGCCAGATGCGCTGCATGTCCACGATCAGCAGCGCCGTTTCGCCCGGCGTGTAGGGCGCATCTCTGCGCAGGTCGGCGTCGTTCATGTCTTGTCGTCCTGTTGGGTCGTCTTGGGGCCCGGCCGCTGCCGGGGTCCGGTGTTGTTGGTCTGCCTGGCGCCGCTGCGGGCGGTGTCGAGCGTGACGGTGTTCTCGCGGCGCACGGCCTCGATCTCCTCGATCCGGCCGCGGGCATCGGGCCGGGACACGATATGCGCCACCAGCGCCTCGATCTGGGCGACGGCCGGGGCCAGCGTGTCATAGGGGGAGGCGACCTCCACGGGGCTGTGGATGATCACCTCGGCATGGTCGGCAATCGGCGACTGCCAGGAATCGGTGAAGAGGACGATCCGCATGCCGCGCCGCGCGGCCTGCCCGGCAAAGGCGATCACGTCGAGCTGGTAGCGGCGGTAGTCGAAGACGACGAGCGTGTCGCGCTTGCCGTAGTCGACCAGCCGGTCATAGGTTTCCGAGGTCAGCGCGCCCATGTCCTCCACCCCCGGGCGCAGCTGCGCCAGGTAGCTGCGCAGCATCCCCGCGACATGGCGGCTGAACCGCCCGCCCAGCACCGCCACCTGGCCCTTGCGGTCCATGATCAGCCGCGCGGCGCGCTGGTAGCTCGAGGCCGGGGAGGCGGTCACCGCGCGCTCCACCGAATGGACGATGGAGGTCATGAAGGCCAGCACCGTGTCCTCGTCGCCGGGCGCCTCGGGCCGCTTCGCCTCCATCATCAAAAGCGGCGAATGAAGCTGCGATTCCACCTCTTCCAGCAGCTTCGCCTGGAAATCGGGGAAGCCCGCAAAGCCCAGCTTGACCACCAGCCGCACCACCGTCGGATCGCTGACGCCCGAGCGCCTGGCAAGCTGCGTCGCCGTGCTGAGCCCCGCCGTCGGGTAGTCCTGCAGCAGGACGCGGATGATCTTTTCCTCGGAGGGGGTGAACTTGGCGTCACCGTGAAGAAGGAGGTCGCGGATGCTCATTGCCCGGTCTCTGCACGTTTTTCGGTTGAAGAGAAAATTACACAATGGAAAAAGACAGTCAATTATGAAGAAGTATTGACAACGCGGGATGCATGCTCTCACCTCCGGCTAACGCGCAGCCGTTGCAACGGAGACATCATGAAGACCCTCACCCAGGCAGAGGGGCGGGAGACGTCCCTGACATCGCGACTTCCCCTTCCCGCCACTTTCAGGGCCGCCCTGGCCGACGGCGCCGCCATGGCGCTGGCGGTGGTCCTGCTGGCCGCCCTGTTCTGGGCCACGGGCGACGCGGCGCTGCAACGGGTGGCAAGCTATGCGGCGATCATGCTGACGGCGGTCTGCGGCCTGCAGATTTTCTCGGGCAATTCCGGGATCGTCTCCTTCGGCCATTCCGGCTTCGTCGGGCTGGGCGCCTATGCCTGCGGCATCCTCACCATGCCGGCCGCGCTGCAGGGCGCGACGCTGCGCAACCTCCCCGGCATCCTTGCCGGGCACGAGCTGACGCTGGGCGGCGCGCTTCTCGTGATCGTGCTCTTCGCGGTGCTTGTCGGCGCGCTGAGCGGCGGGCCCCTGCTGCGGCTCTCGGGCTCGGGGGCGTCGATCGCAACGCTGGCGATCCTGATCATCACCTACACGCTGCTCGTCGCCACCCGCGACATCACCCGCGGCAGCCAGCCCTTCTACGGCGTGCCGCGCAATGTCGGGCTCTGGACCTCCGCGGCTGCCGCCGCCTTCGCCCTGGTCGCCGCGCGGCTCTTCCGCGACAGTCCGGTCGGGCTGTCGGCGCGGGCGGCGGCCGATGACGACCGCGGCGCGGCGGCAATCGGCGTCAGCCGCCGGGGCGCCTGGTACCTGGCCTGGATCCTCAGCGTCGTGCTGGCCTTCGTGGCGGGCGCGCTGATGGCGCAGTTCCTCGGCGCCTTCTCGCCCAAGGATTTCTACTTCCATCTCAGCTTCACCATGCTCGCCATGCTGATCCTCGGCGGCATGACCTCGTCGCTCGGCGCCCTTGCCGGGGTGGTCGCCACCACCATCCTGATCGAGATCGTGCGCCGGTTCGAAAGCGGCGCGGTGCTCTTCGGGGTGGAGCTGCCCTCGCTCTTCGGCCTGACCGACGCGGTCCTGGCGCTGTCGATGATCCTCGTGATCTGGCGCCGTCCGCTGGGGCTGATGGACGGCCGCGAGCTCGACCTGCTGCGCCGCTTCGGCAGGGGCGCGACGCCGCCCGCGGAGCTACCCGCCATCGCCCGCCAGGCGCCCGGCGGCGAGATCGCCGCCGAGGGCGTGGGCAAGCGCTATGCCGGGGTGGTGGCCGTCGACGGGGTCAGCCTGTCCTTCGCGATGGACATGATCACCGGCATCATCGGCCCGAACGGGGCGGGCAAGACGACCTTCCTCAACATCATCTCGGGCGATGTCGAACCAAGCAGCGGCACCGTCCGCATCGGCCGGTCCCTGCGCGGGCACAGCGCCGTGCGGTTCGCCCGCGCGGGCATTGCCCGGACCTTCCAGAACCTGCGGATCTTCGGCCGCATGACGGTGTTCGAGAACGTGCTCGTCGCCGCGCGGCAGGTGGAGCCGGACCTCGCCCGCGCCGAGCGCGCCGCCTGGCGCGAGCTGGCGCTGATGGGGCTCGACGAGGTGGCCGACCGCCCGGCCGCGACCATCGCCTACGGCCTGCGCCGGCGGCTGGAGATCGCCCGCGCCCTGGCGCTGGGGCCGCGCTTCCTGCTGCTCGACGAGCCGGCGGCGGGGATGAACGCGGTCGAGACCGCCGATCTGGTGCAGCGGCTCGCCGAGGTGCGGACCCGCCGCGGCATCGGCATCGTGCTGATCGAGCATGACATGCGGCTGGTGATGAACCTCTGCGAGCGCATCGTGGTCATCGACCACGGCCAGGTCATCGCCGACGGCCCCCCGGCCGAGGTGCGCCGCAATCCCGACGTGGTCGCCGCCTATCTCGGCAGCCGCAGCCTGAAGGCACAGCAAGACAACAACCAAGAAGACTCCCCAACAGAGGATACCTCCCAATGACCTTTTCCCGGACACCCGGACTTGCCGCCGCGGGGCTTGCCGCGCTCGTCTGCGCCTCGGGCGCGCTGGCCGAGGATATCACCATCGGCGTCGCCACGGCGCAGACCGGCGGGCTGGCGCCCTTCGACCAGCCCGCGCTGCTGGGCTTCCGCATGGCGATCGAGGAGATCAACGCCAAGGGCGGGCTCGGCGGCAGCTACCCGGCCGAGCTGATCGTCAAGGACACCCGCTCGGACACGGCGCAGACCGTCACCGTCGGGCAGGAGCTGATCGATGCGGGCGCGCAGGTGATGATCACCCCCTGCGACGCCGATCCCTCGATCGCCATCGGCCAGATGACCCAGCCGCTCTCGATCCCGGCCTTCACCTTCTGCGGCACCGCGCCGATCCTGCCCCTGGCGGTCGGCGACGCGATGTTCGGCAGCTATCCCGGCGACAACCTGCAGGCCGCCGCGGTGGCCGATCTGGCGATCGCCGAGGGCAAGAAGACCGTCTACCTGCTGACCTCGCCCGACTCGACCTACACTGCCAACCTGCCCGAGTATTTCGGCATCGTCTTCGAGGCAAAGGGCGGCAGCGTCGTCGGCCGCGGCAGCTACACGATGGGGCAGCCCGACTTCTCGGCGGAGGTCACCAAGATCAAGGCCCTGCCCGAGCCGCCCGACCTGATCATGACCGCCGCCTACGAGCCCGACTTCCCCGCCTTCCTGCAGCAGCTGCGCGCCGCGGGCGTCGAGACGCCGATCTACGGGGCGGATGCGCTCAACACGCCGACCATCCAGGGGCTGGGCAAGCTGGCCGACGGCATCGTTTTCACCGCGGCGGGCTATGCCGCGCCGGGCAGCAAGCTGGAGGCCTTCAACCGCGCCTTCGAGGACTATGCCGGGCATGCGCCGGAATCCACCTACGAGGTCAATGGCTACGAGATCGCGATGATCATCGACGAGGCCGTGCGCCAGGCCGGCTCGACCGATCCCGAGGCGATCCGCGCGGCGATTGCCGGGCTGTCGGATTTCCCCTCGGTGACCGGCAGCATCACCTATGCGGGCACCACTGGCATGCCGGTCCGGGCGATCGCGCTGATGCGCTATGCCGATGGCGTGGCGGAATATGTCGACACGATCACGCCGGATGCGGCCGACGTGCCGGCGCCATGAGCAGCGCCGCGGAAGAAGGGCAGCGCGATGCTTGAGGTCTCGTCGCTTGCGGTCCGCTACGGCGATGTGCGGGCCGTCAAGGGGATCGACCTGGCCGTCGGCAAGGGCGAGATCATCGCCCTTGTCGGCGCCAATGGCGCGGGCAAGAGCTCGACCCTCGCGGCGATCTCGGGCCTGGTCCCGCCCGCGGGCGGGCGGGTCCGCTTCGACGGCGAGGATCTGGCCGGGCAGCCCGCCGAGCGGATCTGCCGCAAGGGCGTGGTGCTGGTGCCCGAGGGGCGCCGGATCTTCGCCAATCTCACCGTCGCCGAGAACCTCCGGCTCGGCGGCGCGGTGCATCACGGGCGCGCCGCGGCGGCGGAGCTCGAGGCCGAGCTGCTCGACCTCTTCCCGATCCTGCGCGACTACTACCGCATCCGCGGCGGCCATCTCTCGGGCGGCGAGCAGCAGATGCTGGCCATCGCCCGGGCGATGATGTCGCGGCCGAAGCTGCTGATGCTCGACGAGCCCTCGCTCGGCCTTGCGCCGCAGCTCATCGACCGGGTGTTCGACATGATCGCGGCGCTGCGCGAGCGCGGGGTGACCGTGCTCCTCGTCGAGCAGAATGTCGCGCTCGCCCTCGAGATTGCGGATGGCGCGACGGTCCTGGCCAATGGCGAGGCGGTGCTGTCCGGAAGCGCGGCGGATCTGGCCGGGTCGGATCTCGTGCGCGAAGCCTATCTGGGAGCCTGACGGCCATGATCCTCCTGCAGCAACTCATCAACGCGGTCAGCCTCGGCGGGGTCTACGCGCTCCTGGCGCTGGGACTGGCCATCGTCTTCTCGATTGTCGGGCTGATCAATTTCGCCCATGGCGAGCTGATGACCATCTCTGGCTACGTGCTCCTCGCCTCGCTGGCGATGGGCGTGCCCTTCGCCGCCTCGGTCGCGGTTGCGCTGGCCGGCGCGGCGCTGGCCGCCGTCGCGATGGAGCGGATCGCCTTCCGGCCGATGCGCGGCGCGGACGTGACCAGCCTGCTGCTGACCAGCTTCGCGGTGTCGAGCCTGCTCAAGGTGGTCTTCCAGAACGGCATCTCGGCGCGGCCGCAGCCGGTCTCCATGCCGGGCTGGATGACCTCCGCCACCGCCTTCGGCCCGGTGACGCTGGGCCACGGGCCGATGCTGTGCATCGCGCTGTCGATCTGCGCGCTGATCGGGCTGGAGCTTTTCCTGCGCTACACGACGATGGGCATCGCCATGCGCGCCGCGGCGGCGGATTTCGACGTCGTGCGGCTGATGGGCATCTCCGCCGGGCGGATCATCGCCACGGCCTTCCTGCTCTCCGGGCTGCTGGCCGGGCTGGCGGCGATGCTGTGGCTGGCGCAGCGCGCCTCGGTCGATCCGCTGATGGGCTTCACCCCGGTGCTCAAGGCCTTCATCGCCACGGTGATCGGCGGGCTCGGCTCGCTGCGCGGCGCGGTGCTCGGCGGGTTCCTCCTCGGCGTGGTCGAGGTGCTCCTGCAGGCGCTGCTGCCGTCCGACATCCTGCCCTATCGCGACGCGATCGTGCTGTCGGCGGTGATCGCGGTGCTGATGGCGCGTCCGAACGGGCTGATCCCGGCCGTCAACGCGCAGAGGAGCTGAGCCGGTGTACAGCAAGCCCGAATTCGCGCCGCTCTCCGCCGAAGCGCCGCTGGCGCTGATCGACGCCGCCGTGATGGCGACCGTCTTCACGCCGGGCGAGGACGGCGCGCCCGCCGCGGTGTCGCATCTGCCCTTCCTGGTCGATCGCGGCGGCGGGGGCGGGGGGCTGGTCCTCGTGTCGCATGCCGCCCGCGCGAACCCGCATGCCGCCCGGATCGCGGCGGGCTGCGCCATGGTCGCGGTCTTTTCCGGACCGCAGGGCTACATCTCCTCCTCCTGGTATCCGCGCGACCCGGAGCGCGACAGCGCGCCGACCTGGAACTACGCCGCGGTGCACTGCCACGGCCGCGCGGTGGCGCTCGACGCGCCGGGGACCGCCCGGCATCTTGCCGCGCTGGTCGCCCGGCTCGAGCACGGCCGCGCCGACGCCTGGTCGCTGGAGGAGCTCGGACCGGGGGGCATGGGCCGGCGGCTGCCGCATGTGCAGGGCTTCGAGCTGCATGTCGAGCGGCTGGAGGCGAGCTACAAGATGGGCCAGGACGAGCGCCTGCGCGACACCCGCGCCGCGATCGAGCGGCTTGGCGCCGGCGCGCCCGCACTGGCCGAAATGATGGCCGGCTGCAACCGCGGGCGCAGCTGACCGCGCCTGCTGCCTGTGCCGGGCTTCGAGCGGCCTGCAGAGCGGAGCGGGGGTGCCCCAGGATGGACGGGCCAAGATGGGCGGGGAAAGATGGACGGGAAAGAGCGTTCCAGCGACAGGCGTGCGGCGCGCCGCTCCCTCGGTGCCCGCGTGCCCGGACTGGCGGAGACTGAGGTTCGCGGCAACCGCGCCTGTTTCCACCGCCATGCCGTCGGCGGCCGCCCGGGGCTTCGAGCTGCATCCGAACAGCCGGAGGCGTCTGGAGCCGGCCGGGACGGACCGTGGCGCGACAGGCACGGGACGATCCCGGATCGCCGTCGCCCGCCTGCCCGCACGGGCGGAGACGATGACCTGCCGCGACCGCGGCCGCGGCCTGCCGCTCCTTCCGTCGGCGATATCGCCGTGGGACGGATCTGCGCTCCTGCTTGAGCGGGATGCGCCCCTCGGTGCGTGCACCCGCGATCTAGCAGGATGCTGAAAAAGGAATTCAGCATGTCGTCGTAGAGGAAATCGTTCCGGACAAGGTCAGGGCCGCTCCCTGATTTAAGCAGATCGGGCCGTCCTCAGGACCATTTTCCCAGTTCTACTGCCAATCTCCACGGCCGAAGGGACTTTTTCAGCATCCTGCCAGGCGCGAAAAGGGCACGTCTTCCCAAGGGGACACCGCAGCGCGCCGGCAATCGCCGTGCCGTCGACGGCCTATATCCCCGATGTCCCGATCCTCCAGCGCGCCGGGGCGACGGACCTGCTGCCCGTCACCTTCCCGGTCCCGGCCTTCGCGCGGCGTCACCGTGCGGGGCAAGGCGCTGACCGGCGCGGAGATGGCGGGAATGCCGGCCGGTACGGGGCTGCCGGCGCGGAGACAGACGCCCGGCCGCCAGGGGCGGGGCCGCCGGGCTCAGGCCGTGGCGGGCTGGGCCAGGCCCGCGGGCAGGGCGACGCCGAGCGGGCCCGCGGCCGCGGCCAGCGCGGCGACGATCTCGGGGGAAAGCGGCACGCCCGCCGCGTCCGAGGCGCGGCGGCATTGCGCGGCGCGGTCGCCGGGCACGCGCACGGTCGGGCCGCCGGGCCGCGGCGGGCTCTCGCGGCAGCTCTGCGCCAGATGGTCGATGATCGCGCGGAAGGCCAGCGCGCCGGCGAAGCAGGCCGGGTCGAGCACCTGCAGGAAGATCGAGGTGAAGGTCCCGGTCGGCCGGTGCACCCGTCCGGTGCCGGAAAGGCCCTGGGTCAGCGCCTCGACCAGCAGCCCCAGCGCATAGCCCTTGTGGCCGTGATCGGCCCCGCCCACCGGCAGGAGCGTGCCGCCGCCCGAGATCGCCACCGCCGGATCGTCGCTGGGACGTCCCTCGGCATCCTGCAGCCACTGGCCCGGCAGCCGCCGCCCGGCTTCGGCGTACTGGATCGCCTTGTTCTTGGTGGTGATCGAGGCCGAGATGTCGAGCAGCACCGGATCGCCCGAGCCCGGGATCCCGGCGGCCAGCGGGTTCGGGGTCATCACGCTGGCCGTGCCGCCGAAGGGCGCGACCCCCGCCGTCGAGGGCGTCGAGGAGGCGATCATCGCCATCATCCCGGCCTGCGTCGCCCGCTCCAGATAGACCGCCAGCGCGCCCATGTGGTAGCTGCCGGCGATGGCGACCGTGCAGGTGCCGTAGCGCGCGGCGCGCGCCACCGCCAGATCCATCGCCTGTCCCGCCAGCCAGGCGCCGGGCAGCCGGCCGCCCTCCCAGGTCAGGCAGGGGCCGGTGTCGCGGATCACCTCATGCGCGCCGGCAGCGGCCATGTCGCCGGTGCGCAGCGCCTCGAGATATTTCGGCACCAGCGCCAGTCCATGGGTCTCGTGACCGATCCGGTCGGCCTCCACCAGCGACGCCGCGACGGCATCGGCAAGCGCGGGCGCCAGCCCCGCAGCGCGGAAGAGCACGCCGGCGAAGCCGGTCAGCTCGGCGGCGGGCAGGCGCAGGGCAGGGTCGGTCGTCATGTCAGTATCTTTCCGGGGTTCATCAGGTTGGCAGGGTCGATCGCGGCCTTGAGCGCCCGCATCAGATCGAGTGTGACGGGGTCGGCATAGCGGGCCAGCTCCCCGCGCTTCAGCAGGCCGATGCCGTGCTCGGCCGAGACCGAGCCGCCGAAGCGCGCGACGATGTCATGGACCGTGCGGTTGAAGCGCGGCGCGGCGGCAAGGAAGGCGGTGGCGGCGGTCGGGGCGGGATCGGGGCAGATCACGTTGAAATGGATGTTGCCGTCGCCGAGATGGCCGAAGCCCAGCACCTGCACCCCGGGCCAGAGCGCCTCGCAGGCGGCGCCGGCCTCGGCGATGAAGGCCGCAACCGCCGAGAGCGGCACCGAGACGTCGTGCTTGATATTGCCGCCGCGCAGGGTCTGCGCCTCGGCCATGCGCTCGCGCAGCGCCAGCAGCCGGGCATCCTGGGCTCCGGACTGGCCGATCACCGCGTCGCGGACCAGCCCGTCCTCCAGCGCCGGGGCCAGGGTCTCCTCCAGCTCCGCCGCGAGGTCGCGGGCCGCCAGCGGGGTGTCGAGCTGCAGGAGCACATAGGCCGGATGCGGCGCCTCCATCGGGTCCGGGACGCCGTGGCAATGCGCCAGCACCAGCTCGATGCCGAGCCGCGGCAGGAATTCGAACATCGACAGCGTGTCGCCATGGCGCGCCGCCATCCGGGCATAGAGCGCCATCGCCGCGGCCGCGCCGTCGCAGGCGACGAGGCAGGTCAGCGACCGGCGGGGCAGGGGGGCCAGCTTCAGCACCGCCGCGGTGATGATGCCGAGCGTGCCCTCCGCGCCGATGAAGAGCTGCTTGACGTCATAGCCGGTATTGTCCTTGCGCAGCTTGCGGAGCTCGCGCAGCACCCGGCCGTCGGGCAGCGCCGCCTCGAGCCCCAGCACCAGGTCGCGGGTCATGCCGTAGCGCAGCACATTCGCCCCGCCGGCATTGGTCGAGAGATTGCCGCCGATCTGGCAGCTGCCTTCGGAGGGCAGCGAGAGCGGCAGCAGGAAGCCCGCCTCCGCCGCCGCCGCGCGGGCCGCGCCGAGGGTGCAGCCGGCCTCGGCCGTCAGGGTGGCGTTCAGCGGGTCGAGCTCGAGGATGCGGTCCATCCGGCCCATGGCGAAGACCACCGCCCGGTCCGGGACGCCGCCGCCGCAGACGCCGGTATTGCCGCCCTGAGGCACCGCGGCGACCCCGGCCTCGCGGCAGAGCCGCAGGCAGGCGGCGGTTTCGCGGGTGCTGCCGGGGCGGATCACGGCGAGCGCGGTGCCGGTGAAGAGGCCGCGCTCCTCGACCAGGTAGCCGGCCATGGCGCCGGGATCGGTCAGCACATGCCGGTCGCCGATCTCCGCGGCGAGGCGGCCGGCGAGCGAAAGCGCGGCGGGGGCGCTGTCCATGGTTCAGGCCGCGCCGCGGGCCAGGAGCCCGGCACCCTCCAGGAACTGCCGCAGCCGCGCGGTCTCGGTGCCGGCCAGCGGCCAGGCGGAGGGCGGCCGCGCCGGGCCGCAGTCGCGCCCGGTCATCGCCAGCGCCGCCTTGACGCCGGTGACATTGGCGCCGTTCAGCTCCTGCGCGCGGATTTCCTCGAAGACCGCCATCCCGGCGATCGCCGCGCGGGCCCCGGCATAGTCGCCCGCCTCGAGGCAGGCATGGATCGCCAGCGAGCGCTCCGGCCAGAGATTGACCAGCCCCGAGGTGAAGCCCCGCGCGCCGACGGCATAGAAGGCCGGGGCCCAGGTCTCGGCCAGCCCGCCGACCCATTGCACATGGTCCGGGCTCGCCGCCATCGCGGCGGCCAGCGCCATCGGGTCGGGCACTGCCCATTTCACCCCGGCCACGCCCTCGATCCGGCAGAGATCGGCGATCCGCTCCGGCCCCATCGCGGCATTGCGCAGGTAGAGCACCAGCGGCAGCCCGCCGCCGGCATCGCGCACCCGGCGGATGTAGTCGGCCACGCCGCGCGGGCTGGCGAAGGGGTCGGGCGGCTGGTGGACCATCAGACCGTCCGCCCCGGCCAGGGCGCTGGCACGCGCCAGCGCGCAGGCCTCGCCGACCGAGCGGCCGATCCCGGCCAGCACCGGGGTCCGGCCCGCGACCATCCCGGCCGTGGCGGCGACATGGGCCTCGGCCTCGGCCAGGCCCAGCCCGTAGAACTCGCCGGTATTGCCGTTCGAGACGAGGATATGCGTGCCCGCCTGCAGGTTCATCTCGATGATCGGCCCCAGCCGCGCGGGATCGAGCCGGTCATTGCCGTCGAAGGGCGCGACGAGGATTCCGGACACGCCGGAAAGGGCGGAGACGAGACGGCTGGTGTCGGGCATGGGAGGCCTCCCTCTGGGCCGCCCCTGGGCGGCCGGTTGCCCGCCCTTGGTCGCAGGGCCGGGCCATGCACGTCCAATCCCGGTTCGGCAGCAACCGATGCGCGGAAGGTATCACAGGCGCGGGTGCGGCGATCCATGCCGGGCGGGTACCGGTGGCCACCCGAACCGCATTGGACGCGCATCGCAGGCCCGCCCTAGCCTCGGGCGGCACTCAGGGAGGACCGAGACGGGACGGATCGACAGGATCGAGATCAAGTCATTCCACTGCGAGATCGCGGATTTCGAGCGGGACTATTCCGACGACATCGCGGCGGGGACGATGGCCTGCCGCAAGGGCGCCGTGCTGCGCGCGCCCTGCCTCCATGTCGGCATCCACAGCGAGGAGGGGCATCTGGGCGAATGCGCCAACTGGGCGCCGAAGGGCGCCCGGGACACGGCCGTGACCTCGGCGAAGATGGCGCTGGGGCGCGACTGGGCGGCGCGCGAGGGCATCTGGCGCAATGCCCGCCGCGCCAGCCGGCCCGGCAATCCCTGCGGGCTGTCCTTCGTCGGCAACGCGCTGTGGGATCTGGCGGGCAGGGCCTGGGGCGCCTCGCTTTCGGCGATGCTCGGCGGCTGGCGCCGCGAGGTGCGCGCCTATGCGTCCTGCAGCAACGGCGACCGCAGCGGCAACCTGTCCTCGAACGAGGCGGTGGCGGAGTTCTTCCTCGGGCTGCAGGCGCTCGGCTTCACCGGCTCTAGCAGTCTGCTGCAATAGTCGGGCCTCGACGTGGTCTGCAGAACATGATTCATCCGCCGCGGATCAACAGCGGAGACAGGGATGCGCAGTGCGGACGAGACGAGCGGGTCGCTGTTCCGCCATGTCGATCTCGAGGCGCGCCTCCCGGCGCGGCATCCGCTGCGGAAGATCCGGCTGGTGGTGAAGCGGGCTATTGAGGCGCCATCGGTCCGAGCCCACTGGCGAACGCGCGCGCCAGCCTCGATGCCGGATTCGAGGTGCTCTACGCCGAGTTTGGCCGTCCCTCGATTGCGCCGGAACGGCTGATCCGGGCCAGCCTGCTCCAGATCCTCTGCTCGGCCCGCTCCGAACGGCAGCTGATGGAGCAGCTGGACGACAACCTGCTGTTCCGCTGGTTCGCGGGGCTCGGCATCGACGACGCGGTTTGGGTCCCGACCGTGTTCAGCAGGAACCGCGACCGGCTGCGGACTTCGGACATGTCGCGCAAGGTGATGGCATTCGTCGGGGAAACCGTCCCCCGGACGGTTTCCCGATCCTCCTCATTCCTGGCGCATCGCGTGGTCGCGCCGCTGCTGTCGGATGATCACTTTTCGGTCGACGGCACGCTGGCGAAGGCCTGGGCGTCGATGAAGAGCCGCCGGCCGAAGGAGGATGGCAGGCCGCCGAAGGACGGCGATCCCGGCGATCCTCCGGCACAGGATGCCGCCCCGCAAGATCCGTCCCCGCAGCCCGGTCCGGAACCCCGCCCGATGTCACGCCCCGCCAGCCGCAGCCGCAATGCCGAAGCGAACTTCAAGGGCGAGAAACGGACCAGCGCGACGCATGCCTCGACCACCGATCCGGAGGCGCGGCTCTACCGGAAGTCGCCCGGCACCGGCGCGATGCTGTGCTTCATGGGGCATGCTGTCATGGAGATGAGGCGTGTTCCGCCACCGGTCCGGGGAACGCGCCGATTGCGCAGCGGGCTTGCGGTCCAGGGCGAGCTGACCCAGGCCTGTGGCTGTGCCGAACGAACGGCAGCGCTCGCCATGATGGACCGGCGGTCGCCGGGGTCGACGAGACGGCTGACGCCGGGCGCGGAGTTGCCGGCGATTGCGCCACCGGTCCGAGCGACCGCTGGCGACGCCCATGACGTGGCCGGGTTCGCGGCCGATTGCCGGAGGGCCTGCATCACCCCGCATGTCGCGCAGAAGGCGGGGTTTTCGGCCATCGGCAGACGGACCACGCGGCACGAGGGCCATGCCCTGTCTCAACGGCACCGGAAACGCATCGAGGAGCTTTTCGGATGGTCCAAGACGGTCGGCGGCGCGGCGCAGGCGGTCTATCGCGGCGTGGAGAGGCTTCGCTCGCGCTTCATCCTCGCGCTGGCGGCGGCAAATCTTGCCCGGCTGCCGCGGCTGCTGGCCATCTGAAGACGGCGGCCGCGGCGCCATCTGCGCCAAGTGGCAGGGAACGGATGGAGGATAGCGCAATCACGCCCAGCGAGACGGAAGACAATTCCGCTCGCCCGATTTTTTCGGCCCCCTGCACTCATGATCGCCGCCACCCCCTTGTTCCAAGGCGAATCCTCCGGCGGTGCCGGGCGCGGCGGGTTGGAGATGCGCAAGGCCGG
>NZ_VATA01000060.1 GCF_005870025.1 Poseidonocella sp. HB161398
GAAATTCGACGGCGTGCTGTCGAACTGCGTCTTCGGCTGGGAAGACCGCGCCGAGGACAGCGCCCGCTTCATGCTCTCCGAGACCAAGCGCTATGTCGGCAAGTACTGGGGGTCGAAATGAACCTGAAGGTCGGAGTCATCGGGACCGGCATGATCGGTCAGGACCATATCCGCCGCCTCACCCAGGTGCTGTCGGGCGTGACGGTCGCGGGCGTCGCCGATATCGACGCGACCCGCGCCGCCTCGGCCGCGCCCGACGGGGCGGAGGTCTTCGCCACCCCGCAGGAGCTGATCCGCTCGGAGCGCATCGACGCGGTGGTGATCTGCTCCTGGGGTCCCGCCCATGAGGAGCAGCTGCTCGACTGCATCGCCGCCGGCAAGCCGGTCTTCTGCGAGAAGCCGCTGGTCACCACTGCCGATGCCGCGCGCCGCGTCATGGCGGCCGAAACCGCCTTCGGGCGCCGCCTCGTGCAGGTCGGCTTCATGCGCCGCTTCGATGCCGACTACCGCCGGCTCAAGGCGGTGATCGACGGCGGCACGCTGGGGCTGCCGCTGATGTACAAGTCCGTCCACCGCAACGCCTCCGTGCCGCCGGGCCTCTACACTTCGGAGATGCCGCTGAACGACACGCTGGTGCATGACGCGGACATCTCGCGCTGGCTCCTGTCCGACGAGATCGCCGCGGTCGAGGTGCGGCTGCCGCGCCGGTCGCGCCAGGGCGGCGAGCTGCGCGACCCGCATATGGTGCTTTTGCACATGGCCTCGGGCGCGATCGTCGATGTCGAGATCTCGGTCAATATCGCCTATGGCTACGACATCCGCGGCGAGGTCTCCTGCGAGACCGGCATCGCGGCGCTGCCGAACCGTCCGGCGACCGTGATCACCGACGCGCACGGCATCCGCCAGGCGATCCCCGAGGACTGGCGCGAGCGCTTCATCGAGGCCTACGACCAGGAGTTCCGCGAATGGATCGCGGCCGCCGGGCAGGGGACCGCGACCGGGCCCTCGACCTGGGACGGCTATGCCGCGACGCTGGTTGCCGATGCCGCGCTGCGCGCGGTGGACTCGGGCCTGCGCGAGGACATCGACATGGGCGACAAGCCCGCCCTCTACGACCAGCCGCTCAGCCAGGCGGCCTGACCTCTCCACAAGGATCAATCTGATGATCAACGGCGAAATGACGATCGCCCGGCCGCTGCGCTGGGGCATGGTAGGCGGCGGCCGCACCGGACAGGTCGGCTACAAGCACCGCACCGGGGCGCTGCGCGACGGCACCTACCGCCTGGTGGCCGGCGCCTTCGACCTCGATGCCGCGCGCGGCCGCGAGTTCGGGATGAATCTCGGCGTGGCAGAGGACCGCTGCTACGCCACCTACCAGGAGCTGATCGCCGGCGAGGCCGGGCGCGAGGACAAGGTGGACGTGGTCTCGGTCGCCACGCCGAACTTCACCCATTTCGAGATCACCAGGGCGCTGCTCGAGGCCGGGATCCACGTGATCTGCGAGAAGCCGCTCTTCTTCACCGTCGCGGAATGCGAGGAAGTCGCGCAGCTGGCGGCCGAGAAGGGGCTGATCGTCGGCGTGACCTACGGCTTCACCGGCCATCCGCTGGTGCGCCAGATGGCGGCGATGGTGGCCAAGGGCATGCTGGGCGAGATCCGGCTCGTCGACATGCAGTACACCCACGGCTTCAACGCGGGCGACGACACCAATGCCGGCGAGGCGGTGAAATGGCGGACGAACCCCGCCACCGCGGGCTCGACCTTCGTGCTGGGCGATATCGGCACCCATCTCTACTACCTCTCCGAGGTGGTGCTGCCCGAGCTGAAGATCGAGCAGCTCCTTTGCGACCGCAAGGCCTTCATCCCCTCCCGCGCGCCGCTCGAGGACCATGCCACCGTGCTCATGCACTACGACAACGGCGCCCGCGGGCGGCTCTGGGTCAGCTCGGTCAATGCCGGCAACATGGGCTCGCAGCGCTACCGCTTCACCGGCTCGAAGGCGTCGGTGGAATGGTCCGACAGCCATCCCGACCAGCTGGTCTACGAGGTCCAGGGCGAGCCGAACCGCATCCTGCATCACGGCATGCCCTATCTCGAGGAGGAGTCCCTCGCGGCCGACCGCATGGGCGCCCTGCATACCGAGGGTCTCGGCGACAGCTGGGCCAACATCTACCTGTGGATCGCCCAGGCCATCGACGCGAAGATGAAGGGCGACGAGGCCTTCCTGGAAACCCATCGCTATCCCGGCATCGAGGCCGGCACCGAGGGCGTGCGCTGGCTGGAGAACTGCGTGCGCTCGGCGGATGCCGGCTCGGCCTGGGTGGCCTACCAATAGTCCCCCCTCCGGGACTTCCGGGCGCGCCGCCCGCCTCCTCTGCGGCGCGCCCGGCCTGATCAACCTTCTCAAGAGAGAACAGCCGATGAAACTTTCCATCTGCACTGACGTGATGGGCGACCTCAGCTTCACCGACATGCTCGACAAATGCGTCGCGCTGGGGGTCGAGGGCATCGAGATGACCGGCGGCGGCTGGTCCAAGGGGCCGCATTTCCGCGCCGACGAACTGCTGGCCGACAAGGGCCTGCTGAAGCAGAAGCTGGCCGAGATCGAGGCCCGCGGCCTGAAGATCGCCGCGCTGAACTGCTCGGCCAATCCGCTCGATCCGGGCGCGATGGGCACCCGCCATCTCAAGGAGATGAAGGAGACGATCACGCTCGCGGGCGAGATCGGCGTCGAGACCATCGTCACCATGTCCGGCCTGCCCGAGGCGGCCCCCGGCGACACCGTGCCGAACTGGCTGGTCTACACCAAGTCCTGGCCCGACGAGATGCCCGAGCGCGACCGCTACCAGTGGGAGGACCGCGCCTTCCCGCTCTGGCACGACCTGGTGGAGTTCGGCCAGAAGGCCGGGATCAAGCGCTACGCGCTGGAGAACTTCTCCGCCATGCTGGTCTGGAACCCCGAGACGCTGTTCCGGCTGCGCAACGAGGTCGGCGACATGGTCGGCATGAATCTCGACCCCAGCCACCTGATGTGGATGGGGGCGGAGCCGATCGCCTCGGCCCGCGCGCTCGGCGCGGCGATCCATCACTGCCACGGCAAGGACACCCGGATCGAGCGCGGCCTCTGCGACGTCAACGGCCTGCTGGAGCTGAAGGACGTCACCGACGTCGCCAACCGCGCCTGGAACTACGTCGCCGTCGGCGCGGGCCGCGACCTGCAATGGTGGAAGGAGTTCTTCTCCGTCGTGCGCATGTGCGGCTACAACGGCTGGGTCAGCCTCGAAATGGAGGATTTCACCATGTCGACCGAGGCCGGCATCCAGTCCTCCATCGACGCGCTGCAGGCTACGATCAGCCGCTGAGCGCCGTCCCCCGCCCGGCTCGACCGGGCGGCTCCCCCGCTTCCCCGGAGACCGCCATGTACCGTTTCGTCATCTCGATCGAGCTGGAGCCCGGCACCCGCGACAAGGTGCTCTCGAAGGCCCCTGCCGCCCAGGCCGCCACCCGCGCCGAGCCGGGCTGCATCGCCTATGACTTCTTCACCTGCACCGACGATCCCGACCGGATCGTCTTCGTCGAGGCCTGGGCCGACGAGGCCGCCCATGCCGCCCATATGGAAGAGCAGCACACCAGGGACTGGATCGCCTGGCACGAGCCCTTCAACCGCAGCCTCACCTTCATGAAGGTCGTCGCCGATGACTGACGCCGTCTCCCCGTCCTCCGCGCCGCGGTTGAAGCGCGCGCTGAACCAGAAGACCGCCCGCCATCTGCCCTATGAAGGCTTTCTCGACCTCGCCGCCGGGCTCGGCTGCGTCGGCGTGGAGGCGCGCAACGATCTCGGCCGTCCGGTCTTCGACGGGATCGATCCGGCCGAGGCCGGCGCGATGGCGCGCGACCGCGGGCTGCGCCTGCTCGGCCTCTCCGAGGTCTATGCATTCAACGCCTGGACGCCCGGGCGTGCCGATGCCGTGGCCGAGCTGATCGCCACCGCCCATGCCGCGGGCGCCGAGACCGTCAGCCTGATCCCCGCGGTGATGGACGAGTTCCCCGCCGCGGAGCGCCAGGAGCGGCTGATCGGCGCGATGCGCCAGGTCGCGCCGATGCTCGACGGCACAGAGGTCGTCGCGCTGATCGAGCCGATCGGCTTCGCCCGATCCTCGCTGAAGGACAAGGCCGAGCTCGCCGCCGCGATCGCCGAGCTGGGCGATCCGCGCTTCGCCATGGTCCACGACACGTTCCAGCATGTCATCGCCGGGCAGGAGCAGCTCTATCCCGCGCTGACCGGGATGGTGCATATCTCCGGCATATCCGACCCGGCCGCGCCGCTCGACGAGGGCGACGACGCCCGCCGCATCCTGGTCGAGCCGCGCGACCGCTGCGGCAATGCCGGGCAGATCCGCGGCTTCCTCGCGGCCGGCTACGAGGGCGCCTTCTCCTTCGAATGCACCGAGCCGGGCGTGCAGGAAAGCGCCACGCTGGCCGCCGACCTGCGCGCCTCCTTCGAGCTGATCGAGGCGCGGCTGGGCCTGTGACGCGGAAGGGGGCGGCTGCGATTATCCACGGATCCTGTGGATGATCCCGGGGATAAGCTGGGGCAAAGCCGTCCGGCCTCCAAGCCGCCAAGGCCCCCGCGGGAACTGCCCGGAAAACGGGCACTGCCCGCGGGGGCCGCGCGGGCGGCCGATACGGGCGGGCTTCGCTTTCCCGCGCGGAGGGCCTAGGAAGGGGCCGGGCCGGAGATCCCCTCCGGCGCGAGCAGGAGGCACCATGAGCGATCTCTTCGACGCGGCCCCGGCCCCGGGCCACACTCCGCTGGCCGCGCTCCTGCGGCCGGGCAATCTCGACGAGGTGATCGGCCAGTCGGCCATTGTCGCGCCGGGCTCGATCCTGCGCCGCCGGATCGCCGCGGGCGCGCTCGGCAGCGTGATCCTCTACGGCCCCCCGGGCGTCGGCAAGACCTCGATCGCGCGCGCCGTGGGCGACATGATGGGCAAGGAGTTCCGCCCGCTCCACGCCACCCGCGCCGGGGTGTCGGAGCTCAGGAAGCTCGCCGACGAGGCGCGCATCCGGCCGCTGCTGATCTTCGTCGACGAGATCCACCGCTTCTCCGCCACCCAGGCCGACGACCTGCTGTCGATCTGCGAGAACGGCACCGCGGACGTGATCGGCGCGACCACCGGCAATCCCTATCACGTGCTGCCCCCGGCGCTGGTCTCCCGCTCGGTCATCCTCCGGCTGGAGCCGATGTCGATCGCCGAGATGGAGGAGGTCGTCCGCCGCGGCCTGGCGCATCTGGCCGCCGCGGGGATCGACGTGGCGATGACGCCCGAACAGGTGCGGCTGGTCGCGGGCCGCTCGGGCGGCGATGCGCGCCGCGCGCTGACCACGCTGGAGAGCCTCGCGGTCGGCCATCCGGGCGGCGCGATCGAGATCACCGAGGCGATGCTGGAAGAGGCCTATGCCGCCGCGCCGGTCAATCACGACCGTTCGGGCGACCAGCATTACGACCTGGTCTCGGCCTTCGTGAAATCGATGCGCGGCTCGGATCCGGACGCGACGCTCTACTGGCTGGCGCGGCTGGTGCATGCCGGCGAGGATCCGCGCTACATCGCCCGGCGGATCATGATCCATGCCTCCGAGGATGTCGGGCTGGCCGACAACACCGCGCTGCAGACCGCGGTCGCGGCCGCCACGGCGGTGGAGAAGATCGGCTATCCCGAGGCGCAGATCGTGCTCGCCCATGCCGCGCTCCATGTCGCGCGCGCGCCGAAATCGGGATCGGCCTGCCGGGGCATCGGGCTGGCGCTGCAGGCGGTGGCCTCCGAGCCGCCTGTGGTGGTGCCGAAGCACCTGCGCGACGCGCATTACAAGGGGGCGGAGGCGCTCGGCCATGTCGGCTACCGCTTCCCGCATGACGATCCGCGCGGCTGGACCGAGCAGGACTACGTGCCGGGGCTGCAGCCCGGGCGCTTCTACCAGAGCGACGCGCGCCAGGCGGGCACCTTCGAGAAGCGCGCCGATGCCTACTGGGAGGAGACCTCCGGCCGTCCGGTCCCGCGGCGCTTCGGCGGCTGAGGGGCGGGGCGGCGAAGCGCCGCAATCGAACCCGCCCCCCGGTGCCGCCGTGGACGGAACGCCTCATTGCCGCTCCGGACCCGCGGGTCTAGGGGAGGTCACCGATTTCGCAGGGCGCCTGCGGCCCGCGCGCCGCGGCCCGGACCGGCCGGATGCGCGGCCTGCCCCGAGGGATGCCCGGAGCCCGACAACAGCGGAGGAAGAACATGGGCCTGACATGTGCGGACGTGATGGTGCCGCCCGAGAACCAGAAGACGATACATCCCGATGCAAGCGTGGCGACGGCCTTCAACATGATCAAGGCCAGCCGCGCCCGCTTCCTTCCGGTGGTCGATGACGAGGGCAGGTATCTGGGCGTCTTCAGCGCGCCGACGCTGCTCAAGCTGATCCTGCCCAAGGCCTCGACCATCGACATGGGCGGCGCCTTCGGCTCCAGCGGTAAGCTCGACAACCTGCGCTTCTTCAGCCTCTCCAAGGAGGATTTCATCGCCCAGCTGGCGCGGCTGAAGGACGAGAAGGTGTCGGATAACATGTCGCGCCCCGAGAACATTCCCGTCGCCGCGCCGGACACGCCGGTGATGGAGGGGATCCACCTGATCTACAAGTACAAGCGCCATGTCATGCTGGTCGAGCCCGGCACCGGCCGCTTCGTCGGCACGGTCAGCGCCAACTCGCTGCTGGACCAGGTTCTGGGTTCGGCGGAAATTCCGGAGTAAATTCAAGTGCACGGACAAGCTTCCCACGGAGGACCCGGGTTCTCCGTTCCAGACCTTCTTGGCATCGACCCGCTGTGGTTCGCCACCGGCATCCTCGTGCTGGTCTATGCCATCCTCATTTCCGAGAAGATGAACCGCGCCATCCTGGCGATGCTGGGCGCCGCGCTGATGGTGATCCTCGGCATCATCAACCAGGAGCAGGCGCTGGCCGGGGTCGACGCCAATACGCTGGCGCTGCTGATCGGCATGATGGTGATCGTGGCGATCACCTCGAAATCCGGCCTCTTCCAGTATGTCGCGATCAAGGCGGCCAAGACGGTGAAGGCCAATCCGACCGGCATCCTGATCATGCTGACGCTGATCACCGCGGTCTTCTCGGCGCTTCTGGACAATGTCACCACGGTCCTGCTGATCGCGCCGATCACGCTGCTCATCACCGACGCGCTGGAGACCAAGGTCTTCCCGTTCTTCATGGCCGAGATCCTGGCCTCCAACGTGGGCGGCACCGCGACGCTGATCGGCGACCCGCCGAACATCCTGATCGGCTCGGCCGCGGGGCTCAGCTTCAACGATTTCGCCGTCAACCTGGCGCCGATCTCCTTCGTCTGCCTGATCGTGCTGACGGGGATCATCTACCTGGCGAACCGCAAGGCCCTGGCGCAGATCCCGGCCTCGGCCAGCGCGCGGATCATGCAGTTCGACGAGAAGGGCGCGATCACCGATGCGCGGCTGATGGTCAAGTCGCTCTTCGTGCTGGCGCTGGTGATCCTGGGCTTCACCGCCGGGCACAGCATGGGCATCCAGCCGGGCACTTCGGCGCTTTCGGGCGCGGCGCTGCTGATGCTGCTGGCCTATGGCGGGCAGCATGCCGAGAAGCAGACCGAGTCGGTCCACCACATCTTCGGCGAGGTCGAATGGGTCACCATCCTGTTCTTCGCCGGGCTCTTCGTCATCGTCGCGGCGGTGGAGCATGTCGGGCTCCTGGCGATGTTCGCGCAATTCGTGATCGACATCACCGACGGCAACCTGATGTGGACCGCCTTCCTGGTCTTCTGGGCCTCGGGCATCCTCTCGGCGATCCTCGACAACATCCCCTTCGTGGCGACCATGATCCCGATGATCGAGGCCACCGCCGACACGTTCGGGCCGGACAAGATCGAGCCGCTCTGGTGGTCGCTGGCGCTCGGGGCCTGCCTTGGCGGCAACGGCACGCTGCTGGGCGCCTCGGCCAACCTGACCGTCGCGGCCTTCGCCGAGAAGGCCAAGCAGCCGATCAGCTTCCTGGCCTTCTTCAAATTCGCCTTCCCGATCATGCTGCTGACGCTGGTCCTGGCGAATATCTACATCTGGCTGCGCTACTTCTGAGCCGCCTCCCGCCCGTGCCGCGCATCGCGGCGCGGGCGCTGCCGCCGCCCCTCAGCGCCGGGCGGCCTCCCTTGCGATCCACCACATCAGGATATCGGCGATGCGCGCCTGCTCGGCCGGGTCGAGCGCGCGGCCCTGCGGGATGCGGTGCCATTTCTCCAGGCAGCCGCGGCAGCAGGTGCCGGTGGCATGCTGGGCGAGAAAGGCCGGATGGCCGCGCATCGGCGTCTGCCGCCCGTCGCGGGCGGGATGCGCCGGGGCCAGCCGCCTGGCGATGAACTCGGCCGCATGCTGGCGGATGACGGCCGGGCCCCTCTCCTCCAGATAGGCCCGCTCGCGCGGCCCGAGCCGGAACCGGCTGCGGAAGGCCGAGCGCGCCAGCCGTGCCGCCAGCGCCTCGATCCCCGGCGGATCGGGCGGCGCCTCGGGCGGAAAGCCCGCGAAGAGATCGCCCTGCACCGCAGGCCTGCGCCGCTCCGCCATCTGCCGCCCTTTCCTCAGCTTCCGTCCGCATCCTGCCACGGCCCGGCCGCGGGTCCAAGCGCGCGGCGCGCCGCGCCCGTGACCTCGCGCGTCAGCCCCGAGAGCCGCCCGGCCGCCAGCCGGCTGACCTGCCAGAAGAGCGGCCGGTCGAGCCCGCGCCCGGGCATGAGCTCCACCAGCCGTCCGGCATCCAGATGGCCGCGCAGCAGCAGCTCGGGATTGAGCCCCCAGCCGATCCCCAGCAGCGCCGCCTCGACGAAGCCCTGGGTCGAGGGCAGCCAGTGGGTCGGCAGGGTCAGCCCCGGCCCGAATTCCGCGCGCGCCCAGTCGGTCTGCAACCGGTCCTTCTGGCTGAAGGTCAGCGCCGGGGCGCGCCCCAGCGCCTCGGCCGTGACGCCCTGCGGGAAATGCCGCGCGACATAGGCCGGGCTTGCCGCCGCCGCATAGCGCAGCCGCCCGAGCGGCGTGACCTGGCAGCCCTGGACCGGCCGCGCCATCGCCGTCACTGCCGCCAGAACCCGGCCGCGGCGCAGCCACTCGGCGGTATGCTCCTCGTCGTCGATCACGATGTTCAGGAGGAACCCGGTCGCTTCGGCGAAAGGCGCGAGCGCGGGCAGGAACCAGGTCCCCAGGCTGTCGGCATTGACCGCGATGTCCAGCGTCACCGGCAGCCGGTCCCCGCCGCCGAGCCCGGGAAGATGGTCGAGCAGCTCGCGCTCCAGCATGCCGACCTGCTCCATGTGGCGGCAGAGCCGCGCGCCCTCGGCGGTGGCGGTGCAGGGGCTGGCGCGCTCGACCAGCACGGCGCCGATGCGCTCCTCCAGCTGGCGCACCCGCTGCGACACCGCCGAGGGCGTCACGCCGAGCATGCGCGCGGCGCCCTCGAAGCTGCCGGTCTGCACGACCATGGCCAGGGCGCGGGCGGCGGGATAGTCGATCATGAATTAGCCACGCTTCATCAGGCTTAGGAGGTTTAACTGGCCTTAATCCATCCGCCCGGGCTAGGGCAAGCCGGTCCGCAACCGGAGCCTTCGCATGACCCTTTCCGTCTATCTCGCCGGTCTCGGCATCGGCCTCAGCCTGATCGTGGCGATCGGCGCGCAGAATGCCTTCGTCCTGCGCCAGGGGCTGCGCGGCGAGCATGTGCTGGCGGTCTGCCTGGCCTGCGCGCTCTCGGATGCGGTGCTGATCCTGCTGGGCGTCGCGGGCTTCGCGCGGATCACCGCGGCGCTGCCGGGGCTCGATCCGGCGATGCGCTGGCTCGGCGCGGGCTTCCTGGTCTGGCAGGGCTGGAAGAGCGCGCGCGCGGCGCTCGGCCCGGGCGAGGCGCTCCTGGCCGCGGCGGGCGGGCAGGGGCGGCCGCTGGCGCCGGTGCTTTCGGCCTGCCTCGCCTTCACCTGGCTGAACCCGCATGTCTATCTCGATACGGTGGTGCTGCTCGGCACGGTCTCGACCCAGTTCCCGGGGCAGCAGGCGGCCTTTGCCGCGGGCGCGATGACGGGCTCGCTGCTCTTCTTCTTCGCCCTCGGCTACGGTGCCGCGGCGCTGCGCCCGGTCTTCGCCAGCCCGGCCGCGTGGCGCGCGCTCGAGGCGTCAATCGCGCTGGTGATGTGGGCGATCGCGGCGGGATTGCTGGCCGCGGCGTGAGCCCGCCGGCAAGCGGCGCTTTGTCCTCGCGCGACTTGCAGGAAGCGCCGCACCGTGCCAGTTTGCCGGCATGGACACCGCACCGATCCCCGTTCCTTCCGACGACACCGTTCCGGTGAAGCTGCCCCGCTGGGTGCAGCGCGACGATCCGGGCGATCCGGACTCCGCGGCCTTCCGCTCGGGCGCTGCCTTGATGGCGCTCGACGTGGCGCTGCGGGCGCCGGGCCTGCCCGCGCCGCTCTTGCGCGACCGGCTGGCGCTGCGCACGGCCGAGGCCTGCCTGCGCCGGGCCGGCCGTCCCGAGCGCCTGCCCGAGCTGCGCGACGAGGTGCATCTGCTGCGCGAGGGCGAGAGCCCGGGGCCGGGCGGCGCGGTCTTCCTCGACTGGCGCCGCGCGACCCGGCTGCGGCTCGGCCCGGGCTGGGAGGCCCGCGCCCGCCAGGTGCTGCCCGACCTGCCGGCCCCCGCCGATCTGCCGCTGGCGCCGGTCGCGCGGGCGGCGGCGCTGCTGGCGGCCTGCCTCGAGGCCGCGCCGCGCGCCCAGGTCCCGGGGCTGATCCTGGCGGAGGCGACGCTTTCGGCGGCGCTCGGCTGGACGCATCCGCTGCCGCTCCTCGCCGGGCATCTGAACCGGGCCGACCTGCGCGAGCCTGCCCAGCTTCTGCCGGCCTGCCAGCGCGCCGTGATTGCCGCCGCGAACGAGGCGCTGCCCCTGGCCGAGGAGCTGACGCGCCGTGCCGCGCGGCTGGCCCAGGTCGCGCCGAAGCTGCGGGCCAAGGCCTCGGACGCGGTCGTGGCGCTGTTCCTGGCCGAGGATGCGGTCTCTCCGGCCCGGGCGCTGACCCCGGTGATCCGCGGCAGCCGCCATCCGATGACCGACCGCGCCGCGCGGCGCATCTGCGACCGGCTGGTCTCGCTCGGCGCGGTGCGCGAGCTGTCGGGCCGCGACACGTTCCGGATCTACGGGCTGTGAGCGGCTTCGACCGCGAGCTGGCGGAGCTGCCGCCCGAGCTGCGCTGGCGCGAATGGCTGCGGCGGATCGAGGCGGTGCTCTTCGCCTCCGCCGAGCCGGTGGGCCGCGAGGCGCTGGCGCGGGTGGTCGGCAGCAGCGCGCCGGTCGACCTGCTGGTCGACGACCTGCGCGCCGAGCTCGACGGCCGCCCCTACGAGTTGGCCCAAGTGGCCGGCGGCTGGCATCTTCGCACCCGCCCGGCCTATGCCGAGGCGATCAAGGTGGCGGCGAACCTGCCCGAGCCGCGGATGGAGCTGAGCCCGTTCGAGACCGCGGTGCTGGCGGCGATCGCCTATCAGCAGCCGGTGACGCGGGCGGGGCTGGCGGATGTCTTCGGCAAGGAGGTGCCGCGCGATCTGCTGTCGCGGCTGCGCGCCGCCGACCTGATCGCGCCCGGCCCGCGCAGCCCGGCGCCGGGCGCGCCCTACACCTATGTCACCACCGAGGCCTTCCTGGCGCGGTTCGATCTGCCGACGCTCGACGACCTGCCGGACCGCGAGGCGCTGATGGATGCCGGGCTCGAGACGCAGCCGGACGCGGGCTGAGGGCTCCGGCAGTGTCTTGCTGACCTGGCGGCCCCGCGCCGTCGCTGCTTGCGGGCCCGGCGATCCATGCCCTCTGGCAGGCTGCTGAACAGGGAGTCCAGGGCGCTGTCGGGGAGGAAACCGTTCCGGGTCTGGTCACGCTTGCCTGATGTATGAGCAAGCATGACCGCTTTCAGGCGTATTCTCCCGGCTTTGCCTCCCAAGAGGGTGCTGAAAAATGTCCCCAGGGCGTCGTCCAAGTGGAAAGCGTTCCGTTCTTGGCCCGGGCCGCTCCCGGAATTGAGCAAATCTAGTTGCCTTCGAGATCATTTTCCTAGTTTTGTCCGCAGCTTCCGCAGCTTCCGCAGCTTCCGCAGCTTCCGCAGCTTCCGCAGCTTCCGCAGCTTCCGCAGCTTCCGCAGCTTCCGCAGCTTCCAAGGCCGAGCGGACGTTTTCAGCACCCTGCGCGGACACACCGACGGTCGGGGCCGGGACGCCCCGCGATGCCGGGCCGGTCCGCCCTCCGGCCTGTTCCAGCGGGGGTCTGCACCGGCTTGGGGCAGTGTCCTCGAGAGGATGGCACGGCATCTGAGAGAATCCGATGGACAGCTCCCGTTGGCGGCCTGCCCGCGCGGGGGCGGTTTTCGATTGCGCATCGCGGCGATGGGACTCCTGATCCGCTTTCAGCGGCACCAGCGGCACCAGCGGCACCAGCGGCACCAGCGGCACCAGCGGCACCAACCGGGTCAACCGGGCGGGGGCAGCTGGCCCGGACCCGGAGCCCCGCCCCGTTCTTGGCGTCGACCCGGGCGAGTCTCGACGTAAGCGATGCCGGTTCTCCTGCGTCCGGGGCGTCTTGCTGCACCATCCGCTCGGGTCATGGCATTGTCCGGCCATCCCGTCGGCGACATGCCTGCCACGCGGGTTGGCGCAGGCGGGACAGGGCGCTTCAGCGAGCGCGACATGGCGGCGGGGCCTTGCGCCGGCCCGGCGGGGCTTTGGCCTCGTAGCTCGATGAAGGCGGCGAAGCCCACCGGTGGCGGGGCCTCATCGCCGAACATTGCTTCCGATGGCTCCGCGTCGATGACGGCGATAGCGCCGGCACGCGTCCCCAATCTCTTCCCTGATGTGGCGGTCACGCACGCCGTCGGCCGTCCGGACGAGGCCGGGAGGCGGCATCGCATCCGGAGAGGGCGCCAGAGGGACTGGCCGCCGGGCCGGGGCGGGCGAGCCGGAGGACCGGAGCGCGCCCGGCGTCTGGTTCGCGGGGCGGGCAGGGCCGGGTCAGTCCCACATGTCGCGCAGCTGCGCGGCGATGTCGATCGGGGCGGGGGCCGGGCGCGGGGCGCTGCCCTGGCCTGCCGGGGGCGCCCAGGTCTCGGCGCGGAAATGGACCAGGATCTCGCGCGGCAGGAAGCGCGAGCGCATCGCATGCACGTGGCGGTCGCCATTGCGGCCCTGCTGGGTGACGTAGAAGCGCAGCGGCAGGCCGAGGCTCAGCCGGTCCTTGGCGCGGGTCATGGCGACATACATCAGCCGCCGCTCCTCCTCGATCTCCTCCTCGCTGCCAGTGCCCAGATCCGAGGGCATGCAGCCGTCCACGGCATTGAGAAGATGCACGGATTTCCATTCCTGCCCCTTGGCCGAATGGATCGTCGAGAGGATCAGGTAGTCCTCGTCCCTGAGCGGCACCCCGGCCTGGCCGCCGGTCGCGTCCGGCGGGTCGAGCGCCAGTTCGGTCAGGAAGGCCTCGGCGCCGGGATAGCCGGTGGCGATCTGCTCGAGCTGCATCAGGTCGGCGCGGCGCGCCTCGGCATCCTCGTGCATCCGTTCCAGATGCGGCTCGTACCAGGCCCGCGCCAGCCCCAGCGCGGCGGGCCAGTCGGCGCGCGCGGCCATCGCCGCGGCGAAGCCCGGCCAGTCGGCCGCGGCGCGCGCCGGGGGCTCGATATCGGCCAGCGCGGAAAGCGGGTCGGAGGACAGGGCCAGCGCGTCGAGGATGCGCCCCGCCGCGACCGGGCCGATGCCGGGGATCAGCTGCAGCACGCGGAACCCGGCCACGCGGTCGCGCGGATTGCGCGCCAGCCGCAGGAAAGCCATCAGGTCCTTGACATGCGCGGTGTCTAGGAATTTCAGCCCGCCGAATTTCACGTAGGGGATGTTGCGCCGCGTCAGCTCCGCCTCGAGCTGCAGCGAATGGCTGGAGGTGCGGAAGAGCACCGCCTGGTCCTTCAGCCGCATCCCCTCCTCGCGCGCGGCCAGCACGTCCTCGGCGACATAGCGCGCCTGCTCGGCCTCGCCCGCCACCGTCACCAGCCGCGGCAGCTCGGCCGAGTCCCGCTCGGTCCAGAGCGCCTTGGCATAGCCCTCGCGCGCCAGGCCGATCACCGCATTGGCGGCGGCCAGGATCGGCTTCGTCGAGCGGTAGTTGCGCTCCAGCGTGACGACCCGCGCGGGGGGATCGAAGGCGGCGGGGAAATCGAGGATGTTGCGCACCGTCGCGGCGCGGAAGGCGTAGATCGACTGGGCGTCGTCGCCGACCACGGTCAGCCCCTGGCCGCCGGGCTTCAGCGCCATCAGGATCCGCGCTTGCAGCCGGTTGGTGTCCTGGTACTCGTCGATCAGCACATGGTCCCAGGCCGCGCCGATATGGGCGGCGAAATCGGCATCCGACATGACCTGCGCCCAGGCCAGCAGCAGGTCGTCGTAATCGAGCACGTTCTGCGCCTGCTTGGCGCGGACATAGGCGGCGAAGAGGGTCTTCAGCTCGGCCTGCCACATCGCGCACCAGGGGAAGCGGTCGCGCAGCACCTCGCCCAGCGGCTCGCCGGCATTGACCACCCGCGAATAGATGGCCAGGCAGGTGCCCTTGGCGGGAAAGCGCGTCGCCGTCGTCGACAGCTCCAGCCCGTGGCGGCAGAGATTCATCAGGTCGGCGCTGTCCTCGCGATCATGGATGGTGAAATCCGGATGCAGCCCGATCGCCTGCGCCTCGTCGCGCAGCACCCGCGCGCCGATGCCGTGGAAGGTGCCCGCCCAGGCCAGCGCCTCGGCCGCCACGCCGGTGCCGAGCGCCTCGGCCGTGATCCGCTCCACCCGCCGGGTCAGCTCGGTCGCGGCGCGGCGCGAGAAGGTCATCAGCAGGATCCGCCGCGGATCGGCGCCGTTGACCAGCAGATGCGCCACGCGATGCGCCAGGGTGGCCGTCTTGCCCGACCCCGCCCCGGCGATCACCAGCAGCGGCGGCGGCAGCGCGCCGGTGCCCACGCCGAATTCCGCGGCCGCGCGCTGCTCTGCATTGAGCTTCGCCAGGTAGTCGCCGCGCCCTGCGCCGTCCTGGCCGATCCGGCTGTCGATATGGCCCATATCCTGCCCCTGCCTGTCCTGCCTCCCGGGCAGCATAGGGCAATCGGAACATAATGGGAACGTCTAGCTGCCGCGGGCGCTGCTTCCGGTGGCGGGGAAGGCATAGCGGTATTCCCGCCGTGCAGGCGGCCAGCTTGCCAGGACCTTCCAGCGCCGCTCGGCCAGCCCGTCCCCTGCCAGCGCGTCGAGGAAGCCCGCGATCCGGTCCGGCGCGGGCAGCGTGGGCAGCACGGTGTCCTTGTCGCGCGACTTCGCCATGTCGTCATGCAGCGCCTCGGGGCTGGCATATTTGCTGCCGCGCAGCATCAGCGCGACGGTGACGGCGCGGGCGGCCTCCAGCTGGGCGGCGGCGTCGCCGGTCTCCAGAAGCCGCGCCTTGGCCATCTGCCGTTCGAGCGCGGAGTTGAGGTAGAGGCCGCGCAGCAAGAGTTCGCTCATCACCGTGCCCTGCAGCGTGTCCATCAGCCCGCCGCGGAAGAGCGGGATCCACAGGGCCTGGCCGATCCGCCGCACCGTGCCGTTGAAGGGCAGGAGCCCGATCAGCCGGTCGACCACCTTGGTCAGCCGTGCCTGCCCCTGGGAGAAGACCGGGGTCAGCGCGTCGTCCCCGGCGGCAGGCCAGGCGGGCTGGGGGATCTCGGGCATCGCGCCGGGATCGATCACCCGTCCCGAGGGGCCGCCATCCAGCACCGGGTTCGCCGGGTCCAGCACCAGATGGTCCTCGAGGAACTTCCGGCAGTTGAGCTGGCCGAGCAGGAAGTCGTGCTTGCGGAAGCTCTCGTCGAGGAAGCCGCCGAAGCCGTTGAGCGAGCCGCAGGCCATCGCGTTGCCGCCGGTCAGCACCGCGCCCTCGGCGGTCCGGCGCACCGGCGAGATGATGAAGCGCGAGCGGATGTCGGTATCGCTGGCCAGCATCAGCTCGGTCGGCTTGAAGCGCGCCTGCGAGATCACCACGCTGAGCAGCTTCGAGCCGATCGACAGAAGCCCCGAGAGCCGCGTCGCCGCGGCAGGCGTCAGCGGGGTGTAGGGCTCCATGTCGGGGAAGGGGTCGATCATCACGACCGCGCGGTCGGCGGTCAGGCTGGTGCGCGGATTGTCGAGAAGCGTGTTCGGGGCGCTGCCGCGCTTGCGGATCGCGAAGCGGGCATATTCGAAGGGCTCGTTGTTGATCGTGCCGCCATCGACGGCGATGTACGGCGCGGGGCTTGCGGCCGGGATGCCGTCGGGGAAGATATCCGGGATGCCGTGGCCGTCGGCGATGTCGATCGGCAGCGCCCCGCCCTGGCGCCCGCCGGGGCCCCTGGCGCCCAGCTCGGCCGCGAGCGCGTTGATGTAGCGCGCGGGCAGCGCGAAGGGGAAGGCCCCGGTCGCGATCGAGGCGACGGTGAATTTCTTCCAGTCGCCCAGATAGTCCGGCGCGGTGAAGGGGATGGAGCCGTCGGCAGCGGCCACCGCGGGGTCGAGCGTCATGCCGGCATCCTCCCAGTCCTCGAGCCAGGGCGAGGGCAGGGGCGCGCCGCTGCCGAGTTTCGGGATGCGGAAATGCCGGACCAGCCCGTGCTGGGTCATGTTGAACTTCACCCCGTCGCCGAACTGGATCTGGTTCGAGACGCCGTTCATCGCGGTGGTGGTCAGGAAGAGGTCGAACTGCCCCGAGACGAAGCTGTAGCCCTCGACCGTCTCCGTCCAGGCGGCGATGCCGCCGATCGCGCCGCTGGCGACCTTGTCGAGATAGCTGCCATTGAGCAGCGACAGCAGCGGCAGATCCGGTTCCGGCTGGAGCGGGCTGCGGTCCAGCAGCACCGGCGGCGCCTTGCCCAGGTCACTGTCCGAAAGGAGCCCGTCGCCATCCGCATAGAAGCTGAGCTGCCGCACCCAGACCTCGTAGACCGGGCCGAGCACATAGGTAAATTCCGCCGTGCCGCCGCCGTCCACGGCGACCTCGTCCCGGCGCGGCGCGTCCCAGACCGCGGCGTCCTCGCCGCGCGCCTCGAGCAGGCTCGCCACGATCAGCCCGGCGGTGGTGCCGCCTGCCGAGGTGCCGCTCATCGCCTTGACGGCAACCCGGTGCTTCGGCCCGCCGGGCTGGCCCGCGCGGCGGTTATGGGCGCGCATCGCGCGGAAGAGGTAGTCGACCACGCCGGCGGTATAGGCGCCCGCCGAGATCGCCCCGGCCATGGCCAGGCCGATGACGAAGACCGGCATGGCGCCTTCGGGGTCCGGCTGGATTTCGGGGGCGGGCGGGGTCGTTGCGGACTCGCTCATCTGTCGGTGTCCTTCTGGCAGAAGTTCCGGGGAAAACAGGTGTCTGGCAATGAATGGCGCCCCGCGGGGCAGAATGAAGCTACCCCATGGTAAAGCGCGGCGGCCGCGCCATGCAAGCAAAGGTTGCATGACGGGCGCGGCGGGCGGCATCGGCTTGCCTCTGGCGGGCGGAGCGGTTTAGCTCCGCCCCGAGGAGGCCCTCCGTGACCCGTATCCTGCACACTGCCGACATCCATCTCGACTCGCCCCTGCGCTCGCTCGCGCTGCGCAGCGAGGGCTTGCGCGCCCGCGTCCAGGCGGCGACGCGCCGGGCGCTCGAATCGATCGTCGACCTGGCGATTGCCGAAAGCTGCGCGGCGGTGCTGATCGCGGGGGATCTCTTCGACGGGGCGGGGCGCAGCGCGCGCACCGGCGCCTTCCTGATCGCCCAGCTCGACCGGCTGCGCGCCGAGGGGATCGCGGTCTTCTACATCCGCGGCAACCATGACGCGGCCAGCCCGATCACCGGCAATGTCGAGCTGCCGGGCAATGTCCATGTCTTCACCGGCCGCGGCGGCCATCGCGAGATCCCGGGCACCGGCATTCATGTCCACGGCGTCAGCTTCAGCGGCCGCCACGCGCCCGATAGCCTGCTGCCGAAATTCGGCGCGCCGGTGGCGGGGGCGGTGAATATCGCCATGCTGCACACGTCGCTGGCGGGGGCGGCGGGGCATGATCCCTATGCGCCCTGCAGCCCGGCCGAGCTGGCCGCGATGGGCTTCGACTACTGGGCGCTCGGCCATGTCCACCGCCGCCAGGTCCACGGCACCCGGCCCTGGATCGTCATGCCGGGCATGCCGCAGGGCCGCGACATCGGCGAGGACGGGCCGAAATCCGCGACCCTGATCGAAATCGGCCCGGAGGGCATCACCGCGGAAGAGCGCGTCGTCTCGCCGGTGGAATTCCTGCGCTGCCCGCTCGACATCACCGGCGTGGCCGAGGAGGACGCGCTGCGCGACCTGATCCGGGCGGAATTCGCGCGCCAGGCCGGGGCGCTGGTCTCGGAGGACGGCATCCTCAGGCTGCAGCTGACCGGCGAGAGCCCGCTCCACTGGCGCCTGCGCCGCGACCGGGCGCTCTGGGAGGAGACGGCCGAGGGGCTGGCGCGGGCGACGGGCCGGCTCTGGCTCGAGTCGCTCGATCTCGATCTTGCCGCGCCGGGCGAGGCGCGCCCGGCCGGGGCGGTGGCCGACCTGGCCGCGCTGATGGACGAGATCGCCGCCGGCGAGGCCTTCCGCGCCGAGGGCCGTGCCGCGGTGGAGGCAATGCTGTCCGAGCTGTCCAAGGTGCTGCCGCGCGCCGAGCTTGACCGCATGGCCGCCGACGAGGCCGGGCTCGCCGCGCTGGCGGAGCGGCTCCTGGCCTCGGGCGCCGAGGAAATCACCGCGCGGATGACGGGGGCGGCGACGTGATGCGGCTGCGCAGTCTCACGCTCGACATGTTCGGCCAGTTCGCCGCCAAGAGCTTCGATTTCGGCGAGGCGCCGGCCGGCGCCCCGGATTTCCACATCGTCCACGGCCCGAACGAGGCCGGCAAGACGACGACGATGGAGGGCTATCTGCGCCTGCTCTACGGCTTCCGGCCGAAGAACGAGCCCTATGATTTCCGCCATGGCCGCAGCGCGCTGCGGGTCTCGGGCGTGCTGGAAACGGGTGGCGAGCCGCGCGGCTATGCCCGCGTTCCGGGCCGCTCGGGGACGCTTCTCGATGCCGCGGGGGCGGCGCTGCCCGAGGGCGCGCTGGGGGCGCTGCTCGGCGGGCTCGACGAGGCGGCCTATCGCAGCCTCTTCTGCCTCGACGATGCCACGATCGAATCCGGCGGCGAGGAGATCGTCCGCGCCCAGGGCGAGATCGGGCGGCTGCTCTTCTCCGCGGCGGCCGGGATCGGCGGGCTCAGCGAGGTTCTGGATGCCGCGCGCGGCGAGGCCGAGGCGCTCTACATGCCGCGCCGCCGCAGCACGGAATTCGCCCGGCTGAAGGGCGAGATCGCCGAGGTCTCCGCGCAGATCGAGGCGATCGACCTGCAGGCGCCCGCGCTGAAGGCGCTGCGCCAGCAGCTGGCCGCGGCGGAAGCGGAAGAGGCGCGGCTGACGGCGGAGCGGAAGGCGCAGCATGCCCGGCGGGCGCGGCTCGCCGCCGAGATCGAGGCGCTGCCGCTTCTCGCCGCGCTCGACGGCATGGCGGCGGAGCTGGCCGCGCATCCCGGCTGGCCGCGGCCCGAAGAGGGCACGGGCGAGCATCTGGTGCAGCAGACCGGGCGCGAGGCCGCGGCAAAGGCCGAGCGCGCCCGGCTCTTGCAGGCAATTTCCGTTGGCGAGAAAGCGCTAGAGTCGGCAGCGCCCGATCCGGCGCATCTGGCGCTGGCGGAGCCGCTGGAGGCGCTAGCGGAGCTCGCCGGGCGGCAGCGACCGGCGGCGCAGGATCTGCCACGGCGGCGGGCGCGGCTTGTCGAGCTCTCTGACGAAATCCTCGCGCGGCTGGCGGGGCTCGGCATCACCGGGGCGGAGGCGCTGTCGCTGCCCTTGCCGGATGCGGACACCCTGTCGGCGCTCGACGCGGCCTTCCGCGCCCGCGCCACGGCCCGGGCCGATGCCGGGCGCGACCGGGCGGAGCGCGACGCGCTGGCGCGGCGGCGCGACCAGGCGGCGGCGGAACTTGCCGTGCATCGCGGCGCCCCGGCGCCGGGGGCCGACCTTGCCGGGCTGCTCGCCTGCCATTCGGCCGACCGGCTGGCCCCGCGCCATGCCGCGGCGCTGGCCGATCTGGCCGCGGCCGGGCGGCGGGCAGGCGAGGCGCTGGATGCGCTGGCGCTGAAGGGGCAGGTCTTCGCCGCCCCGCCGGTCCCCGCGCTGTCCTCGGCGGAGGCGGAGGCGCGGCTGGTCCGATTGCAGGAGGAGGGGCAGGCCCTGGCCGCGGCGCGGACGGCGGCGTCGGCGCAAAGCGAAGAGATCGCGGCGCTGGAGGCGCGGATCGACAAGGCGCGGCGCGGCGATGGTCCGCTGGATGACGCCGCCGCGGCAGAGCTTCTGGCCCAGCGGGACCGGCTCTGGGCGGCGCATCTTGCGGCGCTCGATCGCGGTACGGCGGAGGGGTTCGCGGCGGCGATGCAGGCGCATGACCGCGCCCAGTCCGGGCGGCTGGCCCATGCCGCGGAGCTGGGCGCGCTGCGCGAGATGGAGACGCGGCTGGCCGAGGCGCGGGCAAGGCAGACGGCCGGGGCAAAGGCGCTGGAGGCGGCCGGGGCGGCACTGAAGGACGGGCAGGCGGCCTTGGCGGCGGCGGCGCGCGACTCGGGGCTCGAGGCCCCGCTGGACCCCGCCGCGCTGCCCGGCTGGCTGCGCCGGGCAGAGACGGCGGCGGAGGCCGCGGCGGCGCTGGCGCGGGCCGAGGCGGAGCACCGGCCGGTGATCGAGGCGGCGGCGGCACTGATGGCGGCGCTCGCCCCGCATGTGCCGCGCGCGGCGCCCGAATTCGGCGAGGTGCTGGAAGAGGCGCGCCGCCTTGATGCCGCCTGGCGGGCGCATGACGAGGCCGGGCGGGCGCTGGAGGCGGGGCTTGCCGCGCTGGAGCGGGATCTGGCGGAGCGGCAGGCCGCGCTCGATGCGGCCGAGGCCGCGGCCGCGCGGGCCGGGGCCGAGTGGCAGGCGCTGGCGGGCGCGCAATTCGGCGGGCGGCTCGACCCGGAGGCGGTGACGGGCACGCTGCAGCCGCTGAACGAGCTCGCCGCGCTCGGCCGGGAACGCGCGCAGGTGGCGCGGCAGGTCGCGACGATGGAGGAGGACGCCGCGCGCTTTGCCGAGGGCGTGGCGGCGCTTGCCGGGCCGCTCGGACTGGCGGAGGCCGATCCGCTGGCGGGCTACCAGGCGCTTGCCGGGCTGCTGGCGACGGCAGAGCGCGGCGCGGAGGCCCGGAAGGCGGCCGCGGACCGGCTGGAGGCGGATCGGCAGGCGCTTGCCGCCGAAGAGGAGACGCTTGCCGGAATTGCCGGGCTGGTGGCCGATCTCGGCCGCGACTTCCCGCCCGGCGTGCCGGTGGCGACGCTGTCCGAGCTGCGCCAGGCCGTGGCGCGGGCGGGCGAGCTGGCGCGGCTCGGCCGCGAGGCGGCGGCGCTGGAACAGCGGATCTGCGCGGCGCTCGGGCTTCGGACGGCGGAAGAGGCGCGGACGGCGCTCGAGGGACGCAGCCAGCCGGAGCTGGCGGCGGAACTTGCGGCGCTGGAGGCCGGGCTCGAGCCGCTCGAGGCGGGCTACCGCGCGGCGATCGAGGCGCACAGCGCGGCGCAGCGCGATCTGGCGGCGGTCTCGGACGATGCCGAGGTGGCGCTCCTGGCGGAGCGGCGCGCGGTGCTGGAATTGCAGCTGGCGCAGACGGCGGAGCGGCATCTGGCGCTCGATCTGGGGCTGCGGCTGGCCGAGGAGGCGATCCGCCGCTACCGCGACCGCCATCGCGGCGCGATGATGGCGGCGACCGAGGCGGCCTTTGCCGAGCTGACCAATGGCGGCTATCCGCGGCTTGAAACCCGCCGCGAGGGCCAGGCCGAAACGCTCTTCGCGATCGACAGCGCGGGCACGGCGCGTCAGGCGCAGGACATGTCGAAGGGCACGCGGTTCCAGCTCTACCTGGCACTGCGGGCGGCGGCCCATGCCCAGATGGCGGCGCAGGGCACCTGCCTGCCGTTCTTCTGCGACGACATCTTCGAGACCTTCGACGAGGAGCGCACCCGCGCGGCCTGCCGGGTGATGGCGCGGATCGGCCGGACCGGGCAGGCGATCTACCTGACCCATCACCGCCACGTGGTCGAGATCGCCCGCGAGGTCTGCGGCGAGGGGCTGCGCGTGCACGAGCTGGATCCGGCGCGGACGGCCTGAGCGGGCGGAAGGGCAGGGAAGAGAGGGGCTGGAAAAAAGAAAGCGGCGACCCCAGGGAGGAGGAGGGGGCCGCCGCAGATTTTCCGCAGCTCAGGGAGGAGGAGGAGCTGCCGGAAACTTTGAATTCCGGTGGATGCCGCTGCATCCGATGACTTCAACCTACCCTTTGTGCCGCGCTGCAGCAACCGCTTTTTCTGCAACGCAGCGTTGCAGTCGCAGCATGGCGGCGGGGCGCCGCGCCAGCGCGAGGCGGACCGGCTGTTCGCGGCCTGCCGACTGTTCTTCGGCAGAGCGGGGCAGCGTTTCGCGCGCAGGCATCGCCCGCGCGCTCCGGACATGGAAAGGGCGCCCCTCCGGCAGGAGGCGCGCCCGTTGCAAGCCCTTGGGCCGGATCAGTTTCCGCGCAGGACCAGGACCGATTTGCGGGAATGCCGCAGGAGCCGCGCAGCGTTGGTGCCGAGCAGGTACTCCTTCAGCTCGGGCCGGTGGGCGCCGACCATGATCAGGTCGACATCGAGCTCGTCGGCAAGGCGGATCACCCGGTCATAGACCGTGCCGGTCAGCACATGCGGCTCGGCCTCCACCCCGGCATCGGCCAGCGCGCGCTCCAGCTCCGCCTGGGCGGCATGGCGCGAGCGCTCGCCGAAATCCTGGCCGAGCTGCGCGCCGACGATGGCCATGCCGACATCGGGCACGACCGTGACGACATGGAGCGTCGCGCCCCAGCCCGCGGCCGCCTCCTGCGCCGCTTTCAGGAGTGCCCGGGTCTCCTCGGGCACCGAGACATCGACCGATGCCAGAACTGTCTTGAACATCACTCTCCTCCTCCTTCAGAAGGCCGGCTGCGTGGCCCGCGGCCGCTGCACCATGACGATCAGCGCGAGCAGCAGGAAGGCCGGGATGAAGAACAGCTCCTTCGGCAGCCGGTCCGCCTCGATCTTGACCGAGTCGATCCGCGCGGGCTCGTCGCCGTAGAAGTCGAAGCCGTTGGCCAGCGTCTCGAAGAAGGGCGTGCCGGGGAAGGGCTCTTCGAGAAGCAGCATGCTGCCCTCCTCGAAGACCGTCAGCCCGGCCGCCTCGAGCCGCGCCATGCCGTCGCCCTCGCCCTCGGGGACGAATTGCAGCGTCGTGGTCGCCAGCTTGCCGGTGTCGAAATCGGGCGCAGTGACCTCGATCCGCGCGGGCGTGCCCGCGGGCAGGTCGCCGAGCGCCTGGATCGCCGCCGGGCCCTCGAAGACCTGGAAAGGTTCCTCGATCATGTCGAGCCAGAAGCCGGGGCGGAAGAGGGTGAAGACCACCAGCAGGATCGCCGCGGTTTCCCACAGGCGGCTTTTCGCGATGAAATAGCCCTGGGTCGCGGCGGCGAAGAGCAGCATCGCCACGAGCGAGACGCAGAAGACCAGGATCGCGTGGAAGAAGCCCACGTCGATCAGCAGCAGGTCGGTGTTGAAGATGAAGAGGAAGGGCAGCAGCGCCGTGCGGATGTCGTAGGAGAAGCCGACGAGGCCGGTCTTGATCGGATCCCCGCGCGAGATCGCGGCCGCGGCATAGGCGGCAAGCCCCACGGGCGGCGTGTCATCCGCGAGGATGCCGAAATAGAACACGAACATGTGGACCGCGATCAGCGGCACGATCAGCCCCGCCTGGGCGCCGACCGAGAGGATCACCGGCGCCATCAGCGAGGAGACGACGATGTAGTTCGCGGTGGTCGGCAGGCCCATGCCGAGGACCAGCGACAGGATGGCGACGAGGATCAGCAGGATCATCAGGTTGCCGCCCGAGATCGTCTCGATCACCTGGCCGATGATCTGGTGCGCCCCGGTCAGCGAGATGGTGCCGACGATGATCCCGGCCGCGCCGGTGGCGACGCCGATGCCGATCATGTTGCGCGCGCCCGCTTCCAGCCCCGCGACGAAATCGCCGAAGCCCATCGCGGTTTCATGCGCCAGCTCGCGGCCGCCGCGGAACATCGCCTTGAGCGGCCGGTGGGTCAGCGCGACGATGACCATGGCGATCGTCGCCCAGAAGGCCGAGAGCGCGGGGGAGAGCCGCTCCAGCGTGTCGGTGCGGATCATCAGGTTCCAGACCAGCACGAAGATCGGCAGCGCGTAATAGGCCCCGCCCAGCAGCGTCGGCGTCAGCCGCGGCGCCGCCACGACCTGGGCATCGGGATCGTCGACCTCGATATCGGGATAGCGCGAGGCCAGGTAGACGAGCGCCAGGTAGGCCAGCGCCAGCATGACGAGCGCGGCATAGATCGTCTCGCCGGGCATCAGCGGCTCCAGCAGGGCGCGGATGCCGATCACCGCCATGGTGATCGCCGCCATGGCGAGGAAGCCAGTCAGGAACAGGATCAGGATCATCGGCACGCCGATCGCGCGGCCGGGCTTCTCCAGGCCCTTCAGGCCCATCTTCAGGCTTTCCAGATGGACGATGTAAAGCAGCGCGATATAGGAGATCACGGCCGGCAGGAAGGCGTGCTTGACGACCTCGATATAGGGGATGTTGACATATTCGACCATCAGGAAGGCCGCGGCGCCCATCACCGGCGGCGTCAGCTGGCCGTTGGTGGAGGAGGCGACCTCGACCGCGCCGGCCTTCTCGGGCGAGAAGCCGATGCGCTTCATCAGCGGGATGGTGAAGGTGCCGGTGGTCACGGTATTGGCGATCGACGATCCCGAGATCATCCCTGTCATCATCGAGCTGAGCACCGCCGCCTTGGCCGGGCCGCCGCGCAGCGCGCCGAGCAGCGAGATCGCCACCTTGATGAACCAGTTGCCGCCCCCGGCCTTCTCCAGCATCGCGCCGAAGAGCACGAAGAGGAAGATCATGGTCGTCGACACGCCGAGCGCGACGCCGAAGACGCCCTCGGTCTGCATCCAGTAATGGCCCATCGCCTTCGAGAAGGAGGCGCCGCCGTAGTTGGTCAGGTTGCCGATCCATTCCGAATAGCCGCCGAAGAAGGCGAGGCAGAGGAAGAGGCCGCAGATGACGACCAGCGGCAGGCCGAGCGAGCGGAAGGCCGCGATCATCAGCACGACCATGCCGATGCCCGACATCACGATGTCGGTGGTCGACCAGAGCCCGGGCCGCTGGGCGATCTCGAAGCGGAAGACCACGAGGTACAGGCAGGCGGCCACGCCGAGGATGGCAAGGACCCAGTCATAGACCGGCACGCGGTCGCGATGGCCCATGATCGGGAAGGCCAGCGTCGCCAGCAGGAGCGCGAAGGCCAGGTGCACATAGCGCGCCTGGGCGACGATATTGGCGAATTCGGACACCCCGGTCATCTGCGCCAGCACGCCGGGCAGCTTCGAGGCGATGTAGAGCTGGAACAGCGACCAGATGATGCAGAGCGCGAAAATCAGCCGGCTGACCGCCGGTCCGGCATTTCGCGCGCCGGTATCGGCCGCGGCGACCATGTCCTCTGCTGAAAGTTCAGGCTTGTCACTCATGCGCCGGTCCCTGCTGGTTGTGTCTCTGGCGGAAATGGGGTTCGGCGCGCCGTCCTGCGGCGCGCCGGGGCGTTCGTCTCAGCGCGTTGCCGCGCCGGGGATCACTCGATCAGGCCCAGTTCCTTGTACGCCTTCTCGGCGCCCGGATGCAGCGGCGCGGAGAGGCCGTCCTTGACCATTTCCTCGGCCTTGAGATTGGCGAAGGCGGGGTGCAGGCTGCGGAAATCGTCGAGATTGGACATCACTTCCTTGGCGACGACATAGGCGACCTCCTCGGGAACGTCGATCGAGGTCACCAGCGTGGCGCCGACGCCGAAGGTGGTCACGTCATCGGCATTGCCGGCATACATCCCGCCCGGGATGGTGGCGACGCGGTAGTAGGGGTTGTCGGCGACCAGCTTGTCGATCGGCGCGCCGGTCACGTCCACCAGCTTGACGTCGCAGGTGGTGGTGGCTTCCTGGATCGCCGCCGCCGGGTGGCCGACGGTGTAGATCATCGCGTCGATATTGCCGTCGCAGATCTGCTTGGCCATTTCCGAGCCCTTGTACTCGGTTGCCAGGGCGAAATCGTCCATGGTGATGCCGAAGGCGTCCATCACGACTTCCATCGTGGCGCGCTGGCCCGAGCCGGGGTTGCCGACATTGACGCGCTTGCCCTTGAGGCCCTCGAAGCTGTCGATGCCGCTGTCGCCGCGCACCAGCAGGGTGAAGGGCTCGGGATGGATCGAGAACATCGCGCGCTCTTCGGGGAAGGGGTGATCCGCGAATTGCGAGGTGCCGTGATAGGCATGGTACTGCCAGTCGGACTGGGCGACGCCGAATTCCAGCTCGCCGGCCTGGATGGTGTTGATGTTGTAGACCGAGCCGCCGGTGGATTCCACGGCGCAGCGGATGCCGTGCTCCTTGCGCGACTTGTTCACCAGGCGGCAGATCGCGCCGCCGGTCGGGTAGTAGACGCCGGTGACGCCGCCCGTGCCGATCGAGATGAACTGCGTCTCCTGCGCGGCGGCGGCGCTGCCGATGGAAATGGTGGCAGCGGCGGCCAGGCCACCGATGATGGTGCGGAACTGCATGTTGGGACTCCCCTTGATTGTCACGTCTCTGATCGCGGTTGCTCGCGCGTCCGTGAGCGGAAAGTTTACCATGTCGCCGGGCGTGTCATCCCCAAACTATTGTTTTTTCCGGGCTGTCCAGAAGGCGGAGGTGTTTTCCCGCAGCCGGTCATAGGACTCGATTCGCTCCCGTGCGGCCGCGCCCCCGCGGTGCATCAGCATCGCCAGGAGCACCTCGATCACCGCGATCATCCCCGCGAAACAGCCGAAATTATGGGTCGACTGCACCGTCGTGACCAGCACATGCTCGGGATGCAGCCCCGGGGAAATCACCTCGCTGTCGGAAATAAGCAGGAGTTTCAGGCCCTTCTCCTGCGCGAACTGGCAGGCCTCGAGGGTCTCGCGCGAATAGGGCGTCACCACGATCGCCAAGAGCACATCGCCCGGTTTCGCGTCATTCAGATCATCTATGGCGCTATTCTGGTGCCGCGGGATCAACTCCAGGGTGGGCAGGGCCATCCGCCCGACATAATGGAAGTAGTAGGCCATCGCGTAGCTGGCGCGCACCGCGGTCAGGTAGACCCGGTCGGCTTGCATCAGCAGCTCGGTGATCGCCTCGATCCGGTCGAGATCCTGGTGCTCGAGCGAGCGCGAGACGATCCCCAGCGCATTGCCCGCGGCCGCCGCATAGACTTGTCCGAGCGCGCCCTCCTCCTGCCGCGCGGCCAGCCAGATCCGGTCCTCGCCCATTTCCGCCGAAGGCAGGAGCGCCTGGCGGAACGGATCGCGGAAGGCGGTGTATCCCGAAAAACCCAGCTTTTTAGCCATCTTAACTAAGGTGTAGGTGCTGACGCCGGCCTTGCGCGCGGTGTCGCGGATCGGGTCGATGCCGACATCGGACGGGTGGTCGATGATGTATTTCGCCGCCCGCCGCAGCTGCGGCGAGAGTGCGGCGATCTCGCCCTTCAGCTCGGTCAGGATGCGGGTCTTGCGGGTCGGGTCCATCTGCGCCTCCGGTCGGATGGACCAAACATATGTTATTTCTCCGGGATTTGACAGCACCCGTGATTTTCCGCTTGGCTCGGCCCGTGCCGGGCGGAGAGTCCCGGCCGCCTGCACCGCCAGGCCCATTCCCAAGGACGCGCCCGATGAGCCATGTCTTCCCCCGCCAGATCAAGTCCCCGCCGCCCGTCGCCGTTTCGGGCGATGGCTGCTATCTCGTCGATGCGGCGGGCAAGCGCTATTTCGACGGCTCGGGCGGGGCCGCGGTCTCCTGCCTCGGCCATGGCGATCCCGAGATCGTCGCCGCCGTCCAGGCGCAGGTGGCGCAGCTGGAATTCGCGCATACCGGCTTCTTCACTTCGGAGCCTGCCGAGAAGCTGGCCGACCTGCTGATCTCGAAGGCGCCGGGCGGCATCGACCGGGTCTATTTCGTCTCCGGCGGCTCGGAGGCCACCGAGGCGGCGATGAAGCTCGCGCGGCAGTACCATGTCGAGCGCGGCGAGAAGCAGCGGCGCCATATCATCGCCCGCCGCCAGAGCTATCACGGCAACACGCTGGGCGCGCTGGCGGCCGGGGGCAATGCCTGGCGCCGCGCGCAGTTCGAGCCGATGCTCGCCGACATGCGCCATATCGCGCCCTGCTACGAATATGCCGAGAAGCAGCCGGGCGAGACGCCGGAGGCCTATGGCCAGCGCGTCGCGCAGGAGCTGGAGGACGAGATCCTCGCCCTCGGGCCCGACACGGTCATCGCCTTCATGGCGGAACCGGTGGTGGGCGCGACGCTGGGCGCGGTTCCGGCCGTGCCCGGCTATTTCAGGCGCATCCGCGAGATCTGCGACAAGTACGGCGTGCTCCTGATCCTCGACGAGGTGATGTGCGGCATGGGGCGGACCGGACATCTCTTCGCCTGCGAGGCGGAGGGCGTGGCGCCCGACATCCTGTGCATCGCCAAGGGGCTGGGCGCGGGCTACCAGCCGATCGGCGCGATGCTGTGCACCGGCGCGATCTACGACACGATCGCCGGGGGCTCGGGCTTCTTCCAGCACGGCCACACCTATATCGGCCACCCGACCGCCTGCGCCGCCGGGCTGGCCGTGGTCACCGCCATCCTGGAGCGCGGGCTGCTCGGCAATGTGGCCGGGATGGGCGCCGCGCTGGAGGACGCGCTGCGCGCCCGCTTCGGCCAGCATCCGCATATCGGCGACATCCGCGGCCGCGGACTGTTCCGCGGGCTGGAATTCGTCGCCGACCGCGACAGCCGCAGGCCCTTCGACCGCGAGGAGGCGATCGCGCCGCGGCTGAAGAAGGCGGCCTTCGAGGCGGGGCTGATCTGCTATCCGATGCAGGGCACGCGCGACGGGCGGCTGGGCGACCACATGCTGCTTGCGCCGCCCTTCATCATGGGGCCGGAGCATGTGGACGAGATCGTCGACAAGCTGGCCATTGCCTTCGGGCAGGTCCTGCCGGACTGACCGCGGCCGGCGCACGCAGCCGTGGTTTTGACGCAGGCCGCTGCCATGCTATCCTGCCCGGGCAGATCTGACCCGGGGAGGAGACGATGCAGCCCGAACTGGAACTCCGGCGGCGCGCGCTGCGCCTGACCTATCAGCGCTATCTCGAAGCCGACCGCGCCTGGAACATGGCGCTTGACGACGTCAAGCAGTGGTTCCCGGTCGAGGACCAGCCCTATGGCGCGGTGATCGGCGAGCCCGGCTCGCCGATGCGGCGGCTCTTCGAGCTGCGCATGCGCTCGCTGGTGCAATTCGAGACCGCAAGGCAGAAGCTCGGCACCGCGCGGCGCCGCCTGGCCGCCCGCGGATAGCCCAAGGCGGGCCGGAGGGGCGCGGCCCCGCCCTCTGCCGCGGCGGAGGGGCAAGCGGCATGTGCCGTTCTGAACGGCAGACTTGATATCTGATACATGACTGTTGTAGTGTCGAGTCGCATCATTCCACTTCGGGACATGTCCATGATCACATCGGCGCAGATGCGCGCGGCCCGGGCGCTCCTGGGAATCGACCAGAAGACCCTGGCCGAGCTCTCCGGCCTGTCGGTGCCGACCATCCAGCGGATGGAGGCCAGCCCGGGCAATGTCCGCGGCGTGGTCGACAGCCTGACCCGCGTCGTCGAGGCGCTGGACCGGGCCGGGGTGGAACTCATCGGCGAAGGCGCGGCGAGCAATTCCGGCGGCCGCGGCCTGCGCCTGAAATCGGGCCCCCCGGCCCCCTGATTTCCGGCCCCGCGGCGGCGGCCTGCCGGAGGCCGTGCCGCGCTACCAGCAGGCTGCGGCCACGCATGACAGACACGACACATCCCCAGGGCGCGGCCGAGAGCTTCGCCGGCCTTTTCACCCCGAAGCTCGTCACCGTCCTGCGCGAGGGATACGGCCTTGCCGAGCTGCGCGCCGATGCCGTGGCCGGGATGACCGTAGCCATCGTCGCGCTCCCCCTGTCGATGGCGATCGCCATCGCCTCGGGCGCGACGCCTGCCCAGGGGCTCTATACCTCGATCGTAGGCGGATTCCTGGTCTCGCTGCTCGGCGGCTCGCGCTTCCAGATCGGCGGTCCGGCGGGGGCCTTCATCGTGCTCGTCGCCGCGACCATGGCGGCGCATGGCCCCGACGGGCTGATCCTGGCGACCTTCCTGTCGGGGCTGATGCTGGCCGCGGCGGGGCTCCTGCGGCTCGGCGCCTTCGTGCGCTTCATGCCCTTCCCGGTGACGGTCGGCTTCACCGCCGGGATCGCCGTCATCATCTTCGCCAGCCAGCTGCGCGAGCTCTTCGGCCTGTCGCTGGGGGACGAGCCGGGGCGGCTCCTCGAGAAGATCCCCGCGCTCTGGGAGGTCCGCGGCAGCGTCACCCCGGCGGCGGTGGCGGTCTCGGCCGCGACGGTGGCGCTGATCCTCGGGCTCCGGCGCTGGCGTCCGCACTGGCCGGGCATGCTGATCGCGGTGGCGGCGGCCTCCGCCGCGGCGGCGCTCCTTGCCCTGCCGGTGGCGACGATCGGCAGCCGCTTCGGCGGCATCCCGGCGAGCCTGCCTCTGCCGCATCTGCCCGATTTCAGCCCCGCCAAGGTGCTGGAGGTGCTGCCCGCCGCGGCCGCCTTCGCCCTCCTTGGCGCCATCGAGTCGCTCCTCTCGGCGGTGGTGGCCGACGGCATGACCGGGCGGCGCCACCGTTCCAACTGCGAGCTGGTGGCCCAGGGCGTGGCCAATGCCGGCGCGGCGCTCTTCGGCGGGTTCTGCGTCACCGGCACCATCGCGCGCACCGCGACCAATGTCCGCTCGGGCGCGCATGGCCCAGTGGCGGGGATGCTGCATGCGGTCTTCCTGCTGGCCTTCATCCTGGTGGCGGCGCCGCTGGCCTCTTTCATCCCGCTGGCCGCTCTGGCCGGGGTGCTGGCCGTGGTCGCCTGGAACATGATCGAGAAGCCCGCCATCACCATCCTCCTGCGCTCGGGCCCGGGCGAGGCGGCGGTGCTGGGCACGACCTTCCTGCTCACCATCTTCCGCGACCTGACCGAGGCGATCGTCACCGGCGTCGCGCTCGGCTCCCTGCTCTTCATCCAGCGGATGAGCCGGATGACCGAGGTGGCGCGGCAGGTGCCGCTTGCCGGGCGCGACGAGCCCGACAGTGCCCATCCCCGCGACGCCTACAGCCAGGAGGCGGCCGATCCCGATATCGCCGTCTACCGCATCACCGGCGCGCTTTTCTTCGGCGCGGCTGCCTCGATCGGCTCGGTGCTCGACCGCATCCAGGACGGGCACCGGGCGCTGGTGGTCGATCTGGCGGCGGTGCCCTTCCTCGATTCCACCGGCGCGGCGATGATCGAGGGGCTGGCGCGCAAGGCGCGCAGCCGCGGCGTGGCGCTGTGGCTGACCGGGGCGGATCCGGCGCTGTCGCGGGTGCTGGCCACTCACGGGCTGGTGGCGCCGCTGGCGCGTCCCGCGGCCTCGGTCGAGGCGGCGCTGGCGCAGATCCGCGCCGGGGCGGAGCGATGAGCCGCCGCGGCGTCACCGGCACCCAGCGGCGCCAGGGCGCGGAGGCGCGGCGCCGGCTGGCGCTCAGCGCGCTCGAGCGGCCGCGCACCCAGGCGGAGCTGCGCGATCTTCTGGGCATGAGTAATAGCGGCGTGCTGCACCTGCTGCGGCGGCTCGAGCGCGACGGGCTGGCGCGTCCGGCCGAGAAGGTCGGCTGGACCCGGATCTGGGAGAAGACCGGCTGCCGCCGCGGCTGAGACGGGCGGAGGCGCCCTGCGCTGTTGCCGCGTCCGGGGCCTCGAGGCTTGACAGGCCATGCCGCGGAATGCGTCCATGCCGCAGTGCCGTGCCGGTTCCGCACCCGGCGCGATTCCGGGGCTGGGGTCAGGGGTGATGCCATGGCGAAGGAAATCGAGCGCAAATTCCTCGTCGAAGGCGAGGGCTGGCGCCGGAACGTGGCGCGCAAGGAGCGCCTGCGCGACGGGATCGTGGCCTTTGGCGACGGCCGCAAGGTGCGCGTCCGCTATGACGGAACACGGGCGACGCTGACCGTGAAGGGCCCGCGGCGGGGCATTTCCCGCGACGAGTTCGAATACGAGATCCCGCCCGGCGATGCCCGCGTCCTGCTGGAGGAGCATTGCAGCGGCGAGATCCGAGAGAAGACCCGCCACCACCTTTTCCATGACGGCCAGGAATGGACGATCGACGAATATCACGGCGCGCTCTCGGGGATCCTGCTGGCGGAGATCGAGCTGACCTCCGAGGAGGCGCGATTCGCCCGTCCGCCCTGGCTCGGCCGCGAGATCTCCGGCCTGACGGAGCTGCGCCGCACCGCGCTGGCCGGGCTCGACCGCGCCGCCGGGGGCTGACGCGCCGCGAATCCTGATCAGGGAAGGACCTGTCCACGCTCGCTGCCATGCGGCAGGGCGTTTCTGCGTGATTGCGGGGGACTGGAAAAAAGAAAGCGGCGGTCCCAGGGAGGAGGAGGGGACCGCCGCTGATTTCCGCAGCTCAGGGAGGAGGAGGAGCTGCCGGAAACTCTAGAACTCGTGAACACAACCTGTGTCTGGTATGGAAGATAGAGTTTAAGCTGCGCCGCAGCAACCCGTGGTCTGTGCAACCCCGCCCTGAGCCATGTGCATGGCGCCGGACCGCCCGGCGGTGCGGACTTTTCCGATGATGCGGGGGCCATGCCACCGGCGCGTATCTTCGCCGGCAGGGGGACGGGAGGTGTGCCCGCCAGCCGCTGGGGGCGCGGTGGAGGCGATGCGCCCGCAGGGCGGGGCGCTGACAGCGGCACGGCCATCAGCATCGGGCGCGGCACTGGTCTTGCCCGCGCCGGGAGCCCACGCCATCCGATCCAGCTCCCGGCTTCGTTCGATGCCCGGGCTGACATGGCCGCGCCGACAAGCCCCGAGTGCGCGCGGGCGCAAGCGACGAAGGCTCAAGGGGCGTCATTCGCAGGTGCCTCCATCTTCCCGGGATCCGTTTCCGGCTCCCTTGGCGGCGGAACATGCGTTTTGAAGCACTGCGTCAGGACGAGGCTGCCTGTCGCGCGCGGTCCCGGGCATGGAAGGCCCCCCGTCGAAACAAGCTCTATCCCTTTTCGGCGATCTGCGAATTGTAGCCTGCGGCGGCCGGTGAGAAAGGCGGGGTCCGCGCGCCAGCCGCAGGTGGCCGTGGCCGCCTGGCGGGGGCTGCAAGATGCCTCTCGGGCGTCGCCAAGGCGGAAACTGCCCCATATCTGGCAGAGGCCGCTTCCAGGGGAGAGCAACTCCAGCTGTCTTCTGCATAAGTTTTCCAGGTTGCGCCCGGCGGCTTTCGCCGGACAGGCCCTGTCAGTGCGCTGCCAGACGGCGTTGCCGCTGCATTGGCCTTTCAATGGCCCGGCTGGCGGCGTCTTCGCGACCCTTCTGGCAGGGCGGGACCGACCGCGCTGAGACGGCAGGCTGATCTGGCGCATCTGCAGATACCGGAACTGACCTCGGTGCCCCCGCCTGCGGACAGGAGACAGGCGAGCGCTGGATTGGCCATCCGGCCGGGAGTCCAGCTGCGGGCTGCCCGCCCGCTGCGGTCCGGTCTCCTTCGGCGAAGCCGTCCCCCCGGGTGCAGGCTGTCGGCTGCCATCGTTTCGACTGGGGCGGGGCGCCGGGACGAGACCGATCCCTTGACCCTGCCGCTGCGCCCAAGGGTTGTGCCAGAGACGGGGCTTTTGCCCTGCTGGCCAGCCGCGGCGCAGGCGGTCGCGAGGGCGGGCGTCGCCTCGGCCATTGCCGGAACACGCCCGCGCTTCGTCATCGTGGCGCGGGGCCCGCAAGCCGCCGGAACCCGGACCCTGACCGGGCCTTCTGCGAGAGCCACGGCTTGCCGCAGGCCGAGGAATGCCGGAAACGTGCCGCCGAGGCTCAGCCGGGGGCGAGGCGGGCGAGGATCGGGGCTTCGGCAAGGCCCGCCACCGCGCCGGGCAGGCGGCCGCGGGGCATTTCGATCCGCGTGCGCAGGAAATCCCCGGCGATCTCGGGCGGCGCCTTGCGCACCAGCACCGAGGCGGCCAGCAGCAGCGCGGCATGTTCGGCGAAGCTGCGCGCCTCTGCCTCGCCGGGCAGGCCGGGCCAGCGGTCGCGGAAGGCGCCGAGCGCGCGGCGATAGGCCGGGTCGAGCGGGGCCGGGGCCTCGAGCTCGGCCGAGAGCCGCTCCGCCGCCAGCGGCACCTTCGCCAGCGTCCGCAGGATGTCGAGGCAGATCACGTTGCCCGAGCCCTCCCAGATGCCGTTGAGCGGCGCCTCGCGCCAGAGCATCGGCAGCGGCCCGTCTTCGACATAGCCGGAACCGCCGAGCGCCTCCATCGCCTCGCCCACGACCAGCGGGCAGAGCTTGTTCGACAGGTACTTGGCCAGCGCGACGCCGATCCGGGCGAAGGCCTGGCTTTCGGGATCGGGGCGGCCGAACGCGGCGGCGACATGCATCCCGAGCGCCAGGCTGCCTTCGAGGTCGAGCGCCAGATCGGCCAGCACGCGGCGCATCAGCGGCTGCTCGGCGAGCCGCCGGCCGAAGGCGCGGCGCCCGGAAACCCAGTGATGCGCCTCGGCGAGCGCCGCGCGCATCAGCCCGGCCGGGGCCAGCGCGGTGTCGAGCCGGGTGTGGTGCACCATCGCGATCACCGCCTGCACGCCGCGCCCCTCCTCGCCCAGCTGCCAGGCCAGCGCGCGGTCGTACTCGATCTCGGCCGAGGCATTGGAGCGGTTGCCGAGCTTGTCCTTCAGCCGCATGATCCGCAGCCCGTTGCGGCGGTCCTCCAGCCAGCGGGGCATCAGGAAGCAGGTCAGCCCGCCCGGCGCCTGTGCCAGTGTCAGGAAGCCGTCGGACATCGGCGCCGAGCAGAACCACTTGTGCCCGCTCAGCCGCCAGTCGGTCCCGTCGCGCTCGGCGCGGGCGGCATTGGCGCGCAGATCCGACCCGCCCTGCTTCTCGGTCAGCGCCATGCCGAGCGTCGCCCCGCCCTTCTGCGCCAGCGGCGCGACGGCGGGGTCGTAATGGCGCGACATCAGCTTCTGGCGCCAGTCGGGGAAGCCGCCCTGGGCGGCCAGCGCCGGGATCGCGGCATGGGTCATGGTCAGCGGGCAGCAATGGCCGGGCTCGACCTGGCTGGCCATGTAGACCATCGCGGCATGCGCCAGATGCCCGCCCGGCGCGCCCTCCCAGGCGGCCGCGGCATAGCCCGCGCGCTGCGACAGCGCCATGAACCGGTGATAGCCGGGATGGAACCGCACCTCGTCCAGCCGCCGCCCGCCGCGGTCGAAGAGCGCGAGCTCGGGCGGGTGGCGGTTGCAGTCCCGCGCCGCCTCGCGCATCTCCGCGCTGCCGAGCGCCTGGCCGTAATGCTCCAGCCCCTCGGCCAGCGCCGGGGCGAGCCCGTCGAGATGCGGCGCCAGCATCGCGTCGCCCAGGGCCGCGACTGGGCCGCCGAGGGGCAGCGGCTGGTTCTCGACCTCATGGGTGCCAAGCGCGGTCTCGCCGCCGGGACGGGTCATGGCCTGCCTCCTCCTCGCTGGGCCGGGCGGCCTCCCCGCCTCCCGGCATCTCCAGCCTAGGCCCGCCGTCCCGGCTGCTCCAAGCGAAACCTCGCGGCGCGCGGCTCAGGAGGCGGGATCGCGGCGGATCACGGCGGCGGGCGGACGGCGCAGCGACCAGGGCATGGCGGGCGCGCGGCCGAAGCGCAGAACGAAATCCGGCCGCCGCCCCGGCATGCCGGCCCAGTCCGCCAGCGCGCCGCGGAAGGCCGGGACCTCGACCGGCTGGTTGACCGGCGCGGTCCGCAGACCCAGCCGCGCCGCGGCCAGGCAGACGCGCTGCAGGCTGCGCCCGGTCCGGAGGCGGCTGGCCGGATCCTGCCCCGCGCCGGCGAAGACCGCGACCCCGGCGGAGGAGGCGATCTCGGCCCGCAGCTTGTTCCCTTCGGCCTGCGGGCGGAGCGCCGCGCCGAAGAGGCGCCGGCCGAGCCAGTCGGGCAGGGCGGGCGCCCCGGCCGAAGGCCCGTAGAGCCCGTCCCCGGTAGCCAGCGCCCGCGCCGGGGAGAAGCGCAGCCAGGCAAGCAGCTCGGCGCGGAAGGCGGGATCGGCAAGCTGGGCGGCGGCGGCGCTGGCCGCGATCTCCGCCAGCGCCTCCAGCGCCGTGGCCTCCGTGCAGAGGCGCAGCGCCACGCCCTGCGCCGCCCCGGCCGCCTCGAGCTGCAGGAGCTCGGCCGCGCCCGCCCGGCTGCCGTCATAGGGCCCGCGCGTGGTCTGGCGCAGGGGGATCGCCGCGGCGAGCCGGTCGGGATGCGGGCAGCTCCCCGCGGGGCCGAGCGCGATGGCGACGCTGTTGCCGTCCCACGCCGCCCGGGCCGCGATCCCTTCCGCGCTGGCTGCGAGGATCAGGTTCTCCGCCGCGCAGCCGAGGCTCAGATGCAGGTGGTGGTCGTCGGGATCGACCACCGGGGTGCGGCGCGCGGGGTCCGGCAGGATGCGGATCCGCTCCGGCGCGACGAGGAACTGCCAGGGCTGGGTGTTATGGGCATTCGCCGCGAGCGCGGCCTGGCGCACGAGCTCTTCGAGAAGCGGCGCGCCGGGGACGGGCCGGCGCTGCCGCGCGGCCTCGGCCTGCATCCGGCGCGCGGCCCCGCCGCTGCCCGGGGCGGGCAGGTCGGAGCTGGGCGGGGGCGGGGACTGTGTCATGCCGCCAGCCTAGGCCGATATCCGGCATCGCGGATTGAGCGACATCAAGGACGGCGGCCGAAGCGCTCAGTCGGAGGGGCCGTCGAAGATGCTGGCCAGCGCATTGCCCGCGGCGGGGCGCCTGCCGTATTCCACCGCCTCCTCGAGATGGCGCAGATGGCCCTCGAGCAGGCGGCAGGCCAGATCGGCGTCGCCCTGGGCGATCGCGGCGACGATGTCCTGGTGCTCGGTCGAGGCGCAGAGCTGCGCGCGGCCCGAGCCGTAGCAGCCGAGGATCAGCGCGCTGCGCAGCGTCAGCTCCTCGAGGTACTTGGCCAGCACCCGGTTGCGGCCGAGCTCGGCCAGCAGCAGGTGGAAGCGGCGCGAGAGGCGCAGCACCTGCGCGCGGCTGGCGAGCCCGGCGGCGGCGCGGGCCTCCTCGTCCAGATGGGCGCGCATCCGCGCGAGGTCGGCGGCGTCGGCATGGGCGACGGCATTGCGGCAGATCGTGGCCTCGATGGCGCGGCGCGCCTCGAAGACCTGGCGGGATTCCGTTTCGCTGGGGATGGCGACGAAGGCGCCGCGGTTGCGCACCAGCTCGATCACGCCATAGCCGGTCAGCATCGCCAGGGCGCGGCGGATCTGGGCGCGGTTGCAGTCGAAGATCGCAACGAGCTCCTGTTCGCCGAGCTTGGTCCCGGCGCGCAGTTTCTGGTCCGCGATGGCATCGAGGACGTGATGTATGATCCTGTTTTCGACCGTGTCCGTCATCGCAGGATGATCTAGCCGCTTCGCCGGGCGAAGGCAAAGCCAATCGGATCCGCCGGCGCCCTGCGCTGCTGCTGCCAAGCGCCGCAGAGCAGGCGGCGCCTGGCATCCGCATCCATCCGCGCCCGCTGGCAGGCAGGGGGACGGCCGGGGATCGGAGGGGCGTCGGAGCGGGCCGGCGTCCTCTCGCGGTCCTGCCGGGCACAGGTCCTCCGGCGCGAGGCGGCGCCCTGCAGAGCGTCCCTGACCGGATGCGGCGCATGGCGCGGGCAGTTTCCGCCAGAGCGGGAGCCCGGCCACATCCTGAGCGCCTCGGAACCCGAAGGGTCCGGACCGGTCCCGCTCTGCGCGCCGGCCCCGGTTCGCCGCCGCTGGCTGACATCCGCCTTCTCCTGCAGGATCGCGGCGCTGCGAGGCTCACTCGCCGGGCGCCCTGGAATGGGACATGCGGGGCCAGCAGTCCGCGCGACTCTGGCGATGGAGGCCTGGCGCGATCATCCGGGTGCTATCGGATCCGTGAATGCGGCCAGTTTCAGGGGGCGGGCGCCGCCAAGGCGCGTGCTGGCGGAGCTTTGAAGCGATGCCGGTGATCCTGATCTGAAGAGCGCCGGGTTCCGGAACAAGGCACGCGCGCTTCCCCGTTCCGAACGATGCGCCGCAGGTCTGTACGGGCGGACCTGCACGGGGTTGGTGGAGGAAAGAGGCCCAGGATCAGCCGATTGGCAGGGCAGATGGCGGTCCGGGCGCGGCCCGACGGATGCCGCCTTCTGTTCCCTGCCTATCCGGCGCTATGCACAAGACGGGAGACTGCGGAACAGTGCTGTCATTTGCGGGAAGCCTCTTTCCTGCCGTGACCTGCCGCAATCACGTGGTCCAGCCCCGATCTTCGTGCATGATTGGCCAAGGCGCCACGGCCTGGATGGTCTGCCGAGCTGAGCTGGGCGGCGAAGCCGGTCATTGCGTGACCTCCGGTGCGGGTGGCCGATAACCCAGCAACGGGGTCCTGGCTTTACGCGCTTTAGCCCTCATGGTCGCGAGGTTGGCCGACTGGGCCGGTGGTGCCTCCCGCGTCATTCTCCTTCGAGGGTTGCGCCAGACGGGTTGGCGCCGAGCCATTATGAATGGGGGAGAGACCAAGTGCAGGACAGCATCTTCATCGGGCTGGATGTCCGCAAGGCGATGATCTCGGTGGCCGTTGCGGCGGACGAGCGGGGCGGCGAGGTCCGCCACTGGGGCACCCTCCCCCACCGGCCCGGCCATGTCCGGAAACTGGC
>NZ_VATA01000061.1 GCF_005870025.1 Poseidonocella sp. HB161398
CCGCGCTCGGCATACCTGTCACCGAGCCCGTCGGATAAGTGCGTCTGGGGAAAGGGCAGGTCCGCGCTTCACGCCCTTTGCGCAACAAAGCCGGGACGAAGCTGCACGCCATTTGCGATAGCCAAGGCCGCCCCATCGACTTGTTCCCGACCGCCGGCCCCGTCAGCGATTACATCGAGGCGCGTACGCTGGTCACCGGGTTGCCCAACGTGAAGTGGCTGCTCGAAGATCGTGGCTAGTGAGCTATGCCGCGCCATCGGTCCGAGTTGCATGGCGAACGCCGACCGGTTCAGAGAAGCCTTGCACGACAACGAGATTTGCCCATGCATCCCGGGCCGGAAGAAACGGAAGACGCCCGTCCGGTACGACAAGCGCAGGTACAAGCGGCGGTGCGCTCATTCCCGGCTGCGGAGGATCATCCCAAGCACGAGGCCGAAACCGACCACCCCCAGAAGCCCTCCAATCCAGCCCGCCGGATGTTGCCGCATATTTTGCTCGATGCGGCGCTCCGCATCGCGGGTTCTGCGCTCGAAATCGGTCAGGATGCGGCGTCCTTCCGCTTCGATTTCCAGGAATGTCTCGCCAAGTTCCTCCTCGGCATGCCTGGCCTGGGCCTCGCCGAGCGCCCGCAATTTCCGGCCAGCGAGCCGCAGGGCGTCGCGAAGCTCCCGAATTTCGGCTGCCGATGCGCTCCTGTTGCTGTCATCGGCCATATCGCGGCTGTCTTCCGGCATGGTTGCCTCCTTCTCTCCGAAACCGCCCTCCGGTCCGTCTCGCGCAGACCGGAAGGATCGCCGTTTGCTCAGCCGATGGCAATGTGATCGACCACGGCATTCACGCCCGGTGCCGCCCAGGCGGCGCGCTCGACGGCCTCCCGCTCGGCCAAGGTCCTGACCTGGCCCTCCAGCGTCACCCGCCGGTCGGCGACAGTCACCTCGATGCGCTGCGCTTCCAGTTCGGCATCGCGCTTCAGGGCAAGCTCGATCCTCTGGCGGATATCGGCGGCCTTTACGGTCGGAACGACCTTGATCAGGTTCGAAATCGATTTCACCCCTGAGAGACGGCGGACCACCTTCTCGGCAGCGCTCTTCTCGAATTGCCAGGTCACGCTCCCGCTCAGGGTAACAAGGCCGTCCTCCACCTTTACCTGCACCGCATCGCGCGGCACAGAGGTATTCCATTGCAGGGTGTTGACCGCCCGCTTGGCAATCTCGTCATCTGCGGTCGCATGCGCGCCGACCGGGCGGACCTCGATTTCCTCGGCGATGGCACGCACGCCCCTGATCCGCTTCACGATATTTTCCGCGGTGAACTTTTCCGCATATGTGCGGACATGGCCGCTGAGCGTCACCGTCCCGTCCTCGACGGCGACCCCTATCTCTGCCGCATCGATGCTCGGTTCGTAATCGAGATGCTCCAGAATATCCTTTCTCAGGTCCTTGTCGTTCATCGGGACTCCTCCTCCGGCAATGCGACTCCATGCTGTCGCGCTAGGGTCCAGATTGCGCGCTGTCCCGCCGCAGTCATTGATGGCCGGCAACGCGCGGACATGCAGACGCCACCGAAGCGGGGGACCGGACGGCAGGCAAATGTGGCCCGGAGGGCCGTCAGAGCTGGTCGTTTTGCCCGCAGGAGCGGACCCGACTCCGCACCCCTGGAACGCGGCGGCCCAAGCCGCGCCGAACGGATGCGGGAGTGACGGCCGCATGAGCGCCGTCGTCGACCGGGCGCAGGACCGCAGCGCAGCGAGAGACATGCCGGCCGCACCGTCGCGCGCGATCTTGGCCGGAGCGACTGCATGGCGCGCTGCAGCCGGCCGATCCAGAACGGAGGCCGCCGCTGTCTACCGCGAGGCCGGGACGGCCATGGCCCCGGACTGTCCCGGTCAGCGCGACCGTCTGGGGCCTTTGTTCTTCTGCGAGAGGGCGCGCGCGGTTCTCGTGGCCAATGTCAGTGCCATGGCAATGCTCCGCGGCCGCGACAGGAAGAGACCGCGCACAGGTCCGGCCGGCAGGCAGTACGGGTCCCGCATCATCTTCGACCTGGTCCCGCTTGCGGATGGATGGCCCGCAGGCGCCTTCGCGCGGCACGGGAAGCCCCGGTGGAGATTTCCGCGGCCTGGCCGGTCCGCGCCGGTTTCAGCGGCCGTCTTCCGGTGGCGCCCCGCCTGCGCGCAGCGCCATGCGGACAGAGGACGCCAGCTGGGCAAGGGAATAGGGCTTGGCCAGGCATTCGATGTCCTGCGGCATGGCACGACCCGTCATCCGCTCGACCTCGGAATGGTATCCCGAGGTGAGAAGGACGTCGATCCCGGGCCGCTTCTGGCGCACCCACCGGACGAGATCCAGCCCGTTCATCTCGCCGGGCATGACGACATCGCTGAAGACCAGGGCAATGTCCGTCCGGCGCTCCAGGATCTCCATTGCCTCGCGTGCCGATCCGGCCTCGAGCACGGCATAGCCCAGCGTTTCCAGACGTTCTCGGGTCGCAATGCGCATGGACTCGCTGTCCTCGACGACAAGGATCGTCTGGCCATCCCCGCGTTCGGGCTCCGACTTCTCGTCCCGCGCGTTGTCAGGGGGGATGACGTCGCCAGTCACCTCCGCGACTTCCGGAGTGCCGCGTCCCGCTGCCCGCGGAAGGTAGATCGACACTGTCGTTCCCTCCATCGCCTTGCTGTCGATCAGCAGGAAGCCGCCCGAACGGCGGATGAAGGACCGCACGCTGAACAAGCCGAGACCGGATCCCATCTCGTCCTTCTTGGTGGAAAAGAATGCCTCATCGGCGCGTGCCGCAACCTCTGCCGACATTCCGGTACCCGTGTCGGCAAGGTAGATCCGGACATATTCCCCGGGGGCCGGGGCGCTTAGTGCCTTCGCCTCCGCCTCGCCGATCGTTGCCGTCCGGGTGCCGACAACGATGGTTCCCGATCCTTCGATGGCATCGCGCGCATTCAGGGCAAGGTTGAGGATCGCGTTGTCGATTTCGTCGGGATCCGCGAAAACATGCCAGTCTGCGGCTTGCAGGTCCTGCTCTAGGTCAATGCTGCCGCCGAAGGCATGGTCGAGAAGCCCGAGGACCTTTTCGACATGCGAGGACAGGTTGATCCTTTCCGGCGAAAGTGTCTGCTTTCCGGCGAGCGACAGCAGGCGACGATTGAAGCCCGCCCCGAGTTCCGTTGCCATCGAGGCCCTGTGAAGGAGGGTCCTGACGGCCTCGTCGGAGATCCGCATTTCGGCCAGCTCGATATTCGCGAGGATGATCGTCAGCAGATTGTTGAAATCATGGGACACCGCACCAGCCAGTTTCCCGACGGTCTCGATCCGGCCGGCCAGTGCCAATTCCTCTGCCGCTTTCCGCCATTCGGTGATGTCGCTGGCAGCGCAGAACCATTCCCGCACCTCGCCGCCCTCATCCATGATCGGCACGGCTTTGGAATGGGTCCAGCCTAGGCTGCCATCTGAGCGGCGGACCCGGTGCTCCAGTTCGAACGCCGCCTTGCGCCGGATCGCGTCGCTGACGAATTGGAGCACGGCCTCGCGATCTTCCGGTTCGACGTATTCCTCGAGCCAGCGGTTGCTGGGCTCGCTGACATCGCGGACGAAGCCGTTGCCGTCGAGGCTGTGCATGACCGACCAGTCCGGGCTCATCCTGTAGACTGCATAGGACGTTGCATTCACCAGCGCCCGGAAATGCTGGTCGCGTTCCCGAAGGGCGACCTCGGCACGGTGAAGGTCGGTGACATCGACAAACGTGACCATGATGCCCTCTATCCTGTCATCCGGCGTCCGGTAGGGGCGCAACCGGAGCAGCACCCTGTCGCCGTTCGCGGTCGCGATCTTGCGTTCGACACAGCCCAGGTGGCGCAGCACTTCCCGGGCATCTTCAGCGAAACCGTCATAAACCAGCCGGTGCGTGAAATCGGTGATCGGTCGGCCGATGTCATGGCTGGTGATGTTGAAATACTCGGCCACACCGGGTGTGAAGAGCTTGATCCGCAGCTCTGCGCCAAGAAACAGGGTCCCGCCCTCGGTCGCCGCGATCAGGTTTTCCATGTCGGCATTTGCCTCTGCCAGGCGGCCGACTTTTTCGCCGAGTTCGCGGTTGAGCGTCTGCAGTTCCTCGTTCATCGACTGCAGCTCTTCCTTGCTGGTCTCGAGCTCCTCCGATGTCGAACGGTACTCCTCGTTGATCGATTGCAGTTCCTCGTTTGCGGCCCGCAGTTCCTCGTTGGTGGTTTCGTACTCGGCCCGGCTTGCCCGGAGCTGTTCATGCGTGGCCTCCAGCTCTTCGTAGAGCCGCGTCACGATTTCGTCGGTCACCTTGTCTTCGGTTGCGGGGCCGGCAGCTGTCCCCAGCGGTTCCAGCGTCGCCCCCTCGTTGAACACGACGAGCGCCTCGCTCACCGTGTGGTCCCGGCACACCGGGCGCACGTTGAGCACGACACGGCGGATTTCGCCGTCGAGATTGACGGCCACCGGCAGGCTGAGGCTCGGCTCGTTGCTCTCGAAGGCGCGGTGCCGGCTGCGGCGCAGATCGAGCTGCAGTTCGGGCAGGACAATCTGCATGATGTTGCTGGATGGCGTTCCGCCCGGGTGGCGCAGGTAGCGCCCCGCCGAATCCGAGATATGCAGGACGCGGTGCTGAGGATCGACCAGAAGGCTCGGCGGCGCCAGGTTCTCGAGTGCCTGCCGGTGCAGGGCGGCCTCCGTCTGCCCGTTGGCCGATGCGCTGCCGGCCCGGTCCCGCGGCAGCGCCATCGCCGCCATGGCCGTCGGCCTGTGCGTCGGCAGGGGCCGGTCGCTGCCCTTGCCCACGGCCTTGTAGATGCGCCACTTGGGCTCGATCGCGCGGAAGAGCTGGGGCAGGCTGTCCGTGGATTCTGCACTCCCGAGGAACAGGTAGCCCCCGGCGTTGAGCGCGTAGTGCAGCGTTGTCAGGACCCGGTTCTGGGCCGCCGGCTTCAAGTAGATCAGCACGTTCCGGCAGCTCACCAGATCGACCCTGGAGAACGGCGGGTCCTTCAGGATGCTGTGGTTGGCGAACACGACCAGGTCGCGCACGATCCTCTTGATCCGGTAGAGGTCTCCCTCCCGGGTGAAATAGCGGTGCAGGCGCTCGGGCGGCATGTCCGCTTCGATGGCCAGCGGATACAGCCCCTCGCGGGCCGTCTCGATCGCAGTACTGTCGATATCGGTGGCAAAGATCTGCACATCCGGAGGCGCGGAACGGCCGAGGCTGGCTTCCAGAAGCAGGATCGCAATGGAATAGGCCTCTTCGCCGGTGGCGCAGCCGGCCACCCAGACGCGGACCGGCCCCGCTTCCGGCGGTTTCGCCATGACCTCGGGGATGACGCGGGCCGCAAGTGCCTCGAAAGAGTCCGGATCGCGGAAGAAGGTCGTGACCGAGATCAGCAGGCTGCCCAGAAGGGCCTGAATTTCGCCGGGAGAGCTTTCCAGGAAGGTCAGGTACTGGTCGATGCTGCTGCAACGGTTGATTTCCATCCGCCGCGTGAGCCTGCGAAGCACCGTCGGAGCCTTGTACTGGGAGAAATCATGTCCCGTCTGCGTGCCGAGCAGGCCGAGCACGCGCTGGAACCCGGCGATATTCCCGTTTCCCCCGAACCCCTGCTGCCCAAGCCGGCGCCGGGTTCCAACCAGCTCGGCCAGTTTGGCTGCCAGCTGCGCGACCGGCAGGACGACATCCGCGCAGCCCGTCGCGATGACGCTGGACGGCATCGCTCCGTGCTCGGCCTCCGCTGGGTCCTGAACCAGAACCAGCCCGCCTGCCGCCTTGATGCTGCGGGCGCCCATGGACCCATCCGAGCCGCCGCCGGACAGGATGACGGCAATGCCGTCCCGCTGCAGCCCGGCCATCGACCGCAGGAAGCCGTCGACCGGCGCGCGCTGTCCGCGGGGCTCCTCGAAGGCAAGTGCCTCGACCTCCCCGTCAGAAGCCCGGATCTGCCGGTTGGGGGCTATGATGTAGACATGGTCCGGCTGCAGCGCCATCCGGCCTTCGATTTCGCGGACATCCATCGCCGTATGCCGGGACAGGATCGCCGCGAGTTCGCTCGGGCGCGTCGGATCGAGATGCGCTATGATCACGAAGGACGCACCGAGATCGGCCGGGACCGCGTCGAAGAAGGCAGTCAGCGCGGACAGGCCGCCGGCGGAACAGCCGATGGCCACCGTAACCGGCTCCGGCCCGGCGGTGTCCGCCGTCTTCGCGTTTCCGGCCGTCCGGCCGGTCTTCTGCGCATCGTGCTTCTTCATCCTGGCTGCCGTCTTCTGTCATGCGCCTTCTGCATAGCACGTCAGGTCCGCCGGATACGAGACATCCCGCCCGCCCGGGGGCGGATCTCAGTGTCGCTCGGCCTCCATGAGATGCGACACCCGTCGGCGGTCGACCCCGAAGTATCGCGCGATTTCCTCTTCGGAGAGCCCGAGCTCCGAAAAAACCTCCACGGATTGGCGGGGCGTCGGCCCCAGAGGATCGCAGGCCGCGCCGGACCCTGTTGCACCGCAGCGGGAGAGGCCGTTGGATGGACGCCGGAACGGAATGGTCCGGGCCCTGCTGCCGCCGCGCTCCTGCTGCAGAACAACCGTTCCCGCATTCCGGGACATGCCGCCGACGCGCCTGACAATATGTTCCATGATCCTCATCGGCTGCTTCGCCATTGCCTGTTCCTCCCTTTGGCCCGGCGACTCATATGCTGCCAGAACGCGTTGCGTATTGTCCGTGATCAACATGCAGCCGTTTCCGCCGATGCGGCGGAAAACCCCGAGGGTCGTTGCGTATCGTCAATGCCCCCTGCCCGGCTCTGAAGACTATCGGGCCGGGTGCGACACAGGGAGACGGACCATGGTGCATTCGGATCTTCCGGACTGGCTGCTCGCCACTGCGCGCGCGCGTCTGGAACTCATCGGGGAAATGCAGAGACTATGTTCCATGACGGCGGATGCGGATCACAAGGGACCGCCAGTGGATCTGGTCAATGCCGGATCGGAATTCCTTGCCTTCGTGGCCCTGCCCGGAAACTCGGCGGAGCATGTCGAGCTGCAGGTGCACACGGAAGATCGCGCCATAGCGGTCGTCGGCCACAGGCGACAGCGATCGGAACTCGACGGCGATGTCATCCTGCGGCTCGGCACGCCCTACGGAACGTTCGAACACCAGCTTCCCATCCCCGACGGGTACTATCACATCACCCGGGAGGCTGCCCGGGGTTGCGTCGTTGTCCGGTTCGCCCTTCAGCCTCGGACCGACCGCTGACCTGCGGCTCTCCGGCTTGCCCGCGGCAAAGCCTGCCAGCCATGCCGCCGGTAAGCGGTCCCGCGGCCGAAACCGGCACCAGAGCCCTTCTTTCCGCCGGTGCCCATTCCCGGCGCGCTTGCCCATCGGCGGGCCATCCGCAAAGGACGGTTTTGACCCGCAGCGGTACCCCGGTCCACCGCAGGGCGATTTCCGGACGCAGCTGGCCAAATTTCCCGGATCGAACGACATGTCCGCAGCTTCATGTCCAAGGGCGTCCGCACCCCGAATTTCCTCGGGAATGTCCCGACGCAACTCCCGGCCCATGTCACGCCCGCTGACATGCAGCGTCGTGCCGCCGGACTGACTGGGGAAAGCGTGCCCGGCCGGGCGACGGGATTTCTGGCGGCATGGCAGATCCAGCTTCATCCCGCCTCTGGCGCAGCGCCCCGTCGGAGAGGATCTTACAGGTCCGGCGGCGTGCCGCGGCTGGCACCCGGTCCGAACGGGAAGGAGTGAGAGCCATGAGAGCCATGAGAGCCATGAGAGCCATCGAGGAGCCGATGCGTCGCGCGAGCGCAAGGGGCCGCCCTCGCCGGCCCCACAACCAAGGTCTCCCCAGGTGCGCTCGCCGTTGAAGGACAGCCCCCGATCGATCGGGCTCCACACCTCGCCGGTCCGTCGTCTCTGGTTCCCCGCCTTGCAGCGCTTCCCCAGGTCCTTCGCCGGTCCGGCTCCTCCCACCGATCGTGTCAATCTAGCCCGGATCGCACCTGCGGCGCATTGACAGCCGTCAACGCACGGCGCCGCGATTGCCTCGCGCCCGAGGCCCGCCGAAGGGGCCGAGCGTACCCCCGCCGACCTGTTCAAATTCTCCGCTTGATCCCTTGCGGTGCGCTAGGTCGCAGACGGCTGTCTCGGCACCCTCCGGACAAATCCTCCCCTTGGATCCGGGAACGCCTGCGTGCCGCGCCTGTGCGACGGAGTGGCTGGAGAATTGCAGCTCGTGCAGGGCATGGCGGGGATGACCGGCACCACCGGGCCGCGATCACCCGCTTTGTCTGGACCAAGGTGTTTTCTCGCTCCGTGCAAAGCTTCCGTGACTGGCACGCGGGCCCGGCGCCGGTCATCCAAGTCCAGCTTGTCGCGCAGGAAATGAAACACCCCGCAGCGCCCATCAGCAGCTGGTTGTCCGGTCAGTTTCAGGCTGGTTTCCCTCGGCCAATCGTCACGCCGGATTTTCCGAAATGCGCCGTCCCCCGTTGACGACGGTCATGTTGTCCGGCTGCGGCGGCATGCCGAGCGTCGCCTTGACGGCCGTCAATGCCGATGGTGGCCGTTGCGGCACATTCAGTCACGGTCGCGCCCGCAACCGCCCATGCGGCCAGTGCGGAACCCGCGCGTCGGACGCCTGGCCGGGATGCACCAATTCCATCGGCCAATCCTTGGCCTTACCCGGAAAAGGAAGGACCCATGTCCACCAAGACTGACATACCCATCTCCCGCGCTGCGGCAGCGCAGCAGACTCCCGTCCAAGGCAGCTGGCCCGGGTTCGGGATCCTGCGCAGCGAAATGGAACGGTTGTTCGACGCCTTCGAGCCCAATCTATGGCCCAGTCGAGCTCTGGCGGATATCTGGCCGGGGACAGAAGCGAGCCTGAGCCCGGCGATCGATCTGACCGAGAACGCAAAGGGCTATTCCATCTCCGCCGAATTGCCCGGGCTGCGGGCAGACCAGGTTTCGGTCAAGATCAGCAACGGGACCCTGACGATCTGCGGCGAGAAGGCAGAGGAAGAACGGCAGGATGATGACACCTACCACCTGCGAGAGCGCCGCTGGGGCAGCTTCCGGAGATCGGTGCGCCTGCCCGAAGATGTTGACCGCGACAAGGTGGAAGCCGAGTTCTCCGGCGGAGTTCTCAAGATTTCGCTTCCGAAATCCGCGGATGCGCTAGCCTCGGAACGCAACGTTGCCATCAACGCGGCATAGGCCCGGCGCCGGGCGGTCAGCTTGACTGCGCAGCAGCCCGTCCGCCTTCCGTCTTCTACCGGCCATCCGGTTCCGCGGGTCCCGCGGTGCCGGAATATGCCGCCCCCGCAATCAGCGGCAGGGAGCTCAGCCCTGACGCCAGATACAGGCCCGCGAGGCCAGGATCGGGCAGCCGAAGCAGCGCCGATGCCCCGGGCACGAGGAATGCCGCCGCCAGCAATGACAGGCACAGCAGGATGGCCCCCCAGATGAAGGGATTGCGCGCGTCAGGCGCCGCAAAGGTCGGCCGGCCAATGCCTCCCGCATTGAACACATTCCAGAGCTGGGCCAATGCGAGCGTCAGGAAGGCGACGCTGACAGCTTGCTCGGGCAGAAGGCCAAGCCATAGCAGCGCGAGCGCGAAGGCGACCAGCGTGGCGAGCGTTATCGACCCGCTCAGGACGGCCACGCGGCGCCAGTCCTGCGGCCGCATGAGCGGCTCGCAGGGCGGACGGGGCGGCCGCGCCAGCACACCGGGGGCGCCCCGCCCCAGCCCCAGCGCAAAGGCGGGAAAGACATCCGTCACGAGGTTGAGGAACAGGATCTGCAGCGGCAGCAGCGGAGCGGGCAGCCCCGCCCCGACGGCAAGGCCGACGATCAGCACCTCGCTGATGTTGCAGGACATGAGGTAGATGACGAATTTCCGGATGTTGTCGAAGATGACCCGGCCCTCGCGGACGGCCGAGACAATGGTCGCGAAGGAATCGTCGCGCAGCACCACGTCGGCGGCCTCTCGTGCGACCTGCGTGCCCCTCCGCCCCATGGCGATCCCGATATCCGCCTTGCCGAGTGCAGGCGCGTCATTGACCCCGTCACCGGTCATGGCGACCACATGGCCCGCCTCCCGGAAGAAGGAGACCAGAGCCAGCTTGGCCTCCGGCGAGACCCGGGCGAAGACATCCGCCGCCGCGATCCGCCCGGCAGCGGCGCCCCCGGGCTGCCCCTGAACGAGCGCAGCCAGCTCACGTCCGCCGATCACGATGCCGTTCTCGCCGCAGATCCCGGCCTCGCGCGCGATGCTCAGCGCGGTCGCGCCGTGATCGCCGGTGACCATGGCCACCCGGATGCCCGCCCGGCGGCAGGCCGCTACCGCGGCGGGCACGTCCTTGCGCAGCGGATCGGCCAGCGCCACCAGCGCCACCAGCACGAGCCCGTCATAGGGCGGCGCATCCGGCCGGTCCCCCGTCTTCATCGCCAGCGCGAGGCCGCGCAGCCCGCTGGCGGCCATGGCATGGTTGCGCTCCAGCCATTCCGTCCGCGCCGCAATATCCAGCGGGCGCAGCCCGCCGGGACCGCGCAGATGGCTCGCCGCGGCAATCACCGCCTCGGGCGCGCCCTTGACCGCGTAGAAATAGCCTCCCTCCGGCACGGCATGGACGCGCGCCATCATCAGGCGAGCCGGATCGAAGGCGTGTTCCGCCGCCAGGCGCTCAGGCCCGGGAAAAAGGCCCGCGCGAGAGGCGATCTCGAGCAAGGCAAGCTCCATCGGATCGCCCGCGGCACGGCCCGGCGTTTCGCCGCCCTGCGCGGCGCCGTTGCACAGTGCACCGATACGGATTGCCAGTTCCAGAAGGCCGCCGCGGCCGGAGGGAAGGCTGCCGATCGGCGGGATGCCGATTTCGCCGCCGTCGACCAGGTAGCGCACCACCGTCATGCGGTTTTCCGTCAGGGTCCCGGTCTTGTCGGTGAGGATCAGCGTGGTGGCGCCCAGCGTCTCCACCGAGGAGAGATGGTTGACCACCGCGTTGCGCCGCGCCATGCGCCACATTCCGCGGGCCAGGCAGAGTGTCGCGACCACCGGCAGCCCCTCCGGCACGGCCGCCACGGCGAGGGCCACGCCGGTCTGCACGATATCGCCCAGCGGGTGGCCGCGGAGCAATCCCGCCGCCACGGTCACCGCGGCCAATGCCAGCATCAGCCAGATGAGCTTGCGGCCGAGCTGGTCGAGCCGCACCTCCAACGGCGTTGCCTCGGTGCCCGCCTCCGTCACCAGGCGGCTGATCCGGCCGATCTCCGTTCCCATGCCCGTGCCGGTCACGATGCCTTCGGCGGAGCCCCGCGTGACGGCCGTGCCTTTCCAGGCCATGCAGGTCCGGTCAGCCAGGAGCGCCTCGGCTGCGACCGGGGCCGGGTCCTTGTCCACCGGCAGCGACTCTCCGGTCAGCACCGACTCGTCGCTCTGCAGCCCGGCGGCGCGGATCAACCGCAGATCAGCCGTGACCATGTCGCCTGCTTCCAGCAGCACGACATCCCCGGGAACCAGGTCCCGGGCCGCGATCATGCCGGCCAGCCCGCCGCGCCGCACGCGCGTGCAGGTTTCAGCCAGGTGCCGCAGCGCTTCCATGGAGCGGGCCGCATGCCATTCGGTGAAGAAGCCGATCGCGCCGTTCAGCGCAAGCACGGCCAGGATCGCTGCGGCCTCGAGATGATCCCCCATCGCCAGGGCCAGGACCGTGGCCGCGGCAAGCAGGTAGACGACGACGCTGCGGAACTGGTGGAGGAGGATCGCGGCCAGGCTGCGGGGCTTGCGGCCGCGCAGCTGGTTCGGTCCGCAGGCGGCACGGCGCCTTGCGGCCTCGGCGGGGTCCAGCCCGTCCCCGGGGCGGACACGAAGCTGGCCCGCCACCTCTTCCGGCGGCAGGCTATGGGGCAGGTCCGGAATGCGCGGCGGCATGGCATGCTCCTCCCGTCAGGCGGCCGGACGTTCCGGCGAAGGAATTCAGCCGCCGGAAGCCGGGCACGGCAACGGGACGGCCATGCCGGACCTCAAGTCCTCCAGCCGCCAATCGGAACGCGCGCCTTCCGCATCCCGTGCAGCGCGCGCTACTACCAGAGGTCGGCCAGAGGTGCCCGCATGACATGCCTGACACGGTCGATCTCTCCGGGCGACAACTTCCGGCGCAGCACCGAAAAGACCGCGGCAACGGCCCTTTCGGTATCGTCCAGCGGATCCTTGGTGAAAGCCCGCGAGACCCGCTCGAAAAACTCGTCCTTGCCGCGCTGCGCCCCGCGGGTCGGCGTCTCCGACGGATTCCAGTTCGTGTAGTAGATGCCGCGGATGATCAGCGGCAGCTGCGCTGCGAGGGCCGCTGCCATGTCGATGCCTAGATAGTCGCGCAGGGCATGCAGCGTCTCGGACAGAAGCCGGTAAGCGCGGACGCGCTCGCCCCAGTCAAGCTCGTCGCAAAGAAGGTTGAGCCATTCGGCGACGACCTGGGGGGCTTCGTCGACCGCGGCATGTCCGGTGAGTTTCATTGTCTCCCTCCCCGATTTTCTGGCTAGCACAGCGTTTCCCGAATGGCGGCGGCCGCATTGACGGCGGTCAAGGCGCCCGCGCCGGCCTGCACCGCTTTGCTTGACAATCATCAATGCGCATCTGCCCGGAATGCCGCAGGTTCCAGCAGGTTAGCCGTCCACGGTCCGGCGCGCCTCCCACGGGGAGCTTCGATGCGCCGGGCGGTGGCCCGTTCGGCAAGAGGAGAATGCCATGTCCAAGAAAAGGACGGATGTCCCTGTCTCTCGTGATCCCGCCGCGGCGCGCGGCCTGGAGCCCGGCCACTGGACAGGTCTCGGCAGCCTGCGCGACGAGATCGAGCGGCTGTTCGACGCCTTCGAGCCCCGCCTCTGGTTCGACCGCAACTCGCCCGGCGTCCTGCCTGCCTCCCGCAGCCAGCCCCTGTGCCCGGCGGTCGACCTGACCGAGAACGGCACCGGATACGCAATTGCGGCCGACCTGCCGGGGCTGCAGCCGGACCAGATCTCGGTCAAGGTCAACAACGGCACAATGACGATCAGCGGCGGGATCTCGGAAGAAGAGAGCAAGGACGATAGCAGGTATCATCTTCGGGAACGCCGCTGGGGCAGCTTCGAGCGCACGTTCCGGCTGCCCGGCGATGTCGATCGCGACAAGATCGAAGCGCAGTTTTCCAGCGGCGTGCTCACCATCTCGCTTCCCAAGTCGCACGCGGCTCTCACCTCCGAGCGCAACGTCGAGATCAAGGCCGCGTGAGCTGCTTTGTCGTGGCGACCGGGCCTCGCCGCCGCGAGCGCGGGGTCCTTCCGTACAAATTTGCACAAATCGTTCAGTGCGAGGCAACCGATCCTGTGGAACTCTCCTCCGGCAACATCTGGAGGAGGGGCCAGATCATGTCGAATAATATCTTTGCACAGCGCTGCCGAGGCAAGAGCTGCCAAAATTGCTCCGCGCGCACCAACGGCTTCTGCGGCGCCTTGGACGCGGAGGCCCTCGCGGAATTCTCCGGGCAGTGCTTCTGCGCCGGATACGAAAGAGACGCCGAGATCGTGCGCCAAGGCGAGCCTAGCGGGAAAGTCGGGGTCATTGCCAAGGGGCTGGTGAAAATCGTCATGTTCACGGAGGACGGCGAAGAGCACATGCTGCAGATCCTGCGCCAGAGCCAGCTTGTCGGCATGCCCTGCAGCATGCAGTCCTCCTTTGCCTGGGAGGCCGCCACCCGTGCCGAGATCTGCTGGATGCCGCGTAGCACCTGGGACGATTTCCTGCGCGCGCATCCCGAGCATTTCGAGGCCTATGTCAAGACGATGCTGCACCAGATGGAAGAGCTGCAATGCGCGGTCGCCAACAGCCGCGGCAGGAATACACGGCAGAGGGTTGCCCACTGGCTTCTGGAACAGGTGCCCGAAGATGCGGCCCCGGATCGGCCGATCGTCGACATTCCGCTGAAGCGGCGTGATCTCGCCGCGCTTCTGGACATGACAGCCGAGACCCTCTGCCGTTCCCTGCATGCCCTGGCCGGGAAAGGCGCCATCGACATCCTGATGCCGTACCAGATCGAGATCACGGACCTCGCGAAGCTCCGGACCCTGGCAAAGAGCCCTCACAACGACAAATTCGTGCCGCTCAGCGCAGAGACGCCCCTGCTCGCGACGGAGGCGCCGCGCCAACGGCAAGCGCGGTACTCGTAACCGGCCTGCGTGCCCGCTCCGGGGATCGGGCGATACTGTCCGCCGCATCTTCCGGGTCCGAGGCCCCTGCCCCGGACGCTGAACGCAGGCATCAACGCGGGCGGCAAGGCTGGAAGGTCCCGTCCGCCCGCCCTTGGCACTCGCCGCAGGCCGAGGCCTGCGATTGACCCGCGGTCCGTGCTGCCAGGGCGGTGGCGGGCGCCAAAGGCGGCAGGACGGGCTGCCGCACAGGAGGTGGAGGATGAAGGACAGCCGGAAGACCCCAGCCGACGCGCCTTCCCGCGGTCAGCGCGATGACCGGCGCATTGCAGAAACGGCAAGACGCGCCGATGCCAGGGCGGAGCCGCGCTATCACGACCTTCTGGACCGCTACGCGCGCGCCGCGCTGGCCCGCGCAACAGCAGGGATCTCGCCCTATTCCTACAGCCAGTCCTGGGTCGACTGGCTGGTCCATACCGGGCGCGCCCCGGGCCGCCAGGCCGACCTTGCGGAACGCGCGGTGCGGAACTGGGCGCTCCTGCTGCGCCATGCTGTCAGGGTTGCCGCCGGGCAGGACCCCGAACCGCCCTTCGCGCATGGCCCGCATGATCACCGGTTCGACCATCCCGGCTGGGACACGGCCCCCTTCGTCTTCTGGCAGCAGGGCTTCCTGGCGATGCAGGACTGGTGCCGCCACGCTTCGCGCGATTTCCGCGGGCTCCGTCCCCAGGATGCAGACCGGGTGGAATTCATGCTGCGCCAGGCACTGGATCTGTTCGCGCCTTCGAATTTCCCGGTGATGAACCCCGAAATCATGGAAGCGACCCGCGAAGCCGGCGGCCGCAATCTCGTCGAAGGCGCACTGCATTTCATAGATGATTTCACGCACGCGATCACGCAGGAACGCCGCCCTCCGCCTATGGGCTACCGCATCGGCGAGGACCTGGCCTGTACACCTGGCGAAGTCGTCTTCCGGAACGAGCTGTTCGAGCTGATCCAGTACTGCCCCCAGACCGCGGAAGTCTTCGCCGAGCCGCTTCTCTTCGTGCCCGCCTGGATCATGAAGTACTACGTGCTCGACCTGTCCCCGGAAAACTCGCTGATCCGCCATTTTGCCGCGCAGGGCTTCACCGTCTTCACGATCTCCTGGCGCAATCCCACGGCACGCGAGGCCGAGCTGTCGCTGGATGACTACCGCAGGAATGGCGTGATGGCGGCCATCGACGTGATCAGCCGCATCCTGCCCGGCCGCAGGATCCACGCGAACGGCTATTGCCTCGGCGGCACGATCCTCGCCATTGGGGCCGCGGCAATGGCGCGGGACGGCGACGACCGCCTGGCCAGCATCACGCTCATGGCGGCGCAGGTCGATTTCGCGGAGGCCGGCGAGCTGCTCCTCTTCGTCGACGAAAGCCAAGTGGCGCTGCTGGAGGACATGATGTGGGCGCAGGGCTATCTCGACCGCCCCCAGATGGCCCAGGCCTTCGCGGTCATCCGGGCCGAGGACCTGATCTTCACCCGGGCGGTGCGACGCTATCTCCTCGGCCGCGAGGAACAGCCGACCGACCTGGGCGTGTGGTCGTCGGACACCACGAGATTGCCAGCGCGCATGCACAGCGAATACCTTCGCGGCCTCTTCCTCGAAAACCGCCTGACCGCCGGGCGCTTCGCTGTCGAAGGACAGGTCGTCGCGCTCAAGGATATTGCGGCGCCGCTCTTCGTCCTGGGAACCGAAAGCGATCACATCGCTCCCTGGCGCTCGGTCTACAAGGCCAGCCTCTTCACCGACAATGACTTCACTTTCGTCCTGGCCAGCGGCGGTCACAATAGCGGCGTCCTGAGCGAACCGGGCCATCCGAACCGGCACTACAGGATCGGCCGCCGCACTGCCGGACAGAGATATGTCTCCCCCGATGCCTGGCTGGACTCCCGCGCGCCGATTGCCGGCTCCTGGTGGACAGAATGGCGCGACTGGCTCGCGGCACGCAGCTCGGGACGCATTCCGCCGCCGCCGGTGGGCGATCCGGAGCGGGACGGCCATCCCCTGGTTCCGGCGCCCGGCACCTATGTCTATCAAACCTGAAGTCACGCTCCCTAGATGGCGCGATGATCGCATCCGGGACCCGTGCCTGCGGACAAGGGCCCGCGCGCCGTGCAGCCCTGCGGGTCTCGCCGGCCAGCTTCCGGGGCCGGACCGGGTCCCCCAGCCCCCCGGCGGAGCAAGGCCGGGCAACCCGGCACATGGCAATCGGGAAGCCCATCCGGGGCTCAACGGCCCTCTGTCCCTGCCGCCGCCGGAGCCGCAGGGGGCCCGCCCTCCGCGGCCTGCAGCGTTTTCGCGATCTCCTGGCGGAGGTCCGAGGGGGTCTCGCCGACGTTATCCATGTACATGCCGGCAAGCCGCCGGACCTCTTCGGCATAGTCGCTCCGCGCAGTCTCGCAGAATTCGTTCAGAAGCGACGGCGCGACGATTGGCAGGCGCAGCTCCGCCAGTTCGGCGGCAAGCTCGTAGTCACGTTCCAGACGCCTGCTGACGAACGCGAGATAGTCCTGCTGCATCCGGATCAGCCGTTCAAGCCCGCTGGTCCAGAACCGGGCGACGGAGCTGTGCCTGTTTCTGGCGATGTCGGAATACGGCCACGCAGTCGGTCCTTCCGGACGTCCTGCCCGTGAGTGACTTTCGCGAGCCATGTCGTTTTCCCTCCCGCGTTCGGGGTCGCCACCGGGTACCTTATCCTCCCGGCCATCGCCCGCATTGACCACTGACAACGCAGGGTGCCCCGCGGAGCCCCGGTCCCCGGCGGCGGTCGCCTTCGGGGGCGCGGCCTCGGGCGGCCCTTCGGCATGCCCGGCCCCGCATCCTTCGCTCGCGGTCCGTTGCCGCTGCGGCACGGCGGCGGCCAGTTTGATGATCTCGTCCGCGATCGCGACCCTGCGGGCAGAGTGTCCCGGGCGGGCCTGTTCGCTCCGGGCGCCTCGCCCGGAATGGACCGCGACACCTTCACCAAGCCACGTTCAGGGCCTTGCTACGCAACTCGGCTGACGGCCAGGGCATCCCTTTCCCCGGACACGCCTATCCTGCGGCTATCGTGACCGGAATGCCGAGTGCCGTGACGCGGCCGGGAACGGCCGCGCGGATCCGGAGCTCGGCAACCCGGCGGACGAAGGCGAGGCATCGCGCCGCCATCAGCCGCTGGCCAAGCAGCTTCACGCAGGTTGCCTTCGTCTCGGCCCGGTTCCGGCGGTGGTGCCCGCTCCGGCTCCTCCGCAGCGCCCGGCCCAGGCGCTTCGATGCCCGCGAGGTCTCGTTCCAAGCCCCGGGCTCCGGCGGTGTCCGGTTTCCATGGCCCTGCGCTGCGGCGGAGTTGAGGCGGGGAGGGCCGGCAAAAGGTCCGGGGACCCTTTGCCCGACGAACCGCGGCGGCACCGGAAGTCGCGATTGCGTCGTTGCAGGCGCGCGTATCATAGGCATCGCCAGCGCTGCTCGAACCGGTGGCGCATCCGCTGGCACCTCGGCGGTGACGGTGACGATCCCGTGGTCCGGACCGGTCTGCTCCGGCAGGGCCGTCAGCATCGGCCCGTCGCGGACATTGCCGGAGGCAACCTCCACCGCCTGGATCTCCACGCTCGCCAGGGAAACCGAGCCCCGGACGGCTTCCTGATCCTCCTCGCTCCTCGTCGGTCCCGAGGTGGATCTTTCGCCGTGAACGAACCGCGCCGCCGGTCCGGGCGGAACCGCGAACGCGCCGTTTCGTGATGCCGTGCCTGCGGCAGTGCCTTTCCCCTTCGCCCTCGGCCGCGTTGCCATCCGTCATCGTCCTCGGACCGATGGCAGTCGATGCCTCATTGCCGATGAGCAGGCGAAGCGGGCCCTTGGCGCCGCGATGCGGGATGGTGACGTCCACGGTTCTCTGCCGCCCGGAAAGAGTGCCGAAATCCGGCACGGCCCAGCCAAGTCCGGACAATTCCGGCAGGCCCCCTGCGAAACCGGAGGCTTGCCGGAATGGCGGGCCCGAGGAGAACTGCGAGGGCAAGGCGCGCCTCGATGGCGTTCGTCGGGGACGTGATCCCCCGGACGCGGCCGCGGCCCGCTCCATCGGCGGATCGATCCTGACGGTCGGCGATCCTCGCTGCCCAAGTGCCTGATTGCAGCTTTCCCAGTTGGCGGTCCTCTACCCGGGTTTCGCAGATCTGCTCATGCCCGCCAGCTATCATGCTGGATTGGCGCCGTGACTCTCCTGGCGCATTTGCGCGGCAAGACCCTCGTTCAACATGGAGCATGCAACGAGCCAATGGCAGCTGCCGACACGGACTCAAGTGTGCCGATCGTCGAATTCCGGGGACTGTCCACGGCAGCGGTCACGTCGTCAGGCGCGATCCCGGACGGGACTGCATTCCTGTTCGGCCCGAGACCGGAGACCTCCGATCGCCGCCCACCGCCGGAAGGCCCGCGCATCCGGCTCGGCCAGCGAGCGGCCGGCAGAGGGGACTGGGCGCGGCTGCGCGCCTGACGGCGCCATGGCTGCGCAGCTTGCCGGTGACGTTCCGCCCGGGCACGAAGCCTGTCTGTTTCACCGGCACCGACCGGAACTCCGCCACGCGCCATGATGCATGGCCCCGGGCTCCGCCGGACGTGGCGGGCGATGACGATCTGCGTGACGATATCGGGCGCCATGGCGAGGTCCTCCGCGGGAACCGCTGCCGCCAAGAGCGCTTGTCGCAGATGTCGGGAACGCGCCCGCTCCGGACGGAAGGCGGCCGCCTCCCGGCCTGATGATGCCCGTCAATGACGGCACTGCCGATGCAGCGCCAAATTGCAGGCAGCTCCGGGCCCGCAAAGGCCCGGGTCAGGAAAAAAAGGCCGTCATCATGACCATCAGGACCATTTCCCTCATCGCCTTCGATGCCGCTGAAGCGCCCTGGCTGATCGCCCGGACATGCGCGCTTGCACAGGGGTTCGGTGCACATCTCACCGTTCTGCACGCCTATGCTCCTGTGGTCTTCTTCGACGAATTCGGCAGCAATGCAGCGGTCTATGCCACGGTCAGGCAGTGGGAGGAGGAGGAGTCCGACAAGATCCGCGCGATCTACGAAGAGCGGGTCGCGGCCTGCGGCCTGCTCTCCGAGTTCCGGCGGCATTCCGATCTCTTCGGGGCCGAACGGTTCCTGCTGTCTGCGTCGCGCGGTGCCGACTTGGTGGTCGTCGGGACGAACGGGTCGCCGCATCGGACGCCGGACGACCGGACCGTCACCGAGAGGATCATCCGCAACCTGGGGCGGCCGGTGCTCGTGCTCGGGCCGGACTCGGCGATCGAGGGGCCCGCGCAAAGCGCCTTGATCGGCTGGAGCGACACGCGGGAGGCAACGCGTGCCGCCCATGACTCGCTTGCCCTGCTTCGCCCCGGGGCGGAGATCCAGATCGTTTCCGTGGCCGCGCATGGCCCCGGCCCGAAGATGGCAGCCGATGGAAGAAGCGATTTTGCGGCCGCCTTGCACCGGCTGGGCTACGTGGTGACACTTTCCGATCGCGACAGTTCCGGCGCGGCGAGCCGGTCCGAAGAACTCGTGCTTGCCGCGCAGGAGAGTGGCGCCGACCTGCTCGTGGCAGGCGCATTCGGGCATTCCCAGATCTACGACTACGTGGTCGGCGCGGTGACCCGCGATCTGCTGGCTGCATCCCCGCTGCCGGTCCTGCTGTCGAAGTGAGCCGTCATCTCCGCCGAGCGGCAGTGCTCCGCCTCGCGCGGTCTCGCGGAGAACGACTGTCCCGCTGCGGCAGGTGGCCAGAACAGCCCTTGATGCGCGTGCATGAAGGAGTGGCGGCGCGCCGCGCTGTCGGCCGGCACGATCACGCCGAGGCCATTTGCCTCCGTCAGGCTGGCGCTGCACCTGCTTCGGCTGGAACGCGCGCGCAGTCTCCGCGCCAGTCCCGGCGCCTGCGCTCTGGAACATGATCGACGCCCGTGCCCCGGACGGCGTCACGGGCCATGGATCCCATGTCCGCGATCCGCTGCCATGAGCCGCAATCGTGCCCTGCCCACTGATCCTGCAGGCGGTACTCATGGTCCCCTTGCTCGTCCGCGCCCCCCGAAGGCCGCTCCGGTCCCTGCCGTCAGCACGAGCCTCCAGCCGCTCGCCTGCAGCGCCTTCCGCCTGCCGTACCGGCCCCTGCGCAGGCGGCCGCCCTGCCAAGGTCCCGCGACAGCCCGCCGGGAATGAGATTCGTCAATGCCGCGCTTCCGGCCGCATGCCATCCTGCGCATGGCCCACGCATCAGGGAGTGGCTGGCATGACCCAAGAGGACGCAAGATTTGCCGATCGCGCCGACGCCGGGCGGCGCTTGGGCGCGACGCTTTCCGGGATGGGACTGGTGGAACCTGTGGTCTATGCCCTGCCACGGGGCGGCGTGCCGGTTGCGTTGGAGGTCGCTCGGGCGCTGCACGCGCCGCTCGACCTGATCCTGGTGCGGAAAATAGGCGCTCCTGGCGCACCGGAGGTGGCGCTCGGAGCCGTCGTCGACGGAACCTCTCCCCAGATCGTGATCAATGAAGCGGTCCTCAAGGCCTCGCGGGCCGATACCGCCTATCTTGAACACGCCCGCCACCGGGAAATCGCCGAGCTGGAGCGCCGCCGGAAACGCTATCTCGGGGACCGCGCACAGGTGTCGCCGAAAGGGCGGACCGCGATCGTGGTCGATGACGGGCTGGCGACCGGTGCGACCATGAAAGCCGCCCTGATCTCGATCCGGCGCCAGGGCGCCAAGCGGGTCTGCATCGCGGTGCCGGTCGCTCCGGCCGACCTGCTGCCGGAATTCCGCAAGATCGCCGATCACGTGGTGTGCCTGAATCCGGCACCGGTCTTTCATGGCGTGGGCGAATTCTACGACGATTTCCATCAACTTACCGACGAGGAGACCGTCAGTCTTCTGCAACAGGGCTGGCTCGGCACTGCGCCAGACCGGCGCATGGTCTCGGTACCGCCCCTGGGGCTCGCGGGCGAGCTTGCGGTGCCGCCCGATCCGCGCGGGCTGGTGATCTTTGCCCATGGAAGCGGCTCTAGCAGGCTGAGTCCGCGCAACCAGGCCGTCGCCGGCGAGCTCAACGCCCGAGGGTTCGCGACACTTCTTTTCGATCTTCTGACGCCTCAGGAGGCCCGCGACCGGGCGAATGTCTTCAACATTCCGCGCTTGTCCGAGCGCATACTCGAGGCGGTACTCTATGCGGGCAGCGAGCCCGATGTCAGCGATCTGCCGACCGCCCTGTTCGGGGCCAGCACGGGCGCAGGTGCGGCGCTGATGGCGGCGGCCGAGCTGGGCGACCGTATCGCTGCCGTCGTCTCGCGGGGCGGGCGGCCCGATCTGGCCGGGTCCGGCCTTGGCCAGGTCACCGCCCCGACGCTGCTGATCGTCGGCGGCGAAGACCATGAGGTGATCGCGCTGAACCGCCGGGCCCTGAACGCCCTGAGCTGCGAAAAGCTGATGAAAGTGGTGCCTGGAGCGACGCACCTCTTCGAGGAACCCGGCACCCTGGAGACCATGGCGGAAATGGCCTGCGAATGGTTCGCGCAACACCTGAAGAAGCCGCCCTCCCCCGCTCGGGCCGAGGCGGGGCCGCGTCTGCCGGCTGACGTGGCTGCCGCGCTCCGCAGGGTGGCCGAGCCTCTGCCCTTGCCGGAAGATCCGAACTTTGCCGCATGTTTCGACAGGTACGGCAAGGCCCGGGTCGTGCTGCTGGGCGAGGCCTCTCACGGGACGTCCGAGTTCTACCGTGCCCGCGCGGCGATCACGCGGCGGCTGGTCGAACGCCATGGCTTCGCCCATGTGGCGCTCGAGGCCGACTGGCCCGACGCCGCCTCGATCGACCGCTTCATCCGCCGCCTGCCCGCGCGAGAGGACCGCATCGCTCCTTTTTCCCGCTTCCCGGCCTGGATGTGGAGAAACAGCGACATGGACGGCTTCGTCGCCACCTTGCGGCGCCACAACGACGGCTGCGCCGAGGGGGCGCAAGTGCGGGTCTACGGGCTCGACCTCTACAGCATGACCTCCTCGATAGCCGAGGTTCTCGGCTATCTGGACCGTGTCGATCCTGCCGCTGCGGCGGAGGCAAGAGACCGCTACAGCTGCTTTGCTCCCTGGTCGCGGGAACCGGCGGCCTATGGCCGGGCGTCGCTCAGCCGCGGATACGCGCTGTGCGAGGCGCCTGTTGCGCGAACCCTGCTGGACCTGATGAAACGGGAACTGCGCTATGCGTCCCGGGACGGTGACGACTTTTTCGACGCGACACAGAACGCCCGGCTCGTGGCGAGCGCCGAACGCTACTACCGCGTCATGTACTATGGGGCCCGCGAGTCCTGGAACCTGCGGGACCGGCACATGTTCGAGACGCTGCAGCGCATCCTCGACCGCGGGGGAGCCGACGCCAAAGCCGTCGTCTGGGCGCATAACTCCCATATCGGCGATGCCCGGGCTACCGGCATGGGCGCAGAACGGGACGAGCTGAACATCGGCCAGCTGTGCCGCGAGACCTACGGACGCCAGGCGGTCCTGATCGGCTTCGGGACGCATGCCGGGACGGTCGCCGCCGCCAGCGAATGGGATGCCCCGATGGAGGTCAAGCAGGTCCGGCCGTCGCGGCCAGACAGCTACGAAGCGCTCTGCCATGCCGCAGGGCTGCCGCGCTTCCTTCTCGATCTCGGCCCGGGGCTTGATCCGGAGACGCGCCATGCGCTCGCGGACCCGCGGCTGGAGCGATATATCGGCGTGATCTACCGTCCCGAGACGGAACGCTGGAGCCACTATTCGCACGCCACCCTTCCGGACCAGTACGATGCCTTTGTCTGGTTCGACCGGACAAGCGCGATCACGCCGACATCCATGCGCACCGTCGCCGGAGAAGAGGAAACATATCCTTTCGGCATCTGAGCGGGCTTGTGCCGCCCTTTGCCGGACCGGCTTGCGGATGGCCCTCTGCCGGAGACGCGTTGCCCAAGGAAGCCGAACGGCGCATCTCTGGATTGGCATGCTTCGAAGGGAGGGCGGGAAAATGCTGCCATTGGTCTTTGACGGCGCATCCCCGCGGCTCCCGCTGCGCGCCGTGCGCGACCTGGACACGGGTCAGAACCACGTGCTGATCGAGTGCCGAGGCTTGCGGCGCCTGCCGGAAGAATCTTCATCTACCGGCCGGGCGATCGCCTATCCCGCCCTCCACAGTATACGTGCCGCCGGGCGGTGCTGCCCTGGCAGGCAGCAAGGCTCCGGTGGCCAGGCCGCGAGGTCCGCGAGGCAACCGGCAGCCAGAGCGCGGACCGTCTTTTTCCGGGGCCGTAGCGCATTCGAGATGCCCGGCCCGTCCGACATCTGCCCGACGGATGAGGCCGTCGAGACGCAGGGCACCTGGACTCTCCGCGTGGCTTGAACTGCGCTGAACCGCCGGACAGGGCTGTCCCGGCGACCGGCAGGAAAGCGGGAGAGAACTCCTGTCGCTTCGGCTCGCCACGACGGGCATGGGCACGAGAGGGAACCATGCTGACCTGTGCTCGCAACGACCCCAGGCGATACTCAGCCACTTCGGATCTTCCGCCCGCCTTGTCCACGGCCCGTCGCAATGGTGCTACCATGGAGCACCGATGCAGGGAGGCCGCAATGGCAGTCCGCAAGCAGTCCGTCAGCTTCACCGACGCTGCCTTTGCCTATGCGAAGGCACTGGTCGAGCGCGGCGACGACCCCAACGTGAGTGCGGCAGTGTCAGGCGAGCTCGCCCGGGCCAAGACGTTGCGGGACCGCGACCAGGCCCTGTTCGAGGCCGAGCTGCGCCGCCGTCTCGCGACGCCGCTGGACCAGTGGGTGCCGGTGGGAAGCCTCGACGCACTCTTTGCCGGTGCAGAGGAGGCCCTCGAGGGGCTGCGGAGCGATCCCGACGGCACAGGGACCGCCCAACGGTGAAGATATGCCCATCCGCTGTTCGAGCGCGATCTTGCAGCCCTCGCGCGGCATGGTGCGGAGGCCAGCGGAAATGTTTCCGCGGCCCGGTCGCGGCTGGCAGAGGCGCGAGAACGCGTCGAAAGCATCGCCGCCGATCCGGCGATCGGCTCCCGGATCGGGGAAGCGCTGCCGGGCTGGCGTGCCCGTCATGGCGGGAAGGACCGGCGGATCGCTGTTGTCTACTGCCATCCAGCCGAGGAGAGATGCCCTCTACCTGGCAATGGCCGCTTTCGGTAGCCGGGATTGGACGACGCTTTCCGGTGAGAGGGCGGCGCATTTCGAGGCCATGTTAAGGGCAGTCGAAAATCTCCTTCGGGATCGACAGGCTCAATTCCGTTGCCAATGACCGTTGCGAAAGGAGAAGGATCTTCTACGGGATGGGAATCGCCGCTGTTGCGCATATCTGCTGGCGTCCGAAGTTCCCGTTCCCCCGGGGCGCACTTGTCCCAGCGCCACCGTGACGGGATGCCAGGGCCCGTGACGCTGTTCGGGACCGGCACTTGTATCCGGACCGCGGCCGCCCGTTGGAAGACGGCAGCGAGCGGAGGTCGGCAGCCCCGCTGAACCGGTCCGCCGCTCCATCCAGCCAGGTTGCCTGATCCCACGGTCGATGGCGCGATCCATTTGCGGGAAGGGAAGAAAGCGCTACCGGATTTATGTCGTCACGGCTGCGCCACGATCCTTGGACCGGCAGGCGAATGCGCGCATCCGCCGGGGGCGGCGCACGCCGCCAGAGCAGCAGTACGGCGATCGCACGCGCCGATCGCAGCACCCTTCGGCGGGTACCGTGCGGGATCGCACCGGATGCCGACGGCGACGGCGAGGGACTCCCTTCCGATCCCGCGATGCCCTTTGGCATGGGCAAGCGGGGGCGGACCTGCGATCTCCATGCTGACGTCGCCCGGACCGCCGAGGCCCTGCGCAGCCGCCGAACAACCGGCCGGGATGCTCCGGCGCGGCAGGGGCGGAGGCCGGACCGGCCCCGGATGCCGCGCGCCCGGTTCAGATCGCGGACATCACGTAATCCGGCCGGAGCTCTGCCTGGCGGAAGGCCTGGTCGCAGCTGAGCGCCTTCATCGCGCCATGCCCCGTCACCAGCGCAGTGCGGAACCCCCGGGCCTGCGCTCCGAGGATGTCGGTATGCAGCGTGTCGCCGACCATCAGCACCCGCCCGGGCGGAGTCGCCGGTCCCGCGCGGCTGCGCGCCAGATCCAAGATCTCCGGGAACGGCTTGCCGCAGAAGACCGGCGCGATCCCGGTGGCGTCCGCAAGCCGGTGCGCCCAGTAGCCCGGCTCCAGCGACAGCCCGTCCTCGCGCGGGGCAACCAGATCGGGATTGCCGCAGAAGACCGGCCGCGGCTGCGCGGCGACGGCGCGGACCAGCAGGGCCTGGCGCGCCTCGTTCCAGGGCGAGGCGCCGATCAGCAGGAAGCCGTCGACCTCCGCATAGGTCCGCGGATCGTCGCCGAGGAAGCTGACCCGCAGATCGCCGAGATCCTCGGTGCCGTATTCCGCGACGAGCATGATGCCCCAGTGCCGTGCATCGCCGCGCAGCCGCGCCAGAAGCGCCTCGCGGCTCGACGTCACCTCGTCTTCCGCGAAGTCGAAGCCAAGCCGCTGCCAGCGCGCCATCATGTGGCGCTTCGGATAGCCCGCCGAATTCGACACCACTGCGACCTGCTTTCCCGCGGCCCGCAGGGCGGCGACACGTTCGGCCGCGCCCGGGATCGGCGTCTCTCCGACATTCAGCACCCCGTAGGCATCCAGCAGCACCAGATCGGCATCCCGCGCCGCCTCCGAAAGGCTGCCGACCTGGAGCGCGGCGCCGCGCCGGCGGGCGGGCGGCAGGCGCTGCCGGACGGCCCGGTAGGCGGCGAAGGCCCAGGCCGCATCGCGACCACCCCCGCCTTCAGGCCGCGCCGTCGCCGGCAGATCGCCTGTCGGCCGCATCAGAGGATGCGCCGCCGCAGCCAGGCCGAGATGATCTCGCCAAGCAGGACGAGGCCCAGGATGCACAGCAGCACCGTCGCCGCCTCCTGCCATTTGAACGTGTCGATCGCCGATTGCAGGATGATGCCGATCCCGCCCGCGCCGACCAGCCCCAGCACGGTGGATTCCCGCAGGTTGATGTCCCAGCGCAGGATCGCCACCGCCCAGAAGGTCGGCATCACCTGCGGCACGATCGCATAGAGGATCACCTTGGCACGCGACGCGCCGGTCGCCTCCAGCGCCTCGACCGGGCGGGTGTCGATTTCCTCGATCGCCTCGCCGAGCAGCTTGCCGACGAAGCCCACCGAGCGCAGCATGATCGCGGCGATGCCCGCCACGATGCCGGGGCCGAAGATCGCCACGAAGAGCAGCGCCCAGATGATCGTGTTGATCGACCGGGACGACACGAGGATGATCCGGCCCAGCCACAGCGTGGCGCGGTTCGGCGTCGTGTTCTGCGCCGCCATCCACGCCACCGGCAGCGACACCAGCACCGCGAAGAGCGTCGCAATGGTGGCGATGTTCACCGTTTCCCAGAGCACCTTGAGGATGGTGGCCAGGTTGGTCGCGTCCGGCGGCACCATGCGGCCGAACAGATCGCCCATCTGCGCCGGGGCATCCCAGACCCATTCCCAGATGACGTCGATCGAGGTGATCGACCAGCCGACCGCGAGGGCGGCGAAGAGAAGGCCGAGATAGCGCGCCATGCGCTGGCGCGGCGTGAAGCGGTGCCACTCCTCGGGGAAGGCCTCGCGCAGCGGCGCGCCCGGCATTGTGCTTTGATCGCTCATATCCGCTTCCTGATCTGTCCGCTGATCGCCTCGCTGACGAGGATCGCGCCCACGATGATGATGGTGATGGCGAGGGCGAAGTCGTAGTCGTAGCGGCCGAAGGCATTGGCCAGCGTCGCGCCGATCCCCCCTGCCCCGACGATGCCGATCATCGCGGAGGCGCGCAGGTTGCTGTCGAGCTGGTAGATCGACAGGCCGATCTGGCGCGGCAGGATCTGCGGGAAGATCGCGTAGAGCAGCACCGACAGAGTCGGCGCCCCGGCAGCCCGCAGCGCCTCGACCTGGCCGAAGTCGATCTCCTCGATGCGCTCGGCCAGCATCTTGGCGACGAAGCCGACCGAATAGACGATCAGCGTCAGCACCCCGGCGAGCGGCCCGAAGCCCACCGCCTTGACGAAGAGGATCGCCACGATCACCGGATGGAAGCTGCGCGCCACGATGATCAGCGCGCGGCCGAGATAGAAGACCGGCAGCGGCGCGATGTTGCGCGCGGCCATGAAGGCGATGGGAATGGACAGCAGCACCCCGCCGACCGTCGCCAGGATGGCGATCTTCAGGCTCTCGAGGAAGCCGTCAATCAGCAGCGAGCTGCGCTCGAAGCTGGGCGGGAAGGCCCCGCCGAAGATCTGCGCGGCGCGGCTGAGGCCCTCGGACACGCGCGGCCAGTTGACCGGCAGCGTCGCGACGGTGCCGATGACATAGGCGGCGACGGCCAGCCAGAGGGTCCATCTGAGCACCGGGTTGCGGATCATGCGCGGCTTGCTCCAGCGGTCGCGCGGGATTGCGGGATCTGCAGGCGCGCTCATGTCGCCGCCTTCATCGCAAGCGGCGCCGCCGCCCCGCCGGCGCGGTCGCGCGACGGGATGCCGGCATAGATCTCCTCCATCGCCTCGTCGGTCAGGTCGCCCGGCACGCTGTCGAAGATGATCCGGCCATAGCGCATGCCGACGATGCGGTCGGTATAGGTCCTGGCCTCGGCGACATTGTGGATGTTGATCAGCACCGGCAGCTTCAGCTCGCCCGCGAGGTCGCGCAGAAGCTGCATGATCTGCTCGGAGGTCTTGGGATCGAGCGAGGCGGTCGGTTCGTCGGCCAGCAGGATCTCGGGGCGCTGCATCAGCGCGCGCACGACGCCGACGCGCTGGCGCTCGCCGCCCGACAGCTCGTCGGCGCGCTTGTCGGCGTAGTGCGCGATGCCGACGCGCTCCATCAGCTCGTAGGCGCGGCGGATGTCCTCGCGCGGGTAGCGCCGTGTCAGCGCCGCCCAGGTCGAGATGTAGCCGAGCCGCCCGGACTGGACATTCTCCATGACCGTCAGCCGGTCGACCAGGTTGAAGCCCTGGAACACCATGCCGATCTTGCGCCGCGCCTCGCGCAGGGCCCGCCCGCGCAGCCCGGTCAGCTCGGTGCCGTTCAGCTCGATGCTGCCGGAGCTGGGCTCCACCAGCTTGTTGATGCAGCGCAGGAGCGTGCTCTTGCCTGCCCCCGAGGAGCCGATCACCGAGACGACGGTCTCGCCCTCGATGGTCAGGCTGAGGTTCTTCAGCACCGGATCGCCCGTGCCGTATCGTTTGACGAGATCGGTGATCTTCAGCATTCGGTTGCTCCGTTGCGCTGGCCGGTACCGCAGGGCAGCGGACGGGCCGCGCGGGCCCGCCCGGGATGGGAAGCGCTCATTCGGCGGCGAGGCCCTCGGGCGTGTAGCTGACGCCGTTGGCGGCCTGGATCTCGCGGATCACCGCCCAGTCGTCCTTGTAGGTCACCGGCACGAATTTCGACACGCCGGAGAACTCCTCGCCAAGCGCCGTGCCGGCGAAGTCGAACTCGAAGAAGGCCTGCTTGATCTTCTCGACCAGCGCCGGGTCGAGGTTGTGCGCATAGGTGTAGGAGGTGGTCGGGAACGGTTTCGACTCCCAGACAATCTTGACCTCCTCGGGATCGTAGAGGCCGCGCTCGGCCATGCGGTCGACCACTTCGGACGCCACCGGCGCGGCATCGTAGTCGCCCGCGACGACACCAAGCATCGACTGGTCGTGCGACCCGGAATAGACCACCTCGTAATCCTCGTCCGGCGTCACGCCCAGATTGGGGAACAGCGCCCTCGGCGCGAGATTGCCGGAATTCGAGGTCGGCGAGGTATGCGCGATGCGCTTGCCCGCAAGGTCCGCCATCGTGTCGATGCCGCTGTCCTTGCGGGTGTAGACCTGCAGCTTGTAGCCGAACTCGCCCGCCTCGGATCCCATGATCGCGAATGGCACCGCGCCGGCCAGATTGACCGCGAAGGGCGTCGGCCCGGTCGAGAACCCGGCAATGTGCAGGCGGCCCGAACGCATCGCTTCGACCTCGGCCGAATTCGACTGCACGGCGAAGAACTTCACGGTCTTGCCGGTCACCTCCTCGAGATGCGCGATGAACGGTTCCCAGATATCGGCATAGATCGCCGGATCCTCGACCGGCGTGTAGGCAAAGACCAGCGTGCCCGGATCCTCCAGCCCTTCGGCGGGCGCGTCCGCGACCAGATCGCCGTCGGCATCGCAGTACATCGGATCGAGATCGCCCCGCGGGTAGTCCTGCGCCTGCGCCGCACCGGCAAGCAATGCCATGGCAGATGCCGCGGCAAGGCCGCGGAAAGTCTTGTCGAACATGATTTCTCCTCCGTTCGCGCCACCTCTCCCTCCTCAGAGACATGTGGCACTTTCCACATTTTCAGCATCAAACTGTGGCTACTGCAATAAATTTGTTGCAAGACTATGGCACTCTCCGCGCAGAGGATTCCCGATGACCGAGCCGACCCAGCGCCTGCGCAAGGCCGAACGACACGAAAGAATTCTGATGGAGCTTCGGCTTAGATCGCATCTGCGGATCAGCGACCTGGCGCGGGACTTCGGAGTCGCCACCGAGACGATCCGGCGCGACGTGGCGGAACTCGAAGCGGGGGGACGGGTCGCGAAGGCCTTCGGCGGGGTCACCCCAGTCGCGCCGGGGCAGCGGCCGGACGTGGATTCGCGCAGCCGCGACCGGCAGAAGGAGCGCGCCGAGATCGCCCGCCAGGCGGCCGCGCTGGTTCAGCCCGGCGACACGATCATGCTGGACGCGGGTTCCACCGCGCAGGAGCTGGCGCGGTACCTGTCACTGGGCGGCCAGCCGGTCACCGTGCTGACCAACAGCCTGAACGTGGCGATCATCCTCGGCAGTAGCGAGGCCGCCAGCGTGCGGCTCTGCCCGGGCGATCTCCTCGCCCGCGAAGCGGCCGTGACCGGCTCGGAGACAGTGGAATTCCTGCGCCGCTTCCATGTCGGCCGCGCCTTCATCGGCGCCTCGGCGATCAGCCGCAACGGCATCACCGAGGCGGTGCCGGGCTTCGCCGCGGTCAAGCGCGCGATGATGGGACAATGCGCAGAGCTGGTGGTGATGGCCGACCAGAGCAAGATCGGCCGCACCGACACAGATCTGGTCACCCGGTTCGGCCCCGGCCTGACGCTGGTCACCGAAGCCGCGCTGCCGCAGGAGATCCGCCGGGCGCTCGACGACGGCGGAGCGCGGGTGCTGTGAACCGGCCCGCGGCGACTGGCCGGACGCCCCGTCCGGACGGCCCGGCGGCGGGCTTCCGGAGGCGCGTTCGGGACGCCTCCCGCCGGTGGCACGCGACCCGCATCGTCGGCCGGCATACACGACCTGACCTTGCGGCAATTTCAAGAACCCACTTGCCATATCATTTTCCGGAGATACGTTAGGCGCGTTCGGGGGCGCCGCCAGCGCAAAGGCAAGTCCCTGATATTACAATTAAAAGAGCGCCAGTCGTAGCGCCATTGGGAGGAAACATGAAGAGATTTGCTCTCGGCATCCTTGCCGCGGGAACCACGGCGCTGACCCCGATCGCGGCGAGCGCCCAGACCGAAATCCAGTTCTGGCATGCCTTCACGGGACGGCTCGGAGAGCTGGTCGCAACGCAGGTCGAAGAGTTCAATGCCGCCCAGGACGACTACACGGTCACGGCGGTCTACAAGGGCAACTACTCCGAGACGCTGAACGCGGGCATCGCCGCCTTCCGGGCAGGAGAGCAGCCGCATGTGCTGATGGTCTTCGAGGTCGGCACCGCCACCATGATGGGCGCCGAGGGCGCGGTCCGCCCGGTCTACCAGGTGATGGAGGAGAGCGGTGCGGAGTTCGATCCGGACGCCTATATTGGCGCGGTCAAAGGGTACTACACGACCACCGACGGCCGGATGCTGTCGCTGCCCTTCAACTCCTCGACGCCGGTGCTCTGGGTCAACCGCGACCGCCTGGAAGGCGCCGGCATCGACCCGGATACCGACCTGACCACATGGGACCAGGTCGGAGAGGTGCTCGACCAGCTCGCCGCGGCCGGCGAGCAGTGCCCGCTGGTCACCGCCTGGCAGAGCTGGATCCATCTGGAGAACCTCTCCGCCTATCACGACGTGCCCTTCGCCTCGCAGGAGAACGGCTTTGCCGGCGCGGATGCCGAGCTGATGCTCAACGGCGAGCTGCAGGTCGCGCATATCGCGAAGATGGGTGAGTGGGCGAAGGACGGGAAATTCGTCTATACCGGCCGCCGCAACGAGGGCGGCGCGAATTTCCGCTCCGGCGACTGCGCGCTCTTCACCGAGAGCTCGGCGGGCTATGCCGGGATCAAGGCCGAGGCCGGGTTCGATTTCGACGTCCGCCCGCTGCCCTACTGGGAGGGGGCCGGAAACGCGCCGCAGAACACGATCATCGGCGGGGCCTCGCTGTGGGTGATGGAGGGCCACGAGGCGCCGGAATACGAGGGGGTGGCGGAGTTCCTGAACTATCTCTCCTCGACCCCGGTGCAGGCGCAGTGGCACCAGGATACCGGCTACCTGCCGATCACCATCGCCGCGGGCGAGGCAACGCGCGACGCCGGCTTCTACGACGAGAACCCCGGGACCGACGTGGCGGTGATGCAGATGACCCGCAACGAGCCGACCGCCAATTCCAAGGGCATACGCCTGGGCTCCTTCGACCAGATCCGCGGCATCATCGACGAGGAGCTCGAAGCTGTCTGGGCCGGGGACAAGACCGCCCAGGAGGCACTCGACAGCGCAAAGGAGCGCGGCGACCAGCTCCTGCGCCGCTTCGAGCGCACCGCCCGCTGAGCATCCGGACGCGCGCCCGGGATCCGGCGCGCGTCCCTTTCCGGCCAAGACGGCGCGCGGCAGGCCCGCGCGGCGGCCCGGGGGATCCGCCCTCCGGCGCGCCCCGAGGTTCCGACGGCGAAGGACCACATGGACAAGAGAGTCACATTCAAGGGCTGGGCCCTGCCCCTGCTGCTGATCGCCCCGCAGGCGGCCATCTCGGCAGTGTTCTTCTTCTACCCGGCCGGCCAGGCCGTCTGGCAGTCGCTGTTCATCCCCGACCCGTTCGGCCTGTCCAGCCAGTTCGTCGGGCTGGAGAACTTCACCTACCTGCTCGGCGATCCCTACTACCGGGCCGCCTTCGCCACCACCGCGGTATTCTCCGGCCTGGTGACGCTCTGCTCCATGGTGCCGGCGCTGTTCCTCGCCGTCATGGCGGACCGGCTGGTCAAGGGCGCGGGGACCTACCGGACGCTGCTGATCTGGCCCTATGCGGTCGCCCCGGCGGTGGCCGGGGTGCTGTGGCTCTTCATGTTCAACACCCGCGTCGGCGTGGTCTCGTGGTATCTCGGCCAGCTCGGCTATGACTGGAACCACGTGCTCAACCAGGGCGAGGCCATGGGGCTCGTCGTGATCGCCTCCTCCTGGGGGCGGATCAGCTACAACTTCCTGTTCTTCTTCGCGGCGCTGCAGGCGGTGCCGAAATCCGTCATCGAGGCGGCGGCGATCGACGGGGCGCGGTTCTGGCGGCGCTTCTTCACGATCGTCCTGCCGCTGCTGTCGCCCACCACCTTCTTCCTCCTGGTCGTGAACGTGGTCTATTCCTTCTTCGAGACCTTCGGCGTCATCCACACCATCACCGGCGGCGGGCCGCAGCAGGCCACGACGATCCTCGTCTACAAGGTCTTTTCCGACGGCTTCGTCGGGCAGGATCTCGGCTCGTCCTCGGCGCAGTCGGTCATCCTGCTGCTGGTCGTCGGCGCGCTCACCGTGCTGCAGTTCAAGTTCCTGGAAAAGCGGGTGCACTACTGATGGCGCGCAACGTTCACGGCATGGTCGAGAAGCGCGGCGCGGGCCTGTGGCTGACGCATGTGGCGATGATCGCGGGGGTTCTCGTGATCTTCTTCCCGATCTGGCTGGCCTTCGTCGCCTCGACGGTGACCCAGGCCGAGATCATCCGGCCGCCGATGCCGCTCTGGCCCGGCGACCAGTTCGCCGAGAACTACCGCAATGCGCTGGTCTCGGGCATCAACGTGCCTGTGGCGACGATGCTGCTCAACAGCCTGGTCATGGCCATCGGCATCGCGGCGGGCAAGATCGCCATCTCGCTGCTGTCGGCCTTTGCCATCGTCTATTTCCGCTTCCCGGCGCGCAGCCTGTTCTTCTGGCTGATCTTCCTCACCCTGATGCTGCCCGTCGAGGTGCGCATCGTGCCCACCTACGAGGTCGTGGCGGGCTTCGGGATGCTGAACTCCTATTCCGGCCTGATCCTGCCGCTGATCGCCTCGGCCACCGCGACCTTTCTATTCCGGCAGTTCTTCCTGACCATACCGGACGAGCTGGCCGAGGCGGCGCGGGTCGACGGCGCGGGACCGATGCGCTTCTTCCGTGACATCGTGCTGCCGATGAGCCGGACCAATATCGCGGCGCTGTTCGTGATCCTCTTCATCTACGGCTGGAACCAGTATCTCTGGCCGCTTCTGATCACCACCGATCCCGGAATGAACACCATCGTGATGGGCATCAAGCAGATGTTCCCCAGCGGCGACGACTTCGCCCACTGGCCGACGATCATGGCGACCTCGATCCTTGCCATGATCCCGCCCGTGATCGTCGTCGTCTCGATGCAGAGGCTCTTCGTCCGCGGCCTGGTAGACAGCGAGAAATAGCAGAATGGCGACCGTCACCCTCCGGAACGTGAAGAAGAGCTTCGGCACCGCCGAGGTGATCCACGGCATCGATGCCGAGATCGCGGACGGCGAGTTCATCGTGATCGTCGGCCCCTCGGGCTGCGGCAAGTCCACCCTGCTGCGCATGGTGGCCGGGCTGGAGACCGTCAGCGGCGGCGATATCCTGATCGGCGGCGAGCGCGCCAATGACAGGGAACCGATGGACCGCGACATCGCCATGGTCTTCCAGAACTACGCGCTCTACCCGCATATGAGCGTCGCGCAGAACATGGGCTACGGGCTGAAGATCGCCGGGCTGAAGAAGGACGCCATCCGCCGCAAGGTCGAGGAGGCGGCGAAGCTGCTGCAGCTCGAGACCCTGCTCGAGCGCAAGCCGCGCCAGCTTTCGGGCGGACAGCGCCAGCGCGTGGCCATGGGCCGCGCCATCGTGCGCGAGCCCGCCGTCTTCCTCTTCGACGAGCCGCTGTCGAACCTGGATGCCAAGCTGCGGGTGCAGATGCGGCTCGAGATCCGGCAGGTGCAGGCAAAGCTGGGCGTCACCGCGCTCTATGTCACGCATGACCAGGTCGAGGCGATGACCATGGCCGACCGGATGATCGTGATGAATGCCGGCATCGCCGAGCAGATCGGGACGCCGCTCGAGGTCTACGAGCGGCCTCGCACCCTGTTCGCGGCGCAGTTCATCGGCAGCCCGTCGATGAACGTGCTCGATGCCGAGCTGCGCGACGGGCAGGTCATGCTGGGAGATACCGCGATCTGTTCCGCCGACTTGCCGCCCGGCAAGGTGAAGATGGGATTGCGGCCCGAGCATGTCATTCCCGATCCCTCCGGACCTCTGCGGCTGCGCGTCGCCCTGTCGGAGCCGCTCGGCGCCAACACGCTGCTGCACGGGCAGCTGGCGCATGACGGCGGCGTCCCCTTCACGGCGAGCCTTCCGGGCATCCACGGCAACGGGCCGGACGGCGGAGACCTCCGCTTCTCCGCCGCGCCCTCGGCAGTGCATCTCTTCGATCCGGACTCGGGTCTCAGGCTGGCCTGAGCCTTCCGGACCGGGCCCCCGCCGCGCTTTTGCCCGCAGGATCCGCCGCCGCGCCACCCGGACTGCGCCGCCGGATGCGCCGCGGGGCACGTCATTCATGACCGGCCGGTGGGCGCTGTTGCGCAATGGCGATCCCGCCTCGGCGCCCCGGAGGCTCCGGATGGAGCATGGCCGGCGCCGCGGACAGGATCGGTCCGGCCAAGCCGCCGGGTCGGCATGAGGACGTCGCTTCGCCCACGCAGCACGGCCCTGGCGGCGGTCTCTGCGGAAAGACGCCGCGGAATGCTGGCCCCCTGCCCGACGGAACAGCCGGGCGCGCGCGCCGCAGTCCGGGCATGCGCCGCGTCCGTCGCCGACCATGCGCGAACCGCGCCGATCTGCGCGCCGCCCGGGACCCGGCCGGGGCGTTGCGGCGGAACCGGACGACCGCACGCGCGGCAGGCGTGACCACCACCACGAGGAAGACGCCCGCCCCCAGATAGACCTTTCGCAACAGGCTGCCGCGATGCGGACCGGGCGCCCTTGCCAGCCCCGCCTTCATCGGGCTCCGGGCCCGCGCCGGAGACGGATGCCGTCAGGCGCGGTGCGGACATGCGCGCAAGTCACCGCGCTCCCAGGCCTTCCTGCGCGCGCATGACTTGGCAGGCTACACCGTCACGCAGATCTTGCCGAAATGCGCGCCGCTCTCCTGATGCCGGAACGCCTCCGCGAGCTCGCCGAGCTGGAAGGTACGGTCGATCACCGGGCGCAGCTTCAGCGCATCAAGCGCCCTGACGAAATCGAGCTGGTGCTGCCGGGAGCCGACGATCACCCCCTCGAGCCGCTGCTGCCGGGCCATCAGAAGCGCCGTGGGAATCTCTCCGGAGCGCCCCGTGAGAACGCCGATCAGGGCGATATGCGCGCCGGGACGGCCGGCCGCGATGGATTGCGCCAGCGTTTCCGGCCCTCCGACTTCGACGATGATGTCGACCCCGCGGCCGCCGGTCAGGCGCTGCATCTCCTCGCCCCAGCCGGGCGTGCTGCGATAGTTGATGACATGATCGGCGCCGAGCTCGCGCAGCCGCCCGAGCTTCGCGTCAGAGGAAGACGTGGCGATCACCGTGGCGCCCATCGCCTTGGCCAGTTGCAGCGCGTAGATGGACACGCCGCCGGTTCCCAGCACGGCCACCGTGTCCCCGGCCTTCAGCCCGCCATTGACGACCAGCGCGCGCCAGGCCGTCAGCCCGGCCGTGGTGATGGTCGCGGCCTCTTCATGGGACCAGCCCTCCGGCGCGTGCGTGAACCACGTGGCCGGGCGCGTGACCCGCTCGCGGGCATAGCCGTCGCGGCCGTCGCCGGGCGTCGTCGAGAAATCGCAGGGCCGGTCATCGCCCGTCTGCCAGTCCGGGAAGAAGCAGGAGACGACGCTGTCGCCGGGCGAGAACTCTCCGACCCCGTCGCCCACGGCCTCGACCACGCCGGCGCCGTCGGCCATGGGGATGCGCCCGTCCGGCAGGGCCCCCTCGACCGCGCAGACGCGGTAGTCATGGTAGTTCAGCGAGCTGGCATGGATGCGCACCGTGATTTCGCCCGCGCCCGGTGCGGCCGGCTCCGCCGCCTCGACTGCCGCCAGATTGCCGAGCCCGCCCGGCGCTTTGATCGTCACCTGTTTCAAGAAACTGCCTTTCCATGGTCCTCGCGCCCGGCAGGACGAAGCCGGACCCGGAGGCACACATAGCATGCGCGACCACACGGACCAGCACCCGGATTGCCGGAGCGGGCCCGGCCGCAGCCGGGACGGCCCCGCGGCTGCCAGCCGGGCGGGGCGCGGCGCAGCGCCCGCCGGGAGCTTTCCGGCCGGAGCTGCGCGCCGGGGCCATGCCCGGGTCCTGCAGGCCGCCGCGCCAGGGCAGCCGTTCGCCGTCCCGCAGCCCGCGGGAACGCCGGACCGGCGGGAGAAGACCGCGGCAAGGCGATCATCAGGCAGTCACCTTCCGGACCCCGCGACGGGGCGCTGCGCGCGGCGCCAGGCGGTCTCCGCGGATGTGCCCCGCGCCCTTGCGGCCGACGGGACCGCCTCCGCTGCGGGGGCCGGACAGCGCCCCGCACGGTCCGGCTGCCCCAGCCCCCGCAGCGCAGCCGGTCCCGTCGGCACGCTGGCGCGCATGCGGGCATGCGGGCATGACCGGCCCCTGCCCGCGGGGACAGCGAAAGCGCGGGCTCGGGCAGGCCCGGACCTCGACACAGACGATGCCTGTGAACCAGCTTTGTTGCGCAAAGGCCGGGTGAGGGATTCATCTCGCGAATCCAGCGTGGTAGCTGGTCTGCATGAGCAGACCCATCCCGCCGAGCTACAAGACCAAGAACTGGCCGGCCTACAACGAAGCGCTGAAG
>NZ_VATA01000062.1 GCF_005870025.1 Poseidonocella sp. HB161398
GGTGCTGGGCTGCGCCGCCTTCTCGGCGGTCTCGGGCTCGTCCGTCGCCACCGCGGTGACGCTGGGCAAGGTCGCCCTGCCGGAGATGAAGCGCCTCGGCTATGCCGACAGCCTCGCCACCGGATCGGTCGCGGCGGGCGGCACGCTGGGCTTCCTGATCCCGCCCTCGACCGGCTTCGTGCTCTACGCGATCCTGACCGAGGAATCGATCGGGCGGCTGTTCATGGCGGGGATCCTGCCGGGGCTGCTGCTGGCCGCGCTCTTCATGGGCGTGATCTGGCTGGTGGCGACGCTGAACCCCGAAGCCGGGCCGCAGGGGCCGGTCTTCACCTGGGCCGAGCGCATCAAGGTCTCTTCCGAGGCCTGGCCGCTCTTCGGCGTCATCCTGGTGTCGATCGGCGGCATCTACCTGGGCGTTTTCACGCCGGTCGAGGCCTCGGGCATCGGCGCGGGGCTCGTCATCCTGATGGCCCTGGTGCAGCGGCGGCTGGGCTGGGCGGGCTTCAAGGCGGCCGTCCTCGACACGCTGAAGACCTCGGCGATGCTCTACATGGTGGTGATCGGCGCCAATGTGCTGAACCCGTTCCTGGCCATCACCCATATCCCGGCGACGCTGGGCGAAGAGCTGCAGACGCTCGGCCTCGGCCCCTACGGCACGCTTGTCGTGATCCTGCTGGGCTATGTGGTGCTGGGGATGTTCATGGATGGGCTCAGCATGCTGGTGATCACCATCCCGATCGTCTTCCCGGTCATTACCGGCTTCGGCTTCGACCCGGTCTGGTTCGGCGTGGTTGCGGTGATCGTGATCGAGATGGGGATGATTACGCCCCCGGTGGGCATGAACGTCTTCGTCGTCCGCGGCGTGGCCGGGCCGGACGTGCCGCTGGCCACGGTGTTCCGCGGCGTGGCGCCCTTCCTCGCGGCGATGCTCCTCGGGCTCCTGCTGATCATCGCCTTCCCGGCGATCGCGACCTTCATTCCGGACACGATGTTCGGCTGACAGGACCCCGGCGGACGCGGAAACCCGCCGGACACTTCGACCCCGCCGGGATGACCCGGCGGGGCTTTTTCATTTCCTCCGACCGGAGGGTACTACAGATCGCCAGTCAGAAACTGCGCGCGGCCCAGGCCGAAGGACCAGTCGCTTTCGGAGACTGTGACGATGTTGATCATCAGATCCGCCGGGCCGAGGCCGCACTCTGCCTGCAACCGTTCAGCCGCGAGCCGGTAGAAGGACTTGCGGCTGGCCAGGCTGCGCGGCGTCGACGTAATCTGGACGACCACGATGCGGCGGGTCCTGGCAAGGCCAAGACCCACATCCTCGATGATCATCTGGTCCGGCTCGTGCTCGGTGATGATCTGGAACCGGTCACGCACCGGCACGCCGAAGGCCTCGACGACGCAGGCATGTAGCGTGTCGGCCAGGGCGCGCCTTTCCTGCGCGCTCCGGCCCCGGATGATGTCGATCCTCAGGAGCGGCATGCTACAGCCGTTCGGACAGGCCGCGTTTCAGCGCTGCCATGTCGACATCGGCCGCGACGAAGGTCGCCCCCGCCTCGATCACCTGCGCCGTCACTGCAGGATCCAGCGACAGCACGCCGGCCGGCTTGCCCGCCGCCACGATGCGGCGCACCGCGCCGAGCATCGCGGCCACGACGTCCGGATGGCTCGGCTCGCCGACATGGCCGAGGGCAGCTGCCAGATCCGCAGGTCCGACGAAGATGCCATCGACGCCCGGCACGGCGGCGATATCCTCGATCGCGTCAAGTGCGGCGGCGGTCTCCACCTGCACCAGAAGCGCAATCTCCTGACGCGCCGCCTTGTGATAGCCCGGCACCGAGGCAAAGCGGGTCGCCCGCGTCAGGCCCGAAACGCCGCGGATTCCTGCGGGAGGATAGGTCACCGAAGCGACGGCCAGAGCGGCCTCCTCGGCCGAGTTTACCATCGGCACCAGCATCGTCTGCGCTCCAAGATCCAGCATCTTCTTGATCTCGGCCGGGTCCAGCGACCCCGGCCGGACAATCGGACAGACGGGATAGGGCGCCACCGCCTGCATCAAGGGCAGCACGCTGAGCGCGTCCAGCGCCGAATGCTCGGTGTCGAAGAGCATCCAGTCGAACCCCAGCGAGGCCGTCAGTTCAGCCACCAGCGTGTCGTTGATGGTGCTCCAGACCCCGCGCAGGAGCCTGCCCTCGGCCAGCCCGGCCTTGAAGCTGTTCTTCGGCAGGGCTGTCATTCGAAGCTGACCCCGATGGAGCCGAGCGTGCCGAAATCAGCGAAGATCACGTCGCCGCCTGCAATGTCCACTGGGCGGGTGAAGGAACCGCCGAGGACGATGTCGCCCTTCTTCAGCCCGTCGCCCTGCGCCGCGAGCTTGTTGACCAGCCAGGCGATGCCTGCCGCCGGATGGCCCATGATCGCGGCCGAGACGCCGGATTCCTCGATCGTGCCGTTCTTGGCCAGTGTTGCCGCGACCCAGCGCACGTCGATATCGAAGGGCCGGAAGATCCGCCCGCCCATGACGATGGCGCCGAAGGCGGCGTTGTCGGCGATGGTGTCGACGATCTGCCGCGGCACTTCGGTGCGGTAGTCGATGATCTCCAGCGCCGGCGTGACGTATTCGGTCGCCCGCATGACGTCATGCATCTGGCAGCCTTCGCCGGACAGGTCCTGGCCCATGACGAAGGCCAGTTCGGTTTCCAGCCGCGGCTTGATGAACCGCCCGGCGGGGATGCGCGCCCCGTCCTTCAGCAGCAAGTCGTCGAACATGACGCCGTAATCCGGCTCGGTCATCTTCGAGGCCATCTGCATGGCACGGCTGGTCAGGCCGATCTTGCGGCCGACGACCTTGGCGCCGTCGGCAATGCGCATCTCGGTCCAGCGGCGCTGGACGTCATAGGAGTCCTCCAGCGTCATCTCGGGCCATGTCCTGGAAAGCTGGACGCAGGTCTTGCGCGTCCGGTCCGCCTCGTAGAGCGCCTCTGCGGCGGCCTGGCGGTCGGATTCGGTGAGCACGGGTCTCTTCCTTCTTGAATTTCCGGCCTTCCCCAGCGCGGGGCGGGCCACTGGTCGTCCTGGGTTACCGGATCAGGGGCGCGGCCATGGCGATGCCGGTGGTCTCGTTGATCACGACCGCCGCCGTGGCGAGAAACACCGCCCCGGTGCACAGCAGGATCACCGCGGAGGTGAAGAGCGTGACATTGGCATCGCACTCCCTCTCCTTGCCGAGGATCTTGAAGATGAAAGGCGGCACGCCGTTCACCTCGTCCACCAGCGTTCCGCCGTAGATCGGGCGCATCAGAACAGCGGTCCAGAAGCCGCCATAGGCGCAGCAGGCCAGAAGCGCGGCGATCCAGAGCGGCCACTTGTCTCCGCCGGCAGTCCAGATCAACACCAGCGACAGCAGGCCGATATAGACATAGCTCATCACCTGCCAGACGCAGTGGAACTTGGCATGGCTCGTCCAGCTCGGGTTGAACCAGTGGGTCTTGTTCGAGTCGAACGCGAAGGGGATCGCCGAATAGCCGAGGCTGGCGATGGTCAGCAGAATCTTTGCCGTAAGCAGCATGGTGTCCTCCCGGAAAAATGGGGGCGACCCCTCCAGGTCGCCGTATCCGAGTGTACCGCATTGCCGTACACTGTACCTTATATTGGATACCGCACGGCACTACTGTCAAGCGCAAGCCTTGCGCCTAGTGCATCACGGGTCTGTGCAGGGATCAGATGGAGGCACCAAATTCCGCCTGGACGGCGCGCCGGAAGTCCAGGAGCGCCGCCTTGACTTCCTCTTCGCGCTTTTGGAACCGGGCACTTGGCATGGCGATGGCCAGGGCGAGGCTGCGCCCGCCGATTTGCGGCAGGGCAACGCCGACGGCACAGGCGCCATCGCTGTATTCTTCGCGGTCGATGAACAATCCGGCTTCGCGGTACGCCGCCACCTGATCAAGCAGGCGAGTCTGATCGGTAATCGTCTGCGGCGTGAAAACTTCCAGCGGACCGGCAAGGAAAGCCTCCGCTTCGGCGCGGCTCATCTGTGAGAGATGCGCCTTGCCATTCGCGGTGCAATGCACGGGATGCTGCTTTCCGACATAGGAAATCACCCGGATATTCTCGTTCGACGCAATCTGCTCGACAACGATCACGCGGTCATGGTCGATAGTTGTCAGGTCGATATTCTCGGCGATTCGTCCGTGGAGTTCCTCCATCAGCGGCCGCAGGAGCGCCCGTGCGTCGATCTCCACCTTGGCCCCGAGCCGGGCCAGTTCCATGCCAAGATAGACGCCTTGCTGGCCGAAGGTCTTGATCAGCAGGCCCTCGGCATTGAGAGCCCCAACCAGCCGCTGCACCGTGGAGCGGGCCAGCCCGGTCGCTTTCGCGATTTCTCCCAGCGAACTTCCGGGCTTGTCGGCCACGGCACGCAGCACGGCAACCGCGCGCGAGATCGACTGCCCGTCGCTTGGACGTCCCTTTTCGCCGGTCATCTGCCCTGCCCCTCCGCGGTCGCTCCGGTATGCCGTGCTAGCTCCTGCCGGACCCATGATCAACTCTTCCTGTCCTGCGGAGCTGAGCGGCCCGCTCAAGGTCAGTCTTGACAGAAACCCGGACTGTATCACAAATGTACATTGTGTACCGCATAACGGAACAAATGGAGGGTCGGTCCGGGCAGAGGAAACCGGGCCGTCAGCGCAACATGCGGGCTTCAGAAATGCCCGGTCCGTGGGAGCGGCCAGCATGGGAGGATATCGACATGCTCAACGGACGAGCCCTGCTCAGGGGCGCGGCCGGGGCCGGTCTGACAGCCGCAACCGCTCCGCCGGGACTGCCGGCGCTCGCAGGGACCGGCACGGTAAGGATCGGCTTCGTCACGCCGCAGACGGGCCACTGGCGGTCTTCGCCGAGCCTGACGGCTTCGTGCTGGACCAGTGCCGTCGGAAATTCGCGGGCGGTCTCGATATCGGCGGCACGACACGTCCGGTCGAGATCATCGTCAAGGACAGCCAGTCGAACTCCAACCACGCTTCCACAGTCGCGCAGGAGCTGATCTTCCAGGACGAGGTCGACATCCTCGCCGCCACCGCCACGCTCGGCACGACCAACCCGGTCGCCGGCCAGGCCGAGCTGAACGGGGAGTCCTGCATCACCAACGATATCCCTGGCAGCCGCGTTTCTTCGGCCGCCAAGGCGATCCCAAATCAGGGTTCGAATACTCCTGCCATTTCTTCTGTGGGCTCGAGGATGTCATCGACGTCTTCCTGAGCCATTGGGACGCAATCCCCACGAACAAGGTCATCGGTGCGCTCTGGCCGAACGATCCCGACGGCCACGGCTGGCCGGATCCCCGCTTGGGCCTGCCGCCGGCAATGGCGGAAACGGGCTGCAAGCTCATCGATCCCGGCCGCTGCCAGACCATGTCGGACGATTTTCCGGCGCAGATATCCGTCTTCAAGAAGGCCAAGGTCGAGATCGCCTCGGGCGTCTCGATTCCGCCGGATTTCACCACCTTCTGACCACAGGCGGCACAGCAGGGCTTCCGCCCGAGGGTCGCCAATGTCGCCAAGGCGTCGCAAGTCCCGCAGGCGGGTGCGCGCTCGGCTCGTGCGCCGACGGGCTGTCAGTGGAGGCCTGGTGGCGCCGCGCCTTCCCCATTGCCTCCCCGGTGACCGGGCAGAGCTGCGCCGAACTCGCCGATGCCTGCGAGACGGCGACGGGGCGGCCATGGACCATGCCTTTGGGCGCGAAGCATTCGCTCTTCGAGGTGGCGGTCGATGTCCTGCAGCGGGCGGAGGATATCGACAGCCCCGAAAGCATCGCGGAAGCGCTGAAGGCGACCTCTCCCGGCATTGCGTCCGGCAAGGTCGATTCCTCGGCCGGTCCGGTGCCGAGCGTGTCGAAGACACCGGTCGTCGGCGGGCAGTGGCAGGTCCGGGCCAACAAGCCGGTGCCGGAGATCGTCACCAGTTCCCGCAGCCCCCCGATCCCCCTGACCGCGGAGATGAAACCCATCGCATGGGGCGGTTCGCCACCCCCAGGACTGCCCGTCCAGCGGTCCGGACGCTTCCAGTCCCGGCTTTCGGCCCGCGACCTTTTCCATCTTGCGAGGGGTTCCATGACCCCCATTCTGACGATGCGCGGCGAGAACAGGTTCTTCGTGGCCTTCCACGTCACGCAGGACATCGATCCCGATCTCGCCCCGGGCGAAGCGCCCGGAGTTATCGGCCCCAATGGCGCGGGCAAGTCGACACTGTTCAACCTGACCGCGGGCTCGCTGCCGCCTTCTTCCGGAACCGGGACGTTCCGGGGCGGCGACATCACAGGCTTGCCCGCCTCGGAACGCTGCCATCCGGGCATCGGCCGGTCCTTCCAGATCCCGCATCCCTTTATCGGCATGCCGGTCTACGAGAACCCTCTGGCCGCGCCGGCCACCAAGTGCCAGAGGCGGCCTGCCGGGACATTCTCGACATGACCGGCCTGCTGAAGAAGGCCAGCCGTCCGGCGGGATCGCTGACGCTTCTGGAACGCAAGAGGCTGGAACTGGCGCGCGCGCTGGGGCATGGCGCTGACCGCGATCCGCGACAGCGAGACGGCAGCGGAATCGATCGGCATCTCCACGCGCCGGGTCGAATTCCTGATCTATGCCGGCACCGCCGCGATGACCGGGCTGACGGTAGCCTTCCCGTTCCTGCAGAAGCTGCGCATCACCCCCGACGCGGCCTTCAGCGTCAATGACTGGACCGGCTTCGTCATCTTCATCACCGAGATCAGCGGGATCGGCACGATCCTGTTCTTCGCCCTCCGCCAGATCGCGGCAGATCGGGGCAGCTAGTACCTGATGCTGCTCGGTGCCGTCGCCATCGCGGTGATGCTGGCGGACAAGTGCGGGCTCTGGGGCGCGCTGAAGGCCCGTACCGGCTGGGCGCTGTTCCCGCTTGAGCGGCGCCTGCACTGAGCCTCGCGCCGGTGTGACTGGACATCTCCCGCTGCCCGGCTCCCGATGCGCTGGCAGAGGTTTTTCACGAGGAGACGCAGGGATGCGGACAGACCAGATCATGACCAGCGGGATGGACCCTGCGATGCAGCGCGCGCTGGACGGCTACCATGCCCGCATTGCCGCCGAACGGGACGGAACGCCTGTGATCGAGGGGCACCGCCACATGGCCGTCGGCCCCGAGACCGGGCGGCTCGTCAACCTGCTGGCCCGTGCACTGCCGGCGCCGCGCATCCTGGAGCTGGGCACCTCCTTCGGCTATTCGACGCTCTGGCTCGCCGATGCCGCGTGCGCCACTGGCGGCCATGTTACCACGCTGGAACTGGAACCCGCGAAATCCGCCCATGCAGCGGAGCAGCTGCGCGAAGCCGGACTGGCCGAGCATGTCACCTTCCTGGTCGGCGACGCGCTGCAGCTCCTGCCCGGTCTGGCCGGGCCGTTTGATTTCGTGCTGGTCGATCACTGGAAGGATCTCTACCTTCCCAGCTTCGAACTGTTCCAGCCGAAGCTTGCCCCGGGTGCAATCCTCGCGGCCGACAACATGATCCGGGGCGGCAAGGACGGCACGGGACAGGCAGCTTATGCGGCGGCGGTCCGCGCCACTCCCGGCATGTCGAGCGTGCTCCTGCCCATCGGCACCGGCGTCGAGGTCAGCCGGTACCTGCCCGGCTGACCCGTCACGTCAGTCGTATTTCCATTCCAGCAGCCGGCCGCGCGGATCGAACTCGGCCTTGAACCAGCGCCCCGAGGCATCGCGGCCTTCCAGCTCGATCTTGTCGCGCTCGATCTCGAACTTCTCGAAGCTGCCATCGGCAGGCCATTGCGGCAGGTCCCGAACTGCCTTCGGCACGACAGCCGCAATCTCCGCCACAGGCGCCAAGCTGCCCGGCGCCTCTATTTCCTCGAATTCGCCGCCGCGGTGGAAATCCAGCTCGACCAGCGTGCCGCCGGGCAGATGGCCGGAGGCGTCCGGACCCTTGTCATCGGGATGGATGCGCGCATCGGTGATGCCGAGCGCCGCGATCACGTTGTCCATGATCTCGGGCCCGCGCTGGAGGTGGAACTCCTGCGCCGGCACCGGCGCGGCAAGGCAGAGACCGGCCAGGGCAGGCAGGACAAGTCGTTTCATTGGAACTCTCCACGGGAAGAAGGGGCCGGCCGAAACGGGCCGCGCCCCCGTGTCAGGGTCATTCATCGGCAAAGGGATAAGTGCCGAAGAGGTCGGCACCGGGCCAATCCCGCAGGGCGACCACCTGCGCCGCCGGTCCTTCGGACCAGCTGGCGGCATCGGTGTAGTCGCCCTCGCCCGAGAAAGCGGAGACATGCGGCCAAGGATACACGGGCCGGGTCATGTCGGGCAGCGCCGCAACGCCCAGATCCGCCATGGGCCGGCGACCGCCGCCCTCGCCCACGCCGTCCGGCTGGCCGAAGCTCGAGGTTTCCGCCGTCGAGCGCGTCAGTACCGTCTCCGGCGCCTTGCCGCTTTCCACCCAGTCCATCATCGGGCTCAGCAGGTCCAGCTCGGTCGGACCACGGCCGCCGCCGCAATGGCCCATGCCCGGGATCAGGTAGAGCCGCTCGAATCCCGCGACAGCATCCTCGCCCATGGTTGCGGCCATTGCCTGATGCAGCGAAAGCGTGTTCGCAGGCGAGATATGCGGATCAGCCAGCCCGTGCCACAGGATCAGCTTGCCGCCTGTTTCCGCGAACCCGGAGAGATCGGCATGGGTGGCATCGAACAGGGGATGACGCGCGCGCAGCTTGTCGAGCGTGGCCTCGGTGAACTCGAGGTCTTTCAGCCCGAACTCCGGATCCGGCGTGGCGAAGGCCAGGTATTTCAGCACCGGATCGACGATCATCTCGGAAAAGAGCTCGTCGCCCGAATTGTCGGCGACATACACGCCCTGCCATTCCAGCTCGGAGCCGTAAAGGGGCTGGCCCGCGGTCAGATAGCCGCCGGTCTGCGCATCCTGCGGCCCGGCATAGAATTTCGCCGCCACATCTGCCTGCGCCTGTGTCAGCCCCTTGCCCACCAGCGTCTGCGGATCGAAGTGGCACTCGGCCGGCTGCGAAATCAGCCCGTCCTCGACTCCGTCCAGCGCATCGCATTCGGCAAGGACCGCGTCATGCAGGACCGGCAACTCGGCCGAAGTCAGGATCACTTCGCCATCCGCATCGTAGTTCGAGGCCGCCTGCCAGCCGTGATAGAGCGTGTTCTGCACCTGGAACAGCATGGCGGGCGCTCCCGCCACGATGCCGTCGAAGTCGCCGGGGAAGCGCATGGCCTCCATCAGCGCCTCGCGACCGCCATCGGAACAGCCATTGAAGTAGGAATAGGCCGCCTCCTGCCCGTAAAACGCGGCGATGAGCGACTTGGCAGCCTCCGCCGTCGCATGCTGGGCGCGATAGGCGAAGTCCGCGCGCTTCTGTGCATCCAGACCCCATTCGCCGGAATTGCCCGTATGGCCCATGTCGGTCGCGGCCATCACGAAGCCGCCGTCGTTCAGTACCTGGCAGCCCGCCGAGGCGCCCGAGCGCAAGGTGATGTTGCCGCAAAGCCCGCCGCAGCCGACTTGCAGGTAGCGCTGCGTCCATGTCTCCATCGGCAGGAGCACCTGGAAGTTGATTTCCGGGGCCAGCGTTCCGGTCACCGAGCAGACCGCGATGCCGTCGCTTGTGGTTTCTTCCGCCCCGGTCACGGCGCTGCCGTCACCGCCGATCGCGGCTAGGTCGGTCCCGGAGAGCGAGGCGCAGCTGGCCGCAGGAGGAACCGTCGGCAGCTCGGCGGCGGCGCGGGCAGGCATCGGGACAACGACCGGCAGCAGGGCCGGGATGATCGCCCCGGCAAGGGGCAAGGTGGCGCGCAGGAGCGGCATCAGGGTCTTCCTTTGGTCATGGCCGGAGCACGAGGCCCCTCCACCTGACCATACGCGATGCCGCCTGGCTTCCGTCGGCATCGGCGAAAAATTTATGGTACGGTCGCCGTTTCTTATGTCTCGGGGGGGTCAGGTCACAAGCTCGAGCCCGCCATCGACCTTCAGCACCTGCCCGGTGAGGAAGCCGCAGCGCATGGCGAATAGGTAGGCCTCCGCAACTTCGGCAGGCTCCGCCACGCGGCCCAGCGGGATCTGCCCGGCAAAGCGCGCGCGGATCCCCTCGACCTGCTCCGCTGCCATGCTGCGCCAGAGCGGCGTCGGCGTCCAGGTCGGCGCGACGGCATTGACGCGGAGCTTCGGCGCAGCCTCGACCGCCAGCCCCCGCACAAGCAGGCCTATATTGGCATTGCCGACAATCGCGCCAGACGCGTTGTCGGGGCGCCCGCCCGCTCCCGCTGTCAGGGTCAGGCTGCCGCCCTCGGCCATTCGCGGTACGACAACGCGCGCCAGCATCAGCGCCGCGAAGAACTTTTCCTCGATCGCATTCCGGATCGTGTCCATGTCCGCCTCGAGGAAGCCGCCGCCCATGGCGCCGCCAAGCATCGACACAGCATGGGACAGTGGCGCGCCGATACTGTCGAGGCAGATTTCCAGCGCTGCAGGCTGGGACGCATCCAGCCCGTAGCCCTTTGCCGGAATGCCCTCGGCGGCAAAGGTGGCGGCCACAGCCCGGGCCTTCTGCGGATCACGGCCGACGAGGTGCAGGCTGGCCCCCGCCGCCCCTGCAAGCCGCGCGATTTCCAGCCCGAATCCCGAGCTGCCCCCGACGATCAGGACATGTTGTCCGTCAAAGCTCTGCCGCATCTCATATCTCCGCTTCGAAAGCCGCGAGCGCCGCCCGCGCAATGGCCAGGTCGCCCGGTCCGGTGGAGCCGGAAATGCCGATGGCACCGACGACCGGCGTGCCAACCGGCAGCCCGCCCGCAAGCATGACCGCGCCGGGCACGGCCAGCATCGAGGGGTGGCCGGAATTGATCATCTCCTCGAAGGCATCGACCGGCTTGCGGAACATCGCGGCGGTGCGCGCCTTCCCGATCGCCACGTCGATCGAGACGATCCCGGCGCCGTCCATCCGCCGAAAGGCTAGCAGGTGGCCCGACGGGTCGGTGACGGCCACGCATATCTGCGCCCCCGCCTCTGCTGCTGCGCGGAGCGCGAGATCGGCCAGCCGCTCGGCCCCGGCGAGCGTCAGGGCCTGCAATGTCCGGACATGGTCTGTCATGGTGCTTTCCTCGTCTGTCATGATCCCGGCCAGGGCAGCAGACAGGTCCGGCAGCCAGGCGGCTGCGGGCAGGATGGCGGCCAGGCCGATCACGGCGCGTCGGCCGGGGGACTGCTGTGCCTCTGTCACTACGATAGCTCCTGTGCCGGGGCGGGTTCCGGCAAAGATGCTCTATCTGCACCGTATAACAATACACTATATCTATTAATGAGCGAAAAGAACCCGTGCGGATCTGCACATCACGGTGTCGCGAGCGTCCGAAAGAGGGCCCTTCCGGACCGGGGTTCCATTCTTGCCAGGTCGGCAGGCCTCCGTTTGCGGGGTTCCTGACAAGGCAGGACACCGCGTGCCGGACCGGCCGCGGTGCCGTCCGCGTCCCGCAGGGTCTGCAGCCATCCAGGACACAAGGGCAGCGCGGGAATGCTCCGCCTATTTCAGCGCGACATAGGTCTCCGGGACCAGCTCGGCAAAGCGCACCGCCATGGGCGCGCCGCCCGTGGCGCCGTCAAAATGCGCGCGCAGCTTCTCGCCGAGCGCGGTCAGCTTCTCGCGCGTGCGGTCGGAACGCGGCAGGATCAGCAGTTCCAGGTTCACCTGCGGCTGGTCGGGGATCCCGGCAAAGGGAATGGCCGCGATCTGACAGGCGCCAACAGGCACGTCGAGCTCGGCGCAGAGCATCTCGCGCATGGGCAGGAGGCAGGCGCGGATCGCCTCGCCGCGCTCCGACCAAAGGCTGTCTTCGACATGGAGTTTCACATTGGGCATCAGAGGCACTTTCACGGAAAGGGCCAGAGGGCACGACAGCCCCCCGGCCGGAGAGGATGCTATTCGGGCACAAGCACGAAATCGAAGGGCGAATGCCAGGGCTCCGGGCCCTCGGCTGTACGCTCGAAGGGCGCGACCAGCGTCGCCTTCACGCCGAAGACCGTATCGCTCTCCAGATAGGGGTCGTCGCCGACGAAGGTATGCGTCACGAGCTTCTGGAAGCCAGGCGCCGTCACCAGGTAGTGCATGTGCGCCGGGCGGTAGGGATGGCGGCCGAGATGGCCCAGCATCTGCCCGACCGGACCGTCATCTGGAATCGGATAGCTCACCGGCTTGATGCCGACGAAGCTGTACTTGCCGTCCGCTCCGGTGACGAAGATGCCCCGGTTGTTCCATTTCGGCTGGATGCCGGGCTGCTGCACGTCGTAGAAGCCCTCGTCATTGTCGGACCAGACATCGATCCGCGCGCCCTGGACCGGGTTCCCGTGGATGTCGATCACCCGTCCGTCATAGAGGCAGCGCTCGCCCTTGCCGTCGAGGCTGATGCAGTCGCCCATCGCCCGCTCCGGCGCGCCCTCCACGTGGAAGGGGCCGAAGACAGTGTTCTCGGTTGCCCCCGGCGGGCGGCGGTTGTTGATCGCGTCGACCAGCATCGAGACACCCAGCGTATCCGACAGGAGGATGAATTCCTGCCGTTCGCCCGAGCAGATCTGGCCGGTCTTCGTGAGGAAATCGATTGCGTATTCCCATTCCTCCTGGGTGAGGTGGACGTCCTTCACGAAGGCATGGAGATGCTTGATCAGGCCGGCCATGACGTCCGCCAGGCGCGGCGGGACATCCGGGCCCATGCGGGCATTGACGGCCTCCACCGAGCCTTCCTCGGTGAAATAGGGAACGTTGACGGCGGTCGCCGAACCGCCCTTGGCGAAGGTCTGTGTCATGTCAGCTCCTTTGGGTTACAGGGTCGGAAAGATCGGTGAAGGACGGCGGCGCAGGCGGGCGGTGCGACAGCGGCAGCGGGTCGAAGCCGGTGCGGTCCGCGATCCAGCCCCAGAGCCCGCGGCGGGCGAAGAGCATCACGCCCATGCCGATGAGCCCCAGCAGGATCAGATAGGCGGTGCCGTAATCGGCCAGGAGCCGCTCCAGCGCGTAGAAGACCGCGACGCCCAGGATGGGACCGGGCAGCGTGCCGATGCCGCCGATCACCGTCACGAAGATCACGAAAGCGGTCCAGTCGATGACCGAGAAGGCCGCCTCGGGCGTGACCCGGGTGATCTGGATGAAGATCAGCCCGCCGGCGAGCCCGGTGCCGAAGGCGGTCAGCAGGAACACGGTCGCTTTCAGCCTTAGGGGATCGATGCCGACCGACCGGGCCGCCTCTACATTGTCGCGCACCGCCTGCAGCGCCAGGCCCCTGCGCGAGCGCAGGAAGCCGTAACTGATGCCCAGCATGGCCACCGCCAGTGCCAGCGCGACCCAGTAGGTGACGGCATCGGCCGCCGCGGCCGAGGAGCCGCCGAGCAGATCCTTGACCGGCTGGACGAAGATCATCTCCCTGGTCGTGCCCTTCGGCAGCGAGGTGCCGGTGCCGCCGCCGAGTGCCTGCCACTGGCTGGTCACGAGCCGGACGATATCGGCGGCAACCCAGGTGCCGATGGCGAAATAGGCGCCGTTCAGCCGGAAGGCGAAGGCCGCCATCGGCACGGCCAGCGCCATCGCCGCCAAGCCGCCCACGAGCACGCCCGCCAGCGGATCGAGCCCGAGAAGGATGACGCAGGCGAACATCACATAGGCGCCGATCCCGACGAAGGCCTGCTGGCCGACCGAAACCAGCCCGGAGAAGCCCGCCAGCATGTTCCAGTTCAGCGCCAGCACCAGGAGCGTCAGCACGCCGAAGAGGTCCTGCACCAGCGCGCGCGAGCCGATCACAGGCACCGCAGCGAGCAGCACGAATGCGAAAGCGGCAGTAAGGATGGTCAGTTGGGTCTTGCGGTCCATGTCATCCCCCTCAGTCATTGGCCCGCGGGAACAGCCCGCGCGGACGGAAGAGCAGCACCGCGACGAAGGCGGCGTGACCGGCGAGGATCTGCCATTCCGGGCGGATCGCGGCGCCGGTTGCCTGGGCCACGCCGATCACCAGTCCGCCCGCAAGCGTCCCCCAGAGGCTGCCGAGCCCGCCGATGATGACGGCCTCGAAGGCGTAGAGCAGCCGCGCCGGACCGATGGTCGGATCGAAATTCGCCCGCGCGCCGAGATAGAGCGCCGCCAGCGTTGCCACCATGAGCGCGATGCCGGTCGCCACCGAGAAGATCCGCGCCGGATAGATGCCCATCAGCTGCACCGTGGTCGCGTCATCCGAGGTCGCGCGGAAGGCACGGCCCAGCTTGGTGCGGTAGAAGAGCAGGTTCAGCGCCGCGATCACCGCGACGGCACAGCCCAGCGTGGCCAGCGGCACCAGCCCCAGCGTCACCGGGCCGAGCGGCACGCCGACGGCCTCGACAGGACCCATCGACAGCTTCTGGCTGTCGGCCGAGAAGGTCTCCAGAAGGACGTTCTGCAGCACCACCGACAGGCCGAAGGTCACCAGAAGGGGCGGCAGGATGTCCTCGCCCAGCACCCGGTTGAACAGATGCGTCTGCAAGAGCATCCCGAAGCCGAACATCACCGGCAGCGCCAGCGTCGCCGCGAGGAACGGATTCAGCCCGGTGACAGAGACCATGACGAGGATCACGTAGGCACCCAGCACGATCAGGTCGCCATGGGCGAGGTTCACCAGCCGCATGATGCCGAAGACGAGGCTGAGCCCGGCGGCGAAGAGCGCGTAGAGCCCGCCCAGCAGGATGCCCTGCGCAAGCGTGTCAAGCCAGATCATGGGTCACTCCGAAATAGGCGTCATGGATGGCCTCGCGGGAAAGCTCGGACGGGCGGCCCGACAGCGTCACCCGGCCCTCCATCATGCAATGGACATGATCGGCGATCTTCAGCGCCTGGCCGATGTCCTGCTCGACCACGAGGATGGCGGTCCCGGCCTCGCGGATGCGCGGCACGGCGGCATAGATGTCGCGGATCACCACCGGCGCGAGGCCGAGGCTGATCTCGTCGCAGAGCAGCACTTCGGGGTTCGACATCAGCGCCCGGCCGATGGCGACCATCTGCTGCTGCCCGCCCGAGAGCGCGGTGCCGGGATTGCGGCGGCGCTCCCTCAGCACCGGGAAAAGATCGTAGATGGTCTCCAGCGTCCAGGCGCCGTTGCCCCGGCGCTCATGCGCGCCGATTTGCAGGTTCTCCTCGACGCTGAGCGACGGAAAGAGCTTGCGCCCCTCGGGCACCATGGCGACGCCCCGGCGCAGCACCTCGGGTGCGGGCAGTCCGTGGATCGGTGCGCCGTCGAGCAGGATTTCCCCCTGCCCGGCGCGGGCAATGCCGCAGATCGTGCGCATAAGCGTGGTCTTTCCCGCGCCATTGGCTCCGATGATGGCGACGCAGCCGCCGCGGGCGAGGTCCAGATCGACGCCGAAGAGCGCCTGGAAATCGCCGTAGAACGCGGTCAGGCCGCGGACGGATAGCAGCGGCGCGCTCATGCCTCGATCCCCAGGTAGATTTCCTTCACCTCCGGAGCGGCCATGACCCCGTCCGGCTCCCCGAGCATCAGCATCCGGCCGAAATTCAGCACCATCAGCCGTTCGACCACCGAGGTCAGCGCATGCAGCACATGCTCGATCCAGATGATCGCCGTGCCCTCGTCATGGATGCGCCGGATGGTCGAGACCAGCGCCACGCATTCGCCTTCGGTCAGCCCGCCGGCGATCTCGTCGAGCAGGATCACCCGCGGCTGCGTCGCCATCGCGCGGGCCAGCTCGAGCCGCTTGCGGCTCAGAAGCGGCAGGCTGCCCGCCGGTGCGGTGGCCTGAGCGGCCAGTCCGCAGCGGCCGAGGATGTCCATGCACAAGCCCGGCGCGTCGTGCCCGGGCACCCGGCCGCCGAATTCCGCGGCGACCAGCAAATTTTCGTAGACCGAAAGATGGCCGAAGGGCTGCGGGATCTGGAAGGACCGTCCGATGCCGCGACGGCAGCGCTGCATCGGGGTCTCGCCGGTCACGTCATGGCCGTCGAGCAGCACCGCCCCCTGGTCGGGGCGGAGATTGCCGGAGATCAGGTTGAACAGGGTGGACTTGCCCGCCCCATTCGGACCAATGATGCCAAGCGCCTCTCCGGGCGCCAGGTCGAAGGAGACGTCATCCGTCACCTTCAGCGCGCCGAAGCTCTTCGACACGGAGTTCAGGCTGAGAATGGACATGCGCGTTTCCCTGTCCCTCAGCCGATCGGCTCGAGCGTGCCGCCGAGCGGGATCTCGGGCGCGTTGCCGTTCTCGACGATGACCAGCTCGAACCGCCCGTCATCCTCGCGCCGCCACTGGCCGCCGACAAGCGGCGTCTTGGCGACGTTCTTCCGCGCGAAGTCCGGCAGGTTGTCCGTGCCCCAGCCGACATTGCCGACCACGGTGTCGAGGCTGGTCGCCGCGATGGTCTCGGCCAGCGCGTCGCCGTCCGTCGGATCGTCGCAGCGCTTCAGCGCGTCGGCGGCCAGCTCGAAAAGCGCATGGGTAAAGCCCACCGGCTGGGTCCATTGCCGCCCGGCGGCGTCCTCGAAGGCGGCGGCCAGCTCCTTCGCGCTCTCGCCGGTCAGCGAGGAGGCGTAGGGGAAGGCCGGGGACCAGTAGAGTTCGCAGCTCAGGTTGTGTCCCAGATCGCCGAGCGCCTCGACGGATTCCGGGAACAGGAGCGCCTTGGCGATGGAGACGATCTTCGGCGCATAGCCCTGCTGCCGCGCCTGGGTCCAGAACGTGGTGAAATCCGGCGGGATCGGTATGCCGGTCATGATCTCGCAGCCCTCGCGCTTGAAGGCGCCGATCTGGGCGGAGAAATCGTCGGACAGGTTCTGGTAGCGGCCGGCATCGGTCACCTGGAACCCGGCCGCCGCGGCCGCAGCGGGCAGGCCGACATCCGATGCCCAGGCATTGCCGTCGCCGTCGTTGGGCCAGAGCGCGCCGACCTTGCGGTTGGTCTCGAGGCTCTCCCACATCCGCAGGAAGGCGCCGACATTGTCCTCGAGCCCCCAGAAGAAGTGGTACGCATAGTCGAACTCCTGCCAGCTGCCGGGATCGCCCGGATTGCCCTGCTGGCCGATGAACCAGGGCTGCCAAGGCGCGACCGAGGAAATCACCGGGATCTCCTCGCTCTCCGCGATCGAGCAGACCGGATTGGTGGTCTCGGGCGTCGAGGCCACGAGCAGCAGGTTCACCTCGTCGCGGGTGATCAGCTCGCGCGCCACCTCGGCGGCACGGTTGGGGTTGGACTGGCTGTCCTTCACCGTCACCTCGACCGCCAGTCCCTGCGCCTCCGCTGCCTTCAGGAACTGCGCGACCATGAAGTCATCCGCCTCGGAAAAGGCCGAGAGCGGGCCGGACCCGGGGCTGACATATCCGATCCGGATGGGGCCGCCCCGCGCATAGGCGGGAAGACCCAGGGTTGCGGCAGCCGCCGAGACGGCGCCGCCTTTCAGCAGCGTTCTTCTGTCGATCATCGTTTCCTCCCTTGTACCCGGACCACGCCGGGCAGACTCCCTGTCGTTGGTTCAGGCTGCCGTCACTCCGGCCGCGACCCCTCCCACGCCCGCTGCAGGAGCGCCCGGATCCCCTCCGCCTCGACCGGGCGCGGGTTCCAGTACGGGTTCTTCGTGGCGATCTCGGTGGCGCGCTCGAGGCTCGCCTCCTCCAGCCCCAGATCCTTCAGCGCCTGCGGCGCTCCGATGGACCCGGCGAAATCATGGAGGCCGCCGCCCAGCGACCCGCCGAAGAGCGCCGCCGCCGGGGCCAGTGCCTCTTTCGCGGCCACCTCGTTGAAGGCCGCGGTATGCGGCAGCATGATTGCATGGGTCTCGGCATGGGGCAGATCGAAGCTGCCGCCGAGCACGTGGCAGAGCTTGTGATGCAGCGACATGCCGACGGTGCCAAGGACCGTGCCGCAGAGCCACGCGCCATACAGCGCCTCGCCCCGCGCGCCTCGGTCTTCCGGCTCCTGCACGATCACGGGAAGCGCGTCGCGCAGCGCCCGTATGCCCTCGACCGCCTGCAGAGAGGAGACCGGGTTGCGGTCCTGCGCATAGAGCCCCTCGACCGCATGGGCCATCGCGTTCAGCCCGGAGGCGACGCTCATCGCCACCGGCAGGCCCAGCGTCAGGTCGGGATCGTAGATCACCACCTCGGGCAGGATGCCCGGGCCGCGCACCGTGGTCTTGATGCCGTTCTCGGTCTGGCCGAGGATCGGCGTCACCTCCGATCCGGCATAGGTCGTGGCCACGACGATCTGCGGCGCGCCGTTGCGATGGGCGATCGCCTTGCCCAGACCGATGGTCGAGCCGCCGCCCAGGGCCAGCACGCCCTCGGCGCCCGAGGCCTCGTAGGCCGCCATCGCGCGGTCGGTGACATCGACCGGCGTGTGCATGGCCGCCTCCGCGAACACCCCGGCGGAGAGGGGCCCGAGCGCCGCGGAGAGATCCTCGGCCTGGCGCTTCTGGAAGGGCGTGGCGAGGACCAGGACCCGGGCGAGCCCGAGTCCCCGGATCTCGTCGGCAGTCTGCCCGGAACTGCCGGGTCCGAACACGACCCGGCCGGGATTGATGGAAAACTGGAACGGAGTGAGATCAGACATGGATCAGGCCACCGCCGCCTCGGCCCGCGCCGGAACCGCCAGCCGCGCCATCACCGTGTCGAAGCCCCGGCGCAGCGCATCCGCATCCGCCGCCGTCGCCGCCACGTAGAAATCCGGGCGCAGCAGCACATAGGTCGCGCCAAGTCCGTCGAGCCAGGCCGCATAGGTGCCCTCGGCATCGACCGCGTCGCAAACCATGCCCGGCTGGCCCAGGCAGACCGTCCGGCCTTCGAGCGCGGCGAGCTGCGCCAGCCGCTCCGGCCCCAGCGCTTCGGCCGGATCTGCGCCGAGCCCCAGCACCATCCAGCCTGCGCCCATCGCCTGATCGAAGCGGTCGCGCAGCCCGTTGGCCTCGACCACGCCCTGCACCGACAGCTCGCCCGCATGCGCGGATTCGGAGACCCAGGCCCCCGGGCCGAGTTGGCAGACATCGGTCGGCACCGGCACGTTGCCGCGCGCGGCCAGATCGGCCTTCATCTGCGCATCGCGCTTCGCCGCTTCCTCCGGGTCGGCAATGCAGATGATCTTGCCCAGTTCCTGGCTGAAATCAATGTAGTGCCTGGCGTGCTCCTTGCGCTCGGTGGTGTAGCTGTCCATCACCTCGAGCCCGTACTTGCCCTCGATGATCCCGTTGAGGCGCCAGGCCAGCGCGAAGGCGTCGCGCAGCCCCGCGCACATCCCCTCGCCCGCAAAGGGCGGCATCAGATGGGCGGCGTCGCCCGCGATGGCGCAGCGGCCCTTGTTCCAGTCCTTCGCCCAGCGAGCCTGGAAGCGGTAAACGGCCGAGCGTTCCAGCTTGGAATTCTCCGGGGTGAGGCCCCAGGGCTCAAGAAGGCGCCAGGCAGCGGCGGGGGTCTGCAGCTCGACCGGATCCTCGCCGGGCAGCACCATGTATTCCCAGCGCCGACGCGAGAAGCCCTTGCCTTCCGGTCCCGGCCCGCCCGGAACGATGGTGGTCGGCCGCTTCGGATCGCAGAGCTGCCACTGGGCCGGTTCATGCGGGCGCGAGGCGACGTAATCGAACTTCGGCAGCATGTCGAGGATCAGCCAGTCGAAGAAATAGCCCTTGTCCTCGTTCTCCAGCCCGAGGCTCTCGCGCACGAAGCTGTTGGCGCCGTCCGCACCGATGACGAAGCGCGCGCGGAGCGTCCGAGTGCCGGTCGCCGCCGGGTCCTCCTCGGGGTTGCGGCGCAGGGTAAGCGTGGCCGAAACCGCGTCCTGCTCCAGCCCGCAGGCCTCGCAGCCGCGGATCTGGGTGATGGTCGGGCACTTGTCGGCGATGCCGGTCAGGCGCGTCTCCAGCTCGGGCTGGTTGAACCAGTAGCGCACCCGCCAGCCCGAAGCCGAGGTCGACTGCCAGTCGACGATCTGCAGGTTCTCGCCCTTGGCATCGCGCCAGTAATACAGCTCGTCATGGTAATTGATCGCCGGGTCGTTCTCGCTGTCGATGCCCAGAAGCGCCAGGATGCGCGCAATCTCGTGGTCGAAAGTGACGGCGCGCGGGCGGCCGTAGGCTTCTGTCCAGCGCTCGATCAGCGTGACGCGCTTGCCGCGCTTGCCCAGCATGATCGCCAGGAAGGTGCCCACCGGCCCCGCCCCGACAATGGCCACATCGGTATCGTAAGGCGCCGGACCCAGGCCCGCGCCGCTCGTGCTGACTGTCATGTCGATCACTCCCCTGGACCGTCCCGGCCCCTGTTCTCCTCCCGGCCGAGCCCTTCGTGCAGGCCATGGCTGGTATGCGCTCACCGTAAATCCAAATATGAACGTTCGTCAAGTTTGAGTTTTCGCCATATGTGATCCATGTTCTTAGTTTCGGAAAATTCCCGTAATATGCTGATTTCAAATGATTACCAACTTCTGCGTGGCGAAGCTTCGGCTGATCTGGATCAAGGACGCGCGACTCTCAGGAGCGGAGTTTCAGCGATGAAGAACGCGACTCACCAGAGAACTGTTCGTCATCCTTGAATCCGTTCACTTGCGAATGGCATGTTTCGCCACTAGGGTCGGACCAGCAGGAGAGCCGGACATGACTGTCACCCAACCGGAACCCGAGGGCCGCGTCGCCCGACGCCAGCGCCGCAATCGCGAGGCGCTGATCCGCTCCGCACGGGCAATCATGTCCGAGAAGGGCATCGACGGGGCGACGATGCTGGAGATCGCCGAGCGCGCCGATGTCGGCGCGGGCACGGTCTACAACTACTTCAAGTCGAAGGACGAACTGGCCGTCGCCGTGCTGGAGGAGATGATGTCCTCGCTGTCACTGAGGATCGAGCAGGTGACCGACACGTTCGAGGATCCCGCGCAGGTCTATGCCTTCGGGATCCGCACCGTCCTGGAGACTGCGACGCGGGACATCCGCTGGCGGCAGCTGCTGAACCGTTCGGAGGTGCTGGCCGACGCGATGTACCGCCGGATGGGGCCCTATGCGATCCGCGACTTGAAACAGGCCAGCGCCGCGGGCCGCTTCCAGGCGGAGGATGCGGAGCTGGTCTGGCGGCTCGCCTGCCACGCGATCATCGGCGTCAGCCTGTCGATCACCGCAGGCGAGATCGAGGAGCCCCGGATCACCGACGTGGTGGTCCGGCTCCTGTGCATGACCGGGCTCGACCTCGCAGCGGCGACGGATCTGGCCACGCGCCCCCGCCCCGAGCTTCAGCCCGAAGCAGGCTGAGACTCAGCCGCCGAGCTGCACCAGCGTCGCAGCCGTCCGTTCATTCCCCAGTGCCGCCGTCTGGCGGTAGAGCGCCAGCGCCTTCGCCGGATCGGCAGGTACGCCCTGACCGGCCTTGTAGAGCGACGCCATGCCAGTCACACCGTCCTGGAGACCGGCAACCACAGCTACCGTTTCAAGACCAGTTCCGAGGCATCAAGAACCACGAAGGAGAAATGACGGACATTGACCGCCGCATGAACCGGGCAGCATAGTCTGAAGGCGGTTCAGTTCTCGATGGAAACCCGTGGTCCAGCCCGAGAGGTACACTCCAGCCGCCAAGTGTAGGACAATCGCGTTGCCACAACTGTTGACCGATCAGGACCCGGCGCGGCCGCGGGCGGGCGGGCGCTGTGAAGGATGGCAGGGATCCGCCTCGAGGCGGCGGGCAGTGCGTTCGCTGAACCCTGCGCGGGCAGCGGCTGCAGCGCGACGGCGCTGGACAAGATGGTTGTCGCCCACCGCTCAACACTGGTGAAACGCAGGGCACCAACGAGGGACGCACCTATCCGGTGTGCCTTGAAGTTGGGCGGATCATGCTCGATGGCTCGTTCCTAGCGGCGGGTTGCTGCTTGCCAATTGGCAGATAATCCATTTCAGTTTTCCGAACCTGACACCGCGCCTACTGCCCATTTGGGCTACACGAATTCAGGTCGGAGAGGTGAGCCCCCAGATCAATTGCATGGCAATACCGTCCGCAGCATAGAACCTCGTCGGACGACAAAGCTTCGCCGAGGCTATAAGGTCCCTGCTCAAGTTACTACGCATGAAACCGTTGTCGGTACTCGCCCGGGGTCAGCCCGACAATCCTGCGGAAGACCTTGCGGAAAGCGCCGGGGTCGGAATAGCCGACCTCCCAGGCGACGCGCTCTACCGGGAGGCGGCCGAATTGGAGGAGCTCTTGCGCTTTCGTGATGCGCAGACGCTGGGCATAGTCGGTCGCGGTCATGCCGGTGGCCCGCTGGAAGCGGCGCAGGAAAGTGCGCACCTCCAGTCCGGCCAGATCCGCCAGCACCGCGAGGCGGGCCTCCCTGCCGCTGCCCTCATGCAGGAAATGCTGCGCATTCAGGATGGCGGCGTCGCCGTGGGAGAGCCTGGGAGCGAAGCCGCTGTAGTAGCGCTGCTCGCGTCCTGGAGGATCGATCAGCAGCATCCGCGCAGTCTGCGCCATTACCACCGGACCGAGATATCTTTCGACAAGCCTGAGGCCCAGATCGGTCCAGGCCATGAGCCCGCCTGCCGAGAGGATGTCACCGCCGTCGATCAGGAGCCGGTCGATATCAAGAACGGCATCAGGGAAGCGATCGCAGAAAGCTTCCTCATAGGCCCAGTGCGTCGTGACTGTCCTGCCATCCAGCAGCCCTGACTCGCCCAGAACGAACGCGCCACCGCAGATCGACGCCACCACCGCGCCCTCGGCGTGGCGTGCGCGCAGCCAGCGCGCCAGAGGCGCCGCCGCATCGGGCGCGATTGGCGGTTCCAGGGACGGAGGCAGGATCAGGACGTCGCAGGTCTTTCCGTTACGTGCAGCCTCCTCGGGTACGCCTTCCAGTAGTTGGACGTGGATCTGTGCTCCCTGGTGGTCTGCCTCGGCGGCGACCCGGGCTGCGATCGCGAACAGGTCCTCGAGCCCCATTGCCGCCGACCGCTGCACTCCCGGATACAGGACTATGCCGATGCGAACTTCATCCATTTGACGATATTGCCCCTGATTCTGTCGATTTCGCCAATCGTGCTTTGTATTGCCCCGAGCCAGATTGAAGTCAACGAAACTGGTTCATGAAAGGTTGGAACCATGCCCGCACGTGCTGTCGTTGTCGTCGATCTGCAGAACGAATACTGGCCCGATGGCGGCTTCGCCCTCGAGAACATCGAGGCTGCTGCCGCCAATGCAGCCCGTGTCATCGATCACGCCCGCCAAACCGGCGATCTGGTCGTTCATGTCCGTCATGAAATGCCCGAGGGGGCGCCGGTTTTCGCTCCCGGCAGCAAGGGAGCCGAGATCCATGCGACAGTCGCCCCGGCCAACGATGAGCCGGTCGTGACCAAGCACTTTCCCAATTCCTTCCGCGACACCGGGCTGAAGGAATTGCTGGACGAGGCGGGGATCGCGGAGGTCGTGGTCATCGGCGCCATGAGCCACATGTGCGTGGATGCGACCGTCCGGGCCGCCAATGATTTCGGATACCGCACCGTCACCGTCCACGATGCCTGCGCGACACGCGACCTGGAGTTCGGCGGCATCGCCGCGCCTGCCGCCCATGTCCATGCCGCGATGATGTGGTCCTTCGGCTTTTACTATGGCGAGGTCATCTCGACCGAAGACTTCTTGGCCCGCTGACCGGGAGGAGAGAGAAAGCCATGACGACCCGCAGAAACCTGCTCGCGCTCTCCGGAGCCGCATTCGCGGCAGGACTTGGCACCTATGCTTCCGCACAGAGCCCGGCTACGCCTCCGGCGGGCGCGACGATTACCCAGATCCGCAACGCGACGCTGCGCGTTTCCTATGGCGGCGTGCGCTTCCTGGTCGACCCGATGCTCTCCTCCCGGCAAAGCTGGCCAGGCTTCGCCGGCACCGTCAACAGTGAAGAACGCAACCCTCTCGTTCACCTGCCCCTGCCGATGGCCGACATTCTCGATGTCGACGCCGTGATCGTCACCCATCTGCACGAAGACCACTGGGACGAGACTGCAAGGGAAACCCTGCCGAAATCGCTTCCGGTTTTCACCCAAAACGATGCTGATGCGGAGGTCATCCGCAGCCAGGGCTTTGCCGATGTCCGGGTGCTCTCCGCGACAACCGAGTTCGGCGGCGTCCGCCTCATCAAGACGGGCGGCCGCCACGGCTCCGATGCCGCTTACCAGGCCATCGGCGACATTCTCGGCCAAGTGTGCGGCGTGGTACTTGCCCATCCTGAGGAAAAGACCGTCTACCTTGCGGGCGACACGATCTGGAACGACGACGTGGCCCGGGTCCTGGCAGTGCATCGGCCGGAGGTTGCAATTCTGAACGCCGGGTACGCCATGATCGAGGGGCTCGACAGCGGCATCATCATGGGGACGGCAGATGTCCGGGCCGTCCATCAGGCATCGCCAGACACGCTGCTGATCGCATCGCACATGGAGGCGGTTAATCACTGCGTGCTGACGCGCGCCGAGCTCCGCTCGTTTGCACAAGAACAAGGATTTGCGGACATGCTTCGCACGCCAGGCGACGGCGAGATCGTTCTGATCTGAAGCAACGATCTGGCCGCATCTGCATAGGGTGCGGCCAGTCTTTCGGCTGCCCCCTGCCGCTGATGCGAACGTTGCGCCTTGCGCTGCGCCCGAGAGCTCCAAGACTGGCATGTGTCGATCAACGCCGCGCTTGAGGCGCTGACGCGCGGACTTGCCCTGGAACTGGCCCCTGTACGGGTGAACGCGATCTCGCCTAGGCCTTGCTAGCCGCAATCATTTGCATCCGCCATGTAACGGAAACTTCTCGCCCGATTGGCGGACCACAGCAATTTTAGATCGTGTCCCGTCGCTTGGTGTAGGAGGCCGCGCGCGGAGCCTTCGGCGTAGCGCAGCGCGCGGCCGGGGGTGACGCTGGTGGTCATCGCCATTCTTCGGAAAAGGTTCGGGTTGCGAAGCCTGGAACCGATACGGAGTTGACGAAGACCGACGAGAGAATGGCGCTGCTCGAGCTGATTGAACAGCGCGCCGATGGCGATCTCGTGCGCGAGATGCTGGCCTATGCTGCCGAGCGCATCATGGAGATGGAAGTCGAACTTAGAACGGGCGTGGCGAAGGGAAGCCGCTCGCCGCTGCGCGAGGTCCAGCGCAACGGATACCGGGAAAGGGACTGGGACACCCGGGCCGGGCGGATAGCACTGGAGATCCCGAAGCTCCGGAAGGGCAGCTACCTTCCTAGCTTCCTGTAGCCACGCAGGACCGCCGAGAAGGCTCTGATGGCCGTCATCCAGGAAACCCACGATCAGCTGGAATGGCTGCCCATCATCCCGTGGAATCTGCGGCCACGATCGTCTGGAACGCATACGTTCTGACGCCGACTTGCGCAACAAAGCCTCAGCGCTGTGCGATCTCTGGACGTCCAATGTGCGGGCGTGTTGCCGGATATTTCGGCGGATACGGGCGGACACCTGAACTGCACTTCCCGGTTCCATGAATGGCCGACCGGCAGGATTGACAACTAGCCCCCAGTGCCGGTCGCGTTCCCTGCATATTGAATCTCATATGCCCGGATCAAGTTGCCGAAATGCCGAAATGGAACACTGAAGAACAGGTCGCGGAAAAGCAGTTCGGTTTCTGGAGAGAAGTGGTCTGCGCCGCCTTCGTTTCACTCGATCCGCGCCACGATGGGTCCGGAAAATTCAGCGGAAAGGTCTCGGCCGATCTCGTCGGCAAAGTAAATGTCTGCGAGCAGGTGACTGACAACCATTCGGTCCACCGCACGAAACACGAAATTGCGCAGATGCCGGTGGAATGCTATTTCGTGAACATGCAAGTATCCGGCGATGTCCGGGTCAAGCATTGCGGTCGCGAGGCGCTTGTAAGACCTGGAGAGTTCTACATCGTCGATTCGACCGAGCCGTACTCGCTGGACTATCGCGACACCGCGAGCAAAATCCGGACATTTTCCTTCCGTTTCCCAAAAGAACTGTTGCAGCCAGTCCTGCCAAGATCGCGTGACTTCATCGCTCTTCCCTTCTGCCGCCAGACAGCCGCAGGCGACATAGCTGCGGATTTCCTGATCGGCCTGGCGCGCCGGGCCGAAAACATTCCTCAGGAAACCGCCCCGTCGTTCGAACGCATGGCGACGGACATTGTTGCACTAGCATTTGGCGCAAGAACCGACGCTGGCGAAACAACTGCAGCATCGCGCCGGGAAGGTCTACTGCATTCAATCAACTTGTATATCGAAAGAAATCTCTCGGATCCCGGGCTCGGAGTTGAGAGCGTCTGCGCCCGGTTTCGGATATCCCCACGCTATCTGCACCGCCTCTTTGAGCAGCAAGAACGCAGCTTCGCCCGAGAAATAGCGGCTCGCAGGCTGGCCAGATGCGCAACTGCGCTTTGCACCGATCCAGATGCCCCGGTGTCCCGCATTGCCTATGCCGCCGGGTTCGGGGACCTGTCCGGCTTCAATCGTCATTTCCGGAGGGAATTCGGGCTCTCCCCCCGCGCGTATCGCATGGCGGCGCAAACCGCTCCGCACGGGCGCTCCTGACCATCCTGCGGCAGTTGGCACGAATTGCACAGTTATTCGTCCCCGTGATCCAAGACCGGACACGGGCGAACTTCCACGATGTCTTCACGAAACCAAAACAGAAGACAGGAAGGTTACAATGCCAATCGACTTCCAACTCAGCGAAAACCAACTCGCTCTCCAGGCAGCTGCACGCAGCTTTGCGACCAATGTCATGAAAGACATCCGGCCGCTCGTCAATGCCATCAGCGACCCCGCAGAGCGCTTCCAGGCAACTCGGCCGCACCACAAGGCAGCAGTAGAGGCAGGGCTCGTGAACGGCCTGTTCCCGAAGGAATTTGGTGGCAGCGACGTCTCGACCCTCGATTTCGCGCTGGCTGCAGAGGAATTCTGCACCCAAGATGTCAGCCTTGCGGGAACCCTCCTGGGAACCGGCCTGGGCACCAAGCCGCTGATCTGGTTTGGTACGGAAGAGCAGAAGAAACGGTTCCTGCCCGACTTCATCGAGGACGGCACAAGGCTTGCGGCCCTGGCCTTCACCGACACCGTGGGCGGCGCCAACTTCGATTCCCCGGATCCGTCCTGCGGGGTCCAGACTTTTGCCCGGCTCGAGGGCGACGAGTGGGTCATCAACGGAAAGAAGCACTATACGACGAACGGTTCGGGCTGGGACGGAAAGGGGTGCCACCTGTTCGCCGTCGTCTGCCGCACCGATCCGTCGAAGGGCGCCGGGGACTCGCTCGCAATCATCATGGTGCCGGGTGCGACACCGGGCATCAGCGTGGACGGGATCCTGGAGCCGACCGGACACAAGGCCTCGATCGCGCCGCGCATCCACTTCGACAATGTGCGTGTGCCTGCGTCGAATATCCTCGGCAGGCCGGGCGACGGCGTGGCAATGGTGACGCAGAACTTTGCCTGGACGGCAGCTCTGATCGGCGCGGCCTGCGTCGGCGTCATGCGCTCCGCCTTCGAGATCGCTCGTGACTGGGCGTGCCGGGACACGCGTTCCGGGCCGCACCCGGTCATCGACTACCCAGTCATCGGCTACAAGTTTGCGGACATGAAGATGAAGATAGAGGCCTGCCGCTACATGACCTGGAAGGCGTGCCAGCAATTCGACTTGTCTCGCGGAAAAGAGCAGGAGTTGGCGGTGATGACGAAGGTCTTCACCTCGGAAACCTGCGTCGAAGTTGTCTACGACGCAATGAAGATTGTCGGCGTCGACAGCTACCAGAAATCCCATCCGCTGATGGACTTGATGAACGATGCCCTCTGTTTTCCGCTCTACGATGGTGGCAACATGGGTGCGCGACGTCGCCAGCTGCATGGCATCATCAGAGACCCGAGCTATGATCCGCTCACAGCGCCGTTTGCGCGATATTGAAATTGCACGGCCTTGCCTTGGGGCGAGCCTGTACGAACGGACAAGCTATTTCTGCCAACTTCAGATCGGGGCCGAGCGGCCCCGATCATTGTCATTTTGGGGATGCTCTCGGTTTCTCGCGCCCTTCCATCCGGTACTCGGTCGGGCTCATGCCGTATTTCGCGCGGAAGGACCTGCTGAAATGCGACAGGTCACCGAAACCCCAGCGGAATGCGATTGACCCTATCGTGGCGCTCGTGTCCCGGAGCAAGCTTTCGGCACAAAATTCAAGGCGCCGCTCAAGCAGCGACTTGCCGAAAGTCGTTCCGCTGCCTTCCAGCACCTTGTGCACATATCGCACCGAAATCCGGAAACGCTGCGCCGCCTTGGACGGTGTCAGGTCTGGATCCTGGGCATTGGCCGAAATGTAGTCCAGGATCGATTGCGCCAGGCATTCGCGCAGGTCTCCTTCGGAACCGGCCACGTCACCGCTGGGCGAGGCTAGCGCGAGGCCAACCAGATTTACGATCTGGTTCGAAAGCGCGATATCGGCTGAAGACAGGTCCTCCGCCAACGTCGCAATGGAACACAGAAATGACACAGCAACAGAATTGAGCGGAGATTCCGACCCGTAGCGGATTGCCATCCTCTGCTCTGCGCCACCGAGGACAGTTCCCAGGAGAGCTCCCGGGATGCGGAACGAGTGCTGTTCCCAATCGTCGCTGCAATAGTCCACCAGGTAGGGCTCAGTGGAATCCACAAGAGAGAAATCTCCGGGCTGCAGCAGCGCGTCCCGCCCGAACTGCACCATCCGGCTCTGCCCTCGAAGCTGCAGATTCAGGAAGTAGACTGCATCGCAATCTTTCCGGATCTCGTGACGGCGCCGATAGATCTTCTGTCGGCCCGATGCGATCGTGGTGACGTTGAGCTCACTGAGCGGCGCCGATCGCACCATTCCCCGAAAGCCGTCGCTCTGCTCGCTGATCGGCTGCAGCGAAGTATAGTTCTGGCAGAGCACTTCGCGCCAGTAGGGGAAGCGGTCTTTCTGCGGAAGACGGTCTGCGTTCCAGCTGGGCATGGATCTCTCGTCGGCTGCATTCGGCGCCGAAGATATGATCCGCATCCCCGGCGCGTGAAGTGCAGCCGTCCCGCGTCGTCCTGCCAGCCTTCCGACCGGTCACATGCTGACCGATCCCGCGGCGTTTCGCACACGAAATTGGCGCATTCGGTTTCCGACGCAATCGGTCAGGAGCCGGCAGCTGCCTCCGGCGCGGCTGAAGGTCTCAGGGAAGCCCCGGCTGAGCGCAGCAATGGCAGTGCACTCTCGGACAAGTAAGTGTTCCCTCTGGTCCAAGACTGGCCGCCAGGGGCCGCGCTAGCCTGCATGGGACAGAAACGAACCAGCAGGATGACAGGAAACGCCAATGCGCGATCGCATGATCTTCAACTGTTTCACGATGAATGTGCCTTCCCATATCTATCACGGGACCTGGCGCCACCCCGAGAACCAGCTCGCGGATTTCAACAGCTTCGAGACCTGGTCCGGCTTGGCGCGCAAGCTCGAGGAAGGCAAGTTCGACGCGATGTTTTTTGCCGACATCCTGGGCATCGATCCGGCCTATGACGGCAAGTGGGACGCCTATTTCGAGCAGGGCCTGCACATGCCCTGCAACGACACGTTCACGCTCTGCACCGCTCTGGCTGCCGTCACGCGGAACCTGGGCTTCGTCTTCACCAGTTCGATCCTCTCCGAGCACCCCTTCTCCTTCGCCAAAAAGGTCTCGACGCTCGACCATATCAGCGGCGGCCGCATCGGCTGGAATATCGTCACCAGCGTCACCGAAAACGCGGCCCGCAACTTCGGACATGAGTCGATTGTCCCCCATGACCAGCGCTACGACTGGGCGGACGAGTACATGGAAGTCCTCTACAAGCTCTGGGAAGGGTCCTGGGAAGACGATGCGCTTCTTGCAGACCGCAAGAGCGGCATCTACAGCGATCACACCAAGGTTCACCGCATCAACCATGCCGGAAGCCGCTACAGGGTCCAGGGCCCGCATCTGGTCAGCCCCAGCCCGCAGCGCACGCCGATGCTCTACCAGGCCGGGGCCTCGCCCCGCGGCAGCCGCTTTGCCGCCCAGCATGCCGAGGGGACATTCGTCCTCTATCCGAATGTCGGCGGCGCCCGCATCGGGATCGACAAAACCAGGGAGATCGCCCGGCAGAACGGCCGCGACCCGGATGACCTGAAATTCATCCAGGGCCTGTCCTTCGTGGTTGGCAGCACGATGGAAGAAGCTCAGCGGAAGGCCGCGGAGATCGATGAATGGGTCAGCTACGAAGGCCTGGCGGCGCATGTCAGCCGCGACATGGGCGTCGACCTCTCGCATCTGGACCCTGACCAGCCGGTGGATGAATCCGGACTCGACGGCCTGCAGGGCTATGCCCGCATGATCGAGATCGGAAAGCAAAGCGGCGAGAAGGCGACGGTGAAGGAAGTGGCAAACGCCCTGTCCTACAATTGCCGCATCGTCGGCACGCCGGAAAGCATCGCCGACGAGCTGGAGCTGTGGCAGGATGCCGGGGTCAGCGGCGTGAACATGATATGCCAGCTTCACCCCGCGACCTATGTCGACTTCATCGACCATGTGACACCCGTCCTGCAGGAACGCGGCCTCGCTCAGCGCGACTATGCCGAGGGGCCGTTGCGCCGGAAGCTGTTCGGCAAGTCCGCCCGCCTGCCCGCAACGCACCGGGGCGCAGCCTTCCGGAACCTGGCGGCGGTTGCGCAGACAGCGGCGGAGTGATCCCGCCTGCGGCACCGGTCCCACGGTGCCGCCTTTCCTACCCCACACCGGACCATTCCCCCATGACAATCGTGAACTCGTCCAGACCGGATCACCGGCAATCCTTTCGCGACGCGATGGCCCGGACAGCCGCCGCGGTAAAGATCGTGACGACCGACGGACCCGCAGGCCGCGCCGGGATGACCGTGACAGCCGCATGCTCCGTCAGCGAGAACCCGCCCCGGCTCCTCGTCTGCGTGAACACCTCCGCCTCTTCCCATCCGGCAATCACAGGCAACCAGCGTCTGGCGCTCAATGTGCTCGCCCAGGCGCATTCCGGCGCTGCCCGCGCATTCGGAGGGAAGATAGCCCAGGAGAACCGCTTCGACAGTCCGGACTGGCAACCGGATTCCAGGGGCCAGCCGGTCCTCGCGGGAGCCTGTGCCACCTTTTCCTGCGCGATCGCCGACAGCTTCCCGGCTGGCACGCACACCATCTTTCTCTGCGATGTGCTCGAGGCTTGCGCGAACGACGCTGTCCTGCCGCTGATCTATCTCGACCGCACCCTGGTGCCTGTCCCAAACCCGGAAACATGAGGTTTGCAAATGTCCGACCGTAACTCCCCCAGAATTGGCTTCATCAAGGCGTCCTGGCACGCCGATATCGTCGATCAGGCCCTGACCGGGTTCTCCCGCGCCATGCCCGGAGCCGCCATCCGGGTGTTCACGGTCCCTGGTGCCTTCGAGCTGCCCCTGGCTGCTCGCCGGATGGCCCGGACGGGCAGGTACGATGCCATCGTCTGCGCGGCCTTCGTCGTCAACGGCGGCATCTATCACAACGAATTTGTCTCTCAGGCCGTCGTCAGCGGGCTGATGCAGGTCGGACTGGAAACCGATGTCCCAGTCCTCACCGTTTCCCTGACGCCGCACAATTTCCAGGAAGCCGAACCCATGACGCGCTTCTTCCTGGACCATTTCCTGATCAAGGGAGAGGAGGCGGCCGCTGCCGTAGCGGGCATCCTGCAAGCGCATGACGAGATTGGCGCGTCCGGCGGCCAGTTGGATGCTGGCCAGGCGAAGCTCGCTTCCTGATCTGGCCACCCTGCCGGACAAATGCACCCTCCGGCAGGCCGCACGATCGGCAGGCCAATTGACCGAAAGACGCAGAAGGACATCATGACCGGGAAACTTGTCGTCATCGGAGCCGGCATGGCCTCAGGCCGCGCCTTGGAACACATCCTGGAAACTCGGCCCGGGGACTGGGAGATCACGCTCTTCAACGCCGAGCCGCGCGGAAACTACAACCGCCTCATGCTGTCGCCCGTGCTCTCGGGGGAAAGAACCTACGAGGAAATCGTCACGCACGATGAAACGTGGTACCGCCGCCATGGCATCAAGTGCCGGTTCGGAGAGCGGGTGACTGCCATCGACCGCGAACGGCGTGTCGTTGTCGGAGAGAAGGGCGAAGTGCCCTACGACAAGCTCATCCTCGGCACGGGCTCGGACCCGTTCATTCTTCCGCTGCCCGGAAAGGATCTGGACGGCGTCATTGCCTACCGGGACCTGGAAGATACAAATCGCATGATCCGCGAGGCGGCACAGGCGGAGGCAAGGGCGGTGGTGATCGGCGGCGGCCTCCTCGGACTCGAGGCCGCCGCGGGAATGCGGATGCGGGGCATGGATGTCACGGTCGTGCACATCATGAACCATCTGATGGAGCGCCAGCTGGACGAAAGCGCTGCCTACCTCCTTCAGAAGGCGCTGACCGCGCGTGGCATCCGGATCCTCTGCGGCGCCCGATCCGAGGAGATCCTGGGCTGCGACGGCCGCGTCCGGGCCCTGCGGCTGGACGACGGCACGGAGCTCTCCTGCGATCTTCTGGTAATGGCCACGGGCATCCGGCCAAACACATCCCTTGGGACCGCAGCGGGACTGGAGGTCAACCGCGGCGTCGTAGTCGATGACCGCATGGTCACCTCCGATCCCGACATCCTCGCGCTCGGCGAATGCGTCGAGCATGACGGTGCGGTCTTCGGTCTCGTCGCGCCGCTCTATGACCAGGCGCAGGTCGCCGCGGCGACGCTGGCGGGTCAGAGCCAGCGTTTCGCTCCGAAGGACGTCGCGGCCAAGCTCAAGGTGACAGGCTGCGACCTTTACTCGGCCGGCGACTTCGACGCCGGAGAGGGGCGCGAAGAAATCGTCTTCCGCGATCCCGGCCGGGGCGTGTACAAGCGCCTCGTCCTCAGGGATGACCGCATCATCGGCATCGTCCTGTATGGCGACACCGCGGACGGCCCCTGGTTCCACGGGCTCATGAAGGATCGAGCCGACATTTCCGGAATGCGCGAGACGGTGATTTTCGGTCCTGCGCACCAGGCAGGGATGGTCGGCGACCCTTTGGCTGCAGTTGCCGCCCTGCCCCCCGAAGCCGAAATCTGCGGCTGCAACGGTGTGTGCAAGGGCGATATCGTCTCGGCCATCAGGGCAGGTGCAGGGACCATCCCTCGCATCCAGGCTGCCACCAAGGCCTCGGCCTCCTGCGGCAGCTGCACCGGACTTGTGGAGAAGCTCCTGAAATCGACGCTCGGAGACGTCTACGCCGCCGAGAAGGAGACCATGTGCCCCTGCACGCCGCTGACACACGAGGATGTGCGCCGGCTGATCGTCAGCCGCAGCCTCAAATCGATGCCTGCAGTAATGCAGGAATGCGGCTGGAATACGTCATGCGGCTGTTCTGCCTGCCGTCCGGCCCTGAACTTCTACCTGCTGGCGGCCTGGCCGCTGGAGTACCGCGACGATCCCCAGTCCCGTTTCGTCAACGAGCGGAACCACGCCAACATCCAGAAAGACGGCACCTATTCGGTTGTGCCACGGATGTGGGGCGGGATCACGACTCCCGCAGAGCTCCGCGCCATCGCCGATGCTGCCGAGACTTACGGCGTGTCGATGGTCAAGGTCACCGGCGGGCAGCGCATCGACCTTCTGGGGGTGGAGAAAGCCGACCTGCCCCGGATCTGGGCGGATCTGAACGCGGCGGGACTCGTGTCGGGCCACGCGTATTCCAAGGGGCTGCGCACGGTGAAGACCTGTGTCGGGTCCGAGTTCTGCCGTTTCGGCACGCAGGATTCCACCGGGCTCGGCATAAAGCTCGAAAAGCTGCTCTGGGGATCCTGGACGCCTCACAAGGTCAAGCTGGCAGTGTCCGGCTGCCCCAGGAACTGCGCCGAGGCCACGTGCAAGGATATCGGCATCATCTGCGTCGACAGCGGCTACGAGATCGGCGTCGCCGGGGCGGCGGGCATGGAAGTGAAGGAAACAGAGCCGCTGGCAAAGGTGGCGACCGAAGCGGAGGCCCTGGAGATCGCTGCCGCCTTCGTGCAGCTCTACCGGGAGAATGCCCGATACCTTCACCGGCCATACAAATGGGCGGGACAAGTTGGACTTGACTGGATCCGGGCCAGGGTGGTCGAGGACCTCGCCAGCAGGAAAGCTCTGGCGGAACGGTTCGAAATCTCCCAGTCGGTCTATCGGAAGGATCCATGGGCAGAGCACACGACAGCGGAGGCACGGGAAAAATGGGACGTCATGAGCGAATTGAAGCAGGAAACGGGAACATGAGTGCGTGGACGGAAGTCGGCAAGCTAGGCGACATCCCCGTTCGCGGCGCCCGCATCGTGCGCACCGCGCAGGGCTGCATCGCGGTGTTCCGCACTCTTGACGACCAGGTCTTCGCTCTCGACAACCGTTGCCCGCACAAGGGCGGACCGTTATCTGAGGGCATCGTGCATGGCCACTCAGTGAGCTGCCCACTTCACAACCTCGCCGTGGACCTCACCAGCGGCGCCACGGCTGACGGAACAGTTCCGACCTATCCGGCCAGGATTGACGACGGTCGTGTCTTCCTGGACGTTGGCCGATCTGTTGCTCCCGTTGCAAAATGAGCCAGCCTGCTTGTCGCTATGCAGACGCCCTCCCCCAACTAGACCTCATGATCGCGGGGTGAGCCGACTGGGCCGGCGGCCTCTCCCGCGGCATTCTGCATGCGAGGGTTGCCCCGGATGACCCGGCGCCGAGCCTCAGGAATTCCAGCGCAAGTGGCGCATCAAGACCCAGAACGTGCTGCCTTGCGCGGAGACCGTGCCGATGCTGCTCTGGGCGCTGCTGGCCTCCGGGCAGATCCAGATGCGCAAGGTAGACGGCTGGGAAACCCTCTCCCAGCCCCTCGAACCCATGGCTCTTGACCTCGCCGCCTGAACGGAGCCAATTTTACATGCCCGGAGCACGCCGCTCGGCATTTCTACCACATTCGCGACACGACCTCTACGGGCTTGACGACGGCTTAGCGATTAGACAACCAAGCATAGCCAAAACCCAGAGGATGAGCGGCGCGGTACTCCTCCCAGAGCAGGGCCCGCGCCACGCCGGGACGGCGCAGCTCCCTGTCGACAAGGGCCCAGTCCGGCACTGGCCGTTGGGGGTCCGGCACCGAGGGCGCTGCCGGAAACAGGAGGAGCTCGAGGTCGTCGTCGGACAGCGCCTCCGGCAGCGGCCAGCCCAGCCCGGCCTTCCGGGCCCGCCCGAGATAGGCCCCGACAGTTCCCTTTCCCAGCCCGAGCGACGTGGCGATCGCCCGTTCGCTCAGCCCCTGGGCATGCTTCAGTCGCAGTACATCCCATATCCGGCGCATCGACAGTCGTTCCGTTGGCATTTGGCTCCCTCGCTCAAGATGAGGCGCACCGTAGCTTCAGACTGTCGGCCTGGCCTGCCCACGATCAGCTGGAATGGCTGCCCATCATCCAGTGGAATCTGCGCCCACGATCATCTGGAACACGCAATCATGAGAGCAGGGTGCTGAAATAGTCGGTCTCGACGCCGGTTGCGGCGCGACATTGCAGGTGACTACTCAGCGACATCGAAGATGACGATTTGGGGGAAGCGGAAGGCGGGCGGAGCCCGGCCGTAGCTTCCCCCAAATCGTGCGCGGATTTTACTCCGTGCAGCTGGCGGTGACGGTGGTCAAGTTGTCCGATCTTCAACGACCAAGAAGAGGACCGGATGCCTGTCGGAGCGGCCCTGGCCGCTGTGCCCATCCAGACCAGACCCAGATTCCGGCAGATCCCATTTCCGGACGGGACCGATTGAGAGCTAGCGCCGCAGGTCTGCGCTCGAGAAGAAGCGAAGGAGGGGAAGGCCCGCTGCCTACGCGACAATCACCAACAGCCCCCTGATTGTCGCGCACCTCGATCCAGATTGACGCGCTATAGATCGGCGAGAGCGCGGATATTCAACGGGCCGTTCCTTTGGTGAGGTCGAGTCCGTCAGGAGACTCCCTTTCGCCGATCGCCGCCACCCCAAATCAAGCTGTGTCGTGTAGTCTGCATCAGCCGACAAGAACCTGCGCTTCGGCAGCAGGAATCAAGTTGTCGACCAGATAGCAGGCGAGGCGCAAGTCGTCTGAACGCTTGCGTGCGGATTCCGGAGCATCCGGTCGCTCGTTCCAGCGACATCCGGTCAGCGGTTCCGACACATCCGGTCACCCCGGAAGACAGCCGCTGAGCTCTTCTTCTTGATGTCGCCTAGAGCGGAACCGGTCAAGCGTTTCAGCTCCAGCGAAACGGCAGCCGCGCGCGTCGCCGTGCGCGCCCCATGACGCTGGCGCGGCGTCGCGCGTGGCGGCGGGCTGGGCGCCGGTCACGATGTTTCCCCTTCCGCGCCCGCGCCGCGGGTCTTGCGCAGCGACGGGCCGTCTAGCGCCAGGCGGTGGGCATTGTGAACGAGCCGGTCGAGGATGGCGTCGGCGAAGGTGGGCTCGTCGACGACGTCGTGCCAGGCCTCGACCGGCAGCTGGCTGGTGATGACAGTGGAGCCGGTGCCGTATCGGTCCTCGACGATTTCCATGAGGTCCCGCCGCTGCCCGGCCGTCAGGCGGTCGGGGCCCCAGTCGTCGAGGATCAGCACGTCGGTGCGGACGAGCTGGCGGAACAGCCGGGGAAAGCGGCCGTCGCCATGGGCCAGCTCGAGCTCGGCGAAAAGGCGCGGCAGCCGGTGGTAGAGAACGCTCTTCCCGTCACGGCATGCCCCCTGGCCGAGCGCGCAGGCAAGCCAGGTCTTGCCGACGCCGCACAAGCCAACGACAGACTGCCCGCTTTCCGGGATCTGAGGTTCGGAT
>NZ_VATA01000063.1 GCF_005870025.1 Poseidonocella sp. HB161398
GGCACTGCGTTCGGCCCGCTCACTCTGACCAATGGCGTTCGGGGCCTCACTCCTCGACAACCTGGCGACACATCGCAACAAGGAAGCCACGCAAGCCCTGCGCGAGCATGGCTGCTGGTTCCTCTACCTGCCGCCATACTCGCCTGATCTGAACCCCATCGAGCAGGCGTTCTCGAAGCTGAAGGCCCACCTTCGGAAAATCGGGGCGAGAACCTTCACCGAGGTCTTCGAGGCCATCGGCACAATCTGCAATCTGTACGAACCATCCGAATGCTGGAACTACTTCAAGGCAGCCGGATATGTCGCAAGTTAAAACCGAAATGCTCTAGTCGAAATTCTCACGCACCTTCGGGCCGACCGGGCTCTGGTCCGACCTCGGCCAGGACGAGGCCTATGGTGCGGTGCAGGCACGGACCGCAATGGCACGGTCGCAGATCAACGCGGCCAGGGCCGACCTGGATTTTGACGGCTACGAAAACTCTGCCTCGAAGATCACGACCCCGGCGACACTGGCCTTCAGCCTGCCCGGGGCAATGCCGCCATCCGTCTGAAGGGCACCTGGACCCGCACGAACGGGGACGAGAACAAGACCTATGCGGATAGCGAAGCGATCAGCGGGCTGGCCTCCATCCTCTTCATGCCGATGGCAGGCACGCTCCTTGGCTTCGGGCTAGTGGGCTGCCACGTATGGCGGCTATGGCGCCGCCAATGCGCCCTTCAGCATCGCCGCGCAGAAGCGGCTGGCGCGGCCCAAGGGAATGCCCAAGGCCTGACCTGCCCGTCGGACAGGGCAGGCCCTGTGCCGCTACCCTTCGGAGGGCGCGACGGTCGCATCGACATAGTCGTCGATCGACATGCCCTCTGCCTTGGGCGTCGCGGCGACGAGGGACGGCATCATTGCCGAGATGGCCGACACGTTCAGGCGCGCGGTCGAGGACCAAGTGTAGCCGTTCCCGGGACCGGTGCCGACCCTGATCGTGTCCCGGCAGCGGCCTTCGGAAGAGCCGCTCTTGACGCAGGATGCCACGGCCTCTTCGGGATTCGCACGTATCCAGTCGGCGCCGCGCCCGATTGCGCCGAGAAACCGCGTCAGCGCTTCCTTGTTGCCGTCGATCAGATCCTGCGAGGCAAAGATCGCGGCGGACACGAAGGGCACGGGGCTTTCCTCGGCGCTGACGATGATGCGGCCCGCCTCGCGCTCGGGCAGCGAGGTCAAGGTCATTTCGATGCCGTCGACCTTGCCGGAGACCAGCGCGCTGAGGCGGCTCGGCGGCGAGCCCAACGGCACCCACTCGACGTCATCCGGACCGATCCCGTAGGCCTCGAGAACCGCCATGCTGTAGATATGGTCCCCCGCATTGTGGCTCGAGATGCCGTAGCGCTTGCCGCGCAGCTGCGACGGATCGGAAATCCCGTCGCCGCCGAGGATGACATAGTTGTTGTCGGTGAACTCCCCGATCAGCTTGCCCTTGGTCAGCCCGTTCGCGATCGACCCCATGTACTGGCTGGCGGCCCCGAGCCCGATCTGGACGTCGCCGCGGGCAATCGCGGCGGACATGGTGGCGGCGCCGCCCGCCATGGTGAGATATTCCACCTCGAGCCCGGCCTCCTCGAAATATCCTAGGACTTCGGCCACGAAAAGCGGCGTTGCCGAGCTGATCCCGTCCGATCCGGCGACGACCAGCCTGACCTTGTCGTCGCTGTCTGCCGGGGCCTGCCCTACCATCGCCGCGGCCAGTCCCATGGCTGCAAGTCCGGTGCGCAGCCCGATCCGGGTCCTTGCCGTCCTGCCTTGATTGATCTGCGTCATCATCTTTTCTCCTCCCTTGCCGGGCGCTTGGGAGCCCGGTTCCCTTTCATGTGCTCAACGGTTAAGTTCGACCACGCGGCGGAGGTGAAACCTCCAGCGCCCGTTTTCCTGCCGCAGTTCGTCTTCCTTTCCGGTCAGATCGGCGATCTTGAAATCCGCGCCGTCGCGGTCGATGCTCATCTGGTAGGATTGCGCCGCCGCGCCTTCGGGCGTTGCGCGGATGAGAATGTTGCTGACCCAGTGCGCGCGGTTGTGCACCTGCGGCTTGTCCCGCCAGCGGCGTTCGGCGAAGGCGACGAGATTGCCGCGCCCGATGACCGGCGGCTTGTTGCGGCCGCAGAATTGTCCATCCTCGGTGAACAGCGCGCCCCATGCCGCGGCGTTGCCGGTATCTTCGTGATAGCTGTATTCCGAGATCAACTCCTGGATCTCGATCTTGTCCGCCGCGGTGAGCGGCCTTGCGATGGTTTCAGCGGTCATTCTGCCTGGTTCCTCCTTGCGGTCTTTCGTTTTCCTGCGTGCGGGCGCCGGATGGCAGCCGGGAAATGTCGCGGTGCATGATTTTCCAGGCCCCGTCTGTCCGGCGAAGATCGTAGATGCGGTCCGAAAGGCTGGCGATCGACAGCCCGTCCGGTGTCCGGCGCAGGATCATGCCGTAATGTCTGGCCCGCGCGCCTCCGGCCACTGGTTCGATCAGCGTTCCGCCCATCCAATGGGCGGTGCCTCGCGCCGAAGGGAGCGCCGCCCTGCTGCGCGAGCCTTCCAGAAGTTCGGCATGTCCCCGCATCAGCTTTCCGGAGCCATTCCGGCAGCTTCCGTCCGGAGCAAACAGCCGGGCCCAGCCTTCGGCATCGCCGGCATCTTCGCAATGGCTCCAGCGGGACACGATTTCCGCGATCTCCAGGCGGTCTTCTGCGCTCAGATGTTCTGCCATGGCTTCCTCCTTGCACAGGCTTGCCGCGGACGGGCCGCGCAGTCCTGATCCCTGCGAAAGCAGCTAAGGGGCCACACGCTATATTGTCAAATAAAATGTTGACAATATCGTTCATTATGGCGCAGCCTTCGCATGAAACGCTTTTGTTTCAGATGGATAGGGAGGTTTTTGGGATAGATGCAGACACGTCAGATCGGATCGATCAATGTCTCAACCATCGGAATTGGATGCAACAATTTCGGTCGCCAGCTGGAACTCGAGGCCACGCGCGGAGTTGTCGAAGCGGCCCTGGATGCAGGCGTGGCCTTCTTCGATACCGCCGACAGCTACGGCAGCCCGCCCACGACCAGCGAATCGTTTCTCGGCGAAATCCTGGGGCCGCGCCGCAATGACATCGTGCTGGCCACGAAATTCGGCCGGGTTCTCGACGACCGCAGGAAAGGCGCGGGCGCTGCCTATGTGCGGCAGGCCGCCGAGGCGAGCCTGACCCGGCTGCGCACCGACCGAATCGACCTCATGCAGCTTCACATCCCCGATCCCTCGGTGCCGATCGAGGAAACGCTCGGGGCGCTGGCAGAGCTGCTGCGGGAGGGCAAGATCCTGGAGATCGGATGCTCGAATTTCGGCGCGGGCGAGCTGGCGGCGGCGCAGGCGGCCGCGGCCGCGGCCGGATTGCCGCGTTTCGCGTCGACTCAGGACGAGCTCAGCGCGCTCTGCCGCAGCCGGGCGGAGCCGATTCTGGCGGAATGCCGCCGCACCGGCACGCGCTTCCTGCCGTTCCGGCCGCTCTTCAACGGACTGCTTTCCGGCAAGTACCGCCCCGGCGCTCCGCTTCAGGGAAAATCGCGCATCGGAACGAAATCCGCGGCGGCACAGGCAGAGATCCTGTCGCCGGACAATCTTGAGAAGGTGGACGCACTCGCGCGCTACGCGGCGGATCACGGGCGAAGCCTGCTCGAGCTGGCCATAGGCTGGCTGCTTGCGCATCCGGAAGTGCCGTCGGTGATCGCCGGCGTCAGCTCGCCGGCGCAAGTACGTTCCAATGTGGCGGCGTCGGATTGGTCGATTGCCCCGGGCCAGATGGCGGAAATCGAGGGCATTCTTTCGGCCTCGCAGGCCGCCTGAAGCGGCAGGGCCGGGCGGGGAAGGCCGCTCCGCATGCGGAGCGGCGTTCCTCTCGCCCGGCGGCCTCAGCCCGCGATTCCCATCCACCAGATCATTTCGCGTCCGGTGTCGATGTCATGCCGGCGCCGGAAGGTCAGCGTGCCGTCCGGACCGACGCGGAACACCGCGAGATTTGCCGGGACGGCGCGGCGCAGCCCCTGTTCCTCGAAGATCGTTGGTGCAAGATTTCCCGCGACCAGGCTCTGTCCGTCCGGCGTCAGCGCGAAACAACGCGGATGCAGCCCGTGGCTGTCGGCGGTCTGGACCAGTTCGGGGAGGCCGTCGGGCCTCAGCCGGAAGACCGAAATGCTGTTCTCGCCGCCCGGAAAGACCGGAACCGGGTCCGGCACGATCCAGGACGGCCCTGCATGGCCGCCGACATAGCCGTCATTGCGGTTTGCCGTGTAGACGATGCCGCCCTGCGGATGCATGTGCACGGTGCCGCAATCTTGCCGCGGCTTCTGCTGCATGGGGTTTTGCAGGGTCGTCGGACTGGCCAGCGGAACTGGGTCGAACCCGTCGCCGCGAAGGCGGAACACGGCCAGTTCATTCTGCTCTTCCAGCGCGACATAGGCGAGAGGCAGCTCGGGATGGAAATCGAGATGACGCGGATTGAAGCCGCGGGGAGCGAGTTCGAGCCCCGGGGAAACCGTCCCGGCGTTTTCCAAGACATCCCCGTCGAAACGGAAGACGTTAAGCGAACCGGCGCGGTAGTCCGGCGTGCCGAACCCTTTCGCCCCGCGCTCGACCAGCACGGCTGTCCCGCCCGAGGGCAGGACGCGCACCTGGTGCGGCTTGGCGCCGAAGCGGAACCCTGCCGCCTGCGGCTTCTCGGCGCCGAGGGTTCCGTCGGGCAGCAAGCGATGGACCATGATGCCGGGGTTCCCGCCGAAGGCCGTCAGCAGATGCGTGCCCGCCGGGTCGGTGCACAGATGGATCGGGCGGGCCGACAGCTCTGCGGGCTCGGCCGCCAAGCTCAGCCCCCCGTCCCGGCCGCGCGCCAGGACGCAGATCTGGAACGGCCTTTCCCGTCCTGCCGCGCTGCGATCGGCACAGGCGGCGTAGAGAATCGGCAGATGCGGATGCGGCCAAGCATATTGCACCCGCTCCGGCAGCGCGATGTCGTCCCTGGGCACCAGCTCGCCGTCGATCGGAGAGATCGCGAAGCTCAGCATCCGGCGGCCGACTGCCACGTAGAGGATGGCTGGGCGTTCCATCTCTTCCCGGAGCGGGGAGGGAGACTCCTGTGCCGCCGGTTCATCCGGTTCCGCGAAATTCCTGTCCATGCCGTCTTCTCCGTTCCTGCGCCGCCGGATCGCGCCCGGCAGACATTGCCAAACATATTGTCAACAATAACGCCAACACTATTGAAGACAACCTGATTCCGGTCTAGCCTGCGAATGCGGGTCGGAGAATCCGCGGTCCGCACCGTCCCGGGAGGAGGGGCAGTGCAGACGAACAGGGAGGAAAACATGACAATGCAGCATTCCGCGCGCGCCGGAGGCTTGGCCTCGGCCCGCAATGCCACCGCAGCCTGGCTCTTGCACCATGCCACCATCGGCCGTCCGGCCTTGCTGGGCACCCTTTCCATGGCGACGATCGTGCTCGCCTGGCAAATCTCGGCGACATTCGGCTTCATAGACACGCTGTTCCTACCGCCCCCGACAGAGATCATGCGGGCGCTGGTAGAGGTCGTGACAAGCGACACTTTCCCGCGCGACCTGCAGACGTCGGCGTATGAATTCGGGCTTGGCCTGGGTATCTCGATCTTGGTGGGCGGCACGCTGGGCGTCCTTGCGGGCTGGTACCGGCCGTTCGACGAGCTGCTCCGTCCGATCGTCATCGCGGTGAATTCCGTGCCGAATCTTGCGCTGATCCCGATCATCATCCTGCTCTTCGGGATCGGCACGACCTCGAAGATTGTCCTGGTGTTGCTGTCCTGCATCGTTGTCATGGAGATGAACACCCAGGCTGGCGTAGAGAATGTCGACCGCCAGCTCAAGCGCATGGCGCGCAGCTTCGGCGCTACCGACCGCCAGCTGATCCGCACGGTGGTGCTGCCTGGAATGGTCCCCTTCTTCATGACTGGGGTCCGGATCTGCGTGGGCAAGGCGGTGGTCGCCGTCGCGGTAGCCGAGTTGTTCGGATCGGTCGCGGGCCTAGGCAACATCCTGATCAAGGCGCAGAGCGAGATGAACATGGCGGTCATGTATGCCGCGGTCGTGCTGCTGACGGTGATCGGGATTGCCCTGACCCAGACCGCCGTGCTGCTGGAAAGGCTGCTGACGCGATGGAAAGACTGATGGACGGGTATTCTGGAGTTGCACATCTCAATGACGAGGAGTCCGCAATGGGGATGATGGACAAGTTGCCGTCGGAGACGGCGCCGGAAGACGGCCGGGCAGTCAAGCTCGACGTGCGAGGATCGCGCGTGAGCTTCCCTTCGAAAAAGGGCCGCTTCGTCGCGGTCGACGGAATCGACCTGGCTGTGAAAGAGGGCGAATTCGTCGCCATCGTCGGGCCCAGCGGGAGCGGCAAGAGCACCTTCCTCATGGCCCTCGACGGGCTGGTTCCTCTATCCGGAGGCACGATCACCGTCGAAGGGAAGGAAGTCTACGGGCCGGGGCCGGACCGTGCGGTCGTGTTCCAGGAAGCTTGCCTGCTGCCCTGGCGCACAGTGCTCGACAATGTAGCATACGGCTTGGAACTGCGTGGGCGTCCGAAGGCGGAGCGCCATGCGGTGGCGCGCGACCTGATCCAGCTCAGCGGCCTGGCGGGTTTCGAGCAGTTCTATCCCCGCCAGCTCTCGGGGGGCATGCGCCAGAGGGTGAACATCGCCCGTGCCCTGGCAGCGGACCCTGCGGTACTCATGCTTGACGAACCCTTCTCCGGGCTGGACGCACAGACCCGCGAAACCATGCAGGGCGAGTTGCTGAAGATCTGGGACGAACGCAAGAAGACCGCCATTTTCGTCACGCATCAGATCGACGAGGCCGTCTACCTGGCCGATCGCGTGATCGCCTTCTCGAAATGTCCGGCCAGGATCGTCGCCGAGTGGGAGATCCCTTTTCCGAGGCCGCGTCCGCTCTCGATCAAGCACTCCGACGAGCACCGCCGCATCGAGAACGAGATCTGGAAGGTGCTGCAGCGCGAGGGCGCCTTTGCAGCGCACTGATCCGGCAGCGCCGGCCGGGGAAGAAGGCGGAAAAGCCGTCCCCCGGCCTGACTGGGCGGAAATCGCGTCGCTGCTGCGCGATGGCATCCGCGATCACCGCCTGGTGCCCGGCCAGAGGCTGGTGGAGACCGAGCTTGCAGCCCGGCTGGGCGCTAGCCGCAGCGCTGTACGCGCGGCTCTGATGGCGCTGAGCGTGGAGGGCATCGTCGAGCGGGTGCCGAACCGCGGCGCGAGGGTGCGGGTTCTCGGCCTCGCCGAGGCGCTGCAGATAGCGGAGATCCGGCTGGCCGTCGAAACGGCCTGCGCCCGCAGCGCTGCCCTGCGCGCGACCGAGGACGAGCTGCGCGAACTCGGCGGCCTTGCCGCCCGGCTCGCGGAGCTGTGCGACGGGTCCGGCACGGAGGAGTTCATCCGCGTTGTCCGCATCATTCGCGAACGCATCGTGGAGATCTCCGGGCAGGAGGTTGCGGCGGAACTGCTGAAACAGCTGCGCCACCGGATGATCGGACAGCCGTGGCTCCTGACCCGCCGGCCGGGGCGCTGTCGCGCAACCCTCGGCTTCTGGCAGGATTTGGTGGCGGCGCTTGCGGCGCATGATCCCGAGGCCGCCGCCCATGCGCTCGAACTCCATGCCGCCGGGGTGATGCATGCGATGAGGCTGCTCTGCGACAGCGGTCAGCCTCTGCTCGCGCGATCTCCGGTCAGCGGCCCCTGCGCGCGGGGCTGGTGATGGGAGCCAAGATGTTTGCCGCGCTGCGCCACCGCAACTACCGGCTCTTCTGGATCGGGACGCTCGTCTCCAACAGCGGCGACTGGATGGACCAGATCGCGCTCAACTGGCTGGTGGTCTCGCTGACCGGCAGTCCGTTCCATCTTGCGCTGCTGAACCTGTGCCGTGCCTTGCCGATCCTTGCCTTCACGCTTGTGGGCGGGGCGGTCGCCGATCGCGCCGAGCGGCGGCGGATGCTGATGGCGACACAGGGCTGCGCAATGCTGCTCGCCGTTCTGCTGGCTTGCCTGGCCTTTGCCGGAAACCCGCCGGTCTGGACGGTGATGCTGCTGGCGGCGGCGCGCGGAACGGTGGTGGCCTTCAACCTGCCGGCCCGGCATTCGCTGGTGCCCGAACTCGTGCCTGCCGGGGACTTGCCCAACGCTGTCGCGCTGAATTCCATGACGGTGAACATGACCAAGGTCGCCGGTCCTGCCCTGGCCGGGATAGTCATTGCCATCTTGGGGCTTCCCGCCTGCTTCGCGCTCAATGCGCTGAGCTTCACCGTGGTTCTTGCCACGCTGGCGCGGATGCAGCTGCCCGGGACGGGCCTCCGTGCTGTCCGGCAGGAAAGCATGGCCCGATCGATCCGCGAAGGGCTTGCCTTCACCGCGGGCGACAAGCGGCTGCTCCTGCTTCTGGCGGCCGCGCTGGTGCCGACTTTCTTCGGGCAGCCATACATGGCGCTCCTGACGCTTTTCGCGCATGACGTCTACCGCATCGGTCCCGACGGCCTGGGCCTTCTCAGCGCCTGCGCCGGGGCAGGATCGGCAGCAGGCGGCGCCCTTCTGGCCGCCCGCCCGGTCTGGGCCTCCTCGCAGCGTGCGATGCTCGCCTTCATGGTGCTACTCGGACTTTTCCTGCTGCTTTTCGCCGTCGCGCAGGATCTTGCGGCCGCCGTTCCCCTGCTTTTCTGCGCAGGGGCGATGCTCGTCGCCTGCAATGCCTCCGTCATGACGCTTCTCCAGATCTCGGTGCCCGGACACATGCGGGGCCGGGTTCTGTCGGTCATGCTGCTCAACCGGGGGCTTTCGCAAGTTGGAGTGGCAGCTCTGGCGGCCTTGGCGGGTCTCGCCGGCGTGCAGGCCGCGGTTGCCTGCGCGGGGCTGGCTATTGCGATGCTGGGCGGCGCATTCCTTGCCGCCAGCCCCCTGGGCCGCAGGCAGCAGGCGGCGGGCTAGCCGAGCTTCCCGTAGCCGCGCTCGAGGATGGAGAGTTCGGTGGCGATCGAGCGCATGGTTTCGCGCACATTGGCGACATGCGCTTCCACCGCGGCCCCGGCCGCAGCGGCATCGCGCCGGGCGAATGCACTGACCAGTGCTTCCCAGTAGGGCAGGGTGGCCTGGGGGCGTCCGGGCCGGTAGGTCAGCCGGTAGGTGTGCCCCGCCATCTGGTCGCGCAGCCTGGAAATGATGCCGCGGGCCACCGGCTGGTCTGCGGCCTCCAGGTATATCTCGCGGATCTGGTTGGTCGCGGCCGCAAAGCCCTGGATGTCATTGCTGCGTGCCAGCGCCCCGAGCCGTTCCAGCAGCGCCCGCATTTCCGCGATCTGGGCGTCGCTCAGGCGTTCCGTCGCGCGCTGCACGCAGAGCCGTTCGACCACGAGCCGCGCTTCTGCCATGTGCAGCGCCTCTTCCAGCCCGACTACCCTGACCCGGGCGCCTCGGTTCGCGACGCGTTCCACCAGCCCCTCCTTGGCCAGATCCATCAGGGCTGCGCGCACCGTCGCCCGGCTGGTGCCGAGCAGTTCGGAAAGTTCGCCTTCCACGAGCCGCTGGCCGGGGATCAGGCGGCTTGCGCGGATTTCCTCGCGGATTGCTTCAACGACATCGGCCTGCGACATAGTCTTGGTGGTCATATGCACTTCCTGGTCCGGAAATTCTGCGGGCAACTGTGCGCACTATAAACCAAAATATTTCGTCAACAATATTGAAGGCGATCCCAGGGGCCAATGGGGAGGCTTGAGAGGCGGCGGATGCGGCGGATTTTGTCCAGCCGGCCTGCGCTTTTGTGATGCCGCCTTTGAGAACCGGTTCCGGCCCGGCATCCTCGGCGCAAGCACGCCCGGAAGGGTGCCAGAAGGGAGTGACAACATGAGCTACGATGCCGATGCGATCAGCCGCCTGCAGGCGCGGGACCGGTACGAAACGCGGCTTGCCGGCCAGAGGGGAATAGTGAAGGATCTTGAGCGCGACAACGTGATCGTGCATGTGGGCAACCCGATCGGTTCCGTGACCGGTTGGGTGGGCACGATCTTCTGGCAGGTCTGGGTGGACCCGGCAGATGCGGCCGGCACGGTCCATGCCCGGATCGGCGAGGCGGAACCCGAGACCTGGGAGATGGAGGCAGATGCCGCGATTCCGGTTCTGCTCGACATGGCCAAGGACAGGGTGCTGGAGCAGGCCCATGCGGCGCGCGAGGCAAGGCTTGCCGCGGCAAGGAAAGGCCTCGCGGCGCTGTCCGCAACCTGAAGGACGTTCCGGCGCAGCCCGGCCCGGCTGCGCCTCACGCCGCCACGATGCAGCCGGGCGCGGGCAGGCGAACGCTCGAAGCGCGGCGCGTGGGCACTCCGTCCGGGCCTAGTTCGAAGACGGCCAGTTCCCTGCTCTGCACAGCGGCGACGCAAAGGCTGTCCCCCGCCACCAGCAGTCCGCGCGGATTGCGCACGCTGAGAGGGAACAGGCCGCGAGGGCTAAGCGTGCCGTCCTCGGCCACCGCGTGGACGGCCAATGCCTCCGGCCCGCGGATCAGCGTGTAGAGCACGCGTCCCCCCTTCGCGAAGGCGATGTCGGAGCACATTGGCCGCGCATCATTTCCGGCAAGGCCGGACAGGTCCTGCTCGAACGCCAGTTCCGCCAGGCCGTTCGGCCCGAGCGCATAGGCTTGCAGAAGCGGCGCGGTTTCGAAATCCACCATGAAGAGCGGCAGCCGGGGATGGAAGGCCGCGTAGCGCGGGGAACTGCCGGGCGGGGCGGCGATCTCCTGCCGCTGCGCGATCTGGCCGTCCTCGATCGCGAGGATGCGGATCCGGTCGGCGCCCTTGTCGCAGACGACGTACAAGTCACGTCCGGGGGCCCGTTTCACGCAATGCAGCTGCGGGTGGCTCTGCGCGGGCAGGGCTCCGCAGCCTTCGAAGGAACAGATGTCCCGCGGCGGACCGATGCTGCCATCCGCCTCCAGCGGGAAGGTGACGATGGCGGCTTCGTCGTGGACCAGCTCGATCCTCCAGCCATCCGGCCCCCGCGCCGTCCGCGTCACAGGCGTGTGCCCGGTGTGATGGGCAACGGCCAGATGCCGCCCGGTGCTGTCCAGGGACGCGTAGCAGGGCAGGGCTCCATAGGAGGGCACGCGGCAGATCTCGTCCAGTGCGCCGGTGCCGGGATCGAGCCGGAAGGCGGCGACCATGCCCCCGCCGCCCAGATGCCGACCCGGCAGGGTCAGCGCCTCGTGCAGGGCATAGAGCACGCCTCGGACTGGATCATGGCAGAGAAAGCCGATGCTGAGTTCCGGGGCGACCGTGCCGAGATTGCGAAGCTCTCCGCTCGGAATGTCGCGCTCCAGCACCGAGATGCCGTAAGCTGGCTCGGGATCCGGCGTCCAGGAAGACGGACCCTTGCGGCGGTTGCCGACATAAAGGAAGCGCGGATCACCCGGCATGGACAGGGTCCGGCAGGCGGGTTGGCTGCCAGAGCGCGCCATCGCCCCGGGCCAGCCGCTCCAGCAGCGGCGGCACATGCCAGCTGGCCGGATCGGCGTCGGACAGTGCGGCTAGCTCGCCGGCGACCGCCGCAAGCCCCCATTCCTCGGCCAGCTTCATCGGACCGCCGCGCCAGCGGGGAAACCCGTAGCCATGGACTTCCACCAGATCGATATCCGCGGCACGGGCTGCGATGCCTTCGCCCAGGATGTCGAAGCTTTCCATCATCATGGCCAGCATCATCCGGCGCTGGATCTCTTCCGGCGGGAAGTTCCGGCGCAGCAGGCCTGCCGCCTGCGAGGATTGAACGACCAGCTCGGCCACCGCCGCCGAGGGCACGGCACGGCCATCTTCGTAGTCGTACCAGCCAGCGCCGGTCTTCCGGCCCAGTCGACCGGCCTTCTCGACCATGAGATCGGCAATCGGAACATGCCGGGTGCCCGCCTCGCGTCCCTTTCTGCGGCGGTTGGCATGAGCAATGTCGAGACCTGACAGATCCTGGGCCGCGTATACTCCCATGGCCATGCCGAACCCGGTGAGGGCGGCATCGATTTCCCAGGGAAGGGCACCTTCGATGAGCATGATGTCGGCCGTCTGGCGGTAGCGCTTGAGGATGCGGTTGCCGATGAACCCGTCGCATATCCCGGCTTCCACCGCGACTTTGCCCAGTCTCCTTGCCAGGGCGAAGCCCGCCGCGAGAGTCCGGGGCGAGGTCTCTGCCGTGCGGACGATTTCCAGCAGCCTCATCACATGGGCCGGCGCAAAGAAATGCAGGCCGAGGAACCGCTCCGGCGCGCGGATGCCGGCCGCAATCTCATCCGGGTCCAGATAGGATGTATTGGTTGCCAGGATCGTGCTGTCCGGAAGCTCCGCGCTCAGCCGGTCGAACAGCGCCCGCTTGACGGCCAGGTCTTCGAAGACCGCTTCGACTGCTAGGTCGACCGGAGGAAGCGCCGCATCCGTGCCGTGAAGGAAGCTGAACTGCTCTTCCAGCCGCCGTGCGGCCTCCGCGGATGCCAGCTTGCCCCGGCGGACGGCGTCGTCGAACAGCTTCGCCACATTGTCGCGCGCGCGCGCAGCGGCTTCGGCATCATGCTCCAGAAGCGTGATCCCGATCCCGGCATTGGAGAGCGCATAGGCAATGGCGGCCCCCATGGTCCCGCCGCCTGCAACCAGCGCGGAACTGATCTGCCTCGCGGGCAGATCGCGCAGCGCAGGCGGCATCCCGGCGGCGCGCTCGGCGAAGAACATGTGGCGCAGGGCGCGTGCCTGGGGCCCGGCGCGCAGGTTCAGGAAGGTCTCGCGTTCGCGCGCAAGCCCCTCCTGAAGGGGCCATTCCGCCGATCCCGCCATCAATTCGATTGCCTTCAGGGGAGCAGTCTGCCCCTTCTGCCGCTTGCGCGACGCAGCCCTCGCCGCTTCGATCGCCTCGGCGTCCGGTTCTGCGGCGGGGAGGGCATCCACGGGCAGGCGCCCGTCCATGCCGATTTCCAGAGCCGCAGCCAGCGGATCCTCGGCAAGCTGATCCACAAGTCCCAGTTCTTCTGCCTCATCTCCCTTGACCAGCCTACCGGAAGCCACGAGAGGCACAGCGCGGGACAGACCGATCAGCCGCGGCAGCCGCTGCGTGCCTCCCGACCCCGGAACGACGCCCAGGGTGACCTCGGGCAGTCCCAGAAGGGCATCCGGCGCGGCGATCCGCACGCGGCAGGCCAGCGCAATCTCGAAACCGCCGCCTAGCGCCGACCCGTTGATCGCGGCCACGGCCGGAAGTGCCATGATCCGGGCCAGGACGTCGGGCAGATGCGGTTCCAGCGCGGGGCCGTCGAATTCCTTCGCATCCGCTCCGGCCACGAAAGCCCGGCCCGCGCCGGTGAGGACCACGCGCTCCGCGCGTCCGGCCCCGATCTCGGCCGCCGCGAAATCGAGCGCCTCGGCCAGGCCGGCCCGGACAGCCTGGCCGATGACGTTGACCGGCGGATTGTCGATCGTGACAAGCACGGCTCTGCCGCGCATCTCGTGACGGACGGGCATCGCGGCGGTCATTTTGATTTCTCCAGGAATGCTTCGATCGCGGCCCTGTGCTCGGCCGAGGTGTAGCAGATCGCCTGGCTGCGGCCGCCGATCGAGAAAATCTCTTCCAGCCCGGTCTCGAAGCTGCTGTTCAGGATGGTCTTGCCGAGCGCCATCGCGGTCTGCGCGCTGTCGTGGAAGCTGGCCGCCCAGTCCAGCGCCTCGGACACGCAGCTTTCCTTCGGGGCGATCCGGTCGGCGAGCCCGATCTGCTGCGCTTCCGCAGCCGCCACCCGGCGCCCGGAATAGATCAGGTCCTTGGCCCGCGACAGCCCGACCCGGCGCGGCAGCAGGTAGAGCGAACCGCCGTCGGGGATAAGGCCGCGCAGGAGATAGCTGATGGCGAAGAAGGCGGTGTCCGCCGCCAGCACGAAATCGCAGGCCAGGGCCAGATCCGCGCCCAGTCCCACGGCGGGACCGTTGACCGCGGCGATGACCGGCTTCGGGAAATTCCGGATCGCCGAAATCGCCTCATGCGTCCGGATCTGGCGGCGCCAGCCGTTGAACCCGACCTCGCCCGGAGGTGCATCGAGCCGCGCGCGCATCGCCGCGATGTCGCCGCCCGCGCAGAAGCTCTTGCCGGCTCCGGTCACGACCACCGCGCGCACCGCCGGATCGGCTTCGAGATCCGCCATCACGCCGAGCAGGCGCTCGCGCAAGGCGTCGTCAATCGCGTTCCGGGTTGCAGGGCGGTTCAGAGTCACCAGTGCAGTGGCGCCGTGCATCTGGAAGATGACCTCGGGATCAGGGCTGGTTTCGCGTGTCATGGCCGCCTCCGCTGAAGGTTTCGTCGGGTGTCGGCCCTGTCTAGGCGCAAGCTTCCGCATGCCGTCAGACGAAAGGCGTGATGCAGGGCCCGGCTTTTGTGATCGTTTCCCGCATGTCCGCGGATCCGGTTGGACATCACAGAATTCGCAGGCTAGCCTGCGGCCCGGCGCAATCGGAGCGGGGAAGCCATGGTTCAGCCGGAAATTGGGCGGGACGACCTCGCCCTGCAGCTCCAGAACATGAGGGTGTTCCTGGCGGTGTCCGAAGCCGGCAGCATTGCGCAGGCCGCCCAGGCCCTGTTCAAGGCACCTTCGGCCGTATCCCGGTCGGTCGTCGAGCTCGAGCGCTCGCTCGGAGTGAAGGTTTTCGAGCGCAATGCCCGCGGCATCATCCAGAACGACTACGGCGCCCTGCTTGCGCGCAGGGCCGGGCGCATCGAGGCGGAACTCGGCGAAGCCGCCGCGGATCTGGCGCGGATCAGGTCGCGCAGCTCGGCGCTGTCTCCGCGCTCGATCCTGCAGCTTCTCTTCAACGGCCGTAAGCTTCAGCTTGTGTCCGTGCTGGCCGAGACCCGGAAGATCTCGACCGCCGCCGCCCGGCTCGGCATCTCGCAGTCCGGGGCAAGCATGGCTCTGTCGCGTCTGGAATCCGCACTCGGTGCAACGCTCTTCGAGCGTGGCATGCAGGGCGTGGTCGCCACCGAGGCGGCCGCCCGGCTTGCGATCCGGGCGCGGCGTGTCTTTGCGGAGCTGCGCCATCTCGCGGCGGACATCTCCGCTTTGGCCGGTTCGCCCTCGGGCACGGTGGTGATCGGGATGTTGCCGCTGGGCCGGACCTATGTCTTTCCCATGGCGATCGCAGAGGCGATTTCCGGGCATCCCGGCATCCACGTCCGGACCATCGACAGCCCTTTTGCCGAGTTGATGGCCGGTCTGCGCTGCGGCGATATCGACATGATCGCGGGGGTGCCCCGCGCCGAGGAGGACCGGACCGGCATCGTGATCGAGCCACTCTTTTCCGACGCGCTGACGGTCGTGGCCCGGCAGGGTCACCCGCTGGCGGGACGGCGCCTGGAACTTGACGAGATGATGGCGAGCGCCTGGGTGCTGCCTTGGCAGAATTCGCCGAGCCGGACCATGTTCGACAACGCCTTCCGCCAGGCGGGACTGCCGCCGCCGCAGCCGTGTGTGGAGTCTGCCGATCTCGCGGTCATCCGGCAGCTGCTGACGGCCAGCAACGCGCTGGCGCTCGTGTCGGCGCGGCAGATGCAGTTCGAGCTGGAGTCAGGGTTGATCGACGAGCTGGATTGCGGCCTTCCGGAGATGAGCCGGGATGTCGGGCTCATCACCCGCGAAGGCGCCATGCTGCCGCCGGTTGCGCAGATTCTGACCGAAGCGATCCGGCGCCAGGCAATCCTGGCCTCTGCCGGAGACTAGCTCCCCTTGCGCCGCCGCGGCGGGCGGGGGGGCAGGTAGTCCCGCCGACCGAGGCCGCGTTCGAGCGCGGCAGCCCGGTCGAGTATCTGCTTCCGTCCGGGCCGGAGCCTGCGCCGGTCGCCCTCGCGCAGCGTCAGGCCGATCCGGTCGAAGAATTCGAGCAGGTCGATGACCAGGTTCCGTCCCGCGCCGCTGGCGTCGCGAAGTTCGGCGGCGGTGAAGCCTCCGGCACCGGAAAGCGCTTCTGCATGGCGCACCAGATGATCCAGCGAAGCGCCGGACAGGAAGCGGGTGTTGGTCAGCCGCCAGATTTCTCCGGTGCCGCGGAGCGGGAGCATCAGGTCGAGGACCCGGGATTCCGGGGCGCCCATGGCGCGCGCGAGATCGCCGGTGCCGAACGACCGCAGCCCGAATTTTTCCGCCGTTGCTGCAAGATGGCGGCGGGCGCGCAGTTCCGCGGCGTCTTCGCCGGGCGCGTGGCCGGGCAGGCTCAGCTTGCGGCCCGCCATTGCGATCCGGCCTTCGCCGGACAGGCAGCGCAGCACGTGGTGCAGGGCCTCGGGCGATAGCCCTTCTGCGGCGCGGGCGGCCGCGGCGAGCGGCAGGCCGCTGCTTTGGGGATGGGCCGCGAGGTGCAGTTCCACCGCTTCGAGAACGGCTTGCGCCGCGGCGTCGACGCGTTCTGCACCGAGCGCCCTGCCGGACCCGAAACGCACGGTCCGGCTTTCGTTCCAGAGCGCTTCTGCCGTGGCCGGGGAAAGGGCAAAGCTCCGTTCGAAGCGGGCGGTGTCGATTTCCTCTCCCAGCGCGAGAAGCCCCGCAAGCGCGGCTGCGGGCGTTCCGCTGTCCATCGCCTTCCAGAAGAGGGCCGGATCGCCGCGCTGGCGGCGCCGTTCCGGAGCGAGCGGGTCGATCACCCGGCCGCCGCCAAGGGTCGTGCGGGCGGCCCGGTCGCGCAGCACGAAGCGGTCTCCGGCAAGTGCGGTAACCGGCGTGTCGGGAACCAGGCGGCACATGGCCTCCCGGCCCGGCGCAATCGCGACCCGGCCGGGGACCAGGATGCGCACGGGCACGGCGGCGGTGCCGTGGTGAAGCGTGGCGAGACTGTTGTGGCGCACGGGCTCGGAGCGGGCCGCGGGAACGGACAGCATGACGGCCAGGCGCTCGCCCGGCACAAACCCCTCCGGCCCGACAAGCCAGTCGCCGCGATGCACCGAGCCGAGTTCGATCCCCGCGAGGTTGACCGCGCCACGCTGTCCCGCAGCCAGCTGCTCAACGGGAGTGCCGTTGCTCTGGAGGCCCCGCACTCGCCAGGCGCTCCCGGCCGGTGCCAGGACCAGCCGGTCGCCGACCGCGACCCGCCCGGTCCTGACGGCCCCTGTGACCACCGTTCCCGCGCCGGCCACGCTGAAGGCGCGGTCGATTGCCAGACGGAAGGTCCGCTCTTCGGCAAGCCGCGCCGGATCGCCCGCCCCGAGGGCGCGCAGCGCGGCGGCAAGACCGGAGATGCCGGCACCTGTTATCGGCGAAACCTCATGGATTGCCGCGCCGGCCAATGGCGTGCCGTCGAGGATCCTGCGCATCTGCTCCGCGACCTCTGCGGTCCGTTCCGGACCTGCCAGATCGATTTTCGTAATGGCGGCGATACCCCGCGAGATGCCGAGCAGCCCGAGGATTTCCAGATGCTCCAGGGTCTGGGGCATGGGCCCGTCATCGGCGGCGACGACGATGAGGGCAGCCTCCGCCGAGGTGGCTCCGGCCAGCATGTTGCGCAGGAAGCGTTCATGACCGGGGACATCGACGAAGCCGATCGTGCCGCCGGCCCCGTCCGGCCAGTAGGCGAAGCCGAGATCGATCGAGATGCCCCGCGCTTTCTCGGCCGGCAGGCGGTCGGTGGCCACGCCGGTCAAGGCTCCGACCAGCCGGGTCTTGCCGTGATCGATATGTCCCGCCGTCGCGATCAGCATGCCTCTGCTCCTCCGCCGTTTCGGACAGGCCTAGCGCCGCGTGTCCGCGGGAGGGAGGCGGAGCTTGGTGATGGAGCTTTCCAATAATGTGATATGGGTTTCCGCCATCGCCCATGCTGCGGCTAGCGTCTCCCAAGGGCGGCCGCATCGTGCCGCCGGGGCCGGGCGCGCCCGAGGCGCCCGAAACTGCGGAGGAATTCGTTCGGATGGACGACAAGCAGACCTTTGCGGCGGAGACCTACAAGGTCGTCTGGCCGAGCGGCCGGCAGGTGCATGACGGGCACCAGCTTGCCAAGCGGCTCGACGACCTCAACGGCAAGACCGTCGCGCAGCTCTGGGACTGGGTGTTCAAGGGCGACAAGATGTTCGATATCTGGGAGCGCGAGCTCGCTGCGAAATATCCGGACATCAAGTTCATTTCATGGCGGGAATTCGGCGAGATCCACGGGGCCAACGAGCATGCGGTGCTCGAGGCGCTTCCAGAGAAGCTGAAGGAACACGACGTCGACGCGGTGATCGTCGGCGTCGGCTGCTGAGGGTCCTGCACGGCCGCCGTGACGCGTGCCTCCGCCCTGGTCGAAAGCCTGGGCTATCCGACAGTGACCATGCTCTGTTCCGGTTTCGTGAATCAGGGCAAGCAGACTGCCAAGGGTCTGGGGATGCCGAATCTCCCCCACACGATCCATCCGGGTCATGTGAATTTCGTCACTGACGCGCAGCTCGAGAAGACCGTCGCCGGTCCGATGCTGCAGCAGGTGATCGACGGGCTGACCATACAGCCCGATGAAGCCGTCGCGTCCGCCGAACCCGGCAGGACGGACATCATCTTCGAAGGCAGCTTCGACGAGGTGAACGAGCATTTCCTCGCCAATGAATGGTCCGAGGGCTTGCCGGTCGTCCCGCCGACGCTCGAGAAGGTGGAACAGTTCCTGCGCTTCACCGACCGCAAGGCGGACGAGGTTCTGGGCACCGCGCTGCCTGCGAACCGCGAGGCGACGGTATGGAACGTGGCCGTCAACGGCGTGATGTCGGGCTGCCGCCCGGAATACATGCCCGTGCTGGTCGCCATCACCGAAGCGATGATGGACAAGGAGTTCGGGGTCGAACACCTCGGACACACGCCCGCTACCGAAACGCAGATCATCCTTTCGGGGAAGATCATCAAGGACCTGAAGTTCAACTGCCTCCAGGCCGCGCTGCGCCCCGGATTCCAGGCGAACACCTCGGTCGGGCGGTTCTGGCGGATGTACCTGCGCAATGTCTGCGGCTTCATCCCGCACGGCACCGACAAGGGCTGCTACGGCGGCAACTTCCGGATCGTGCTGGCCGAGAACGAGGATGCCGCGCAGGAGATGGGCTGGCCCACCCATGGCGAGGAAGAGGGCTATGCCTTCGGCCAGAACATGGTGACGGTCACGTCCTGCACCGAGATGACCCAGGCCATCGAAGTGGGCGATCCGGTCGCGGAGCAGATACTGAAGAACATCGAGGCCCGCATGGCCGACAACAACATGTTCATCCAGTTCTTCTTCCGCGGGATGGTGACGCGGCCGCTGGTGGTGATCACGCCGGCAATCCTGAAGGTGCTGACCGATCAGGGCTGGACCAAGGACAAGGTGCGCAGGCATTTCTACGAGAATGCCAAGCTGCGGGTTTCTCGTCTTTCCGGGATGATCCTCAACCGCTTCTATCGCGGCATCAACGAGAAGTGCTGGCCCGAGCAGCTGGGAACGTCGATGGATGTCAACCGCGACATCCAGATGGTTTCGAAACCCGAGGACTTCATGATTGTCGTATCCGGGGATCCGGATCGCGACCATGCCATGATCGGTTCGGGCAACGGCTATATCGGCTTCCCCGTGACACGGGCGATCAGCCTGCCGTCCGACTGGGACGCGCTTCTTGCAGAAAAGAACGGGCGGGCCTGACGGCCCGTTCCTCCCGCGCCTTTCCCGATCTATCCATGCATGGGAAAGGCGTGGACAAGATGTGGCAGCCATCTTGACCGGAACCGCTGCCAGAACCGCCGGGAAAGGGAGTAACCCGGCCATTCAGGGAGGAATTCAAATGACAGACGATAGCAAGACCCGGACCAGCCGTCGCGGCTTCCTGCAGACGACCGGCCTGGCAGCCGCCTCGGCGATGGTGGGCGGCTTCTCGATCCGCACCGGCGCCTGGGCCCAGGACAGCGACGATCCCGTGGCCGCGGCGCAGGCCGAAGGCAAGGTCATGCTCTACACCGGCTCCGCCGAGCCCTTGGTCATTGCCCTGGGAGAAGCCTTCAAGGAGGAATACGGCATCCAGCTGGAATACCAGCGGCTGAATTCGTCCAAGGTCGCGGCGCGCTACACCGCAGAGTCCGAGGCCGGCCAGGCCGTGGCCGACGTGATGGTCGCAGGCGATCCGCTGCTGTTCGAGGCCTTCCACAAGAAGGGCTGGATCGCGGATCTCGACCCGGCCCATGTCCCCGGTCTCGACGCGTGGCCCGAAGCCTTCAAGAACAGCTATTCCGCGGTAATTTCGATCAACCCGCACACGATGGGCACCAATACCGCGATGGTGAAGGACCTGCCCGCGGAGTGGGAGGACATGCTGCGGCCGGAGCTGAAGGGACGGCTGATCACGGTCGACCTGCGTTCGGTCGGGCTCGTCGCCTTCGGATCCTACGACATGTTGCTGCGCACCAAGGGCGAGGAGTTCCTGCGCGAACTCGGCCGTCAGGAGTTCCAGCTGGGTTCCGGCGGACCGGCCTCGATCCAGCAGGTTGCGGCAGGGGGCGCGAGCCTGTTCTTCCCCTGTTCGACCACGCAGGCGTACTCGGTCATCAATAAGGGCGCGCCGGTGCAAGCCATCATTCCCGACGATACATATTCCGGTGTGGTCTCTCCGTTCGCCGTCTCGGCCAAGGCGCCAAACCCGAATGCGGCGCGGCTGCTCTGCAGCTTCATGATGTCCGAGAAGGGCCAGCAGATCCTCAATGCGGAAACCGCATCTCCGAACGGTACGCCTGGAACGGCTGAACTCAAGCCGGGCTTTGTCGAGCCGGACATGGAATCAGCCGAAGAACATCGCGACAAGATCATCGAACTCATGGGACTGGCCTGAGCCAGGCACCGACGAGCGACAGGAGGACATTGCCTTGCAGGCATCGGATGTCGACATTTTGCCCCGTACGCCCGGGCCGGCCCTGAGGCCGAACTGGCGCCCCATCGCGGTGATCGCCGCGCTCCTTGTTCTGGGCATCGGGTTCCTGATGGTCTATCCCACGGGACAGCTCCTGAGCCTCGTCTTCGGGCGCGGAACGGACATTGCCGGTGAGGGGCTCGGCCCCGGGATCGGAAAGGTGCTGTGGAACACCTTCGCGATGGTCTCGATATCCAGCCTCGTGGCGCTGGTCTTCGCAACCGCGCTGGCGGTGGTGGCCGAACGCACGGATGGTGGCCTGAAAGGCGTCGGGAATTTCATGCCGGTGGCACCCCTGATGCTGCCTTCGGTGACCGGCGTGCTGGGCTGGGTGGTGCTCTTCGACCCCCGGATCGGGTTTTTCAACGTCGCGTTCCGCTGGTTCACGGGCGGCGAGGTCATGGGCGGCACCGGTCCGATCGACATCTACACGATGCAGGGGCTGATCTTCGCCCTGTCGATCCACCTCGTCCCGGCGATCTACCTGATCACCTCCGCGGCCCTGCGCAGCCTCGATCCCTCGATCGAGGAGGCCTGCCGCATCTCGGGGGCGGGACCGCTCAGAACCTGGCTGACCGTGACGCTGCCGGCAATCCGTCCTGCCATCTTCGAGGCATGGCTCCTGTCGGTCATCAACGGCATCGCGATCTTCGCGGTGCCGGTCATCCTGGGCACTGCCGGGCAGATCGAAGTCGTTTCGGTACGGATTTTCCGCTACTTCACGGATTACCCGGCGAACGAGAAGGCGGCGATCACACTCGCCTTCGGGATGCTTGTCGTCGTTTTCGCGCTGAGGATGGTGCAGTGGAAATTCCTTCCCCATGGCAGGCACGCCACCATCGGCGGCAAGGGCGCCCGGCACACGCCGACGCGCCTGGGCAAGCTGCGCTACGTGACCAAGGCGGTCTTCGTCGGCTACATCCTGATTTCGCTGGTGCTGCCGCTCCTGGCGCTGATGGCCGTGTCGCTTCAGCCCTTCTGGTCGCTGAACTTCTCGCTCGACTACCTGAACTTCGACAACTACGTCACGGTCCTGACGGTAAACCCGGCCACCACCCGGGCGCTGGCGAACTCGATCTTCCTCGCGACGACGGGCGCGACGGTGATCATGGCGGTCGCGGGTTTCCTGATGCTCTATGCCAACCACTTCGCCGACGGGGCGGGCGTGCGGCAGGGCCTTCTCGAAAAAATGGGCTCGCGCAAGGTCGTCGATCTGATCACCATGCTGCCCGCCACCTTCCCTCATACCCTGGTCGGCGTGGCCTTCATCCTTGCCTTCGCCCAATGGCCCTTCGACATCTACGGCACGATCTGGATCCTGTTCCTGGCCTATCTGCTGATGGAAATTCCCTACGCCTCCACGGCAGCGCGTTCGGCAGCGATCTTGGTGGGCCGGGAACTGTCGGAAAGCTCGCGGGTTTGCCGTGCCTCCGAGACCACCACGATGCGCAAGATCCTGCTGCCGCTGTCGCTGCACGGGCTGGCTGCTGGCTGGGTGCTGGTCTTCATCCACATGATGGGCGAGGTCACGGCCTCGGCCATTCTCTCGGGCACGTCCAATGGGGTCGTGGGCGCCGTGCTGCTCGACCTCTGGGAGAACGGCAGCTTCCCGCTGATGACCGCCTTCGCGCTGATCATCTGGGCCATCGCGACCACCATGATGGCCGCCGTGCTGTGGCTCAACAACCGCAACGCCCGCAAGGTGCGCTAGCGGCCCGTTGCCGCTCCGATCCCCAGCGGGCGCTCCTGCAGGAGCGCCCGCCATTCCGGACTCTCGCCGGCGGGCCGTCCATTGGCGGCGGGATGCCGACTTCCTCCGTCCGGCCCGGAGCGGCAGGTGCGCGAGAACTGGAGGTCTGCCGTGCCGGTGCGGGGAGCTATCTCGACAACGGCGACTCTCCGACCGAAAGCGCACGCATGGTTTCCTTGACGTTGTCGACATGGCGCCGCAGCGCCTCGCGCGCCGCCGGTGCATCGCGGCGGCAGATGGCGTCGATGATGTCCAGCCAGTAGGGCAGCGAGACCTGGGCTCGGCCGGGCCGGTAGGTCAGGCGCAGCCGGTGCCGTGCCATCCGGTCGCGCAGCTTCTCCAGGATTTCCTGTCCGACGGCATGATCGGAAACCCTGACGTAGAACTGGAATACCTTCCGGGTGAGTTCCGCGAATCCCGCCGCATCCTGCTGCGCGGCCCTGGCCTCGAGCTGTGCCGCCATCAGCCGGAGCTCCGCAACCTCCTCATCCGTGATCCGCGCGATAGCCTGAGTGATGCAGACCTGCTCGATCGCGAGGCGGATTTCCGCGACCTGCAGCGCTTCCTCCAGACCGACCACCCGGACGCGCGCACCGCGGTTGGCGATCCGTTCCACCAGGCCCTCATGCACCAGCTCGGCAAGCGCCGCGCGCAGCGTTCCCCGGCTGGTCCGGAGCATTTCGCATAGCTCCGCCTCGACCAGTCTCTGACCCGGGGCAAGATCGTTCGACAATATTGCCTGCCGGATGGAATCGGCAACTGCTGCTTGCCCTTGGCTCGAGGGCTTGCTTGGCGCGGGGCTGTTTCCGGTCATCATGGTCTCCGCAGTTGGAGCTCGCATTCAAGCCGAGGACGTTCTTCATGGCAAGCGCCAAGCTCCGCCGGCTTTGGCGCCGACAGCGGGGAAAACCAAGCTTGACGCGAACATGATTCTTGTAGTACTAAATTGTCCAACAATCATGATCAGCAAAACCGTGCGAAGGCATCGGCAAGGCGACGAAGAGGGAGGGCGAGCGCATGGATGGCAACCTGAAGGATACCGACTGGGATCACCTGTCCGACGCGGAGTGGAACGAGAAGCTCGACAAGCGGATCGCGCAGTTCAACGAGGGCCGCGGAGAGCGCAAGCTGCCGGTTCCGATCCATGACATCATGGACAACGAATACGAGCGCGGCATCCTCAATGCGCTGGTGACAGAGGACCTGATCCGCCATTTCGCTGACGCGATCGGCGATCCGAACCCGATCTGGCGCAACCGTACCTATGCCCAGAACACCCGGTGGGGCGGCATCATCGCGCCTCCGCTCTACGAATCCTGCATCTCCTTCGGCTCGTCCTTCGGCGGACGGCTGCGCGTGCCGGGCGTCGCGCGCCTGGCGGCGGGCAACAAGCACGAGTATTTCGCGCCGTTCCGGCCGGGCGACGAATTCACCTGCTTCGATACCTATGGCGGCTTCGTCGAGAAGCAGGTCAGCGGCAAGCCCTACCGCATGTTCATCGAGAGCGTGCCGCGCCATTTCGTGAACCAGCGCGGCGAGACCATCGCCGTCGCGACCGGCCGCAACATCTACCTTGCGACGCCGCCGTCGAAACGCAAGGACAAGGCCGGCGGCAAGGAGTCGAAGGTCGGCGCCAAATACGCGGGAAAGACCTACACGAAATATTCCGAAGCCGAGCTGAGGGAGATCCACGACGACTTCGATGCTCAGCTCGCGGGAACCAAGCGGCGCGGAAAGCAGATCCGCTACTGGGAAGACGTCGTCGAGGGCGAGGAGCTGCCGCCTCTGGCCAAGGGCATCTACGACGTCTGCGACAGCTCGGCACGCACCGTGGTCAGCTGCTACGTTTATGCCTTCGCGATCAAGTGGGCCGCGATGCGCAGCCACCTGCAGACCCATCCGGTCGATGACCTCACCGGCGAGCACCGCTTCCGTCGCGACTGGCACTATTCCGACCGCGCGGCACAGATGTTCGGCTCGCCGCTTGCGAATGCCGGCGGCATCCACAACGAGATGATGCTGGTTCACATCGTTACCGACTGGATGGGCGATGACGGGTTCGTCGTGTCGATGGACAGCCAGGACCGCCGCTTCAACTTCTTCGGCGACAGCACCTGGGTGAAAGGCCGCGTGGAGCGCAAGTTCATCGACGGCCAGGGCCAGCGGCTGGTGGAACTCTTCGTGTGGGCCGAGAACCAGGACGGGCAGGTCCACACCCAGTCCAACGTCATCGTCAAGCTGGCCGCGAGGGCCGAGGCATGACGGACGCACTCGACCTCAAAGTCGTCGAGCTGGCCGAATTCGTCGCAGGCCCCTATTGCGGCAAGCTGCTCTCGGATTTCGGCGCTGAGGTGATCAAGGTGGAACGTCCCGGCATCGGCGACCGGGCCCGCCACCTCGGGCCCTTCGCCGGGGACGGGCCCGATCCGGAAGCTTCGGGCACGTTCCTGTATCTCAATACCAACAAGAAGAGCGTCGCGCTGGACATCGAAACCGAGGAAGGGCGGGCACTGTTCCGCCAGCTCGTGGCCGATGCGGATGTCCTGATCGAGGATCGCGCGCCGGGCGAACTGGCGGCGATGGGCCTTGGATACGACGACCTCGCAGCCCTCAATCCCGGTCTCGTCATGGTGTCGATTACGCCCTTCGGCCAGACCGGCCCGTATGCCGGTTTCCGGGCCGAGCACCTGAACCTTTACCATGCCAGCGGGCAGGGCTACCTGCTGCCGATGTGGGCGATCAATCTAGATGTGCCGCCCTGCCAGGGGCCGGGCTATCTGGGACTCTACGATGGCGGCATGGCCGGAGCCACCGCGGCACTGGCAGCGCTGTTCTGGCGCGGCAACGGCGGCACGGGGCAGCATGTCGATATCTCGGTCCAGCATGCGATGATGCATCTCGAACGGTCTCAGCTGCGCCGCTATGTCGATGACGGCAAGAGCCCGAACCGCACCGGCAAGGGACGGCTTCTGGAGAGCCTGGTCGAATGCAAGGGCGGCGAATACGCCGTTGTGATCCTCAGCTCGCAACGCCAGTGGGAGGGCCTGTGGCGCGCCATGGGCAAGCCCGCCTGGGGCATGGAGCCCCCCTTCGACACACAGAAGGGCCGTTCTGACAATTACCACGAACTCCGCAAGCGGCTCGCCGATTGGGCGATTACCGTGACGCAGGACGAACTGTTCCACGCGGTGCAGGCAGAAGGTTCGGCCGCGGCGCCGATCCTGACGGCGGAGGGCGTGTTCCGTTCCGAGCAGTTCCGCGGCCGCGGCCATTTCACCGAAATCGGCCATCCCGTTGCGGGCACGCTGGAATACGTGGCCCAGCCGACGAAGTTGTCGGATTTCGATCCGGGGCCGAAGCGCCCTGCGCCGCTCCTTGGAGCGGATACGGAAGCGGTGCTTGGCCAGGCCCCGGCCGGCCGGCCGGAACTGTCGCATACGGGAGCGATCTGATGGACGGAACGCAGGCTGAACTGCAGGCACAGGGGGCACTCGACGGCGTCCGGGTGATCGATTTCGGGCATGTCCTCGCCGGACCCTTCTGCACGATGCAGCTCGCAGCGCTCGGGGCGGAGGTGATCAAGGTCGAGACCCGCGCCCGCCCGGACGAGCAGCGTGCGCATCGCGGCGATGGCGTCGCGGACGACCTCGAAGGCAATTCCAACTTCTTCGAGGTGAACCTGTCGAAGAAAAGCTGCTCGATCAACCTGTCCACGGAAGAGGGCAGGGAGCTTGCCAAAAGGCTGGTCGCGACGGCGGATATCGTTCTGGAGAACATGCGGCCGGGCGTGATGGCGAAGCTCGGGCTGGATTACAGCGCGCTGCGCGAGGTCAAGCCGGATATCATCATGCTGTCGCTTTCGGGCTTCGGCGGCACCGGCCCGCTGAAGCGCTACGCGGCATACAACCCCTGTTTCACGTCCGTCGGCGGTGTATCGCACCTGACCGGCTATGCGGAGAAAAAGCCGAACACGATGACGAATTCCGGCGGCGATGCGCGGGCCGGGACGGCGGCAGTCTTTGCCGCGCTCATGGCGCTGACTGTACGCCGCCAGACCGGCCGCGGGCAATATATCGACAGCTCTTCCTGCGAGGTGATCAACTCGATGATCGGCGACCAGATGATGGACTACGCCATGAACCGGCGGAGCCCGAAGCGCCACGGCAACAGCGATGCGCACCTTGCGCCGCACAATGTCTATCGCTGCAAGGGCGAGGACGAATGGATATCGATTGCCGTGGCGACCGATGGCGAATGGCAGGGGCTGGCCGCGGCAATGGGCAATCCGGACTGGGCGGCAGACCCGGCCCTGTCCACGGCGAGTGGTCGGAAGGCCGCCGAGGCACGGCTGGATGCGTTGGTCGGGGAATGGTGTGCGGGGCTGGGCTATGTCGAGGCCATGCACCTGCTGCAGTCGCATGGCGTCGCCGCGATGCCCTCTTTCAAGGCCGAGGATCTGTTCAGCGATCCGCATGTCCGGGAAACTGGCGCGGTTGCAGAGGTCGACCATCCCGTGCTTGGCCGCAGGACGACGATTGCGCCGGTGTTGCGCATGTCGCGGACGCCTGCGCGGATCTACGGCACCGCGCCGCGGCTCGCGGCTGACAACAGCTATGTCTTCGGAGAGCTCCTGAGCCTGCCCGAAGAGGAGATCCGGCGTCTCGAAGACGCCAAAGTGATCTGGTAGAACGCCGAATTTATTCGCCATGACCGGCATTCGTGTCAGCGTGGCATGATGGCCAGGGGCCGGAGGAGGTCCCGCGCGCGCATCGGAACGCCTGCGAAAGGGGCGCTGCGGATGCGGACGGGCTGGCCAGGGATGCGGTTCGACCGCAAGGAGGGAAAGAGCGCGATGACCATCATGGAGAACAGGATCGACATGGAGGACGGAGGTCGTGACCGGGCCGAAAGCATGGTCAGCATCCGCAACCTGACAAAGGTCTTCCAGACTCGGCACGGCGAGGTGACGGCTCTCAAGGATGTCAGTGCGGAAGTCCGCCGGGGCGAGGTTCTCGTGCTCCTTGGGCCGTCCGGCTGCGGCAAGACCACGCTGCTGCGCTGCATTGCCGGGCTGGAATTCCCCACGGCAGGTCTCGTCGAGGTGCATGGCCGCACGGTGTTCTGCTCGGAGCAGGGCATTGCCCTGCCGCCAAACAAGCGCAATCTTGCAATGGTCTTCCAGTCCTACGCGCTCTGGCCGCACATGACCCTTGCCGAGAATGTCGCATATCCGCTGAAGGTCTCGGGCACGCCGAAGGAAGAGATCGCCGAGCGGGTCAATGCGGTACTCGCGACCTGCGGCCTAGGACATCTTGCGGGCAATTTTCCCGGCCAGCTTTCGGGCGGCCAGCAGCAGCGCGTTGCGCTGGCCCGGGCCCTAGTCGCCAATGACGGGCTCATCCTCTTCGACGAGCCGCTGTCCAATCTTGACGCAAAGGTGCGCGAGCGGCTGCGCGACGAACTGACCGAAATGCAGCAGCAGTTCGGCTTCACGGCGATCTACGTGACCCATGACCAGATCGAGGCAGCAGCCCTTGCCGACCGGATCGCGGTGATGGAGGTCGGACGTGCAGCACAGATCGGAGATCCGCAGAATATCTTCAACGAGCCGATGACGCCCTATGTTGCGGATTTTGTCGGATGCTCCAATGAATTGGAAGGCACTGTGACGGCGATCGGCACGGGCAGCCAGGTGGAATGCATGACCCCGATCGGCACGATCTGCGGCCCCGGCGTGGATGGCGATCTTCGCGTCGGCGAGCCGGTGAAGATCATGTTCCGGCCCGAGCACACGCGGCTGGTCGATCCCGGAGCGACGGGTCAGAACGTGTTCCGCGCGACCATCGACCGGTCGATCTTTCTCGGCAGCCATGTCGAAAACATCATGCATGTTGCCGGTCACCGGCTGTCGGCGCGCTCGATGAAGGGCGCGATGCTCGGCGGCGGTGAGGCGGCGGTGCTGCGCATCGATCCTTCGGTGATCCGCATCTTCCGCGACAGCCGCGCCCGGGATTGATCGCGGCCTGAGCAGGGAGTTCAGCCATGGGTGCGCCTGCCCGGCAGGATCTGTCGTCCCCGCCGCCTTGGGTCACCTCGCGGAGCCGGGCGACGGAAACCGGGGCGAAGCTGCTTGCGCCCTTCACCGTGGCCGCGGTCGGGGACCTGATCTGTCCGCAGCCTCTCGCCCGCAGCGACCCGCGGTTCTCACATTTCGCCGGTCTGCTGCGCGCGGCCGATATCTCCTTCGGCAACATGGAATCGAGCCTGGTCGATTTCGCCACCTTTCCGCATGCGATTGCCGGAACAGCGGCGCCCTTTGCCATGGGCGAGGCGCTGCGCGGCATGGGGCTCGACATGCTGAGCCGGGCCAACAACCATACCTTCGACTGCGGCGTCCTGGGGATGGTCTCCACGGACGAGGCGCTGGACCGGCTGGGCCTGACCCATGCGGGAACCGGTGCCTGCCTGCAGGAGGCCCGCGCCGCGCGCTTCCGCGAGACGCCGAAGGGCCGCGTGGGACTTGCGAGCTTCTACTCGGTCGCGGATACTGGGCATTTCGGACCTACCTATGCGCGGACCCTGGCAACGCCGCGCGACGGCCGGATGGGGGGAATGCCGGGTGTCAATCCCCTGCGCCTGACGCAGTACAACATCGTGTCGCCCGCCCATCTCGACGCGCTCCGCGGCATTGCCGCGGACACCTACGGCGAACGGCCCGGAGCCTGGGAAGAGGCAGGGGGCCGACCGCCGCGTTTCCGCTTCTACGATCAATGGTACCAAGCAGGTTCGGACCCCGGCTCGATCCGCTACGAGATGGATCCCGGCGACCGCAAGGGCATTCTCGCCGCGATTTCGAACGGCAAGATCTATTCTGACTTCCTCATCGCGACCATTCATTCCCATCAGGCGACGCGCTTCGATCCGCAGGGCGCTTTCGGCAAGGTGAAGGGGCTGAAGGAACCGCTGGAGCATTTCGCTCCGGATTTCCTGCAGGCTATCGCGCGCGAAGCCATCGATGCAGGCGCCGACATGTTCATCGCGCATGGGGTCCACGCGCTGGCAGGGGTCGAGATCTACAAGGGGCGGCCGATCTTCTACGGGATGTCGAACTTCATCTTCCAATGCGGCCTGCAGATGGGGGCCGGCTACGACGTGCTGAAGAACTGGAACGTGAAATCCGAGCTGGAACATCCGGATTGCCACGTGTCAGTTCTGGCGGAGAGCCTTTTCGATGGGGGTGTCCTGCGGGAAATCCGCCTGCATCCGGCCGATTTGGGGGGCGGACGGCGGCCGCTGTCGCAGATGGGCATCCCGCTGGTTCCCGAGCGGTCCCTGGCGGACGAGATCCTGGCGAACCTGCAGGACTATTCCCGGCCCTACGGAACGGAGATCGCAATTTCCGGAGGCATCGGCACGATCCGCAATTGAATGGCGCCGATCCGGAGAAGGCCGTGGCGCCATGCCGGTGGCGCGGCCGTACGATTGTGCGTCGCGGGCAGACGGAAACGCAGTGGCGGAAGAGGAGGGAGTCGAACCCACCGGAGACGCATGGCGCCTCCCGCCGGAGTTGAAGTCCGGGCACCCCACCGGGAATGTCTCTCTTCCGGCTCCGATTTAGCCGTTGCCAGCACCCGAGGTCAAGCGCACAGGAAACACGAAATCAGAACACGAACCAGGCAAGCGTCTGTCGAAATAATGAAATCAGAACATTGATAACTCGATAAAATATCTAAAACTATCGCCTTTTGTGCAGACATTCTGGTCATGAACCCCGTCCCCACGTCACAAAAACTGACTTGCAGTTCACAAACTTGGAGCCTGCTGCCTGCGGTCCGGCAGCTATCACGGGGGCACAGACCAAAAGGAGACCACGCCCCTTGGCAGAACCGGATGCCTCTCCCTTCGCCCCGTTCCGCAACCGACGTTTCCTTCTCTACTGGCTGACAGGACTCTCGGCCAATTTCGGCTGGCTGATCCAGATGGTCGGCGCCTCCTGGCTAATGACATCGCTTGATGCGCGGCCCGAGATGGTCGCGCTGGTGCAGACGTCCGTCGCCCTGCCGGTCATGCTGTTTTCCCTGCCCGCCGGCGCGATGGCAGATGCTTTCGGGCGGCGGACAACGGTGCTGTGGTCGCAGGCCTATCTTCTGGCCATGTCTTCCGCGCTGGCCGCGCTGGCCTTCCTGGGAACGCTCGGGCCGTGGAGCCTGCTCGCCTTCACCTTCCTGATCGGCTCCGGCAAGGCGCTCAACAACCCCGGCTGGCAGACGATGGTCAGCGAACTGGTGGAGAAGGAGGAGCTTGCGCCCGCCATCGCGTTGAATTCGGTCGGATTCAACATCGCCCGCAGCGTCGGCCCGGCCATTGGAGGGGCGATTGTCGCCGGCGTCGGCGCCTTCGCCGCCTTTCTCGTCAATGCCTGCGCGAACCTCACCATCCTCGTCGCTGCGTCGCGCTGGAAGACTCCGCCCCGCGACATGCGCCTGCCGCCCGAGAGCATCGGCAGCGCGATCGTGGCCGGTCTGCGCTATGTCGCCATGTCTCCGGCGCATCTGGTGATCTGCCTCCGCGGCTTCACGCTGAACCTGGCGGGCATTTCGGTGATGGCGCTGATGCCGCTGGTGGCGCGCGATCTCGTCGGGGGCGGGCCGCAGACCTACGGGCTGCTGCTGGGCGGCTTCGGCGGCGGTGCCATTCTGGGGGCTTTGCTGGGGACCCGGATGCGCAGCCGGTGGCCGCTGGAGACCTGCATCAGGATCGGCTTCCTGGCCTGTGCCGCAGCCGCCGCGATCCTCGGGGCGAGTTCCTGGTTCCTGCTGTCCATGGCAGCCTCGGCCCTGGCCGGGGCGTTCTGGCTGGTGACGCTGGCGAGCTTCAACACCACCGTGCAGCTAAGCTCGCCGCGATGGGTCCTCAGCCGCTGCCATGCCACCTACCAGTCCTGCAATTTTGCCGGATACGCGGCTGGAGGATGGCTGTGGGGCGAAGTGGCAGGGCAGGCCGGAACGGGACCGGCGCTGATCGCCTCCGGCGGCTTGCTTGCCGTCTTCGCCGGGCTGGGACTAGTCCTGCCGCTGCGCGAGCTCGATGCGTCCGGACTTGACCAGCACGCACCCTGGGTCACGCCCGAAGCCTCGATAGACATGCTGCCCAAGAGCGGCCCGATCGTCACCAGCATCCAGTACCGGATCGGCGCCGGGGACACCGACCGTTTCCTGGAGGTGATGGCCGAGCGGCGGCGTGCACGCCTGCGCGACGGGGCCCGGGCCTGGACCTTGAGCCGCGATATCCGCGATCCGGAAGTGTGGATCGAGCGCTTCCGCACGCCGACCTGGATCGAGACCCAGCGGTTGCACCTGCGCCGCACGGTCGCCGGTGCCCATGTGGCGGAGAAGCTCCGGGCGCTCCACAAGGGTCCCGGGCGCTGGACAACGCGCTACGAGCTGGTGCGCCCGGCCGCCCCGCCCAGCGGCAGCGTGCCGGTCCCCCCCGAAGGCTGAGCCCGGAAACAGGAACGGCCGCTGCGGGTCGGGAGCCCGCAGCGGCCGCAGCGCGTGACCCGGAAAGGGTCAGGCGCGTTCCGTCTCGACCTCCGGTGCGGTCACGGCAGCCATGCCGTCAAGGAAGCGCTCGGCATCGAGCGCGGCCATGCAGCCGGAGGCCGCCGAAGTCACGGCCTGGCGGTAGATCTGGTCCTGCACGTCCCCTGCCGCGAACACTCCGGGCACTGAGGTCTGGGTCGCCATGCCCGACCGTCCGCCCTTGGTCACAAGATAGCCGTTCTCCATTTCCAGCTGGCCCTGGAACAGCTCGGTATTGGGCCGGTGGCCGATTGCGATGAAGACCCCGTCGAGGGCCAGCCTGCTCTCGGCGGCGCTCAGGGTATCCTTGATGCGGATCCCGGTGACGCCCTTCGCATCGGACAGAACCTCATCCAGCGTGGCGTTCCAGCGGATGTCCAGGTTTCCGCTCTCCGCCTTCTCGAACAGCCTATCCTGCAGGATCTTCTCGGCGCGCAGGGCGTCGCGGCGGTGGATCAGGGTCACGTGCGAGGCAATGTTCGTCATGTAGAGCGCTTCCTCGACGGCGGTGTTGCCGCCGCCGATCACGGCGACTTTCTTGTCCTTGAAGAAGTACCCGTCGCAGGTGGCGCATGCCGAGACCCCCTGGCCCATGTTGGCTTGCTCCGACGGCAGGCCCAGATACATCGCCGATGCCCCGGTGCAGATGACCAGGGCGTCGCAGGTATACTGCCCGCCATCTCCGGTCAGCCGGAACGGCCGCTCGCCAAGCTCGACCGCGTTGATATGGTCATGGGCGATTTCGGTCTCGAAGCGTTCTGCATGCTGCTGGAAGCGCATCATCAGCTCCGGACCCTGCACGCCGTCGGCATCGGCGGGCCAGTTGTCCACATCCGTCGTGCCCATCAGCTGGCCGCCATGTTCCGTCCCTGTGATCAGGAGCGGCTTCAGGTTGGCGCGGGCGGCGTAGACCGCGGCTGTGAAGCCAGCCGGTCCCGAGCCGAGTATGACCAATCGAGAGTGGCGCGTTTCCATGTGGTGTCCTTTCTATGTGCTTCCGTTCGGGCTCAGACGGCCTCGAGCGCGATGGCGATGCCCTGGCCGACGCCGATGCACATCGCCGACAGCGATTTCTCGCCGGATTTCAGTTCGAGGGCGGCCGTGCCGGTGATCCTCGCGCCGGACATGCCAAGCGGATGGCCGAGCGCGATCGCCCCGCCATTGGGATTCACGCGCGGGTCGTCATCGGCGATGCCGAGCGCGCGCAGCGAGGCCAGGCCCTGCGAGGCGAAGGCCTCGTTCAGCTCGATCACGGCAAAATCCTCCTGGGATAGCCCGAGCCTTGCCATCAGCTTTTGCGAAGCCGGGGCAGGGCCGAAGCCCATGATCCTGGGCGGCACGCCCGCAGTGGCCCCGCCGAGAATGCGGGCGATCGGCACCAGGCCGTACCGCTTCGCCGCCGTCGGGCTTGTGAGAATCAGCGCGGCGGCGCCGTCATTGACGCCGGAGGCGTTGCCGGCGGTCACCGAACCGCCCGCGCGGAAGGGGGCCGCCAGCTTTGCCAATCCCTCCGCCGTCGTTCCGGGTCGCGGGTGTTCGTCGGTTTCGACCAGCAGCGGATCGCCGCGTCTCTGCGGAATCGCGACCGGCGCGATCTCCCGCGCCAGACGACCATTGGCCATCGCCGCTGCCGCCTTCTGCTGCGAGCGGAGGGCAAAGGCATCCTGGTCAGCTCGGCCGATCTGGAATTCCTCGGCGACGTTCTCGCCGGTCTCGGGCATGGAGTCGGTGCCATGGAGGGCGTCCATTGCCGGGTTGACGAACCGCCAGCCGATAGTCGTGTCATGGATTTCCGCCGTGCGGCTGAAGGCAGTTCCAGCCTTCGGCATGACGAAAGGCGCCCGGGACATGCTCTCGACGCCGCCGGCGATGACCATGTCCGCCTCGCCTGCGCGGATCGCCCGCGCGCCGGTGATGACGGCATCCATGCCCGAGCCGCAGAGCCGGTTGACCGTCGTGCCGGGCACGCTGTCAGGCAGCCCCGCCAGCAGGAGCGACATGCGCGCCACGTTGCGGTTGTCCTCGCCCGCCTGGTTGGCACAGCCGAAGATGACCTCGTCGACGGCGCTCCAGTCGATGTCATGCCGGGACATCAGTGCCTTTAGCGGCACCGCGCCGAGATCGTCGGCGCGCATTGCGGCGAGCGCGCCGCCGTAGCGGCCGATCGGCGTGCGGATGTAGTCGCAGATGAAAACCTCGGTCATGTGTCCTCTCCAGCAAGGCAGCCTGTTCCGGCCATGGCACGCGGCAGATGCACCAGCTGGGACAGGAAGCCGTCCTCGTCCTCGAGGCAGCGGAGATCGAGCCAGACGGCCCCCTGTGCGATCCGGCCGATCACGGGCACCGGAAGCTGCCGGAAGGCCCGGGCCAGGCGTTCGGCCCGGTCGCCCGGGGCGGGGATCCGGAAGGCGCGGCTGGGCAAGGTCTGGAGCGGCATGGCCCCGGATCCGATCTGCGCCTGGGATGGCGCGATTTCAGCGGTGAAAGTCTGGCCGAGCGCCCGGGAAAGGGAGGAGAGGAGGCGCCCGGCCATGGCCTCCAGCTCGCCCGTGGAGCGGGCGAACTGGCGGATGACGGGAAGGGTTTCGGGCAGCCGCTCTGGGGACCGGTAGAGACGCAGGGTGGCTTCGAGTGCGGCCAGCCGCACCTTGTCGAGCCGCAGCGCCCGTTTCAGCGGATGCTTCGCGCAGGCGGCGACCAGGTCAGCCCGGCCTGCGATGAATCCGGCCTGCGGTCCGCCCAGCAGCTTGTCGCCCGAAAAGGTCACCAGATCCGCGCCTTCGCGGATCGCCTCTTGTACTGTGCGTTCGCGCGGAAGGCCCCATTGCGCCAGATCCGCCAGAACACCCGAGCCGAGATCGTCGACCAGCGGCAGGCCGTGCGACCGGGCCAGCGGGGCGAGTTCCGCCACCGCCGTCTCCTTCGTGAAGCCCATGACCTTATAGTTCGAGGTATGGACCTTCATGAGCAGCGCGGTATCCGGCCCGATGGCGCCGGCATAGTCCTTCAGATGCGTGCGGTTCGTGGTGCCGACTTCGCGCAGGCGCGTGCCTGCGGCCTCCATCACGTCCGGCATGCGGAACGAGCCGCCGATTTCGATGAGCTCGCCCCGCGACACCACTGTTTCCCGGCCGGCAGCCAGTGCGGCCAGCACCAGAAGGACAGCGGAGGCGTTGTTGTTGACAAGACAGGCGGCCTCGGCCCCGGTGATTTCCGCGACCAGCGCGCAGACCGCCGTGTCCCTCTGCCCGCGCCGTCCGGCTTCGAGATCGTATTCCAGGACCAGCGGATGCCGCATCGCGGTAGTTGCGGCCTCGATGGCCGTTTCGGCATAGCAGGCGCGGCCGAGATTGGTATGCAGTACCGTTCCGGTCATGTTATGGACCCGCCGCATGTTCGACAGGTTGCGCGCCGCAAGCCGGGCGGAAATCCCGTCCGCAATCTCTGCGGCGGCAGCTTCGCGCGACGTCGGCATCTCGGTTCCCGCGACGATGCCCTTGCGCAAGACCTCCACGGCCTCCCGCGCCAGCGCAAGCACGGCATCGCGGCCATGCTCCGCGGCCGCCGCGCGCGTTGGCGCTGCGGCCAGAATTTCGTGTATCGCGGGCAGCGTGCCGAAGCGCTGTTCCATGCCTGCCTGTCCCTCCCAATTTCCTGCGGGCCCGGAGAGCATAACCCTTCCGCGACCGGATCGGGTTTGCATTGTCGTGCCGGACCGTTCCATTTCTGTGATGTCTCCCGGTCCGCGTCATGGTCAGCAGGTGTCGGGTTTGACCTCGTGGGGGGTGGCGGCGCGCAGGCGGGACCGGATGGCGCGGGACAGCGCATCGACCGCCGCCGTCATCAGCCCCGAGGCGATCAGCAGCACCAGCGCCCGGTCGAGCCGGAGCTGCTGCATCGCCGCATCGACA
>NZ_VATA01000064.1 GCF_005870025.1 Poseidonocella sp. HB161398
GATTCAGCACCTTGCGGGGATGAAGGACTCGAAGGTCATCGTCGCGATCAACAAGGACGAGGAGGCCCCGATCTTCCAGGTCGCCGATTACGGGCTGGTCGCCGACCTCTTCGACGCGGTGCCGGAGCTGACGGAGCGGGTCGGATGAGGGCGCGGCTGATCGACGGGCGCGCCCGCGCGGCGCGGCTCCGCGCGGAGATCGCCTCGGAGGTGGCCGCGCTCGCGGCCGCCACCGGCACCGTCCCGGGGCTCGCCGTGATCCTCTTCGGCGAAGACCCCGCCAGCCGGGTCCATGCCGCCGCCAAGATCCGCGCGACCGAGGCCGCGGGGATGCGCAGCGTCGCGCACCGCCTGCCCGCGGAGACCTCCGAGGCGGAGCTGCTGGCGCTGATCGACCGGCTCAATGCCGATCTTTCGGTCCACGGCATCCTGGTGCAGCTGCCGCTGCCGCCGCACATCGGGTGCGCGAGGCGGTCGCGCCGGAAAAGGATGCCGGCGGGTTCCACCCGGTCAATGCCGGGCGGCTGGCCTCGGGCGGCGCGGGCATCATGCCCTGCACGCCGATGGGCTGCCTGATGCTGATCGAGGAGGAGTTGGGCGATTTGCGCGGCAGGACCGCGCTGGTGATCGGCTGCCCGCCGATCGTCGGCCGGCCGATGGCGCAGCTGCTACTGCGGCGCGACTGCACGCTGCGGGTCGCGCACCGCCATGTGGGCGACCTGGCCGCCCTAGCGCGCCAGGGCGATATCGTCATCGCCGCTGCGGGCGTGCCGGGGCTGGTGAAAGGCGCCTGGCTGAAACCCGGCGCCACCGTGATCGACCTGGGCATCACCCGCGTGCCCGGCCCGGACGGCACCGCCCGGCTGGCCGGCGATGCCGATTTCGCCTCCGCAGCGCAGGTCGCGGGCGCGATCACCCCGGTCCCGGGCGGCGTCGGTCCGATGACCATCGCCTGCCTCCTGGCCAATACCCTGACCGCCTGCCGCCGCCTCGAGGGCTTGCCCGCCCCGGCGCAGCGCGCCGCCTGACCTGACGAGAGGGCCCCGGACATGACCCTGCCGACCCGCACCGCCGCGGCGGATGCCGTCGCCCTAGCGGCGCCGAAATTCTGCCTGATCGTCACCTGCCCCTCGACCCGCGGCATCGTCGCCGCCATCGCGGGCTTCCTGGCCGGGCATGGCTGCAACATCGCCGACAGCGCACAATACGACGATCCCGGCACGGGGCGCTTCTTCATGCGCGTCAGCTTCGCCCCCGAGACCGGGGCGAAGCTGACGCGCTGGAGCGGGGTTTCCCCGCCATCGCCGCCGGGAAGGGGATGGAATTCGCCTTCCATGACGAGGCCGCGAAGATGAAGGTGGTCGTCATGGTCAGCCGCTTCGGGCACTGCCTGAACGACCTGCTCTACCGGGTGAAGATCGGCGCGCTGCCGGTGGAGATCGTCGCGGTGATCTCGAACCACATGGACTACCAGAAGGTGGTGGTGAACCACGACATCCCGTTCCACTGCATCGCGGTGACGACGGAGACCAAGGCGCAAGCCGAGGCGCGGATCATGACGGTGGTCGAGGACGCCGGCGCCGAGCTGATCGTGCTGGCGCGCTACATGCAGATCCTCTCGGACGAGACGTGCCGGAAGATGAGCGGCAAGATCATCAACATCCATCACAGCTTCCTGCCGAGCTTCAGGGGCGCGCCCCCCAACAAGCAGGCCCATGCCCGCGGGGTGAAGCTGATCGGCGCGACCTCGCATTGCGTGACCGCGGATCTCGACGAGGGCCCGATCATCGAGCCGGACACGGTCCCCGTCACCCATGCCCCGAGCCCCGAGCCCCGAGCCCCGAGCCCCGAGGACTATGTCTCGCTCGACCGCGACGTCGAGGCCCAGGTCCTGGCCCGCGCGGTCCACGCCCGCCGCCGCGCCTTCCTCAACGGCTCGAAGACCATCGTCTTCCCCGCCTCTCCGGGCAGCTACTCCTCCGAACGCATGGGATGACCGGAAACGGCGACGGGGGGCCAGACGGGTACCGGCCGTGGCTGACCCCGCCGCATGCCACGCCAATCGCCGATCGTACGCGGCGAGGGCAATCCCAGATGTGACAATTGCAGTGGCAACTGGGCGGACCGGCGGTCTCTCCCGCGGCGCTATCGCGTCGCGCCGCACTCATCGGAGCCCGGCCGGTGCACGACAGGACCCCAGGCGCATTGCCGGAAGAGAGCGGAGAGCGGCACGCGCCTCGGGCAGGATGGCCCCGACCGCGCCGTCAGGCCAGCCCGAGCTCCAGCAAACGGCGCCGGTCGCGCACGCCATCCAGCGCCGCCGATGCCAGGTCCTGCGGAAACCCTTCGGGCAGCGCGGCCAGGGTGCGCTCTGCCGCCGCCTCGGCCTGCCCGGCAACCTCCTGCATCAGCGCCTCCATCAGCGCCACGCCATAGCCCGCGGCCCTGGCCGTCTGCAGGTAGTGGCGCGGCACCACCTCGTTCATCCGGTAGTGCCCGCCCTCGCCCACCGCCATCGCCAGCCGCATGCGGTTCTGCCGGATCTGCCCGTCCCGCATCGCCTTCTGCGCCGTCAGCACGTCATAGAGCGGCGTCATCCGGAAGCCGCCCGGGCGCAGCGCCAGGCTGAAATTCTTGGCATGCCCGTCCGTCGCGCCCAGAAGCCAGAAGAGCAGCTGCGCGCGGAGGAAGGCCGTCTGGTCCGCCTGCGGCCGGTCGGAGCCGCCGAGCAGCGCGACGCCCTCGGCAATGCCCGGCCCGCCATCCATCTGGTATTTCAGCGCCGGCGGCACGCCGAGCGCCTGGCAGAAATCCTCCTGCGGCAGCCGGATCAGCCGCCCGTCCGCGCTCCAGCGCCGGTCGAACCGTGTCACCACCAGGCTGCGCACGTCTTCGAAATCGGCGATCGCCACCTCGGCGACCTCGGCGCCCATCTCGCGGCAGAAGGTCATGCAGAGGAACTCGTTCTCGACGCTGTCCGAGAGGTTGATGCCGTTGGGCAGCACGCCCAGCTGGGTCTTCAGGATATGCGTCGTCGGCGTCATGCCCGCGGGCTTCAGCCACTGCCCCTCGTGCCGGAGCAGCGCGGTCTTCTCCTGCGCGCCGGCGATCGAGATGCGGAAGTCGTCCTCGCGGTCGAGCCCCAGCGGCGCGGCGGCGAGGTTGCGCAGGAGCGCGGCGATGGCGGCCTCGCCGACGGGCTCGCCCTCGATCCCGTGCCCTGCCTCCGGGACCTCGCCCGCCACGAATTGCAGCGCGCCGACGCAGTCGCGGCCGATCTTCTCCAGCAGGTGCCAGGCATCGGTGCCGCCCGCGCCGACCCGCGCCGCCACGCGGTCGCGCACCGGCTGGTAGTCGGGCAGCAGGTTCTCCAGCCAGGCCAGCACCTCGCCGCCGCGATGCGTCTCCTCGCGCAGGGGCAGCGACAGCGAGACCGGCATCGCATGCTCCCAGCCGAGCCAGTCCGGCGCATAGGAAAAGGCCAGCGCGCCCGAGGGCGCCAGCCGCAGCCCGCCCACCAGCCGGCCGTTCAGCAGGACCTGCATCGCGCCGCCCCGGGCACGCCGTGCCATCAGAAGATGTCCTCGATCGCGGCGCCGCCGCCGCGCGGCCCGAGGCCCAGCTCCAGTTCCAGCGCCGCCATGACCGCCAGGAGCGTCGCCAGCTTGGTGCCCGGCTCGCCGTTTTCCAGCGAGGAGATGGTCGCCACGCGCAGGTTGGTCCGGGCGCTCAGATCGCCCTGGGTCAGCCCCTGCGCCCGCCGTGCCCGCCGCAGCGCCGTGCCGATCTGCTCTGCCGTCCTGAGATTCGCCTCCATGCCCCACTCCTTGCGCTAGAGCGTAAATTCGATAAATTTCCGCTGCAGCGTAAATACGCCAAATTTACGCTGCAGCGCAAGACCCGCCGCGCGCGGCTGGCGGCGCCGGACCTGCGGGTTTCGCGTCGCCGGGCCCGTATCCAGCTGGGCGCGGAAATCGGCCCCGCCATCCGGCGGCCGGACTGGGGACCGAACGGGCACCTCCATATGGCCGTCGGCCCGATGCCGATCCGCAGACCGGCGCCCCCGGGAAACCGGCGCCTGCGGTCCGGCTTGGCTCAGGAAAGCGGCAGCGGGCCGGGATCCGCGATCCGGAACGATTAAAAGTGTATCACGCAAATACCTTTTAAAATCGTGACTGATATTTTTGTTATACATCAGACTGCATCCGGATTGTCCTAGCGGCACGCTTCTCGTCAAGAATAGGAAACGCAATGCAACAGGGCTGGATTCAACGTCTCGCAGCCGCGGGCCTTGCCATGGCGGTGCTGGCATCTCCGCATGCCGGACTCGCGCAGGACTGCACCCCGAAGGTCGATGGCAGCGCGCTGCTGGTGCCGGGCGAAGTGCAGGTCTCGATCAACCCGATTTCGCCGCCGATGCAGTACCTCGGATCGGACGGCAAGCTGAAGGGCATGCGCGTCGAGGTCGGCGACGCGATCATCGACCGGCTCTGCCTGGCATCGGTCCATATCCGCGTCGACGATTTCGGCACGATGATCCCGGGCCTGCAGGCCGGCCGCTGGGACATCATCAATACCGGGGTGTTCTTCACCGAGGAGCGCGCCAAGATCATCTACCTGGTGCGCTACGAGAACCAGGCGATCAGCGTCGCGACGCTGCCCGGCAAGGCCTCGGAGATCAAGACCGTGGACGACCTGGCCGGCAAGAAGATCGGCGTCGATATCGGCGGCTACGAGGAGAACAAGCTGAAGCTTCTCGACCAGGAGCTGCAGGCCAAGGGGCTGCCGCCGATCCAGATCATGATCTTCAACGACACCAACATCAACTACCAGGCCCTGCGCGCCGGGCAGATCGATGCCAGCTTCACCATCGACGCGGTCTCGGCCGAATATGCGCAGCGCGGCATTTCCGAACTCGCCCTGACCGGGCTCTATCCGTCGCCGGTGGCGATCGCCTTCCGCAACCCGGATCTGGCCCGGGCCTTCGCCGGCGAACTGCAGGCGATGCGCGAGGACGGCAGCTATCAGGCGATCTTCGAGAAATACGGGAAGTCGCCCTGGGAAGGCCCGTTCGACGTCAAGGGGCCCGGGCTCTGAGCCCGCGCCGCCCTGCCGGGGGCCATGTCCTCCGGCAGCGACCCGACCGCAGGCGCCGCGGCGCCGGGAGACGCTTCCTATGACGATGTGGAACTGGGATGCCTTCTTCGGCTATCTCTTCAGCCCGTTCCTCTTGCGCGGCGCCTGGACGACGATCTGGCTGACGGCGGCCTCGGGCGCCATCGGGCTGGCGCTGGCCGGGCTGGTGGCGGCGGCGATGATGTCGAATGTCGCGGCACTGCGCCGGGCCGCGCAGGTCTATGTCTGGCTGTTCCGCGGCACGCCGCTGCTGGTGCAGCTCGTGATCATCTATACCGGCCTGCCGCAGATCGGGCTGCGCTTCTCGGTCGTCGCCTCGGCGCTGATCGGGCTGGCGCTGAACGAGGCGGCCTATCTGGCCGAGGTGATCCGCGGCGCCATCCAGTCGATCCCGCGCGGGCAGCGCAATGCCGGGCTGGCGCTGGGGCTGACGCCGGTCCAGACCATGCGCGACGTCCTGCTGCCGCAGGCGATCCGGATCATGCTGCCGACGCTGGGCAACAGCCTCAACGGCCTGCTGAAGACCACCTCGATCACGTCGATCATCTCGATGGAAGAGCTGCTGAGGCGGACCAACCTGCTGATCCAGGAGCGGTTCCTGACGCTGGAGCTCTTCGTGGTCGCCTCGATCTACTACCTGGTCATGACCTCGGCCTGGCAGATCGTCCAGACCCGGCTCGAGGCCCGCTACGGCCGCGGCCACCTGCGGGCGCTCGATAACGCGGAGCAGAGATGACATGATACGGATCCGGAACCTGACCAAGCGCTATGGCAGCTTCCAGGTGCTCACCGACTGCTCGCTCGACGTGCCGGACGGGCGCGTGCTGGTGATCTGCGGGCCCTCGGGATCGGGGAAGTCGACTCTGATCAAGTGCATCAACGGGCTGGAGAGCTTCGACGAAGGGTCGATCGAGGTCGACGGCATCTCGGTCGGCGATCCCTCCGCCAGGCTGCCGCAGCTGCGCGCCAAGGTCGGCATGGTCTTCCAGCAGTTCGAGCTGTTCCCGCATCTGACCGTCGAGCAGAACCTGATGCTGGCGCCGCGCCGCGTCCTGGGCCGCGGCCGGGCCGAGGCGCGCGACCGGGCCCATGCGCTCCTTGACCGGGTCGGGCTCCTTGACCAGGCGGCGAAGTACCCGGCCGCGCTCTCGGGCGGCCAGCAGCAGCGCGTCGCCATCGCCCGCGGGCTGGCCATGGATCCCGGCGTGATGCTCTTCGACGAGCCGACCTCCTCGCTCGATCCCGAGATGATCGGCGAAGTGCTCGACGTGATGATCCGCCTGGCCGAGACCGGCATGACGATGATCTGCGTCACCCACGAACTGGGCTTCGCCCGCCATGTCGCCGACGAGATCGTCTTCATGGATGGCGGGCGCATCGTCGAAGCGGGCAGCCCCGAGGAATTCTTCACCAACACCCGGACGGACCGGGCCCGGCGCTTTCTCGCCCGGCTGCTCTATCCGGGCGAACTGGCCCAGGCCGCACATGTCGAACGGAGACTAGAATGACGACACGGATCCAGTGGGTGCGCCAGGAGGACACCCCCAAGACCTGGCTCTATCCGGACAAGGAGTACAGCTACCGGCTGATCACCGAGGCGGCCCATGGCGCGCCGCTCTCGTTCCACGTCACGACCTACCTGCCCGATCTCGACAGCATCGTGGAGGGCGACGGCGCGCATGACACGGTGCTTTACGCCCTGTCGGGATGGGCGCGCCATGTCGACCTGCTGGAGGACCGCGAGTGGGAGTTCCGGCCGGGCCAGGCGGTCTATCTGCCCCGCACCTACCGCTACCGGCGCATCGTGGGCTCGGCGGGCATGACCGTCGCCGTTGCCTGCACCCCCTCGCGCTAGCGGCGGGATCTCCGCGCACCGTCCATTGTCCCGGCCGCTGGCGGGCGGCAGACAATGGGCGGACGCCGTCCGGCAGCGGCGCAAGGGCAGGCAATGCCCAGGCGGCGGACATATCCCGGTTGCCGGCGCAGACCTCGGCCCTGCCGTCCCGGGGCCATCTCCGCCACCCCGGCCCTTGGCAGGGGCCGGAAAATGGCCCTGAGGCATCACCAGGGAGGGACCTATTCCAGCCGTTGGCCGAGGCCGCTCCAAGAGGAGATCAAGCACGGCCGCCGTCAGGGCAATTTTCCAGCTTTGCTCTGCCCCCAGTCGCCGGGCTGGCGTTGTCGGCCCCAGAAGACGCGGCTCCGCGCCTGCGCTGGCGGCGCGAGAGGCCCCCGCCCTCTCCGCGCTAGTCCATGCCCCGCGCCCGCCGGGCCGGACACCCCGCCGAACGTCGGCACCGAGCTGGCCCCCGCCCCCCGCCCTGACCCTGTCCCGCAGGGCAGGCCAGAACAGCCCGCACCCCGGCACTGGCCCCGCTCACCGGCCGGACAGATGCCCGGCCCGGAAGGATCGCGGCACCGCCATGTCCCTATCGGCGCCCTCGCCGGGGACGGCCAGGCGCCCCGGAGCCTGCTCCGCGCAGGCGGGCCGCAAGTCGATCTCCCTGGCGCTCAAGCGGGGGATATGCGCGGCGGGCGTCCGTCCGGGCATTGCGCGCCGGTCCGGGCGGCACGCACGGATCTGCGCCAATGACGACGGACCAGACCCCGCGCCGCCATGGATGCAACCATGCCGCCAGCGTGGCCCGCAACGCATCCCTCGCACGGCCGGGGCAGCGCTGCGGGCCACCGGGACCCGCCTGCGCCTGCCCCTCGAGGCAGGACGGCATGTCGAAGAGGCCGGGACCGCCAAGGCGCGCGGACAGACGGACACCTTCCCGCCTCCCTCTGGCGAGCCGGGGATCACGGCGCGGACCGCCGGCCCCGGCGGCGGGCGCAGAGGCATTGCGCGCAGTCCCGCGCCGCCCTATCTGCCGGGAAGCTCCCTGCGGCCGGACAAGGCCCGGCGGGGCTGCTCCGGGGACAGGCCGCCCGCCCCTTGCACCGCAGCCGCCGCAGCGTGTCCGGACACGGCCGGGCCCCTGCAAAGACCAGTTCCGAACGACGCGAAAAATGATCTGGATCAACGGATTGAGCGCCGTTTTCGCACATGGCCGGTGCGATTGGCAGCAATTTATGCGCGCGGCGAACTGGCCTAACATGTCCCTACGTCAAAAGACGATCCCAGAGGAGACAGTAGAATGGCCGATATCTTCCTTCCGGCGCGAGACCGGCTCGTCATCCCGTTCCTTTCCCCGGTCTATTCGAAATTCGCCGAACCCGTCGGGTGGCTCGGCTTCCGCCTGGCGGTCGGGGTCTCCCTCGTCGTCGCGGGATGGCCGAAGATCGTCGCACCGCTGGCCCAGTCCGGCTTCGTCGAGTCGCTCGGCATGTATCCGGGCTGGTTCTGGTCGCCGCTGCTGGCCGCCATGCAGTTCTTCGGCGGCATGCTGATCGCCATCGGCCTCCTGACCCGGCCGGTCGCGCTCGCCAATGCGGCGATGCTCCTGATCACGCTGTGGTTCCACGTCGTCCACCCCTATCCCGAGCCCTTCCTGACCGCCGAGGGCCTCGCCTACCTGTCGGCCAATCCCGACCTCCTGACACCGGGCGCGCAGGCCGCGCTGCTGGGCGATGGCGGCCTGGCCTTCGGGGCCCGCATCCAGGAGAAAGCGATCTACGCCTCGCTCTTCTGGGCAGCCGGAGCGGCGCTGATCGCGGCCTTCGGCGGCGGCTACCTCTCGGTTGACCGCCATCTGGCGAAAGAGTTCTAGCCCTCAGCCCGCGCAGCGGAGCCGGTCTCCCGGTTCCGCTGCCATTTTGCGTGCAGCCACCGGAGGCGCGCCCCGCCGCCTGCAATGCCCGCCTCCGCGGCGGCCGGCCGGACGCGGCGGGCTTCGGATTCGGCGCCGGGCGGTGTAGGCTTGCGCCAGCCATCGCAGCTCCGGGGACGCGAACATGGGACATCCCTCCAGTTTTGCCACGCGGTATCAAACTGTACTGGTTCCGGTCATCTTCGAGCCCTGGGCGAGGGAGCTGATCCGGCGCGCCCGCCCCCGGGACGGAGACAACATCCTGGACCTCGGCTGCGGCACCGGCGTGGTCACGCGGATGGTCGCAAAGGCCGTGCCCGCGCCCGGCAGCCTGACTGCCGCCGATCACAGCCCCGAGATGCTGGCGGTTGCGCGCAGTCTCGCAGAGCAGGCCGGGCTGCAGGCGGACTGGGTCGAGGCCGATGCCGGCAGCCTGCCCTTCGGCGATGGCCGGTTCGATATCGCCTTCTGCCAGCAGGCCCTGCAATTCTTCCCGGACCGTCCCGCAGCGCTTCGCGAACTGCACCGCGTCCTGCGTGCCGGCGGCCGGGTCGCCTGCTGCGTCCAGCAGGGGCTGGAGCGGAACCCGATGCTCCGGGCGCAGGCGGCCGCGCTGGACGCCCATGCCGGCCCGCAGGCCGGAGACGCCGTCCGCGCCATCTGCAGCCTGCCCGATGGCGAAGAGCTGCGGCATCTGTTCGGGAACGCCGGGTTCCGGGACCTCCGCGTGGAATCCACGACGCTCTTCGTGGAGCATCCCGACGCGCGGGCCTTTGCCGAAGGGGCGATGGGCGGCATGCATACCGGGGACAAGCTGTCGGGCCTCGGCGAAGCGGCGATCACGCAGGCCGTGGAGGCCTTCCTCTCGGGCATGGAAGACTACATCGACGGGACGGCCATGCGCGTCCCGCATGTGTCCAACGTCGTCACCGCGCGCGCCTAGCGCCATCGCCAGTCGCCTCCGGCGCGCGCCCTGCATTCGGCCCGTTGCCGGGCGGGTCTCTCCGCTCCGCGCCCGGATGCAGCAATCACGCGCGGCCTTCTTTCCCCGAGAGGCTCGGGCCGCGGGTCCGCTCCGGGCCATCCCGCGGGCCGCGTAGCGGCTCGCCAGCATGCGCCAGGCGCCAAAGCTCCGGGCGGCACCGGGAAAGATGCGGATCCGGATTGCCGCGGCGCGGCAGCCGGGACCGCACGATAGGATCCGTCCTTAGACAGCATGGGGCAGTGCGTCCGGGAGCTTGCGGGAAGATGGATTTCGGGGCGTCGTCCTTGAGGAAGTCGTTCAGGGTTTGGCGATGTCTGCTGCCGGAATTGAGCAAGTCCATCCGCCTTCAAGGCCATCTTCCCGGGCTTTCCCGCAAGCTCCCTGGCCGGGCAGACCTTCCAGTGCCCTGATAGATGCGTCGCCGGACATGGTCGCCGGTCCGCGTCTTCCAGGGTGTCCCTCCGCGGCGCCGTCTCGCATGCGGGGGGCGTTCCCGGTGATCGCGGCGCGCCGGTCGCGGTGCCTGATGCGACCGGTCCTGCGGATCGCGGCATGGCAGCGGCAGGCGTCGCCAGCGGCGGTCGGACCGGGGGTGCATCCGCTGGCAGCCTTGCCGCGGCCCTTCCGGCCTGCTCCTTGTCAGGACACCGGGCATTCAGGAGCCGACCTCCCGCGCGGAACCTCCACTAACCAGCAGTAATATATAAATATCTAGAACAGACAGATGCGGCACCGCCGTTCTCAGCTTGCGTTGAGAACCGCGTCGAGCAGCCCGGGAAACCGTTCATCCAGCTCCTCGCGCCGGATCGAGAGCACGCGGCCGCGCCCCTGCGGCAGATTGCGGATCACGCCGGCCTCCCGCAGCACCTTCATCAGATGCGATTTCGTGGATTTCGGAATGTCGGGATCGACAAGATGGCAGCGCGCCATTTCCAGGGGCCCGGAGGCTAGCTGCCGCACGACGTCGAGCCGCGCAGGATCGCTCAGTGCGAACAGGACGGTTTCAAGACGCAGGTCATCCTTGGCGGGATGGGGCAGGTCTGAGTGGATCTCGGTCATGGTTCGAATTTAGTTGAACCATGACCGGATGCAACCTACGTAAGGTTCGAATAAGTTCGAACCAAGGACCAGACATGTTCGCGATCCGCCATCTGCTTGCCAGACCTGCAAGCTTCACATTCGCGGCGCTCGGCAGCGGGCTGGTCATGGCCAGCGCCAGCGCGCCGTCGCCCTTCTATCCGCAGCTCCAAGCCCAGATCGGGTTCTCGCCGGTCGTGCTCACCGGCATCTTCGCCATCTATGCCGTCACGCTTCTCGCGACGCTCCTGACCCTTGGCTCGGCCTCCGATCACCTCGGGCGCCGGCCGACGCTCTCGGCCGGCTTCCTGCTCCTGGCCCTGTTCGCCCTGCTCTTCGCGCAAACCGAGACCGTGGCGGGCCTGATGGCGGCTAGGGCGGTCCAGGGGATCGCTTGCGGGCTGCTGCTGTCCACCCTGTCGGCGACGACCGTCGACCTGGAGCCCGCGGACAAGCCCGGCCTTGCCGCGATCTGCAATTCCACGCTGCCGCTTGCCGGGCTGGCGACCGGCGCGCTTCTGGCAGGCGGGGCGATCGACATGAGCTCCCTTGCCCTGCATCCCTTCTTCCAGGGGCTGGCGCTGGTCAGCTTGCTGTTTGCCGCGCTTGTCTGGGCATGTCCCGAGACCTCGCCGCGCCATGACGGCATCTGGTCCTCCCTCCGCCCGCGCGTCCGCATCCCCTTCGACGCACGGCCCGCCTTCTGGCGCGTCGCCCCCGCCCTGTTCGCGACCTGGGCCACAGGCGGGTTCTACCTGTCGCTGGGCGTGTCGATCTCGATCCATGTCTTCGGATTGACCCATGGGCTCGAACAGGGAGCGGTCGTCACGGCGCTGGCCGGAACCGGGGCGGCGGCCTGCTTCCTTGCCCGGCGCGCCTCGGCGGCGGCGACGCTGCGCTTCGGCACGCTGGCCCTTGCCGCGGGCACCACCCTGACGCTGATCGCCATCCTGTCGGCCAGTGTGTGGATCTATCTGCTGGCGCTTCCCTTCGCGGGCGCGGGCTTCGGCACCTGCTTCTACGGGGCCGTCCGCTCTCTGGCGCCGCTGGCACAGCCCCATGAGCGGGGCGAGTTGTTCGCGGCGATCTTCACCCTCAGCTACCTCGCCTTCGGCATTCCGGTGGTGATCGCGGGCGCGCTGGCCACGGCCCTCGGGCTGACGGCGACGACCATCGGCTACGGTCTGGTCATCATCTGCATGGCACTGGCCGCCTTCTTCCGCAAACGCGGCGGATAGGACGGCCCGACGAGCGGCGGCACGCACGCGCCGCCGCGAAGCGCGCCGACCGCAGTGTCCCGCGCAGGCTCCGCCCGGGACGGCCCCTGCCAGCGATGATCCGCCCGCCGCCCGCCTCTTCCATGGCCGCCCTCCCGGCACGCCGGACGAAGAGCCCGCTGTCCCGCCTCGAGGCGGGCGGTTTGACGCCCCGGACAGGCGGAAATGGCGCAGGACTCCCGCCCGGGTTGCATGGGCCGGGCGGGCGCCGGGCGGACCCGCGCAACCACCTGATAAGGCAGGTATCCGCCTGTCGAAACGACAAATCCGAATAGTATTGTTAATAAACTTTAAATTTACCTCCCCCTGGGGTACCGTCCGAGTCGGCTAAATATGAATTTGGAATTTACCTATGAGCAGCCCTGCCGACACAGATGGTCCTGCCCGCACCGGCACCCTCGCCCTTCCCATTCTCACGGCCATGGTCGTCGGGTCGATGGTCGGATCGGGGATCTTCTCGCTTCCACGGACATTCGGGACGGCCACGGGCCCCTTCGGCGCGATCATCGCCTGGTGCATCGCGGCCGGCGGGATGTACACGCTCGCCCGTGCCTTCCAGTTCCTCGCCGAGCGCAAGCCCGACCTCGATGCCGGGGTCTATGCCTATGCCAAGGCGGGCTTCGGCGACTATCCCGGCAATCTCTCGGCCTTCGGCTACTGGATCGGATCCTGCATCGGCAACGTGTCCTACTGGGTGCTGATCAAGTCGACCCTGGGCGCCTTCTTCCCGGTCTTCGGCGACGGCAACACGATCCCCGCGATCCTCGTCGCCTCGGCAGGGATCTGGCTGTTCCACTTCATGATCCTGCGCGGCATCCAGCAGGCCGCCTTCATCAACACGGTGGTGACCATCGCCAAGGTCGTGCCGATCATCGCCTTCATCCTGATCATGTTCATCGCCTTCAAGTTCGACGTCTTCAGCGCGAATTTCTGGGGCGGCGTGGGCATGCCCGAGACCAGCCTTTTCGACCAGGTCCGCGCCACCATGCTGGTCACGGTTTTCGTCTTCCTCGGCATCGAGGGCGCCAGCGTCTATTCGCGCTATGCCCGCAAGCGCAGCGATGTCGGCACGGCGACGATCCTGGGCTTCCTCGCGGTCACCACGCTGCTCGTGCTGGTCACGCTGCTGCCCTATGGCGCGCTGCCGCGGGCCGAGATCGCCGAGATGCGCCAGCCGTCGATGGCCGCCGTGCTCGAGGCCGTGGTCGGCCGCTGGGGCGCGATCTTCGTCAGCGGCGGGCTCCTGGTCTCGGTGCTGGGCGCCTATCTCGCCTGGTCGCTGATCTGCGCCGAGGTCCTGTCGGTCGCCGCGAAGACCAAGGACATGCCGCGGCTCTTCGCCCGCGAGAACGCCAACCATGTCCCCGCCAATGCGCTCTGGGCGACGAACCTGACCATCCAGGCCTTCATCATCAGCACCTACTGGTCGCAGGACGCCTTCGCGCTGATGCTGAACCTGACCAGCGTGATGACCCTGGTGCCGTTCTTCCTGGTGGCGGCCTACGCCTTCCTGATGACCCGGCGCGGCGAGGGCTATGACGGCGATGCCGGCGCGCGCAGGCGCGACCTGGCCTTCGCGGCGCTCGCGGTGATCTACACGCTCTTCCTGATCTTCGCCGCCGGGCTGGAATTCCTGCTGCTCTCGGCGATCCTCTACGGGCCCGGCACGGCGCTCTATGTCTGGGCGCGCAGGGAGCAGGGCAAGCCGGGCTGGTTCGGACGGCCCGCCGACTGGGTGATCTTCGGGCTGGCCGTGATCGGCTGCGCCATCGGCATCCACGGCCTCGCCACCGGCTACATCACTCTCTAGGAAGGAAACGCAGCATGAACGACACGACAGCCTTTGGCGTGCATTCCGAGGTGGGCCAGTTGCGCAAGGTCATGGTCTGCGCGCCGGGCCGCGCCCACAAGCGGCTGACCCCGACGAATTGCGACGAGCTCCTGTTCGACGACGTGCTCTGGGTCGATGTCGCCAAGCGGGACCATTTCGACTTCATGACGAAGATGCGCGACCGCGGCATCGACGTGGTCGAGATGCACAACCTGCTGGCCGAGACCGTCGCCATCCCCGAGGCCCGGGCCTGGCTCTTGGACCAGCAGGTCGTGCCGAACCAGATCGGCGCGGGCTTCGTCGACGAGGTGCGCTCCTATCTCGACGGGCTGAAGGACCGCGAGCTGGCCGAGACGCTGATCGGCGGGCTGTCGACGACCGAGTTCCCGGACAGCATCGGCGGCGAGACCCTGGCGATGATCCGCGACGCGGCCGGGGTGAACGAGTACCTGCTGCCGCCGCTGCCGAACACGATCTACACCCGCGACACCACCTGCTGGATCTATGGCGGCGTGACGCTCAACCCGCTCTACTGGCGGGCGCGGCGGGAGGAGACGCTGCTGGCCACCGCGATCTACCGCTTCCATCCGGATTTCGCGGGCAAGGTCACCGAATGGTGGGGCGATCCGGCGAAGGCCTGGGGGCTGGCGACGCTGGAAGGCGGCGACGTGATGCCGATCGGCAAGGGCGTCGTGCTGATCGGGATGAGCGAGCGGACCTCGCGCCAGGCAATCAGCCAGGCGGCGCTTGCGCTCTTCGAGCAGGGCGCCGCCGAACGGGTCATCATCGCCGCCATGCCGAAGCTGCGCGCGGCGATGCATCTCGACACGATCTTCACCTTCGCCGACCGCGACTGCGTGCTGATCTATCCCGACATCGTCCACCGGATCGACGCCTTCTCCTACCGTCCCGACGGCAAGGGCGGGCTGGAGCTGCGCAAGGACCCGGGCGGCTTCCTCGAGACGGTGCGCGACGCGCTCGGGCTGAAGGAGCTGCGGGTCGTCGAGACCGGCGGCGACGACTACATGCGCGAGCGCACCCAGTGGGACAGCGGCGCCAACCTGGTCTGCGCCTCGCCGGGCGTGGTCTTCGCCTATGACCGCAACACCTATGCCAACACGCTGCTGCGCAAGGCCGGGATCGAGGTCATCACCATCGACGGATCCGAACTCGGCCGCGGGCGCGGCGGCGGGCACTGCATGACATGCCCGATCATCCGCGACCCGGTCGATTTCTGAGCGCAGGACGGCACCGGTGAGCACAGAGGCGCGGCCCGGGCTCGCGCTGCCGGCGCTGACCGCGCTGGTCGTGGGCTCGATGGTCGGGGCGGGGATCTTCTCCCTGCCCCAGGCCTTCGGGCGGGTGACAGGCGGGCTCGGCGCGCTGATCGCCTGGGCGATCGCGGGGGGCGGCATGCTGATGCTGGCCTTCGTCTTCCAGAGCCTCTCCCGGCGGCGGCCCGGGCTCGATGCCGGCGTCTTCGCCTATGCCAAGGCAGGGTTCGGCGACTATCCGGGCTTCCTCTCGGCGCTCGGCTACTGGACGGTCTGCTGCCTCGGCAACGTCTCCTACTGGATCCTCGTCTGCTCCACGCTGGGCGGCGTCGTCCCGGTGCTCGGCGACGGCGGCACAGCGGCGGCAATCGCGGTCTCCTCGGCCGGCGTCTGGCTCGTCCATGCGCTGATCCTGCGGGGCGTGCGCGGCGCGGCCGTGGTCAACACCATTGTCACCGTCGCCAAGATCATCCCCATCCTCGTCTTCCTCGCGCTCGCGGCGCTGGCCTTCGACGCCGATCTCTTCGCCGAGAATTTCGACGGCGGCCCCGCGCTGGAGGCAGCCGGTCTGGCCGCGCAGGTGCGCGGGACCATGCTGGTCACCGTCTTCGTCTTCGTCGGCATCGAGGGGGCCAGCGTCTATTCGCGCTATGCCCGGCGGCGCCGCGATGTCGGCCGCGCGACGCTGACCGGGTTCCTCGGCGTCCTCGCGCTGCTGGTGCTGGTGACGACCTTCTCCTACGGGATCCTGCCGCAGGAAGAGCTCGGCGGGCTGCGCAACCCGTCCATGGCGGGGGTCCTGCGGGCGGTGGCCGGGCCCTGGGGCGCCGGGTTCATCGGCGCCGGGCTGATCGTGTCGGTGCTGGGCGCCTATCTCTCCTGGTCGCTTCTGGCCGCCGAGGTGCTGTTCTCGGCCGCGCGCAACGGCGACATGCCGCGATTCCTCGAGGCCGAGAACGCCCGCGGGGTGCCTGCCGCCGCGCTCTGGATGACGAATGCGCTGATCCAGGGCTTCCTTCTCGTCAGCTACTTCGCGGAAGAGGCCTTCCGGCTGGCCGTCGACATGACCTCGACCATGATCCTGCTGCCCTATGTCCTGGTCGCCGCCTATGCGCTGAAGATCGCGGGCGAGGGCAGCCTGGCCGACCGGGCCTGCGCGGTGATCGCGGTGGTCTACACCGTGGGCCTGGTCTATGCCGGCGGATCGGCCTTCCTGCTGCTGTCGCTCTGCATCTACGCGCCCGGGACGCTCCTTTACGTGCTGGCGCGGCGGGAGCGGCGGCTGCGCGTCTTCACCCGTCCCGAATGGCTGCTCTTCGCCCTGATCGGCCTCGGAGCCGCAGTCGCGGCCGCGGCGCTCGCCACCGGCCGGATCGTGCTCTGACAGGGCGGGACGCGCCCGGGCGCCGGCCGGGCAAGGTCGCCGCCTTCGCTCCTGCCGCATCCGGGACGGCAAAGCGCAACGGCGCCCCCGAAGGGGTGCCGGAGAGCCGGGCGCGTCAGTTCGCCAGGGAGACCATGTCCGGGGCGACGCTTTGCAGCGCGGCGGGCGCCATGTAGGCGGCGACATCGTCCGGGCTCAGCGGCGCGCCGCGGACGACGCCCTGCCCGAGGATCCAGGCGGCCTCGGCGGCGATCAGCCCCGAGAGGCTGTCATCCAGCTTCAGCCCGAAATCCACGTCCTGCCACATCTCCTCCAGCGCGGCGACCGGCATCGCGCCCTGCATCGAGGCCGCCACCGCCTGCATCGCCGCCGCCGGGTCCGCCGCCAGATCGGCATCGGCCCTGGCCAGCGCGCCGAGGAAGGCCTTCAGCGTGGCGGCGCGCGCATCCGTCATCTCCGGCGTGGCGGCCAGGATGTAGTGCACCTGGTAGCTGCCGCCGCGCAGCTCGGCATAGCCGTCCCCCAGCGTGCGCGCGGCCGCGGCATAGAAGCTGGGGAAGGCCGCGATTGCGTCGACATCGCCGCGGGCCACGGCCGGGACCAGATCCGGCGGCGCCGCCGAGACGATCTCTGCCTCGACGCCCGCGTCCTTCAGCAGCCCGTCGAGGAAGTAGTGAACATTGGTGCCGATCGTCGTGCCGATGCGGCGGCCGGCCAGATCGGCGGGGCTGTCGAGCGGCCCTGCCCCGGAATTGCCGATCACCCGCGAACCTGAATAGCGCGCCAGATCGCCGACGATGCGGAAATCCTGGCCCATCAGCGCGCCGGTCGCGGCGGGGAACTCGGCCATGAAGGCCACGTCCACCTGGCCGCCGAGCAGCGCCTCGAACCCTTCGCGGCCCGAGGCGAAGGAGACCAGCTGCACCTCCAGCCCGGCCGCGTCGAAATAGCCCTGCGCCAGCGCCAGATCGACCTGCGGCGTCTGCGGGTTGGGGCTCCAGGCAAAGACCATCTTCTCGGCATGGGCCAGGACCGGGGCGGCCGCGACCAGCGCGGCAAGGGCGAATTGCGTCATCTTCGTCATGTTTCTCTCCCGTCGGAATGTCGTGTCTTGTCGGTGTCAGGCCGGTTCGGCCAGCATGCTGCGCGGATGCAGGAGGCCGATCACCTCGTCGCGGATATCGAGGAGGTCCGAGCCCGAGCGGCTGAAGCTGCGCGGCCGGGCCTGTTCCAGCTGGTAGTGGCGCAGGAGCCGTCCGGGCGCCTGGCTCATCACCCGCAGGTCGTCGGCCAGCAGCAGCGCCTCGTCGACGTCATGGGTCACGAAGAGCACGGTCGCCCGGTGCTTCTGCCAGACCTTCAGCAGGAGCTCGTGCATCACCAGCCGGGTCTGCGCGTCGAGCGCGCCGAAGGGCTCGTCCATCAACAGGACCTTGGGCCCGAAGGCGAAGGTGCGCGCGATGGCGACCCGCTGCTTCATCCCGCCCGAGAGCTGCTGGGGAAACTTCCCGGCATGGGCGCCGAGCCCGACCTCGTCGAGCGCCTCCCGCGCCCGCTCGATCTCCTCGCGGCGCGAGAGCCCCAGCCGCTTCAGCCCGAAGCGGACATTGCCGAGCGCGGTGAACCAGGGGAAGAGCCCGTATTGCTGGAAGATCACCCCCACCTTGTCCGAGGGCCCCTCGATCGGCTGGCCGTCGAGCGTGATCCGGCCCGAGCTGGGCGCCACGAAGCCGCCGATCGCGTTCATCAGGGTGGACTTGCCGCAGCCCGAGGGGCCGATCAGCGCTGTGAAGGTGCCGGGCTTCAGCTCGACCGAGGTGGGCGCGAGCGCGGTCACGGGGCCGGATTTGCCGTCGAAGCGGATGCTGACATCCTCGACGCGGACATGGCCCTGGGCGTGGTCGGTCATCACGATTGCTCCCAGTGGACGAGGCGCTTGCCGATGCGGTGGACGGCCAGGTCGACGGCGGCGCCGAGCAGGCCGAGGATGATGAGCAGGGAGAACATCCGGTCGGTGCGGATGTACTGCCGCGCCTCCTGCAGGCGGTAGCCGATCCCCGAGGAGGCCCCCGAGAGCTCTGCCGCGACAAGGCTGAGGAAGGCCAGCGCCACGCCCAGGCGGAGCCCGGCGAAGATGTAGGGCGCCGCCGCCGGGACGATCACGGTCAGGAATTCGCGCAGCTTCGAGGCGCCGAGCGAGCGGGAGGCGCGCAGATAGGTCTCGGGGACGTATTCCATGCCGTGATGGGTGTTGAACCAGACGGTCAGGAAGACGGTGTAGGAGATCACGAAGTACTTCGACCCCTCGCCGATGCCGAACCAGACGATGGCCACGGGGACCAGCGCGATGGCCGGGATCGGCCGCAGCACCGTCAGGAACGGGTTCAGCAGCATCCGGATCACCGGCACGCGCCCGGTCAGCAGCCCGAGCGACACGCCCAGCGACGCGCCGATGGCGAAGCCCACGGCCGCGCGGCTGAGCGAGACCGACAGGTCCTTCTGCAGCGTGCCCATCGACCACATCTCGGCGGTCGCGGCCCAGACCGACCAGGGCGCGGGAAAGATCGTCTCGGGGACGATCCCCGCCGCGCCGACCGCCGCCCAGAGGCCGAGGACGAAGGCGAAGGAGATCACCGGCCCGGCGAGCAGCGCCCGTCCGGCGGCGCGCCGCAGGCCGGCGGCACCCGGAAGGCGGGCGCGCAGCCCGCCGGGGGGAGGACGGAGATCGGTCACAGCCACGACACCTGCTCCTTCTGGTAGCGATGGGCGCGGAAGCACGAATTGTGGCTGCCGATGATGAAGCTGTTCAAGGGCGCCGGGTATTCGGCGAAATCCGGGATCACGTATTCCCAGACCAGCTCGCCCGCCCGCGTCACTTCGAAGAGCCGGCCATAGGCGCTTTCGCAGATCAGCGTGTTGCCGTTCCACAGCCGCTGGCAGGAGCCCATGTAGGGCGAGAAGAACGAGGCCGGCATCGGGTCGGCATAGCTCCAGGTCACGCGGCCGTCCGGGGTGAATTCCAGCGCGCGGGAGAAGGGCGAGGTGGAGCCGGTGCGCAGGTTGCCGTTGTCGAAGACCAGGACCGACCCGTCCTCCATCTCCACCGGCGTGTGCTGCTGCGCGACCACGTCGGGGCCGACATGCCAGGCGACCTTGCCTGTCGCCTTCTCCACCGCGATCACGCCCGAAGTGGTGCGCAGGCTCATCAGGATCAGCCCGTCCTTCGTCTCGCTGAGCCCGTTGATCATCGGCCAGTGGCGGCGGTCGAAGATCGCGTGGACCGGGAAGTCGGCCGGGTCGAGATGCTCCCAGATGCGCCATTCCCAGACGGTCTCGCCCTTGCGGTTCACCTCGCGGACGATGTCGGACTGGATCACGCCGTCGGCGCCGTCCTTGCGCGGATCGCCCCCGGTGACGCGGGCGGCCTTTTCCGCAGGCAGCGGCGCGGCGACGGTATAGAGCAGGTTGCCGTTCGGCAGCCATTGCGCGTCATGGTGGTGGTGGATGTCCTCGTGGCGCCAGACGATCTCGCCCGCGGGCGTCGCCTCGTAGAAATCGCCGCCATGCCACAGGTCCCAGGCGGGATAGAGCGCGGCCGAGGTCGCGTGGCTGCCGTTATAGCCGAGGTTGCCATTGGGCAGGAGCACCGCGTCGCGCCCCGCGCGCACCGGCATCTGCCAGCGATGGGCCAGCCGCCCCTCGATGTCGATCAGGTCGACCTGCCCCTCGGCGCATTGCCCGGCATAGAGCGTGAAGCCCCCCGCCGAGCGCGCCGGATCATGGGCGGTCAGCCCGAGGCGGCGGCGGCGCAGGGTCACCTGCTCCGGCAGGGTTGCGGTCGGTCGTGTCAGGGTCATGGCAGTCATGGCGTCTCCTTTCCGGGGTGTCCGGCCCTCGCGGCCGCTGGCTTTAAATCGTTTTAAAGACTGTATGCGCTTGCCGAGGGCGCTTTAAAACGATTTACTGGAGGCAGGCCGTCCGGGTTCGCCAACTGGCGCGAATTTGGGCGCATCGCAGGGCAGAATGGACAGAAGATGGACGATACCGGGAAGACAGGGCCGGAAATCCGCATCCCGCACCGCGCCACGGTCAAGGATGTCGCGCGACTCGCCGGGGTTTCGCCGGGCACGGTGTCGAATGCGCTGAGCGGCAAGCGCCGGGTCGACGAGGCCAAGCGGGCGCGGATCGAGGCCGCCATCGCCGAGCTCGGCTACATTCCCAACATCGCGGCGCGCGGCATCCGCACCGGGCGGGCGAACACGATCGCGCTCTTCTCGTCGATGCCCACCGCCGTCGCGGCCGGCCCCTCGAAGCTGGGCTTCATGATGGAGATCGCCGCCTCGGCCGCGCTGACCGCGCTGAACCGCAACGTGGCGCTGGTGCTGGTGCCGCCGATCGCCGATCCGGCAGAGGCGCTGCGGAATGTCTCCTTCGACGGCGCGCTGCTGGTGGAACCGGCCGAGGACGACCCGTTTCTCGGCCTGCTCTCCGCCCGGGCGATCCCGACCGTGGTGATCGGCGCCCCGCCGGGCGCGGAGCTGCCGCATGTCGAGCTGCATTACGAGGAGACCGCGCGCCTTCTCGTCCGCCACATGCTGGAGGCCGGCGCCCGCGCCTTCCCGCTGATGCTGGGCCAGAGCCGCAGGCAGTCCCATGCCGCCTTCGAGCGGGTCTACCTGGCGGAGATGGCCGCTGCGGGCCTGGCGCCGCGGGTGGTACGGGTCGGGGAAGACGGAGGCCAGGCGGCCGCGGCAGAGGCGATCCTGGCCGAGCTCTCGGCCCGTCCGGCGCTCGACGGCGTGCTCGTCCCCGTGGACGCGCTGGCCACCGGCGTGATGGAGGGGCTGCGCGCGGCCGGCCGGCGCGTGCCGCAGGACGTCCGCGTGGCGACCCGCTATGACGGCATCCGCGCCCGCACCGAGACCCCGCCGCTGACCGCCGTCGACCTGCATCTGGACCGGGTCTCCGAGATCGCGACCGAGGCGCTCCTCGACCTGATCGAGGGAGAGGCCCCGGCGCAGTTCCCAAGTCCCCCCGCGCCCGTCCTGCTGCCCCGCGCTTCCTCTGTCCCGGCAGCGGGGGACGACTAGAGCCGGGCCTCAGGCCAGCCTTGACGCAAACCGGGGCCCGGACCCGCGGCATTCGCGGCCAAAACCGGTTTCACGGTCGCCCCGATCTCCGGCACGCGGGGACTGGTCGTTGCTGCTGTAGCCGCCCCAGCATGGTGCCGGGCGCCCGTGCCGCAGGTCCAGCAGGTCCCGGACAACGGCATGGAGGCGGATCGCTCCGGAGCAGCGCCGAACCGCGAACCGGAGCAGCTCTCAGGCGGGGCTCTTCCCAGGCTATCCGGAAGAGGGGGCGCTCCCGGCCTCTCCGCCGGAAACTGGCACCGATCCGGCGGCTCAAGCCGCAGACGCTGTCGCCGATCCCGCCAGAGGATCCCGGGACCGGGGGGCCCCGAACGTCATGGCGGGATGGGCCGATGGAAGACGGCGGACCTCTATCCACGGCGGGCAGCGCCTCCGCTCCGGCAATGGCGGCGCCAGGAGCCAGGATTTTCGGATGCGTTCCCCGAGCGAGGAGACCGGACCGCGATTGCGCTGCCAGAGAGGGGCCACCGAAAGACAGTACACGGCACGGCTGGGCCAACCGCCACCTCTTCTGCAGTCCCGGAACGGCAATCGGCAGGGAGCAAGGAACCACAGGGAGGAAGGCCCGACTCGGCTACCCGCAGCGCAGAGTCCCGGCCGCAGCCGGATCGGGCCAGCCTGCAGGATCCGGCGGCGGTCTGCGGATGGCCGGCCGCGGTACCCGCGCCCAGCGGCCGGGCAGGCGCGCGGGCCCGATCCGGCTGGCTGCGGGTCAAGGGCGCAGCGGCAGCCGGGTCGGGCCTTCCGACGGCTTTCATCCGCCGTCAGGCCGGATGGAGGGCGACCGAGATATCGGCCGGCTTGGCATAGTAGGGCGCCGAGGTGACCAGCAGATCCGCGCCGCTGGCGGCATAGTCCCCGGCATTCCCGGCATTGATCCCGCCCGCAGCCGCCAGCGTGCCGGACCAGCCCGGCCGCAGCGCGCGGGCGGTTTCGGCGACCAGCGCAGGCGGGAATTTCTCCAGCTGGATCACCTCCGCCCCGGCCCGTGCCGCGGCCAGTGCCTCCTCGGGACCCGCCACCTCCGCCACGATCCGCCGCTCGGGACAGGCCGCGCGCAGCGCCGCGAGCTGCGCCGAAAGCGCGTCCTCCCCGCCGAAGGCACGGTGCTCGGGGAAGAGCAGCACCGTGTCCGACAGCCCCGCCCGGTGGATCGCCGCGCCGCCCGCCGTGACCGCCTTCAACGAGAGCGCGCGGGTCAGGGGCGCGGGCTTGCGGGTGCAGGCCACCGGCAGGCCGGGCCGGACCGCGCCCGCCGCGGCGACGATCCCGGCCGCCGCCGTGGCAATGCCCGAGGTCCATTCGACCAGCACCTGCGCCACTTTCCAGCCCGCCAGGATCGCCGCCGCGCCGCCCTCGGCGTGCAGCACCTCCGTTCCGGCCGCCGCACGGGCGCCGCTGGGCAGGAGCGGCTGCGCCACCGCGCCGAGCAGCGCGAAGATCCGCGCCGCCTCCTCGCTGCAGCAGAGCGTCATGTCCCGGCGCGCGCGCATGCTCAGCACCGCCGGCCCGTCGAGCCCGAGGCTGCGCGTGGTCAGGTCGCCGAAGGGCAGGTCCTCGGCGATCAGCCGGGCCAGGGTCTCGTCGGGAATGTGGAACATCGCAGCCTCCTCAGCGCGGCAGGGTCAGCGGATCGACCAGCGCGACCGCCTTGATCCGGGTGATGATCGTCTCGCCCGGGGTCAGCTGCAGCCGGTCCCAGGAGAGGCGCGAGATGCGGCTGAGGATGACGGCGCCCTCGCCGGCCGCGCCGAGCGCCAGGCGCACGGTCATCTGGTTGTCGCCGGCGGGCTCTCCGCCGAGGATGCGCGCGGGCAGCGCATTGAGGATGCTCGTGTCGTCGGGGGGCAGCCGCCCGAGGCTGACATCGCGCGCCGCGATCCGCAGCCGGCAGCGCCCGCCGGCTTCGCCGAGCGCGCCGGGCACCAGCATCCGCCCGCCCGGCACGTCGACCTCGCTCAGCCCGTAATGCGGCCCGTAGCAGCGGATCCGCCCGTCGAGCACCGCGCCCGGCTCGGGCCGGTGCAGGAGCGGCAGCGCGGGATCGGCCAGCATCCCCGCCAGCGGACCGGCGGCACGGACCCGCCCGGCCTCCATCAGCACCAGCGTGTCGGCCAGACGCTCCACCTCGGCCATGTCGTGGCTGACATAGAGGACCGGGATCGACAGCCCGGCATGGAGCCGCTCCAGATAGGGCAGGATCTCGTCCTTGGAGATGCGGTCGAGCGCCGAGAGCGGCTCGTCCATCAAGAGGAGCTCGGGCTGCGACAGCAGCGCCCGGCCGATGGCGACGCGCTGGCGCTCGCCGCCCGAGAGCTGCGGCACCGGCCGGTCGAAGAGAGGCGCGATGCCGAGAAGCTCCACCACCTCGTCGAAGGCGATCGCGGGACCCCGGGCGCGGCTGCGGCGGCGGCCATAGCCGAGATTGCCGGCCACCGAGAGATGCGGGAAGAGGCTCGCCTCCTGGAAGACATAGGCCAGCGGGCGGCGGTGGACGGGACGGAAGCGGCGGCCGGACTGCCAGAGCTCGCCATTGACCCGCAGCTCGCCACCTTGCAGGCGCATCAGCCCCGCAATGCAGCGCAGCATCGTCGTCTTGCCGCAGCCCGAGGGGCCGAAGAGCGCCGTCACCCCCTGCCCCGGCGCGCGGAACCCGGCATCGAGGGCGAAGCGGCCGAGCCGGCCGGAGAAGCGGGCCTCGATCATGGGCGGCCTCCGGCGAGGCGGCGCTCGATCAGGGTCATGGCGAGGATGACGAGGAAGGAGAAGGCGAGCATGCCGCCGGCCAGCAGATGCGCCCTGGCCCAGTCGAGCGTCTCGACATAGTCGAAGATCGTGATCGAGATCACCTTGGTCTGGCCGGGGATGGCGCCGCCGATCATCAGCACCACGCCGAATTCGCCGACGGTATGGGCGAAGCCCAGGATCGCCCCGGTCAGGATCCCGGGGCTCGCCAGAGGCAGTGCCACGGTGGCGAAGGCGTCGAGCGGATGGGCGCGCAGCGTCGCCGCCACCTCCATCGGCCGCGGCCCCATCGCCTGGAAGGCGTTGCGGATCGGATTGACCACGAAGGGCAGCGAGTAGATGACCGAGCCGAGCAGCAGCCCCTCGAAGCTGAAGGCCAGCGAACGGCCGAGCAGCGCGGTCAGCGGGCTGTGCGGCCCCATCGCGATCAGCAGGTAGAAGCCCAGCACCGTGGGCGGCAGCACGATCGGCAGCGACACCAGGGTCGCCGCCACGTCGCGCAGGATCCCGCCGCCCTGCGACAGCCACCAGGCCAGCGGCGTGCCGATCAGCAGGAGCAGCACCGTCGTCGCCCCGGCCAGCCGGAGCGTCAGCAGGACCGTCTGCATCATGGTTTCGTCGAACATGGCTGGGCTCCTTTCCTGCCGGGCCGGATCAGCCGCCGAAGCCGTAGCCATAGGCTTCGATGATCGCCTGCGCCGCCGGTCCCTTGAGGAAGGCCAGATAGGCCTCGGCCGCCTCGTTGCCCGCGCCCTGCGCCAGCAGCACCGCATCCTGGCGGATCGGGGTGTAGAGATCGTCCGGCACCAGCCAGCTCGACCCGTCATCCTGCCCGGCGAGCTGCGACAGCGCGACGAAGCCCGCCTCGGCATTGCCGGTCATCGCGAACTGGTAGGTCTGGGTGATGCTCTTGCCCTCGACCAGCTTCGGCGCCAGCGCGTCCTCGAGCCCGGCGGCGGCGATCACCTCGACGGCGGCGGCGCCATAGGGGGCGGTCAGCGGATTGGCGATGGCGACATGCGCGACCGCATCCCCGGCCAGCACGTCGGGGCCGCCATCAACGAGGCCGGGCGTGGCGCTCCAGAGCACCAGCTTGCCGGTCGCATAGGTGAAGCGCGTGCCCGCGGCGGCATAGCCCTCGGCCTCGGCCTTCTCCGGGCGGACCTGGTCGGCGGCCAGGAAGACGTCGAAGGGCGCGCCCTGGCTGATCTGGGTGAAGAGCTGGCCGGTCGAGCCGAAGCTGTAGGTCACCTCATGGCCGGTCTCGGCGGTGAAGGCGGCGCCGATTTCCTCGGCCGCGGCGGTGAAATTGGCCGCCACGGCGACGGTGGTCTCGGCGGCGGAGGCGGCGGTGCCGAGGAGGAGGACCGCAAGAAGGCTTCCGGCGCCGCAGCGGGCCAGTCGGGAGAAGGTCATGGGAGGGATCCTTTCGGGAGGCTTTCGGGGAGGCTGGGGAGGAAGGAGGTCAGGTCAGGGCAGCGCGACGATGACATGGCCGGCCTTGAACATGGCCGTTGCGGTGTCGCCGGGCTCGAGGCCCAGCCGCGTCGCGCTTTCGATGGTGATGATCGAGGTCACCGTCTTGCCGCCGCCGATATCGAGCACGATCTCGCTGTTGACCGCCCCGTCGCGGCGCGCGGCGATCCTGCCGGTCAGCACGTTGCGCGCCGAGACCGGGCTGGCGGGCACGCCCGCGGCGAGGATGATGAAGGGCGCCTTGACCAGGGCGTAGACCTCGCTGCCCTCGGCAATGCCCATCTCCGAGGCGCTCTTCTCGGTGATGACGGCGGTCAGCGCCTGCGCGTCGGTGAGCTTCATCTCGACGATGGAATTGACGGCGCCTTCGGTCACCTTTGTGACCGTGCAGCGATAGGCATTGCGCGTGCTTGTCTGCATCATGATGTTCCTGAACAGGGTTGCGGGAGGATAGGCGAGCCCGGCCAGCTCGCGCTCGAGCCGCGCCGCGGCCCGGTCGAGCGCCTCCTGCAGGCGGGTGAAGCTGGCGATCAGCGCGCGCCCGGCCGGGGTCACGGTGGCGCCGCCGCCGCGCCTGCCGCCCGGCGAGGCCGTGACGAGCGGGTCGGGGAAGAGGTTGTTGAGGGTGCTGATCGCGTCCCAGGCGGCCTTGTAGCTGAGCCCGACCTCGCGCGCCGCCGCCGAGATGGAGCCGTTGCGCCCCACCGCCTCGAGCAGCCGGATCCGGTCGCGCCCGATGCGCGAGGCGCCGTCGCGGCCGAGCGAGAGCGCGGCGGTCAGATGGGTGTCGGCGAGCTGGGTCTCGTCCATGGGACCTCCTGGCGGGGCCGGCGTTATGAAGTCCGGCTACATAACGGACCAGAGCATGCGGCGTGCCATGTCCCGCCCCCTGCCCCGGCCTGCCGCGCCGCAGCATGGAATGTCGGGTCTCCGACAGGCGCCGGTCGCAAAGGCGACAATCCGCGCCCCCTTCGCGAAGCGCTTGCGGAATGTAATGTTATACTGTAACGATTCTGGCCGGGCCGGCGCGCGACCGGCGGTCCCCCGAATCCCGCAACACCCAGCCCCGGCGGCGCCCTGCCGGCCGGGCCCGGAGACATATTGCCATGATCCCAGAGCGCAGGCTCCCCGTCACCGTCCTTTCCGGATTCCTCGGCGCCGGCAAGACGACGCTGCTCAACCGCGTGCTCAACAACCGCGAGGGCCGCCGCGTCGCCGTCATCGTCAACGACATGTCCGAGGTGAATATCGACGCCGACCTGGTGCGCGCCGATGCCGAGCTGAGCCGCACCGAGGAAACCCTGGTGGAGATGTCGAACGGCTGCATCTGCTGCACGCTGCGCGACGACCTGCTGAACGAGGTCCGCCGCCTCGCCGCCGAGGGCCGCTTCGACTACCTGCTGATCGAGTCGACCGGCATTTCCGAGCCGCTGCCCGTCGCCGCCACCTTCGAGTTCCGCGACGAGCAGGGCGACAGCCTCGCCGATGTCGCCCGGCTCGACACGATGGTGACCGTGGTCGACGCGGTGAACCTGCTGGGGGACTTCTCCAGCCACGACTTCCTTGCCGATCGCGGCGAGACCGCAGGCGCCGGGGACGAGCGCACGCTTGTCGACCTCTTGACCGACCAGATCGAATTCGCCGATGTCGTGGTGCTGAACAAGGTCGCGGATGCCAGCCCCGCCCAGGTCGATGCCGCGCGCAAGATCATCCGCAGCCTCAATGCCGACGCGAAGATCATCGAGACCAGCCACGCGGCGGTGGCCCCGGGCGACATCCTCGATACCGGGCTCTTCGATTTCGACCGCGCGCACGAGCATCCGATGTGGGCCAAGGAGCTCTACGGCTTCGCCGACCATGTGCCCGAGACCGAGGAATACGGCGTCGCCAGCCATGTCTACCGGGCGCGGCGGCCCTTCGATCCGCAGGCGGTCCACGACTTGCTGAACGGCCCGCTGCCCGGCGTGATCCGCGCCAAGGGGCATTTCTGGATCGCCACCCGCCCCGACTGGGTGGCGGAGTACTCGCTGGCCGGGTCGCTCAGCTCGGTGCGGCCGCTCGGCACCTGGTGGGCCGCGGTCCCGCGCGAGCGCTGGCCCGAGCATGACAGCGCCCGCAGCTATCTGGCCGAGCACTGGCAGGAGCCCTGGGGCGACCGCCGCCAGGAGATCGTCTTCATCGGCGCGGGCATCGACTGGACGGCGCTGAAGGCGCGGCTCGACGCGGCGCTGGTGCCCGAGGCCCGGGCCGCCTCCCCTGCCGCGCTGCCCGCGCTGGCCGATCCCTTCCCGGCCTGGCGCCGGGCCGGCGCGGCGGCATGAGCCTCGACCTGCCCCGCCTGGCCGCCACGGCGGAGACCGGCCCCGGCCCCAGCGTGCTGCGCCGGATCGCCGGGGAGGGCGTCGCCCTGGCGATCTGGCAGCGGCGGCTGGCGCCGGAGCTGCGCGACTGGCTCGACCGGCTTCCCGCCCCGGCGCTGCCCTCCTTCCGCCAGGTGCTGCCGGCCCTGCATCTGCGCCCGGCGGTGCTGGCCGCCTGCCGCGCGGCGGGGCTCGGCGACGGTCCCGGCCCGGCGCTCCTGGCGGACGAGATCTGCCAGCAGGCACGACTGGCCGCCGATGCCTTCGCCTGCCCGCTCCTGCGGGTCCGGCTGTCGGTGGCGGCGCGGCGGAGCTGTCCGAAATGGCATGTCGACGCGGTGCCCGTGCGGCTGGTCTCGACGCTGCGCGGACCCGGCACGGAATGGGGCATGGTCGGCCCCGGCGGCACGCCGGAAGAGGTCCGGCGGATGGAACCGGGCGAGGTCGGGCTCTTCCGCGGCGCGCTCTGGCCCGGCGACGAGCTGGCGGCGATCCTGCACCGCTCGCCCGAGCCCGAGCCCGGCCGGCCGCGGCTGGTGCTGGTGCTCGACCCCGCAGAGCGGCGGGAGCTGCATTGATGGCCGCGGCGCGCAATCTCGGCGCGACCGCGCTCAAGCGGCGCTGGCGGCGGGGCGATCCGATGCGCGACTACGACGCCCTGCCCGCGGAGCTGCGGCGCTGGATGGCGGCGGCGGCCCTGCCCTGGTCGCCGGCCTCCTGCCGCCGGATCTGGGCAGGCGCAACGTCCCGCGGCGAAAGCATCGCGGAGATCCTCGCCCGGCTCGACCGCGCGGAAAGCCGGGCGCTCGCGCGCGAGGCGGACACGGGACTGCGCGCCTGAGGCTGCCCCTTTGCGGCGCGGCCCGAACCACGCATGGCGGGCGCCGTCGATTGCGGCCCGCAGGCCTCCCTGCGGCATCGGGCGTCCGGAACATCGGCACGCCATCCGGGGACCTGTCCGCCCGGCTCTAGGATCGTGTCCCATCGCTTGGTGCAGGAGGGCGCGCCCGGCCGGGGATGACGCTGGCAGACAGAATTCCGTCGAGTTGCACCGGAAGGCCGGGAAGATGGCGGCCGTGCAATTCCCCGGAAACCTCGTGGCAGCGCTGCCCTACCGCATCCATGCCGTGCTCACCGGCTTGCCGATGGCTGCGCCACCGGTCCGCATTTTCGGCAGGGTCTGCGAAGAGAACGCCATCCCGCTCCGGCTGACGAAGATCAAACAGCCTTGGACCAACGGCCAGGTCGAGCGGATGAACCGCATGATCAAGGAGGCGACCGTCCAACGGTATCACTGCGACACGCACGCGGAACTGGAAGGCCACCTGGCCGCGTTCATCGCTGCCTGCAACTGCGCCCGGAGATTGAAATTGAAGACGCTGAGGGGCCGAACACCGTTCGAGTTCATCTGCGGAAAATGGACAAATGAGCCGGATCGCGTCAAAGCCGATCCGACCCACCACACCCCGGGACCAAACACCTAGCCCAGCCGTTCCAGAACGGTGCGGCGCAGGATCGGCAGCACGGCCTCCACGGCGCGGCTGCGGCGGGCGCCATGCGGCAGGACGAGCTGGATGTCGCGATGCAAGGGCGGCGCGAAGCCGGTCCAGCCGAAGCGCCCGGCCGCCGCCATCCCCGCCACCGCGCTGCGCGGCAGGATGCTCAGCCCCATCCCCTTCGCCACCAGCTCCAGCAGCAGCTGGAAGGCGGCGGACTCGGCCAGCACGTCGAAGCGGATGCCTGCGCGCTCTGCCGCCTGGTCGACGATCAGCCGCAGCCCGTTCTCGGCGCTCGGCAGTACCATCCGCTGACCGTCGAGCGCGGCGAATTCCGCCGGCGCCTCCAGCAGCGGATGGCCCTCGGGCCCGACCAGCAGCAGCTCCTCGCGCACCATGTCCTCGGCGGGGAGCTGGCCGCCGCTGCGATAGACCAGCGCCATGTCGATCTCGCCGCGATGGAGCCAGCCCAGCAGATGGCTGGTATAGCCCTGCTGCAGGCTCAGCCGGATGCCGGGATGGGCGGCATGGACCGCCAGCGCCAGCTCCGCGCCGATCACCGCCGCCGCCGAGGGCACCAGCCCGACCGCGACCTTGCCCTGCGGCGCCTCCTCCATGCTGCGCACGTCCTCGACCCCCTGCTCGAGCTGGCGCAGAAGCCCCGAGACCCGCGCCTGCAGGAGCTTGCCCGCCGCGGTCAGCGCCATGCCCTCGCGCGAGCGGGCGAAGAGCGTCTGGCCGACCTCGCCTTCGAGGATCCGGATCTGCCGCGACAATGCCGGCTGGGCGATGCGCAGCCGGTCGGCCGCGGCGCTGAGCGAGCCGGCTTCGGCGACGGCGAGGAAGGTCTGGAGCCGCTTGAGATCCATGGGCGGGGCATTCCATAAAATTTCGGCATAGATGGATTGCCTTGATTATATTTTCGTTATGACCCGGCGTCCAGTAGAAGCGCTCCGAACTGCCGGAGACCGCCATGCCCGCCACCCTCGCCGCCCCTGCCTGGCCCATCGACCACCGCCGCCCCGGCTTCGTCCGGATCTGCGCCGCGCTGGTGATGTGCGGCGCCACCGCCTTCTCGGCGCTCTATTTCGTCCAGCCGCTGATGCCGGTCTTCGCCGCGGAATTCGGCATCGGCGTGACCCAGGCGGGGATGAGCCTGAGCCTGCCGACCTTCGCGCTGGCGCTGGGGCTGGTGGTCACCGGGCCGGTCTCGGACGCGATCGGGCGCAAGCCGGTGATCCTGTTCTCGACCCTGGCCACGGCGGTGCTGCTGCTGGCGATGGCGGCGGCGGCGAGCTGGGTGCAGTTCCTGGCGCTGCGCACGCTGCTGGGGCTGCTGCTGGGCGGGATCACGGCGATCAACCTGACCTACCTGGCCGAGGAGATGGAGCGCGAGAGCCTCGGCCGCGCCGTGGGCTACGTGCTGGCGGGCAATTCGATCGGCGGCATGCTGGCGCGGCTGCTGGTGGGCACGATGGTCGACACGACGGGCTGGCGCCTGCCGGTGGCGGCACTGGCGGGGATCGCGCTGCTGTCGGCGGCGCTGCTCTGGCTCTGGCTGCCGGCCTCGCGCAACTTCCGGCCCCGCCGGGCGCGGCTCGGGCCGGTGATCGCCGCCTACCGGATGCACCTGCAGATGCCGGGGCTGCGCGACGCGGTGCTGCAGGGTTTCCTTCTGATGTCCTGCTTCGTCGCCTTCTTCAACGTCATCGGCTTCCACCTGCTCTCGCCGGGGATCGGGCTGGGGCAGCATGCGGTGGGGCTGGTCTCGATCGCCTTCCTGCCCTCGACCTTCGCCGCGGTCGAAAGCGCCCGCGCGGCCGAGCGCTTCGGCCGCCGCCGGGTGGCGCTGGCCGCGACCGGACTCGCGATCGCCGGGGTGCTGCTGACGCTCTCGCCCTGGCTGCCGCTCCTCTTCCTCGGCATCCTCCTCTTCACGCTGGGCTTCTTCGGCGCGCATTCGCTGGCGGCCTCGGATGTCGGACGGCTGGCGACCGAGGCGCGCGGCCAGGCCACGGCGCTCTACCAGATCGCCTTCTATGTCGGCGCCAGCCTCGCGGGCGTCACCGCGGGCCTCGCCTGGGACCAGGGCCACTGGACCGGCGTGGCCGGCGCGCTCTGCGGCATGCTCGGCCTCGCCGCGGCGATCCGCTTCCGCAGCCGTCCCGACTGAGGCGCTTTGCCCCCGCGCTGCCCGGAAAACTTGCATTCTGCGGGCTTTCCCGGCAGCGGCGGATCACGGCCCCTTTCCCCTCCCCCCCAATTAGCCTATCCTGCCCTTTGACCCACAAGACCTAGGGACGCAGATGGCCGACGATCTCCTCTCCACGACCCAGACCGATACCTATGACGCCTCCTCGATCGAGGTGCTCGAAGGGCTGGAGCCTGTCCGCAAGCGCCCCGGGATGTATATCGGCGGCACGGACGAGCGGGCGCTGCACCATCTGGTCGCCGAGGTCCTGGACAACTCGATGGACGAGGCGGTGGCGGGCCATGCCAACCGCATCGAGGTCGAGCTGGCGGCGGACTACTCGGTGACGATCCGCGACAACGGCCGCGGCATCCCGATCGACCCGCATCCGAAATTCCCCGGCAAGTCGGCGCTGGAGGTCATCCTCTGCACGCTGCATGCGGGCGGCAAGTTCTCGGGCAAGGCCTACCAGACCTCGGGCGGCCTGCACGGCGTCGGCGCCTCGGTGGTCAACGCATTGTCGGACCACATGCGCGTCGAGGTCGCCCGCAACCGCGAGCTCTACGCCCAGGAATTCTCCCGCGGGATCCCGCAGGGGCCGGTGGCGAAGGTCGGCCAGGCGCCGAACCGCCGCGGCACCTCGGTCACCTTCCATGCCGATGCCGAGATCTTCGGCGACAAGCGGTTCAAGCCCGCGCGGCTGCTGAAGATGGTCCGCTCCAAGGCCTATCTGTTCTCCGGCGTCGAGATCCGCTGGAAGACCGAGATCGACGACGGCGAGACCCCGAAGGAGGCGGTGTTCCACTTCCCCAACGGCCTGGCCGACTACCTGGCCGAGACCCTGGGCAGCGCCTCGACCTATTCCGAGCGCCCCTTCGCCGGCAAGGTGGAGTTCCAGGAGAAGTTCGGCGTGCCGGGCTCGGTCGAATGGGCGATCAACTGGACGCCCTCGCGCGACGGCTTCATCCAGTCCTACTGCAACACCGTGCCGACCCCCGAGGGCGGCACGCACGAGGCCGGCTTCTGGGCGGCCGTGCTGAAGGGGCTGAAGAGCTATGGCGAGCTGGCGGGCCAGAAGAAGGCCGCCTCGATCACCCGCGAGGACCTGATCACCGGCGGCTGCGCACTGGTCTCGTGCTTCATCCGCGAGCCGGAATTCGTCGGCCAGACCAAGGACCGGCTGGCCACGAGCGAGGCCTCGCGGCTGGTCGAGGGCGCGGTGCGCGACCGGTTCGACAGCTGGCTGGCCGGGGACACGAAATCCGCGGGCGCGATCCTCGACTTCCTGATCCTGCGCGCCGAGGAGCGGCTGCGCCGCCGCCAGGAGAAGGAGACCGCGCGCAAGTCCGCCACCAAGAAGCTGCGCCTGCCGGGCAAGCTGGTCGACTGCTCGCAGTCCCAGCGCGACGGCACGGAGCTCTTCATCGTCGAGGGCGACTCGGCGGGCGGCTCGGCCAAGATGGGCCGCGACCGCAAGACCCAGGCGCTGCTGCCGCTGAGGGGCAAGATCCTCAACGTGCTGGGCGCCGCCAGCTCGAAAATGTCAGCGAACCAGGAGATTTCCGATCTCTGCCAGGCGCTCGGCGTCAGCATGGGCACGCGGTTCAACATCGACGACCTGCGCTACGACAAGGTCATCATCATGACCGACGCGGATGTCGACGGCGCGCATATCGCCTCGCTGCTGATGACCTTCTTCTTCTCGCAGATGCGGCCGCTGATCGACCATGGCCATCTCTACCTGGCCTGCCCGCCGCTCTTCCGCCTGACCCAGGGCGCCAAGCGCGTCTACTGCCTCGACGAGGCGGAGCGCGACGAGTGGATGGCGAAGGGGCTGGGCGGCAAGGGCAAGATCGACGTGTCGCGCTTCAAGGGTCTCGGCGAGATGGACGCCAAGGACCTGAAGGAGACGACGATGGATCCGGGCTCGCGCAAGCTGATCCGGGTGTCGATCGACGAGGACGAGCCGGGCGAGACCGGGATCCTGGTGGAGCAGCTGATGGGCAAGAAGCCCGAGCTGCGCTTCCAGTACATCCAGGAGAACGCGCGCTTCGTCGAAGAGCTGGACGTCTAGGGCCCGAAAATCCCCAGATTCGGACAAGGGAATTCGGGTATTTCTGATCGCGCTATGGTTCGCGACCGGAACTTTTCTGGGCTTGGATTTCCGCGGCGAAAGCCTTTCGGCTGCTAAGGAAACTCTTGGAGTGTTCTTGCCGACCATTGGGGCGGTTCTTACGATCTGGATGATCGGAATACAGATCCGGAAGTCGTCGGAGGATTCCCGAGCACAGATGCAACACTCTCAAAACTTGGCACTCTTCGAGAAAAGATACTTAATCTATGAAGATATTCAATCCTTGACGAGAGAGGCTGTAACTCAGCACGAAACCTATGTGCGAGATTTTTTTTCTGAAGCTCAAATCGGTTGACCTGGCCGAATACATCTTTGATTCAGAGATCGCAACTCTCGCTCCCGAATTTCGCAAACAGATCTTGGACCGGCCTTGTTGCACAAATCGGGGGCTGAGCGCGGTTCCCCTTTCCCCGGACGGACTTATCCTACGGCCACAGTGACGGGTATGCCGAGCGCGGT
>NZ_VATA01000065.1 GCF_005870025.1 Poseidonocella sp. HB161398
CTTGTACTTCGTAGGGGCCCAACTGCTCATGCCTACCGGCTATCATGCTGGATTCATGCAGTGAATCCCTCGCACGATTTGTGCAACAAGGCCGCGAGGCACTGAAAATGCTGAGCGGGATACTTCTCGAAGGCCAGAGAAACGCAGCTAGGAGGGCGTGATGGGGGTTTTCGACAAGAGGCCGAAATCTATCAAGATCAAGGATGAATGGCGCCAGCATTGGCCAACGAGACCGATTGCCTTCTGGATGGAGGTCGGCAAGCGCATGAAAGGCAAGCGCAAGGAGAGGCTCATAAGCGTGCTACGGGAGGTTGAGGCGATGTCATCATGGGATAAGGTGAAGGAATGACACGAAAACATGACGCAATCTTGGTCGCCACACGCCGTGGAAATAGCGTGGTGTGCGCTATGTCAGCTTTGACAGGTTGTCGTGGATGTGAGACACCGAAAGGTGGCGCTCCCAGGAAATGTCGAGCTACAGCTCCGACAGCTATCGGCCCGAGGTGTGCAAGGTGCCACCGGACGGGAATGAGCATGGGCACATTTGTATAAGTTTGGTAATGAAAACGCGAAAGGCAGGGGCATCAATGGGGATGGATGCGGAAAGGGAGGGCGAGCCGCTTGAGAAAAGAGTTGAGCGGGTCGAGATAGAAAACGGGAAGATAAAGAGCGACATGAAAAAGCTCGAAAAGATGGTAAGCGAATTGGCGAAAAGCCATGCCGAATTGCTGACCGAAATGAGGGCACTTGTTTCGGGAGTGAATAGCGCCATTGACGAAATGGGAGTGCTGCACAAGCTCACTGTGAAGCAGCACGCCACGCTCCAGATGATCATTAACGGCGCGAGTAACCGGGACATTGCCGAAGTCTTCGGCGTGACCGAGAACACCGCGAAGGTGCACGTGAGAAGCCTCGCGAAGAAGCTGGGCGTGACCAGCCGCAGCCAGATCGTGGCCAAGGCGCTAAGGCCAATGGAGCAGATCACGGATGCCGGGTACATGGCGGCCAGCAAGGGCCTGCCCAAGAATTGGGCTACCGAATTTTGCGGCAAGGAAGATGATCCGTACCGGAGCTTGCTCGCGCGCAGCGACGATGCCGCCGGTCCTGCCGGGAACTGATTCTTTGGTTAAGGGGTGGTAAAGAAGCGATCTTCGCTCTTGCGGGCGGCAGTGCAGATGGTCAACGTTGGGTGGTGTATAGTGACACCGGAGGGTGTACGCAGGAGCAGGAACCATACATGTCTGATCTATCACCTGTGTCGATACTGAGTTTGGAGGCAAGTCTCCTCCGCGTCATCGAAGCCATGCAGGAAGAAGTCGAACGGCTGGAACAAGCCGGGCAGACTTGGGCCGCTGAGGCCATGGAGGACTTCGAGGCGGGCATGCGGGAGCATGTCGGGGAGCTGCGGGACATGGTGGGGGCCAACGTCTTGCTGCCGACCCAAGCACAGTCGCAGCAAGCGCTGATGGTCATAGGGGTGAAGCGCGCAAGCGCCTGACCAGAACATTGTGGGGAGTGAGCCGAAGGGCCGCGCATCTTGCGCGGCCTTTTCTTTTGTGTCTAAGGTGGTGATATTGACACCTTGGGGTGTCAGACTACGACAATCGAAAATGGAGGACGGCATGCCGGGAGAGCTTCCTGCATGGGCACAAGAACTTGTGCCGATCACTCATGACGATGCGGCCAAGGTGCTGGGGGTGAACAAGTGGCAGCTCTACGAGCTGCTGCGCGAGCATCCGCACTACGAGACGCGGGGCCGCAAGCGCCTCTTCTATCCCGAACACATCAAGGCGCTGCGCGAAGCGACGGCGGTGGACATGCGGGACAGGGAAGCCGCTGCCATGGGACGGCGCGCGTGGAAGCAGGCAAAGGCCAGCGAGCGGTTGGTCGAGACGCAGCGTCGGGACAGGGAGCGCGTGTCGGAGAGGGTCCAGAAGGTGAATGAGCTGGCCCGGTGCAACACGCTGGCGATGGAGCCCTATGACCGGGGATGGCTGGTCAAGGGCTGCGTCGGGAAGGTGCGCGTGAGGAAGCGGTTCCCCGATCCCGGCGGGCAGGAAGCTGCTGCCCTGTACATACGAGATTTGGTCGAGGCCACGAGGCACTGACCGGATGCGCGTGCCCATGGTGGGCACGCATGAACCAAGCGAAGGAAACTGAGAATGAGAATGGAAGAAGCGAGGAAGGCAAGCGGTCCCTGGACCGTGAAGCAGAACCCGAAGGGCCAGTGGGGCTTCGAGTTCAGGGCGAAGGGCGAGCGCGTGCGCAGCTACAAGGCGGCGTGGTCGCAGCGGGATGCGATGATCGAAGCGAAGGCCGCCTATGAAGCGGCGATGGGCAAGACCGCACGCCCGGCGACGACGGTGCCGACCTATCGGGAAGTGCTGGAGAGATACAGGACCGAGAAGGAGGAAGAGGCGCTGCTCCAGAACAAGCCCATCACGCGCTACATCGAGCCGATGGAGGAGATGCTCGACTACTTCGGCGACTGGCTGGTGTCGGACATCTGGAGCGAAGAGGTCAGGCAGTACGCGCGGGAGTTCTACAAAGGCCGGAACGTCACGGGCCAGACGATGAACAAGCGCGTGATGGACCCCATGAGCACGCTGCTCAACTTCGCGTCGATGCGGTTCAAGGGGGTGATGGCCCCGAGGCTGGAGAAGTTCGAGACGGGGCGGCGCAAGCGCAAGGACTTCGCCACGCCCGGCTGGACGCGGGCGTTCGTGGCTGCGGCAAAGGCCAGCGAGGCGAGCACGCCCGCATATTTCGGGTACGGGATGGCGCAGCAGGTCTGCCTCATGACGGGGATGCGAATGTGCAGCTACCGGAGCCTGCGGTGGTCCGATGTGGATTGGGACAAGCACGAGGTTGTCGTGAGCCGGGTGAAGAACGGCGACGAGAACGTGCGGTTCAAGTTGCCCGAAGGGCTGATGGACGAGCTGGCCGAGTGGGAGGCGTTGCAGCGGAGCCTGTGCCGCGGCGAGGTCGAGGGCGTGGGCTCTGCGAGCGTCCGGCGCTTCGTCAGGACTGGGGAACGGCTGATGCCGGAGAGGCTGGGCGAGCCCCAGGTGGCGACGGTCTGTTCGAAGTGGAAGCGGATCGCGGCGCTGGCAAAGATCAAGCCGCTGACGCCCCACGATAGTGGCCGCAGGACCTTCGCCAATGCCTTGCACGGGGCGGGCTGGCATGCCGACGAGATCGCTCCGCAGGGGGGATGGGAAGATAGTGCCATCGTGACGAAGCACTACGTTCGGGCGGTGGACCGGGCGGCCGATGCGCATTCCATCCTGAAAGCCTGGATGTGAGGTATCAATTCGGCACGGTGGGCAAATTTGCCCAAAGCCGGAGGTAACATATGCACGCTGTTTTATGGGGTAGCCTTGCCCGGCTCCGCAGGAAAAACGGCCAAGCCAGTTGCCCAAACGTGGGCAAATTTGCCCAAATCGGGCTTGGCAAAAACGGGCAAGGTCATGATTTTAAGATAAGATTGGTCGGTAGCACCGACTCAGCAGCGGAATCATAATCCGCGTGTCGGGGGTTCAAGTCCCTCCTCCGCTACCATTCCCCTTCTCGTTCGATATCAACGTGATGGCGGCCCTTGGGCCGCCTTTCGGTCATGAAAGTCACCCCCGAACGGTGGCCGTTCTTTGGGTGCCTCTTCGCGCTCTTTGAGTGTTGATGCTCGGAAGGCGACCGTCAAGCGCGGCAAGTTTCGGGAACTTTCCAAAGGATCTTTGCGGCGAGTCCGAGCGCCTGCATTGAGGGGAAGCGTCCCAGCGCGTGTTCCACGCACATGAATGCGCCGGTCGCGCCGGTGTTGATGATAGTTCCCGCAACCGCGATCTTCACCCTGCCGAAGGCGCCGGCCAACACCCAGGTGGCGACGGCGGTGCAGCCCGGGCCGCTGGCGATCTTGAGCCCGCGATCCGGAAGCTTGCCGCGGAGGTGCTCGGGATCGCCGGTCGGCGATCTGGACCCCGTCGGCAGGTGCCTTCCCGTCGGGGTCGGTCATCGTGCAGAGCTAGCGATGGCGTTCCGGACGGATCTCTGCGCCGAACGCGCCGGAACCGCGGAGACCCTGAATGGCAAAAGGCATGGTCCTGTCCTCTCATATGCGCCGGGGGACAAGGCCCGGCGCGGGGATGTCCTGGGGGGGCGCGGAAATGCCGTCGCGACCGGGGGCGGGCTGCCGATGACGTGAATGCTCGCAAAGGGTTGCGGTTCTTTCGTCCGCAGCGTCGGCAAGACCGTTCGGGCCGCCTTGCAGGCGGCATGGTGCGGGCAACCAAGCACGAGACGGAGCAGCTTGATGGCCGGGCCAATGAGCCCGGAATTGACGCGGATCATGGATAGTGGCCTCGCCCAATGGGTGCTTGAAGGATCGGCACCTTGCGCGAACCTGCGCAATATCCCGGCCGCAATGCCGTCCGGTCACTCTATTGGGCCGGAGGCATGGCCGCGCCCGAAGACAGGACGTTCCGCGAAGGCGAGCGCGGGTATCGCGTGGCTGGCTGTTGTCTGCTGACCCATGCGCTGGAGGAGGCGGCCGTTGCTTTCATCGTCTATGCGACGGAAACCGGCTTGGGCGAGGTCGCGGCACAGGCGAAAGTCACTGCCGCCATCGCAAGGTCACTCGGTCATCGGACACTTGAGGCAAGCCAGCCGTCCGGGTGTTGCCCATGATGCAAAGGAGGACCGCATCCTGCGCCAGCGCGAACGGGAGGGACAGATGGTTGCCGAGGTCGCCACTCCCGGCGTGCCGCGATGGACCGAGACCGAGGCCAGCTGCTCTGTCGCTGCGTTACGATGCTGGCGATTACTGTGAGAGGGGCGAGCCTTGGCAGGCAGGTGGCCGGCTCGTCATCTGGGGCAAGTCCTCTTGTCGCCACGTTAGCGCAGAAAAACGTCAGTCTCGGCAAGTCCCGCCCTTGACGCTGTCCGCCGCGCGCAATACTGACGCCTCACTCTTTGGCGGAGTAGCTCAGTTGGTTAGAGCAGCGGAATCATAATCCGCGTGTCGGGGGTTCAAGTCCCTCCTCCGCTACCATCCCCCTTCGATATCTGCCGTTCGGCCCCGCCCGGGGCTGCGTTGTGCGTTGCGTGCGAGCGTCTCCTGCCCGGAAGGCAGGCATGGCGCTTGCGGGACAGGCCAGCGCAGATCTGGCCAGCGCCGGTCTGGCCTGTCCAGGACAAGCCCGTGCTGGATTGGCCCGTGCTGGACTGGCCGGAGGCGGGCTCAGCGGCCCCAGCCGCCTGTGGCCGGGGCCATGCGGTCGCGCCGCGCGCCGGTCTCGCCGTCGAAGACGTGGCAGGCATCGGGCGGCACCACGATGCGCAGCTGGTCGCCGGGGCGGGCCTCGAAGCTGCGCGCCGCCTTGACCGAGATGATCGCGTCGCCCGCCGGGACCAGCACCATCACCGCGTCGCCCAGCTGCTCCGTCTCGTAGAGCGGTGCGCCGATCTCGCAGCCGGTGAAGCCGATATGCTCTTCGAGGAGCTGGGCGTCCTCGGCGCGGAAGCCGAGGATCACCTTGCCGTCTTCGGCCTCGAGCCCCTCGATCTGGACATTCTCGCCGCGGAAGACGCCGCCGCGCACCGTGCCGCGCATCAGGTTCATGGCGGGCGTTCCGACGAAGCCCGCGACGAAGGCATTGGCCGGGCGCTCGTAGATCTCGCGCGGGCTGCCCGACTGGACGATCCGGCCGCGGTGCATCACCACGATCCGGTCGGCCAGCGTCATCGCCTCGGCCTGGTCATGGGTGACATAGACCGTGGTCGCGCCGAGGTCGCGGGTCACGTGGCGGATATGGGCGCGGGTCGAGACCCGCAGCCGCGCGTCGAGATTGGAGAGCGGCTCGTCCATCAGGAAGAGCTTCGGACGGCGGACGATGGCGCGCGCCAGCGCGGCGCGCTGCTGCTGCCCGCCGGAGAGCGCCGCGGGCCGCTTGCCGAGTTCGGCCTCGAGCCCGGCCCGGGCGGCCGCCGCGCGCACCGCCGCGTCCTGCTCGGCGCGCTTCATCTTCCGCATCCTCAGCGGGAAGCGGATATTCTCGTAGACCGTCAGGTTGGGATAGAGCGCGTAGTTCTGGAAGACCATCGCCACGTCGCGGTCGGCAGGCGGCACCCCGGCCATGTCCTGCCCGTCGAAGAGCACGCGGCCGCTGCTGGGGGTCTCGAGCCCGGCGATCATCCGCATCGTCGTCGTCTTGCCGCAGCCCGAGGGGCCCAGAAGCACCAGGAACTCGCCGCTTTCCACGGCCAGATCCAGCGGTCCCACCGCATCGGCGGCGCCGAAACGCTTCGACACTTGCTGCAGCTCTATGCGCGCCATATGGTCCTCCGATGCGCTGTCCCGGGCTTCCCCTAGCCGGAATGAGGGATGGCGTCATCCCCGTTCCCGCGCCGTCCCAGGCCGGGCTGCGGGCGGACGGAGATCGAGAAAGGCCCGAGATGAAATACCCCGACTGGATCGCGCTCGACACCGACAGGCCGGAGCCGCGCGCCTGGCAGATGGCCGAGGACCGCGCGCAGGGCGCGGCGACGGCGCTGCCTGCGGGCGGGCTCGGCGCGCTGGCGGAACCGGGCGGGCTGGTGGTGGCCTGCGGGCCGCTTGCGGGGATTCTCCCCGCGCCCCTGCCGCGCCCCGTGCCGGCCGCGCCGCTGCCCGAGGCGCTGCCGCTGGCGGAGCATCAGGGCGTGACGCTGGCGGCGGTGCCCGGGCTCTCGGCCGGGACGCCCGCGCTGATGACCGGGGCCGAGACCCGGCTGGCCGGCTTCCTGGCGCTCAATCCCGGCTGGGACGGCGCGGTCTGCCTGGCGGGGGAGGAGACCCACTGGGTGCAGGTCTCCGCGGGCGAGGCGGTCAGCTTCCAGTCCTCGCTGATCGCGCCGCTGCGGCGGGCGATGGCGGCGGAGACGGCGCCGGGTCCCTGGGACGAGGGGCTGTTTCTCGAGGCGCTCGACCGTACCCGCAGCCGCCCCGAGACGCTGATGTCCGGGCTCGCCCGCATCCGCGCGGCGGAGCGGCTGGGCGAGGCGGCGCCGGGGGCGGGGCTGTCGCAGCTCGACGGGCTGCTGATCGGCGCCGATCTGGCGGCGGCGAAGGCCTGGTGGCTGGGCCAGCCGGTCGCGGTGATCACGGCGCGCGAGGCGATCCCGGCCTGGAGCGCCGCCTTCTCCGCCCAGGGCGTCCCGGCGCTGGCGGCCGAAGAGGCGGCGATGACCGTCGCCGGGCTGGTCGCCGCCTGGAAGCGGCTGGGCTGAGCGCGCCGGGGCTTGATCTGCGCCGCGCCCCGGGCCAGACCCGGGCAGGACCCCAGACGGAGCGACGCGCATGATGGCATCCATGATCCCCGGCCTCTATCCCTTCGGCCGCCGCCCGGACGGGCAGGAGGTGCAGCAGGTGGTTCTGAGCGACGGCACGCTGAGCGTCGCGCTGCTGACCCAGGGCGCGATCCTGCAGGATCTGCGGCTGCATGGCGTGCCCTACGGGCTGGCCGTCGGCACCGACACGCTGGAGCCCTATCTGGGGCCGATGCGCTCCTGCGGGGCGCTGATCGGCCCGGTGATCAACCGCATCTCGGACGGGCGCGCGGAAATCGACGGCGAGGCCTTCGAATTCGAGCGCAACCAGGACGGGCGCCATACCCGCCATTCCGGCGCCGCGGGGACGCAGAACAAGCTCTGGCGGATCGGCGAGCTGGAGGACAGCGCGGTCACGCTGGAGCTGGAGCTGCCCGATGGCGAGGGCGGCTTTCCCGGCAACCGCGCGGTGGCGGCGCGTTTCTCGCTGACCGCGCCGGGCACGCTGGAGATGCGGGTCGCGGCCACGACCGACCGCGCGACGATCATCAATTTCGCCAATCACGCCTACTGGAATCTCGACGGCACCGAGACCTACGAGGGCCACCGGCTGCAGGTTGCGGCCGACCGGCTCTGCGTCAGCGGCCCGGGCTCGCTGGTGACGGGCGAGGTGGCGCCGGTCGAGGGCAGCTTCCATGACTACCGCGCGGGCAAGGTCCTGATGCCGGGGCAGGATCCGCAGATCGACCTCAATCTCTGCGTCGCCGACAGGCGCCGGGCGCTGACCGACGTGCTGACGCTGACCGGGCGCTCGGGCGTCGAGATGACTGTCGCCACGACCGAGCCCGGCGTGCAGGTCTATGACGGCGCGAATTTCGCCAATGGCGGCGCGCCGGGGCATGACGGCCGGGCGAACGGCGCCTGTTGCGGGCTGGCGATCGAGCCGCAGGGCTGGCCGGATGCCTGCAGCCATCCGGGCTTTCCCTCGATCCTGCTCGAGGCGGGGCGTTCGGTGGAGCAGGTCACCGTCTGGCGCTTCTCCGCGCCGTGAGGGCGGATCCCGCAGGATCCGGAATTGACCGGGACAGGCGGGCCATGGGAGGCCGGGCGCCATGCTGAGCGAGCGCATCATCGCCGGGCCGGACTGCGTGGCCGAGGGCGCGGCCTTCCTGGCCGCTGCCGAGCCGCGCTTTGCCGCCGCGCTGGAGCTGACGGGGACGCTGCCGCTGCGGCGGAAGAAGGACGGGTTCGAGCCGCTCCTGTCGGCGATCGTCTCGCAGCAGGTCTCGGTCGCGGCGGCCGGTGCGATCTGGGGACGGATGAAGGCGGCGCGGCTGACCGGCCCTCGCAAGATCCTGCGGGCCAGCGAGGAGGAGCTGCGCGCCTGCGGACTTTCCCGCCAGAAGATCCGCTATGCGCGCGAGCTTGCCGGGGCGGGCATCCGCTTCGGCCCCTTGCGCGAGGCGCCGCTCGAGGAGGTGGTGGGCACGCTGGTCGCGGTGCCGGGAATCGGCCGCTGGACCGCGGAGATCTACGCGATGTTCTCGCTCGGCCGCGCCGATGTCTTCGCGCCCGGAGATCTGGCACTTCAGGAGGCCGTCCGCCTGCTTTTTGAGCTGGAGGCCCGGCCCGGCGAACGGGTCTTGCGCGATATGGCCGCAGCCTGGAGCCCCTGGCGCGCGGTTGCGGCACGGCTGCTCTGGGCCTACTACCGGGTGGTCAAGGAACGCGAGGGCATAAGATGACGCGCAAGCTGAAGGTCGGCCGGGTGGAACCGCAATCGGGCGAAACGAAGACCGTCATCGCCTTCCTGCACGGCTATGGCGCCAATGGCGCGGACCTTCTGGGCCTGTCGCAGCCGCTGGCGCCGCATCTGCCCGACACGCTGTTCCTGGCGCCTGACGCGCCCGAGCCCTGCGCCGGCAGCCCGATGGGCTTCCAGTGGTTCCCGATCCCCTGGATCGACGGATCGAGCGAGGCCGCCGCCCGCGCGGGCATGGAAAAGGCGGTGGAGGATGTCCAGGCCTTCATCGGCGACGTGCTGGAAGAGACCGGGGTAAGCCCCGAGAACTTCTACCTTTTCGGCTTCTCCCAGGGCACGATGCTGAGCCTTCACGCGGCGCCGCGGCGGGTGCCGCAGATCGGCGGCGTGGTCGGGTTCTCGGGGCGGCTCCTGCAGCCCGAGGCGCTCGCGGCCGAGGCCGTGTCGAAGCCGCCGGTGATGCTGATCCATGGCGATGCGGACGAGGTCGTGCCCTATGCCGCGCTCGGCGAGGCGGGCGATGTGCTCGGCCAGGCGGGGTTCCAGGTCTATGCCCACACGATGAAAGGCACGGGCCACGGGATCGATCCGGAGGGACTCGGCGTCGCGCTGGCCTTCCTGCGGCAGTGCATGGATGCGCCCAAGCCGGGCTGATTGCGGCCCCTGTCACGCTTTCGTCACGCTATCTGGCTAAAACGCAGATGAACTATACCGCATCTTGCGGGGCTTGTGCCGTTCTAAACGCGATATATAGTCATGACAGCTAGGGCGGGCAGGCCCGCTCTGGTGCCGAGACGGGCAGACAGGGCGAGGACGCTTCACCCATGCAGGCAGATTTCAGGACGGCTTTCGTCCGAGAACCGAACAGTCTTAAGAACCATCCGGCGCTGGTGCTGAATGCAGATTACCGGCCGCTTTCCTACTATCCGCTGTCACTCTGGCCGTGGCAGGAAGCCGTGAAGGCTGCCTTCCTCGACAGGGTGAACATCATAGCCGAATACGACCACGTGGTCAGAAGTCCGACCATCGAGCTGCGAATACCGTCGGTCGTGGTCCTCAAAGAGTTCGTCAAACCCCAGAAGCGCGTGGCCTTCACGCGCTTCAATTTGTTTCTGAGGGACGAATTCTGCTGCCAGTACTGCGGGGCGCGGGGCGATCTGACCTTCGACCACGTGGTGCCGCGGGCGCGGGGCGGGATCACCTCGTGGGAGAATGTCGTGGCCGCCTGCGGGCGCTGCAACCTGAAGAAGGGCTCGAAGACGCTCAAGCAGGTGGGCTTCTCGCTGCAGAAGCCGCCGCGCCGGCCCTCCTCGGAAGAGCTGCGCAACATGGGCCGCCGCTTTCCGCCGAACTTCCTGCACGACAGCTGGGTCGACTATCTCTACTGGGATGCCGAGCTGGAAAGCTGAGCCCGCCGCGGTCGGCGGCGCGTGTGCTGTCCCTGGTGCGGGATACCCTGCGGGCCTGATGTGCGAGGGCGCTCCGGGAGTGCAGGAGCCGCGGCAGCATGCGGACCGGGATGCAGGGCCCGTCCGGCCGGGTGAAGAGACAGCAGACGGCGCCGGAGGCTGGCCACGTCGCGGCAGTCAGCGGTTCCGTCGGGGTTGCCGCGCTAGAGGTTCCCGACCGCGCGCTCGTGCCTTGGGGCGCGATCATTCCGCCCTAGCTGATGCGGCCTGCCTCGGGATCGGGCTGCCGCCGGATGACCTGGCCGGTCTCGCAGACAGCAAAGGGACCTGGGCTGACCTTGAATGCGTTGCCCATAACTATCGCGCCAGCTAAGGCGGCCCTTCCATCGCCTCGCTTCCGAAGAACACGTCTCCCGGGTCGGCATTTCCGCGGCATAGCAGCGGTCTGCGCATTGCGGCCACCGTCGATTGCCACGATCGCGAAGGTCCTTCGGGTGCCCTGCAGAGGGAGGCAGCAGATCGTCCGTCCCCGCTCAAACGCGAACCCGTCATTGTGAGGAACGCCGGCGACTGGCGTCAAATGACTTGAGAGAAATCAATCATGGGACGATGCGGGCGTCTTTGCGCGGGACGTTGCCAGACAGGCCTGAAGAGATTGTTCAGCGCGGAATTCATGCCCGGCATGCGCGCGGAGCCGACCCGCGGCGGCCCGGTCGAGGGCGCCGCGGGCGGGATCGGCAGGGGAGGCGTTAGGCCGGGACGGCCGTCGCGCCGAGCGCGGCGTCGAGCACCGCGGTGATCTCCGCGGGCGGGTGGCCGTCGGGCCTGTTCCAGTAGGCCGGCGCCGCCTTGTAGGGCAGGGCCATGTGCATCTGCACCACGCGCAGCACCGCCTGCTCGGGCAGGAGCCGCAGGTCGGGCCCGCCGGGCTGCCCGGCCGTCTCCTCCAGGTGCAGGGCGGTCGCGCGGGTCAGCAGCCCGGGGCCGGTCTTCGCCCAGGTGATGTCGTTCTCGCGCGCCCGCAGCGCGGCCAGCGCCATGTCGACCGCCTGCTGCAGCAGCGGGTGCCCGGGCGCGGCGGCCATGACCGTGTTGCCGACCGCGCCGAAGCTTTCGCGGTAGAGCACCATCCCCGCGCCGGCACCGCGCAGCGTCTCGGGATCGCCGGCCAGGAGGGTGTCGGCATCGGCATAGATCCCGCCCTCGGCCAGCAGCAGGCAGAGCCGCAGGAAGTCGCTTTCCTCCGCCGGTCCGTTCGCCAGCAGGAAGGCGCGCAGATGCGCCTCGCCGAAGCGGTCGCGCAGATAGGCGATGGCCGAAGGGCGGTCGAAGCGGCGGTAGCTGTAGCCGGGAACCGCCTCCCAGCTGGCCATGACCTGCGCGGTGGAGCCCGGTACCTCGACGCTGTCCCAGTACTGCAGGATCCGGCGCGGGATCCCGCCCGCGCCCGGTCCGGGCTGCGCGGCGGCGGCCTCTGCCTGCCAGGCCCCGACTTTCCGGCGCGCCGGGAAGTAGAAGCCGCGATGCAGCCCGGCGATGTCCGCGGGGCAGGTGGCGGCGGCCTCGATGCTGTCGAGAAGCTGCAGCTCGGCGAGCTGCGCGCCGAGCTGGCTGAAGCGGAACTGCGGGACCGCCCGGTCGCTGCGCCCGGTCTGGGCGGCGGCCAGCGGCACCAGCCGCGCGGCCGCGCAGGCATCGCCTTCGGCCAGGGCGAGCATGATCTGGAGCTGTCCGCCGATCTGGTTCAGCTGCAGTTGCGTCGCGCCGTCTAGCAGCGCCCGCACCTCGCCGAGCCGGCCGAGCGCACTCAGCGCCTGGATGCGCAGCCGCTGGATGGCCGCGCCCTGGCGCCGGGCGGGCAGCCCGTCGAGCAGGGCCAGCGCCTCGTCCGCCGCGCCGAAGCGGATCATCGCGGCGATCTGCTGGCGCAGCAGCGCAGAGGCATTGGGCCAGCGGCGGCGGCACATCCGCAGATAGCGCAGGCAGAGCGCGCGCTCTCCGGCCTGCAGCAGCAGCTCGGCCAGCGCTTCGGCCGCGGCCGGGCTGCGCCGTCCCTGCGGCACGCGCCGCAGCCTTGCCAGCGCTCCGGACGGGCCGTGGAGCAGCATGAGGCTCCGGCAGCGGAAGGCCGGCCGGTCTGCATCCGGCACCTTCGCCTCGAGCAGATCCCGCAGCCGGGCGGAGCGCCGCGCATCGCCCGCGGCATGCGCGCTGCGCAGCAGGTGGAGCGCCAGGCCGATCGGGATCCGGTCGCGGGCCAGTGCGGTGTCCAGCACCGTGGCGGCGAGGCGGAACGTCCCGGATTTCTCGGCCAGGCCCACGAGCGCCAGCAGCTGATCGGGCATCCAGTCCGCGCCCGGCGGCTCGATCCGCTCGAGCACGTCGCGCAGCCTTGCGATGTGGCCGGCCTGCAGGCAGAGGCGGCCATAGGCGAGAAGAACCGGGGGATTGACGCGCCCGGGCGCAGGGGTTCCAGAGGTCATGCCGCCCGGCGCCCCGCCGCGAAGAGCTCCAGCGCGCTGGCGATGCCGCTGCTCTGGCCGGAGATGTCCGGATCGAGCGGTGGCGCCTCGCCCGGAGCCCATGCCGCCCGCGGGTCGGCGGCGATGCCCAGGCGTAGCTCCTTGCTGCGTGCGTCGCCTGTCTTGCTGTCGGGAAGGGTCGGGCGCAGCGCATGAAGATGCGCCCCGATAAGCGAATGCCCGGCTTCTGCGTCGGCCGCCATAATCAAAAGTCCATGTAAAAATCACAAATATCGAACCTTAAAAGGGACAAGCCTCGATACTTGTCAAGCGGGCTGGGAACCGGACGGTCCGTGTGTCGCGGGAAATGGCGTCGGAATGACGCAATGTTGAAGTGTCTGACATGCCGCGATTTTCTGCACAGGCACCGCCGGGACCCGCCGTAAGATGCGTTCCGGGGGCAGGGCTCTGCCTGCGGTGGAAGGCGCGATTCGACTGTATCCGTTCCGTGGTCCGCGCGCCTTCGGACGGGGTGCTGCGCGGGGATGTGAAGGCGCCGGGCCGCGCGCCGCAATGCGGCCTGGCTCCGCCGCCTCCCGGGCCCGGCCGCCAGATGACAGGCCGTGGACCGGCGGCCTCGGCCGATGGCAGGGCAGTTGCGCCCGGTCGCTGCGACGGCGCATGCGGGACGGACCGGTTGCCGGCGCAGGGTTCAGATGGCGCAGTCCCGGCGGGGGAAGGCGTTCCGGATCCCGAGGGGAACGCATCTGGGCTGGCGTCCGGCGTCCGGGCGGACCGGCTGCTGTCGGCGACCGCAGTCCGGCTCCATCATCCCCGGAGGAAAAACGTGGTCCTTCCAAGAGGCGCTTCCCCGCTTCGCCTCCGCGCTGGCGGAGGGCAGTCAGGTCAGGTCGTAGCGGACCCGGGCCCGGCGCTTCGGCATCAGGCAGGCGACCTTGATCGCGTAGCGGTCGCCGTCGGTGGCAAGCCGGAGCAGCTCGGCCGCGATCGGCATGTCACGGTCGAAATTCTCGGCGAGCCAGTTGGCGGCCTCGCAGTCGAGATAGCCGAGCTTGTGGTAGGTCGTCGTGCGGAACTGGCTGACGCTGGCGCCGACGAAGATCGTCCGGTCGTTCCGTCCGTCGCCGCCACGCTCGAGCTCGACCTCGATGGTGCAGAGCTCTTCGACATAGTTGCGGGAAAGCGCGTGGATGAAGGCGCGGATATCCTCGGCGAATTCCGCCGTGCCGCGGATCCGCACCCAGCCATTGCCAAAGGTCCAGTTGACCCAGTCGCCGCGGGGCCGGTTCGGCGGCACCGAAACCTCCGTCCAGCGGCCGCCGGAGGCGGGCTCGCCCGGTTCCGGCCGCGGCCAGTCCTCTGCTTCGGAGACCTGAGAGAGAAGCAGCGCCGCCCGGCGTTCCGCCTCAGCCGCCCGCAGCTCTGCCTCGGCGGCCCGCATCTCGGCGCGCGCGATGCGCAGCGCGGCATTGCTCCGGTCGAGATCGGACTGCGGCTTCCTCGCCTGGGCGGCCCGCAGGATCACGCCAACGGCCAGCATCGCGATCGCGCCCGCGAAGAAGGCCAGCGCGACGGCAAGGCGCGTCTCCATTCATACACACTCCCAAACTGATTCCGCTGCTGAGGTACCTGAACACGGCCCGGCAGGGGCTGTCGACTGCGACAGGTATGCGCTCTTGGACGGAACGCCCGTTCTGCCCGCTTCTGCATCCCGCGATGTCGCGCTGCGCGAATTCCGGACATTTCTTAAACAACTATAGGTGGAGTTCCGGGCGCGTGCCGGGACGGTGCCCGTCCTCCCGCTTCGCGAGGGGGGGCGCCTGCTGCGGCCCGATGACGGCGCGGCGGCGTTCCGGGGCCCGGGGCCGTGGTTTTCCGGTGGCGGGAGGCTGGCCAGATGGGGGACCGGCAGGCCTCGACCGCTGGGCCGGAGACCGGTTCCGTGCGGGAGGTTGCGGAACACCCGCGGGACGGACCAATGGCACGCGGCACGGGAGATGGGTGACGGCCCGTGACCGGGGGACGTGCGGCGCTCAGCTCTGCTTCGGCGCCTTCGCGGTTTTCGAGACCTTGGCGGCTTTCGCGGTGCGGCGTGGCAGAAGGCGGAGGAGGTAGCGCCAGACCGGCACCGGCTCGGAACCGTCGAGCAGTTCCTGGTAGCGGCGGCGCCACTCCTCTTCCTCGATCTTTCCGGAAAGGTAGGCATCGCGCAGCTCGATGAGCTGCTGTCTCATCTTGGTGGTGTCGGCGATATCCAGCATCGGGCCACTCGCGTTGGCTTCGGGGGAACAGGTCGGCGGAGCGACGGGGCCGCGGGGCGGCCGCCGGGCATGACGCTATCACCAGAATGGTTGATGAGGAGTGACTGCGCGCCGCGACCGGGCCATGCGCGCGATTTCGCTCAGAAAATCTGCGTCTAGCGCGGCCGGGAAGCGCCCGCTCCACCTGGGCGGGCATGGCCCGGCGGATTGGCGCTCCGCAGGTTGCGGCACGGGAGCGTCCCTTGGCCGGGGCTGCCTGTGCCAGTCGAATCAGGGACCCCTTGCGAGCCGCGGAGAGCACGGGACGGGGTTACGGAATGACGCCCCCGGCTCCGAGCGCGGCGGAGCTTCGCGGGCGGTTCTCTACGTGGCGGCCGGAAGCCGCCGGGGGATGGCCGTCCGGCGGGAATGGCGGGCCCGGCGAAAGCAGCGGGCCGAAGCTGTCCGGTCCGGATGACGGTCGCGGTGCCCTGGACGCGCCGACCTTCTGCGGGGCGTCCTGCAATGACGGAAGGGACACGCGGTGGCACGCCGCGCGCGGGGGACGGGCGTCAGCGCATCCAGAGCCCGGCGGCGCGCAGGCGGCTGCGGATCACGGCCTCGCTTGCGGGCAGGCGGTCGCGGCGGAAGAGCGCCCGCGCCGTCATCCCGTCGCCGCGGTAGAGCATGCGGTGGAAGGGCTTGTGGAGCTTCAGGTGCTTCTTCACCCGGTTGGGCGCGCAGAGCTCTGCAAGCATTGCGATGTCGGCCTCGGGGGCGGTGGCGTAGAAGAGCGGCAGCACCCGGTAGTGGCGGAGCGGCGCGCCGTCGAGCGGCAGGACGGGGCGGCCGCCGCCGGTCCCCGCCAGTGCCAGCGGCAGGGCGATCTGGTCGAGCCAGGGGATGAGCGCCTGCGCCGCGAGTTCGGGCGGCGGGTCGGCCCGGATGGCGGCGGCGGTTCCGCCCCAGAGGCGGCCGAAGCCCTGGGCGCAGGGCCCGTTCACCCAGCCGGCATTGAGGTAGAGGTCGCGCCGCGGATGGCCCGGCGGATAGCGCAGGTCCAGCGTCGGGCCGCGGTCGAGCCCGAAGCGCGCGAAGAGCGCATCCCAGATCGCGCTGCGGCCGGGGCCGTAGGGGGGCGGCTTCGGCCAGGTGTCGCGGACCCGGTCGGAGGCGGCGGGGGGCATGCCGGAGAGATCGGGCAGCGGGCCGAGGACCAGCATGTCGCTGTCGAGGAAGAGGAAGGGCCGGCCGGGGGGCATCGCCGCCAGCGCCTCCATCTTGTTGCCCTGCGGATAGGCGGCGCCGAAGAGGCGGCTGCCGAAGGGCAGGTGGCGGGCGCCCAGATCGAGGCAGGCGGCGCGCAGGCTGTCCGGCATCCGCGGATCGCCGCGCCAGAGCGGCCCGGGCTGCGGCTCCGCCAGCCAGACGGTTCCGGCAAAGCCCGGATCATGGGCGCGCAGCGAGGCCAGGCACAGGAGCGCCTCGTATCCGATCCGGCCCTTCTGGCCCACCAGCACCAGGTCCCGCGCCGCGGCGCCTGCCATCCGATCCTCCTGTCCGCTGCGATCCAGGCTTATGCCCCAGCATGTTAACAAAGCCTCTCCTTGCGGCAGCACCCTCCGGCGCAGTTGACCGGCCGGGCTGCCTGCGCCTAGCCTGAGCGAGGAGGACCGGTGCGGGAGAGCCGCGGCGGAACAGGGAGAGACAGCATGAAAACGGGTTTCGCGGCCGGGCTCCTGGCCGGGCTGACGGCGACGACCGCCATGGCGGATATCACCATCGCCCATGTCTACGGCAAGACCGGGCCGCTGGAGGCCTATGCAAAGCAGTCCCATGACGGGCTGATGCTGGGGCTGGAATACGCCACCGGCGGCACGATGGAGATCGATGGCGAGAAGATCGCGGTGATCGAGAAGGACACCCAGCTGAAGCCCGAGCTCGGCCGCGCGCTGCTGGAAGAGGCCTATGGCGACGACGGTGCCGATCTGGCGATCGGTCCGGTCAGCTCGGGCGTGGCGCTGGCGATGCTGCCCGTGGCGCAGGACTACGAGAAGATCCTGGTGGTGGAGCCTGCTGTCGCGGATTCGATCACCGGCGAGAACTGGAACCGCTACATCTTCCGCACCGGGCGGAACTCCTCGCAGGATGCCATCGCCAATGCGATCGCGATCGGCGGCGAGGGGGTGAAGGTGGCGACCCTGGCGCAGGACTACGCCTTCGGCCGCGACGGCATCGCCGCCTTCCGCGAGGCGCTGGAGACCACCGGGGCCGAGATCGTCCACGAGGAGTACGTTCCCACCGACACGACCGACTTCACCGCCGCGGCAGAGCGGATCTTCACCGCGATGGAGGGGACGGAGGGAGAGAAGAAGCTGTTCCTGCTCTGGGCGGGGGGCGGCAACCCGATGGGCAAGATCAATGCGATGGAGCCCTCCCGCTTCGGCATCGAGATCGCCACCGGCGGGAACATCCTTGCCGCGCTGACCGCCTACAAGGAGCTGCCCGGGATGGAGGGGGCGACCTACTACTACTACGACATCCCGCAGAACCCGGTGAACGACTGGCTGGTGAAGACCCATGAGGAGCGCTTCGGCACGCCGCCGGATTTCTTCACTGCAGGCGGCATGGCGGCGGGGATCGCCGCGGTGGAGGCGATCCGCAAGGCGGGCTCCACCGACACCGAGGCGCTGATCGCGGCGATGGAGGGCATGACCTGGGAGACCCCCAAGGGGCCGATGACCTTCCGCGCGGAAGATCACCAGGCGCTGCAGTCGATGTACCATTTCCGCATCAAGGTCGATCCCGAGGTGGAATGGGGCATCCCGGAACTGGTACGCGAACTTGACACGGACGACCTTCCCGTGCCGATCCGTAACTGAACCGTAGCCGGGCGCGCGGCGGGCGCGCCCCCCATCCCGGGACCGACCGTGCGCCGAGACGCCCAGAGTGCAGCCTTGCTCGAGACCCGCGACCTGACGGTGCGCTTCGGCGGCCATGTGGCGGTCGACGCGGTCAGCTGCGCCTTCCGCGCGGGCGAGCTGACGGCGATCGTCGGACCGAACGGGGCGGGGAAGACCACCTATTTCAACCTCGTCTCCGGCCAGATCCGCGCGAGCGCGGGGCGCGTGCTGCTCGACGGGCGCGATGTCACCCGGCTCGGCCCCTCGGCGCGGACGCGGCGCGGCATGGGGCGGGCCTTCCAGCTGACCAACCTCTTTCCCGGGCTCAGCGTGCTGGAGAATGTCCGCCTCGCCATGCAGGCGCGCGAGGGGCGCGGCTTCCGGATGTTTTCCCGCGCGCTGGGCGACTGGGAGCTGCTCGACGAGGCGGAACGGCTGCTGCAGCAGGTGCGGCTCCTGAGCCTTGCCGAGATGCCGGTGACGGCGCTGTCGCATGGCGACCAGAGGAAGCTCGAGGTGGCGCTCCTGATGGCGCTGGAGCCGCGGGTCTTCATGTTCGACGAGCCCACTGCCGGGATGAGCGCCGACGAGGCGCCGCATGTGCTCGATCTGGTGGCGGGGCTGAAGGGGCAGGCGGGCCGGACGGTCCTGCTGGTCGAGCACAAGATGGACGTGATCCGCGAGCTGGCCGACAGGATCATCGTGCTGCACAATGGCGCCCTGGTGGCGGACGGGCCGCCGGACGAGGTCATGGACTCCGAGATCGTGCGGGAGGTGTACATGGGACAGGCGCTCGACGATGTCTGACGGTGGCGAAGAGACGCCCGGCCCCGGGCACATGGCCGAGCGGCTGGCCCGCGCGATGGCCCGCGCCCGCGCAGCCGGCCGCGGAAAAGCGCCCGCGGCCCGGCGCAGTCCGGACGGAGGCTCCGCCGGACGGCTGCCCTCGCGCCCGCCGCCGCGCTTCTCTGCGGGTTCCCCGGCGCTGGGCCTCGGTCCCTACCGCGCCGCGCCGGAGAACGTGCCTGAGAACGTGGCGGAGCACGGCCCGGCTGCGGAGTCGTCCGGGGGCCCGCCGCGTTCGCTTCCGCCCGCCCGCCGCCTGCAGCCGGGCCCGAGCGACCGCCTGCCGCCCCGCCCGTCGCCGCCCTCGGCCGAGGAGCTGCGCGAGTTGGGCATCGCGCCTCCTGCCGGAGGACCTGGGTCTCCGGCGGCGCGCGGAGACGGGCTCCAGGGCACCGGCCGCGACGAAGGCTCGACGGCAGGCGCGCCGCCCGGACGCAGCGGCCGCTTGCCCCCGAGGCCGCCCGCGGCCTCCGCCGAAGAGCTGCGCGAGCTGGGCATTGCTCCGGGCCTCCCGGATCCACAGTGGGGGCGCAGTGACCACGCGCCGTCCATGCCGTCCGCGGCCCATGGCGAGGCGCGTCGCGAACCGGGCAGCCATCCCGGGGGCGCGGATGCAGCGCAGCCCCGGCCGGACGGCATGGGTTCCCGGCCTCCGGCAGCTCCCTCGGATGCGCCTGGCGCGACCGGCGGGCAGCCGCCCTCCCGTCCCGGAGCGGATCGGGCGGGCAATGCGCTCGGCGCCCGAGATGTCCCGCCGCCGAAGCCCCCCGCTGCGGAAGGAGAGCGGTTTGCCGATCCGGGCCTTGGCGCGCCTGGGGAAGACGCTCCCGGCGCGTTGGACGGCGGGCACTCCCGGCCTCCGGCCGCGTCTGCGGAGGGACTGCGCAAGACCGGTGCCCAACCGCTGCCCGGGCAAGGATCGGCTCCGGAGGCCGATGCGGCGGGCCCCGGAACTGGATCCTTGCCGGGCTATCCCCGTGCGGCGAGGCGAGCCTTCGCCGCTCCGGACATGCGCGCGTCGGCAGACCGCTCGCGGGACGGCCAGGGGCAGGACCTGTCCTCCGGGTCTCCGGGTTTTCCGGTGGACGGGCCGGAGGGCCAGCCGCCCTTTGGACGAAGCTCGGAGCCTGCGGGCGATGCGGACGGCCCCTTCGATGGCTTTCCGCCGGGACATGCCGGGGCGGACGGGGGGCGGTTCCCCAATCCGGGCACGCACTCGCCGAGGGGAGGCTTGTCGGATGGCCAGTGGTGCGACCCGTCTCCGGGGTCCTCGGAGGACACGCCGGCAGTCCAGCTGCCGCTTGGCCAAGGCTCGCAGCCTGCAAGCGATGCGGGCGGCTCCGGTGATGGCGTCCCGACGGGAGTTTCCGGGAGGCCGGGAGAGATGTTTCCGGGGCCGGGCCTGACCCTGCCGGAGGGCGATGATCGGGCCGGGCGGCGGGACCGCCTGCCGCTGGGGCCGCCTGCGGCGTTGCAGGAAGAGCTGCGCGCGCCGGATCCCCATGTGCCGCCAGCTGCGGCGGCTGTGCCTGCTGGCGCGCAGGGCGGGGCTGCTGGTGGCGGGGACGGGTCCGCGCTATCCTCCCGAGGGGCGGGAGCACCGCCGCGGCGGCCGCTTTTCGCGCAGCCGCCGCCGGAGACGGGCGGACCGCGGGGGCATGGCGCGCGCGGGGCGGCAGGCGGGCACGGGCATCCGCCGCTCCTGTCGCTGGCCGGGGTGCATGCCGATATCGGCCGCTACAAGGTGCTGCAGGGCGTCGATCTCGACGTGCCCGCGGGCGAGGTCACGATGCTGCTCGGCCGCAACGGCGTCGGCAAGACCACGACGCTGCGCACGGTCATGGGGCTCTGGCGGGTGCGGGAGGGGCGCGTCGCCTTCGCCGGGCGCGAGCTGTCGCGGCTGGGACCGGCCGCCATCGCCCGGGCGGGGATCGGCTATGTCCCCGAGGACATGGGCATCTTCGGCGATCTCACGGTCGAGGAGAATATGCGCCTCGGCGCCCGGCGGCGGCGGATGCGGCCCGAGCGGCTCGACTGGCTCCTGGCGGCCTTCCCGGCGCTGGGGACCTTCTGGCACCGGCCTGCGGGGACGCTGTCGGGCGGGCAGAAGCAGATGCTGTCGCTGGCGCGGGTGATGGTCGAGCCGCGGCCGCTCTACCTGATCGACGAGCCGACCAAGGGGCTGGCCCCGGCCATCGTCTCGGTGCTGGTCGGCGCGCTGAAGCGGCTGAAATCGGAAGGGACGACGATCCTGATGGTGGAACAGAATTTCGCGGCGGCGCGCGCGCTCGGCGACCATGCGGCGGTGATGGATGACGGCCGCACGGTCTGGAGCGGGCCGATGGCCGCGCTGGCGGAGGATGCCGCCTTGCGCGACCGGCTGATGGGGCTGCATCTGGAGGCGCGGCGATGAGCCAGGCGGCCGCCCCCGCGCATGCCCCCAGGATCGACCGCCCCGGCCTGCGCCAGAGGCTGGGCGCGGCGATGCCCTGGCTGCTGGTGCCGCTGGCGATCGCGGCGGGCTATCTGGCGATCTGGCTGCAGGCCTCCTGGCCGCTCCTGGCCGAGGCGGGCGGCGCCGGTTTCGCGCCCTTCGGCCTGCGGCTCTCCTCCTGGCTGACGCTGACCGTCTCGGGGCTGGCGATGGGGATGATGATCTTCGTCATGGCCTCGGGGCTGACGCTGGTCTTCGGGCTGATGGACGTGATCAATTTCGGCCATGGCGCCTTCGTCTCGATCGGCGCCTTCGCCGGGATCACGGTGCTGCTGGCCTTCCCGGGCCTTGCCGCGGCGCCCAGCCTGGGCGCCAACCTGGCGCTGGTCGGGCTGGCGGCGCTGGCGGCGATGGCCGTCACGGGCGCGCTCGGCGCGGTGTTCGAGCGGGTCATCATCCGCCCGGTCTACGGCGCGCATCTCAAGCAGATCCTCGTCACCATGGGCGGGCTGATCGTGGCCGAGCAGGCGATCCATGTCGTCTGGGGCCCGGCCGAGATCTTCGTCTCCCGCCCCGAGATGCTGAAGGGCGCGCTGACCTTCCACGGCGCGGCGATCGAGACCTACCGGCTGATGGCGGTCGGCGTCGGGCTGGCGATCTTCCTCGCCATCCGCCTGGTGCTGCGCCACACCACGATCGGGCTGATCGTGCGGGCGGGGGTGCAGAATTCCGAGATGGTCGAGGCGCTCGGCTACCGGCTGCGGCTGGTCTTCGTCGGCGTCTTCGTCGCGGGCTCGGCGCTGGCCGGGCTCGGCGGGGTGATGTGGGGGCTCTACCAGGAGGTGGTCACCGCCTCGATGGGGGCCGAGATCATGGTGCTTGTCTTCATCGTCGTCATCATCGGCGGGCTCGGCTCGGTCGAGGGCTGCTTCCTCGGCGCGCTGCTGGTCGGGCTGACGCAGAACTACGTGGCCTTCCTCGAGCCCAAGGCGGCGCTGGTCAGCGACATCGCGCTGATGGTGGCGATCCTGATGTGGCGCCCCGAGGGGATGATGCCCGCCGGAGCCCGGCGATGAGCGCGCGGCGCGGCTGGCTCCTGCCGCTGATCGCGGCGGCGATCTTCCTGGCGCTGGCGGCGGCGCCCTTCCTGTTCCCGGGCGTGCGGGCGATGGACACGGCGGCGCGGATCTGCGTCTTCATCGTGCTCGCGGCCTCCTACGACCTGCTGCTGGGCTATACCGGCATCGTCAGCTTCGCCCATGTGATGTTCTTCGGCATGGGCGCCTATGGCGTGGCTCTGGCCTCGGCCAATCTCGGCCGCTCGGGCCCCGAGCTGATGCTCGGCGCGGCGGCGGGCATGGCGGTGGCGGTGGCGCTGGCGCTGCTGATCGGGCTCTTCTCGCTGCGGGTGCGGGCGATCTTCTTCGCGATGATCACCCTGGCGGTGGCCTCGGCGGTGGCGGTGCTGGTCAGCCAGCTCTCGGGCCTGACCGGGGGCGAGGACGGGCTGAGCTTCCAGATCCCGCGCGCGCTGAGCCCGGCGGCGAAGTATCTCGAGGTGCCGCTCCAGGGCATCGACCTGCCGGCGCTCCTGTCCGGGGCGGAGACCGCGGCGACGGAGATCCGCGCCAATGGCAAGCTCGCCGCCTACTACCTGGTCTTCGCCGCGATGGTGGTGCTGGTCCTGGCGATGCGGCGGATCACCGTCTCGCCCTTCGGCACCGTGCTGATGGCGATCCGCGAGAACGAGTTCCGCGCCGAGGCGATCGGCTACCGCGTGGTGCGCTACCGCATCGCCGTGACCTGCCTCTCGGCGGGGATCGCGGCGCTGGCGGGGGCGCTCTATGCGGTCTGGCTGCGCTATGTCGGGCCGGACACGGTGCTGAGCTTCTCGATCATGGTCGACATCCTCTTGATGGTGGTGATCGGCGGGATGGGCACGATCTGGGGCGCGGTGATCGGCGTGACGCTCTTCATGCTGGCGCGCGGCTACCTGCAGGACCTGATGGCGGCGGCACAGGGCGCGGTGGCCGCCGATCTGCCCGCGCTGGCGGTGCTGCTGGAGCCCGACCGCTGGCTGATGTGGCTGGGGGTGCTCTTCATCCTCAGCGTCTATTTCTTCCCCTCGGGGATTGCCGGGCGCCTGGCAGGCGCGGGCCGCAAGGACTGACCCATGACCTTTACCGATTTTGCCGTGCTGGCCGTTCTGGCCGCTGTCTTCCTGCTTTTGGCCGCGGGGCCCCTGCGGAACAGCCGCGCCTGGCGGGCGATGCTGACGCCGCTGGCCTCGATCATCGGCAGCGGCTTCCTCGTCTCGGTGCCCCTGGTCTCTGGGCGGGTCGGGCTCTGGGCGGTGCCGGCCATGGCGGCGCTTGTCGGGGTGGCCTGGCTGATCGGCGGGGCGATCCGCTACAATATCCGCCATGGCGAGGCGCGCTTCGCCGAGGCCGGGACCGGCCACCACATCCCCTCGATCGAGATGCTGTCGCATCTGGTGCTGACCGGCGCCTATTTCATCTCGGTCGCCTACTACCTGGTGCTGCTGGCGACCTTCGGGGCGAAGCTGCTCGGCATCGCCGATCCGGCGATGGCGTCGCTGGCGGCCTCCGCGCTGGTGGCGGCGATCGCGCTGACCGGCGTCACCCGCGGGCTGCAGGGCGTGGAGAAGGCCGAGCGGATCACCGTCAGCGCGAACCTCGCCGCGATTGCCGCGCTGCTGGCGGCGCTGGCGCTTTTCGCGCTGAACCTGCCCGAGGGATACGGCTGGAGCGATGGCGGCGCGCAGGCGGAGTTCGACTGGAACACGCTGCGCTTCCTGATGGGGCTGCTGATCGTCGTGCAGGGATTCGAGACGACGCGCTTCATGGGCTCGCTCTATGACGGGCCGACGCGGATCCGGGCGATGAAGCAGGCGCAGGGCCTGTCCTCGGCGGTCTATCTGGTCTTCTTCGCGCTGATGATCCCGCTCTATCCCTATTTCCCCGAAGGCGCCGACGTGGCCGGCGTGATCGAGGTGATCGGCCGGGTCTCGCCGCTCCTGCCCATCGTCGTCGCCTTCGGCGCCATCGCCAGCCAGTTCAGCGCGGCGGTGGCGGATTCGCTCGGCGCCAGCGGGCTGGTCTCGGACACGACCCATGGCCATGTCACCCCGCGCCACGCCTATATCGCCATCGGTGCGGTGGCGGTCTCGGTGATCTGGGCGACCGACGTGACCTCGATCGTGGCGCTGGCCTCGCGCGCTTTCGCGCTTTTCTACGCGCTGCAATGCCTGGTGGCGATGCTGCTGGCCTGGGAGCGGCGCGAGACTGGGCGGGCGGTCTGGCATGGCGGGCTTTCCGCGCTCTGCTTCGCGGTGGCGGTGCTGGGCATCCCGGCGGGCTGAGCCGCCGCGCTCAGCCGACCCGCGCCGCCATCTCGCGCATCAGCCGTGAATTCCGCGACATCGCCGCCAGCACGTCGCCATAGGTCACGAGCCCCTTGGCCTCGAGCATCGGGATCATCCTGAGGAACACCTCAGCCGTCGCCTGCGTGTCGCCAAGCGCGGTATGGCGCGCCTCCTCGGGGATGGTGACGCCGAAGCGCGCGGCCAGCGCGTCGAGCGTGTGCTCCTCCTGCTGGCCGAAGAGGATCGCCGAGAGCAGTACCGTGTCGAGCACCGGATTGTCGAAGGCGGCGCCGATCGCCGGGGCGTGGCGGTGGAAGAAGGCCATGTCGAAGGGCGCGTTATGCGCCACCAGCACGGCGCGGCGGGAGAAGCGGTGGAAATAGGCCCCGGCCTCGGCAATGCCGGGCTGGCCGCGGACCATCTGGTCGGTGATGCCGTGGATCCTGGTCGATCCGGGCGGAATGGCGCGGCCGGGATCGACCAGCTGGTCGATCACCTCGCCCGGCACCAGCCGGCCGTTGACGGCGCGCAGCGCGGCGATCTGGACGATCTCGTCGCCGCCATTGGGGTCGAGCCCGGTCGTCTCGGTGTCGAAGATCACGTAGGTCAGCCTGGCCAGCGGCGTGGCATCGACCCCGGCATGGTCGGTATGGGCCAGCAGGTCGAAATCGTAGACGGCATTGCGCTCGGGCACGAAGCCGCCCCTGGGCGCCACCGCGGGCACCGGCCGCGCGGCATGGAGCGGCACCGTCAGCCAGGAGGTGCCCTGATGGTCCCATTCCGGCCAGATATCGCTGCCATGGCGGTCGAGCACCTCGCGCCCGGTCAGCATGTCGGTCTCGGGGTCGAGCGGGCGGGCCAGCACCTCCTCCAGCAGCGACGGGCTCATCGGCTCGCCCTGCCAGCTCAGCCGCAGCTCGGCGCCGGGCTCGTCCGGGGCGATGGCCAGCGACACGACCGCGGCCAGATCCGCGGCCGCCACGGCGCGGGCCAGCGCCGCCAGCAGGTCGACCATCGCCACCCCGTCGCAGGTCAGGATCAGCTCGGGCGGGCGCGCCTCGAGCGCCGGGCCGGTGCCGTCGAGATGGGCGCGCAGCCCGTCGATCAGCTCGGCGGCGCGGACCTCGCCCAGCGGCCACCAGCTGCGCCAGTTGGCGTCATAGGCATCGGCGGCGGCCTGCACCTCGTCGGTCAGCTCCAGCGCGCGGGCGCGCAGATCGGCGGGCAGGGCGGCCGGGTCGCGGTCGGCGGCGACCTCGACCAGCGCCTTCAGCCGCCCGGCAGGCAGGCGCAGCCGCTCGACCAGGTCGTGCAGCAGGCGTTCCCGTTCCCGGTGGGCGGAGAGCGCGGCGGTCACGTCGCGCAGCGTCAGCACGTAGCCCGGGCTTTCATGCGTCATGCCCAGATCCTTGCGGATCAGCCGGATATGCGCGGAGAGCGCCCGCGCGCAGCCGGTGGTCGAGACCAGGATCTCGGCATCGTCGTCATCGGTGCCGGTGGCGCGCAGCCGTTCGTAGGTCTTGCGGATCGGCCCCTCGCGCAGCAGGTCGAAGACCGGGCGGCCCAGCCGCGGGCGGCCGGTGCCCGAGAGCATCTCGCGCGCGGGCGTGTTGTAGAAGACGATCTGGTGCGCCGGGCTGACGACGATCAGCCCGACCGGCACGTCGGAGACCAGCGCCTTGAGCTTCTCGGTCTGCAGGGTCAGCGCGGCGGTCTGCTCCTCGACCGCGCGGGCGACCGAGCCGCGCGCCTCGGCCAGCGTCCCGGCCACCGCCGAGGCGGCGGGGGCGAGATCGCCGAGATAGACCGCGACATCCGCCTCGATCTCGTCATGGACGCCGCCATGGGCGCGGGCGCGCAGCGCGGCGGCGACGGTGCCGATCGGCCGGGCGACATTCTCGTCGAAGAGCCTCCAGACGAAGACGGTCAGCCCGAGAATGGCGAAGCCCGCAACCAGCCCCGCGGTCAGCAGCGCCCCGGCAGTGCCGCCCTCCGCCGCGCGTGACAGCGCCAGCGCCGCCGCCCCGGCCAGGATCGCCAGGCTGCCGAAGCCCAGGAGGCAGAAGAACAGGAAGATCCTGAGGCGCAGGGATAGCCGCGAGAGCATGTCAGTGGACCGGCTGCTGCTCCGCGAGCAGGCGGCGCATCTCGGCGCGCAGCTCCTCGAGCCGGAAGGGCAGCGAGACCAGCCCGTCGGCGCCGAGCGCGCGGATCCGCCGTTCCTCCAGCCGTCCGCCGCGGCTCTGCAGCATCAGGATGCGGATATCGGCCAGCGCCGGGTTGCGGCGGATCGACTGGCAGGCATCGAGCATCTGCGCACGGTCGCCATGGGCGAGATCGAGCATCAAGAGGTCGGGATGGTCGCTGGCAACGCGTTCCAGGATGCGGTCCCCGGGCGAGAGCCGGGCGCAGGCATGGCCGTCGGCGGTCGCCAGATGGTCCATGGCATGGGCCAGGCTGTCCTCGGATTCGACCAGCATCACCTTGCGGGCGGCAGTGTCTGTCGGTGCGGTCATGGCCTCATCCCCTCGCGCAAGCGGTGGCGAGCAGCGGATCGCTGGCCGGGACGGCGGTCCAGGACGCGCCCTCGACCGCGCCATCCGCGCCGAAGCGGGCCTCCTCGACCAGCGGCGCGCGGCGCAGACCGTCGCAATCGACCGCGACCGGCAGGCTGTGCACCGGCTGCCAGCGGCCCCAGAAGTAGATATTCGCGATATGCTGGCCCGGCTGGGCCGGGTTGCTCTGCATGCCCGCGACATCGACGGCCATGAAGCGGTCGACCATCGGCGCCAGGTAGGTCCAGGGCCGGTACATCTGACGCGCCTCGTTGATCTCGGCGACCTCGACGCCCTCGGGCAGGGTGGCGACCGTGCGGTCGTACCAGTTGTATTCCGACCAGATGGTCATCGCGACCATGGCCAGCCCCGCGCCGACCGGCATCAGCCAGCGCGGCAGGCGCCCGCCGCTGATCCAGTTGAACGCCATCACCAGCCCCGCGGCGCCGATCCCGGCGAAGACCGTGGCGATCAGTTCCAGAAACATGTGTCCTCCCTTTCTCCCCCGGAGGGGATGCCGCCTCCTCCTGACGGCTACGTGATCATTCCCTTGCCCTGTCCGACGGCCGATTGCATCGTCCTTACCACGACAAAGGCATCGCGCAGATGGCTGCGCTCGAAATCCGAAAGCTCCGTCGGCGCCAGGTAGTTGTCCGGCCGCTCGCCGCGCCGGACCAGCGCCGCCTGGTGGTCGAGCCGCGCCTGCGCCACCAGGTCGTAGGCGTCGATCAGGTCGCCGGCGCCGGCCTTCGACAGCACGCCGCGCGCCCGCGCCGCCTCCAGCCGGGCGCGGGTATTCACCTCGGACAGCCGGCCCTGCAGCGCATAGACCCGCGCCAGGTCGACGATCGGCACGACGCCGTTGTGCTTCAGGTCGAGCCGGTTCTTGTGCTCGCCCGAGCGGATCGTGGCAAAGCCGCGGATCAGCCCCAGCGGCGGCGTGTGCTTCAGCGAGTTGCCGATCATGTGCGCGGTGAAGATCGAGTTCTCGGACGCCTTCTGCAGCGTCTCCGCCTGCAGCGCGCGCCACAGCCCGTCGGCCCCGCCGATCGGCCGCAGGTCGAACATCACCGAGGAGAGCATCTGCGCCTCGGGGTTCGGCTTGGCGATCCAGCCGCGGAAATACTCCCGCCAGGCGGCCAGCGGCTGGCGCCAGCGGTCGTTCGTCGCCATCATGTCGCCCGGGCAGTAGACATAGCCGCAGTCGTTCAGCCCGTCGCAGACGAACTCGGCCAGCGCGGCGAAATAGCGGTCGTCCGCGGGCGTGGCGCGGTCGTCGAGGATCAGGCAGTTGTCCTGGTCCGACACCCCGGTCTGCTCGCGCCGGCCCTGGCTGCCGCAGGCGCACCAGACATAGGGAACGGGCGCCGGGCCCAGCCGGTCCTCGGCCAGCCGCAGCAGCCGCCGGGTGCAGGCATCGGCGATGTCGGTGATCAGGCGGGTGACGACGTCGTGGCGGTTGCCGCCGCCGACGAGCTGCACCAGCAGCTGGGGGATCTGCCCCGTGACCTTGGCCAGCGCCGCGACCGAGCGGCCGCGCGCGATGTCCGAGACGAACTGCGCGGAGGTCACCGCCTGCAGCCGCGTCAGGTCGGTCTGGGTGACCATGCCGATCAGCCGGTCCTTCTCGACGATCGGCAAATGGCCGATATGGCGCTCGTGCATCACATGCAGCACGTCGGTGCCCAGGCTGTCGGGCGAGAGCGTCACCGGATCGGCGGTCATGATGTGCTTGACCGGCAGCTTGGCGTCGATGCCCTCCGCCAGGCAGCGGTTCGACAGGTCGGAGGTGGTCAGGATGCCCGCGAGCCGGTCGTTCTCGACGACGGCGAGGCTGGAGATGTTGCGGTCGCGCATGATCCGCGCCGCCTCGATGATCGGGGTCGAGGGCGGGCAGGTGATCGGCGGACCGGCGAGGATCTGGCTGACCGGCATGGTCGCCAGCGACGTGCCGCGCTCCTCGCGCTCGGCGCCCGAGCGGCGGAAGAAGCGCGAGAAGGCGGCGTTCTCCTTCATCAGCCGGGCGAATTCGGCCGCGGGCAGCCGCAGCAGCGTGCTTGCCTCGATGGCATGGGCGGTGGTCGCGGCAAGCCCGTCGCGCAGCAGCCCGCGCTCGCCGAAGGAGTTGCGGCAGCCCAGGATCGACACCTTGGCGCCGCGGTGGTCGCGGACATCGACCGAGCCCTGGTAGATCAGGTAGATCCCCTCGAGCGGCTGGCCGAGCGCGTAGATCTCGTCGTCCTTGGAAAACTCGGCGACCTCGAAGCAGGCGGCGGCGTGGGCCAGCTCGCCCTTCTCGAATCCGTCATAGGGATGGACGGATGCCAGGAAGGCTTCGATCTCGTCGCGGGTCAGGGTCATCGGAAGGTCTCGCTATCCGGTCGTTGCCAGTTGAGGACGGGGCGCCACATGCGAACCTTGATACAGATCAGGCCGGTTTGGAACCGGCCTGATTTTTTCTTTCGGCTTCCGCCGGCGGTCAGTGGTCGACGGCCACGCCGGCACCGCGCGGGATGCGGACGGAGGCGACCAGGTCCTGGATTTCCTGCGGCGGCTCCTCGGTGGCCCGCGACACCATGATGGCGGTCGCGAAGTTCAAGAGCGCGCCGACGGCCCCGAAGGAGGTCGACTTGATGCCGAGGAAGAGCGGATCCGCATCGGTGAAGGAGTTGGTGTCCGGAATGAAGAACCAGCCCTTGTGCAGGAAGATGTAGACCAGCGTCACCCCGATGCCGACCAGCATGCCGGAGACGGCGCCCTTGTCGTTGATGCGCTTCGAGAAGATGCCCATCATCAGCGCCGGGAAGATCGAGGAGGCCGCGAGGCCGAAGGCCAGTGCCACGGTCTGCGCCGCGAAGCCCGGGGGGTTGATGCCCAGGTAGGTGGCGACGGCGATCGAGACGGCCATGGCGATCCGTGCGGTCAGCAGTTCCGACTTCTCCGACATGTCCGGCGTCAGCTGGCCCTTGAAGAGGTCGTGCGAGACCGCCGAGGAGATCGCCAGCAGCAGGCCCGCTGCGGTGGAGAGCGCTGCGGCCAGGCCGCCCGCGGCCACCAGGCCGATCACCCAGCCGGGCAGGTTGGCGATTTCCGGGTTGGCGAGAACCAGGATGTCGTTGTTGATGGTCAGCTCGTTGCCCGACCAGCCCGCAGCCGCGGCCCGTTCCTGCATCTCTGCCGACTTGTCGTTGTAGTACTGGATCTTGCCGTCGCCGTTCTTGTCGTCGAAGGCCAGCATGCCGGTTTTCGACCAGGTCTTCATCCAGTCATAGGCCGGATCGTTCTCGATCTGGTCGAGCGTCACCGACTCCGCCTGGGTGCCGTTCGGCCACATCTGGTCGGTGATGTTCATCCGCGCCATCGCGCCCACGGCCGGAGCCACGAGGTAGAGCAGCGCGATGAAGACCAGCGCCCAGCCGGCCGACCAGCGGGCCGCGGCCACGGTCGGCACGGTGAAGAAGCGCATGATCACATGCGGCAGGCCGGCGGTGCCGATCATCAGCGAGAGCGTGAAGAGCACCAGGTTCAGCAGGTCGCCATGGCGCTCGGTATAGCTCGCGAAGCCCAGCTCGGTGACGATCTGGTCGAGGCGCGACAGCAGCGGCTCGCCCGTGGCGACATGCTCGCCGAAAAGGCCCAGCGGCGGCAGCGCGTTGCCGGTCAGCTGCAGCGAGATGAAGATCGCCGGGATGGTGTAGGCGGTGATCAGCACGCAGTACTGCGCCACCTGCGTGTAGGTCACGCCCTTCATGCCGCCGAAGACCGCATAGGCGAAGACGACCACGGCGCCGATCAGCAGGCCGGTGGTGTTGTCGACTTCGAGGAAGCGGCCGAAGGCCACGCCGACGCCGGTCATCTGGCCGATCACGTAGGTGATCGAGGCGATGATCAGGCAGAGCACGGCCACGAGGCGCGCGGTCTTCGAGTAGAAGCGGTCGCCGACGAATTCCGGCACGGTGAACTTGCCGAACTTGCGCAGATAGGGCGCGAGCAGCAGCGCCAGCAGCACGTAGCCGCCGGTCCAGCCCATCAGGTAGGCCGAGTTGTCGTAGCCGACGAAGGCGATGAGACCCGCCATCGACAGGAAGGAGGCGGCCGACATCCAGTCCGCCCCGGTGGCCATGCCGTTGACGACCGGGTGGACGCCGCGGCCGGCCGCGTAGAATTCCGACGTGGAGCCCGCCCGGGCCCAGATCGCGATGCCGATATAGAGCGCGAAGGACGCGCCCACGAACAGCAGGTTGAGAGTGAACTGATCCATCTGTCCCCGGGTCCCTTACTCTTCGACGCCGTACTTGCGGTCGAGCGCGTTCATCCGCCAGGCGTAGAAGAAGATCAGCGCCAGGAAGACCAGGATCGATCCCTGCTGGGCGAACCAGAAGCCCAGATCGGTACCGCCCACGGTGATCCCCTTCAGGAGCGGCCGCAGCAGGATGCCGAAGCCGAAGGACACCAGGGCCCAGATCACTAGGCACATCTTGATGAGACCCAGATTGGCCTCCCAGTAGTCATTGTCAGAATTGTCCGCCATGGCGGTCTCTCCCTTGTCGATTGCTCCTTGCGGCGCCCGGCGGGGCGGCGCGTCTCCCTTGCATCGGATCGGGCGGGTGCGGCTCTTCTCTTTGGTCTTCTCGCGCCTGGCCCGCGTCGATCCGGCTCTGGCCGCGCTGCGCAGGGCGCGCAGGCGGCGCAAAGGCCGTGCCGGGCCCCCTTGGGGGCCCGCTTCGGGGCGCTTTTCGCCCCGGTCCGGTCCGCGCGTCCCGGGAGGCTCCGGCCTCCCGGGGGGCGGGGACAAT
>NZ_VATA01000066.1 GCF_005870025.1 Poseidonocella sp. HB161398
CGGAACAGCGCCCCGACAGCAGCCGGTCCCCGCCCCGCCACCGCCATGCCAGCGGCCAGACAGACGCGCTGGCCCGACCGCCCGGACCCCGGGACAGAGCCCCAACGGCAGCCGGGTCGGGCCCCACTCCGCAACCCACATGCCAAAGGCCGGACAAACACGCTGGCCCGACCGCCCGGACCCCGGGGACAGCGCCCCAACGGCAGCCGGGTCGGGCCCCGCCCCGCAACCAGCGGCTCCCCCGGGCATCAGAGCCCAGACGGATGACCACCGCTCGGGCAGAAGCTTTCCGGGGGCGCCGACGCGCATATGCCGGAACCGGAGGACCATGAGACCTTCGTCACCCGCGCATCCGCCCCGATGCGGCGCCGGCCATCCCGCGACAGGATGCTCGATGCGCTGATCGGCCAGCCCCCCGGATGCAGGCGATCCGCTCCGCCCGTCTCTGCCGCGGCGAGACGCCGTGCAGCCAGGCCGCCCTCATCCCGTTCGCCCCCCCTGCCGGAAAGCTGTCCGGGAGGATGCCGCTCACGGCCCGGGCCGCACGGTCGCCAGCACCATCTCGACCGCCCGGTCGCGCAGCAGCGCCTGTCCGTCGCCGCGGAACAGCGCGTCGCCGAACATCGCCGAGAAGGTCGGCCGGTTGGACACATTGAAGAAGCACAGCGCGCTGATCTCCCAGTGCAGCACCGTGGCGTCGAGCCCGGGCCGGAACGCGCCGGCCGCCTCGCCGCGGCGGATGAGCTCCTCCAGCAGCCGGATCGCCCTTGCGTTATGCGCCCGCACCGCGTCGGAGCGGCGCAGCGTCTCGGCCATGTGGATGTTCTCGATCATGACGAGCCGGATGAAGCCCGGATTGCGGGCATGGCCGTCGAAGGTGAAGGCCACCAGCCGGGCCAGCGCCTCCTCGGGCGGCAGGCCTGCGAGATCAAGTTCGCTCTCGGCATCGCGCACCTTGTCATAGGCGGCTTCGAGCACGCGCAGGTACAGCCCGTCCTTGCTCCCGAAATAGTAGTAGATCATCCGCTTCGAGGTGCGCGTCCGGGCCGCGATCTCCTCGATCCGCGTGCCGGACAGTCCGGCCTGCGCGAAAAGTTCGGTCGCGACGGCCAGGATGTTCTGCCGCACGCCTGCCGGATCCTGCTTCCAGCCCTTCTGCCTCTGACCTTCGTCCATCGTCTCCGTTCCGCCCGATCCCCTGCCGATCATGGCCGGGAAACCGCCGCCGTGAAAAGCCTTGACTCAAATTAACCGGAACGGACAATCTGGCGCCGGGAGCGGCGGGGCCGCTCCCGCAGCGGCCTGGCGCAAGGAGGCGCCGGCGTCTGCCGAACGATCGAGGAGGAGAAGCGGCCATGTGCCCACCGAACTGCCTGCACCGGATCTGCGAACACGCCACGCGCCGCGGGCTGCTGAAGGCCGGCTTCACGCTCGGCCTCGGCGCCGCCGCCGGAGCCGCCGGATCGCTTGCCCGGCCCGCCGCCGCCCGCGCCGCAACCGCCGGCCCCGTCACCTTCAGCGAAGTGACGGACATGACCCATACGCTCTACGAGGGCTTTCCGACCTTCTCCGGCGACAAGTGGTTCGAGATGGAGCATCCGGTCACCTGGGCCAAGGACAGGGTGAACCTGAACCGCTGGACGCTGATGGAGCATACCGGCACGCATCTCGACGCGCCGATCCACTTCTCCGAGGACGGGCTGACCGCGGACCTGATCCCGGTCACGGACCTGCTCTGCCCGCTTGCGGTGATCGACATCCGCCAGAAGGCGGCCGACGACCCCGATGCCTATCTGACCCCCGAGGACATCGCCGCCTGGGAGGCGCGCAATGGCGAGATCCCCGAAGGCGCCTGCGTGGTGATGAATTCCGGCTGGGCGGCGCATCTGCGCGCGCCGCGCTTTGCAGGGCGCGACGGCAACGGGCAGAACCATACGCCGGGCTTCCACGAGGACGCGGCGGCAATGCTGATCGAGTCGCGCTCCGTGAAGGGCATCGGCGTCGACACGCTGTCGCTCGACCGCGGCCTCGCCGGAGATTTTCCGGTCCATTATGCGTGGCTCGGATCCGGCCGCTGGGGGGCGGAATGCCTTGCCGCTCTCGACACGGTGCCCGAGGCCGGGGCCTGGCTTTTCGTCGGCGGGCCGAAAGTCGAGGGCGCCAGCGGCGGTCCCTCCCGCATCGTCGCCTTTCACTGAGCGCGCAGGCCGGTGCGGGCGGCACCGGCCTCTCCGCAGCCACCTGCGCTCGGAACGGGGACATGCCGCGCCTGCGGCGGTCGTCGTTCCCGGCGCGCCGGCCATCTGCGGGTCCGTCCCTGCCGCTGCGGAGCGACCGCGAGACTGGCGGGATGCGTCCGCATCGAGAAAATCATTTCCTGCTCCCCGCTGATCCCGAAAGCTCGGATCCACTGCCCCGGGAACCGTCGGGGCTACGACACGCATCGGCCCGCCCGTGCGCCTTGTCCGGCTCTGGCCCGAGGGCCGCGATCACGGACGATGACCCGGCCTGTCCGAGCGGCCCGATCCGGCATCGCCGCGAGTCCCGGTGGATGGCATTGCCAGGTTGCCAACCGCTTCCCAAGGGCGGCTGCTCAGGCTGCCCTCCAGGCGGCGCCTCCGGTCAACCGGTCGGCCCCCCTGACCGGGCGTGATGGAGAGATGATGGCGTTTTGGTCCGGACAATGCGGTGGCCTGATCGTGAACCTTGGCGGGCCGCTGGGCACGAGCGCGAGGACTTAAACTGTCCCACGACCTTCTCGCACCGCCTCATGTGGCGGTGGCGCGCCCCGGCGGGGTTGTCCAGGCCTTCTGCTCGCAATGCTCGACGCAGGACGCACTTCCGGCTTTCGCGGCCGCGCGTGAACCGGGCTTGCCGGCAAGGAGGGCACGCGGCATGCCCCAGCGCTGGGACAGCGCGCGAAAATGGCGCTTTGCGGCCACCGCGTGGCGCCGGGGACGGACAAGGACATCCCCGCCGCATCCGCCGCACGCCGCAGCCAGCGGGCCTTGCCCTCCATCCGGATGCCGGCGGCACCCGATGGCCGAAGCAGCCGGCCCGGTCGCGGTTCGTTTCGCGGGAAACCGCGGCACCGCGCGGGCCCATGAGATCCGCCACGCCGCGCAGGCCGGGATCGAAACGGTGATGCACCCATACGGCATGGCCGATGATGCGTCGCGCGAGGCGGGTCTTCGCGGTCCGGCATCATCGGAGGCGGCCGCCATGCCGCGCGGCCATCAGCCCGGCCTCACCCTTCCGGGCACCTTCGGCGATCTCGAGACGGACCGGTTTCCGCCTCCCGCATTGGATGATCGAAACGCGTTCCGCGACCGGGGCGGCGGCGCCGAGATCCGCCTCCCCCGCTTCAAGGTTGGCAGAGCAGCATCCCTTGAAGAAATGCGGGTGCGGGGAAGGCCCGCGCGGAGCCCAACTGCCGTCCGTCGCGGCCCCCAGGCTGTGCGCGCATGCGACAACGCCGTGCAGCCGGTCATCTGGAACGAAGCAGCGCAGCAGGAGACGCGCGCCCTCGCCCACCCTGCCGGCACCTCCTCTGCAACCCGCCGGGAGCTGGCCGGAAGCCGGCCGCTTCGGGGTGCGGTCGCGGACAATCCGGGACGATTTCCCTGTGTCGCGGCCCCGGATGTCTCGCCGTAGAGCCTGCCCGGCCCGGGCGCCGCCGACGATCTGCCGGCGTCGCATTGCACCGGCTTCGGCGCCGAAGGCCGTCGGCCCGGGGCACCGCGCGGCGTGTCAGGCCGGAAGCGCGGCCAGGGCCGGCCGGGGCGCCTCCAGATGAAGGCCCGCGTCCGCGCAGATCCTGCGGATATGGGCAGCCGATTTGCGGATATAGGCGATGGCGGCGTCGAAGCCGTAGCTCTGCTCCGCATAGTCCGGATAGCCGAAGTTGCGGGTCTCGTAGGCGATCCAGTCCTCGATCTCGCCCGAGGCGACGCGCGTCTCGTAGCTGTCGACCAGCGCCATGTAGGCCTCGAGCTCTTCGGCGCCAAGGTCGGGATGGACGCGGCGCCAGGCCGGATCGGCGATCTCGATGCATTGCCGCGGGTTCGCCGCGCGGGGCTTGTCCGCGCAGGAGGCGGCCATCTCCAGCGAGAGGTTCAGCTCCGGATTGGCCTCCGCCAGGACCGGCAGGATCGCGGCGAAATCGACGATGCCCTCGCCGCAGGGACGGCCCTGGAAGTCGAGCCCGCCGGGCGCACGGCCGACATAGGCGTCCTTGATATGGGTCTGCCGGACGAAGGGGGCGAGGCGGCGCGCGGCCCAGACCGGATGCTCGCCGCGCTGCAGCCCGTTCGCCGTGTCGAACACCGCGCCGGTCACGTCCTCGCCCACCGCTTCGATCAGGCGCAGGATCTCGAAGGAGGTGATCTCGTCATGGGTCTCCATGTTCATGTGCGAGCCATGGGCGCGCAGCGCGGGCGCGATGCGGTGCATGACCTTCGCCATCGCCTCGAGCTGGTCGTCCCAGTCGATATCGGTGCGGAAGCGGTCATTGGCCAGCCGCCCCGGGAACTGGCCCTTGAAGTTGCCGGGCGAGATCCACAGCTCGTGCAGGCCGATCTCGGCCCCGAGCTCGATCATCCGGGTCAGCCCGGCGACGATGTCGCCATTGCCCGCGGCGCGCAGCTCGGGCGCCTCGGCGCTGCAATAGGGGTTGATCTTGCCCAGCCCGGCTTCGAGATAGAGGCCAAGCTCGTCGGCGCGGGCGCGCAGCTCGCGCAGGAAGCCGCGGTCGAGTGCCGGGCTCATGTCCAGAAGCGTCGGGAAGAAGATCCCGCCGAGCCCCAGATCGCGCACATGCTCCAGGCTGGCCATCGGGCCGCGCGTCGTCGCTTCGGGAAGTTTCTGCCAGTCGATGCCGAGTTTCACGGGGTGGTCTCCTTCGGTGTCGTTCAGTCGCCGCGGCCCTTGGGCGCGAAGCGTTTTTCCAGGAAATGCTGGCCGATCGACGCCACCGTCGTGATGCCCAGATACCAGATCGAGGCGACGAAGAGCATTTCGATGACCAGGAAATTGGCGGCGTAGATCTGCTGCGCCATGGTCAGGAGGTCGCGCATGCCGATCACCGAGACGATGGCCGAGGCCTTCAGCATGCCGATCGCCTGGTTGCCGGTGGGCGGGATCACCAGCCGCACGGCCTGCGGCAGGATGATGGTCCGCATGGTCTGCAGGGGCTTCAGCCCCAGCGACTGCGCCGCCTCGCGCTGGCCGCGATCGACCGCCTTGAGGCCCGCGCGGATGATCTCGGTCATGTTGGCGGCCTCGTGCAGCCCGAGGGCCAGGAAGCCCGCCAGCGCCGGGGTGATCAGCATGTTGACGTCGATCGTGCCGATCCGCGGCACGAAGAGCGCGATGTTGTACCACAGGAAGATCTGGACGATCAGCGGCACGCCGCGGAACCACCAGACGAAGCCGGCGGCGATGGCGCGCAGCACCGGGTTGCTGCTGATCGCCATGGCGGCGAGGATGCAGCCCGCCGCGATGCCGAAGGCCATCGCCCCTGCCGTCAGCTCCAGCGTCAGCACCACCCCCGCGAGGATCCGCGGATCGAAGAGGTAGCCGGGGATCTCTCCCCAGAGGATGCTCTGGCTCTGGGCGACGAGCCAGGCGAGCGCCGCCAGCAGCAGGATGGCGACCGAGCCGGTCGCAACCTGGCCCCAGCGCATTCGGATGGCGACGGGCGGGGCGCGGCGGCCGGAGGCGTCCGACGGCACGGACTCACTCCACGGGCATGCTTGCGGCGTCATTGACCTTCACGGTCTCGACGGCCAGCGGGCCGAGGCCCCATTTTTCCATGATCGCCTTGTAGCCGCCGGCATCGACCATCTGCTGGAGCGCGGCCACGACGGTGTCGCGCAGCTCGGGGTTCTCCTTCGAGGTCAGCATGCCGAGATAGCCGACCGCCAGGCGGATATCCGGGAGCGCCTCGAGGCCGACGCCCTTCCCGACCTGCTTCTCGGTCGTGTAGACGCTGGTGGCATAGCCGTTGACGGTCGCGTCAGCCCGGCCCGAGCGCACCGATTGCAGCACGTCGGGCATCTTCGGCAGCGACATGATCTGCATCGGCTCGGGGCAGTCCTCGGCGAAGGCGGTGACCAGACGGTTCTGGAAGGTGCCGACCGGAACGGCGACGCGCTTGCCGCAGAGATCCTCCATCGAGGCGATGCCCAGCGGGTTGCCCTGCGCCACCATGATCGTGGTCGCGTCGTACATGTAGTCGATGACGTCGACCTGCTTCTCCAGCTCGGGATCGTCATTGATGCCCGAGATGGTCATGTCGAAGCGGCGCGACAGGATCGCGGGAACGATGCCCGCCCCCGCGCCCAGATCGGTCATCTGCACCTCCACGCCGAGGATCACGCCGAGCGCCGCGGCGATGTCTGCATCGATGCCGATCAGGCTGCCCGACTCGTCGAAGAAGCTGATCGGCGGGGTCAGGTCGGTGGCGACCTTCAGCACGCCCGCCGAACGGATCGCCTCGGGCAGCGCCGCGGCGAGATCGGGGTTCGGCGCGACGCCCGGCAGCGCCGCGATCTCCGGCGAGGCCTCCATCACCTCGGCCGCGCCCTGGGCCTGTGCCGCCGCGCCCAGAAGGGCGGCCAGTGCGGTTCCGAGTGCCAGTGTCCTGATCGTCTGCATGTCGTGGTCCCTGTCGCTTGATTGGCCGTTTCCGGCGGTCTGGCTTCTGGATCACGTCATCGGATTTTGTTCGCAATAACTTTCGAAAGTTTCTTCGCAAGATTTGCGCCAAGATGTGCCGAGCCGTGTCCTGCGGCCCGTCGGCGCCTGCGGGATAGTCGGCTTGGTGCAAAAATGGGCGGAGCGCGAACGCCCGCCGCGAGTCAGGGCGTCTCGGTCATGCGCTGGAGGATGGCGAGGAACTCGTCCGTCTCCGCCGCGGCCTTGTCGAAGGTGATCGCCGATTCCATGTCGTCGAGATGCACCGCCATCGACGTGGCGGCCGCCTCGAAATCGCCGCCCTCCAGATGCGCCAGGATCTGTTCGTGGAAGGTCGTCCCGCAGGAGCAGCCCGCGGATTTCTCATAGAGCGCATTCACCAGAGACAGCCGGGTCAGGACGTTCTCCAGCATCGCGCGAAGCACGTCATTGCCGGTGAACCCGGCCAGAAGATTGTGGAAATCGCCCGCGATCCGCTTCTTGGCGACCGCATCCGTGCCGGAATGAACCCGTGTCTCGGTCTCTATCGTACTGGCGAGCTTGCCGAATTCCGGCTTGCCCAGATGGCCGGGCAGCGCCGCCATCACCGCCATCTCCAGCACGCGGCGGGTTGCTAGCAGGTTCTGTGCCTCCGCAGGCGAGGGCGTGGCGACGAAGGTCCCGTGGTTGCGGCGCCGTTCGGCCAGGTTCTGCTGGGCCAGCATCGACAGCGCGCCGCGCACCACGGTGCGCGAGGTGCCGAAATGCTTGGCCAGGATGTCTTCCTTCAGCTTGTCGCCCGGCTTCAGCGCGCCTTCGAAGATCGCCGCGCGCAGAGTTGCGCAAATGACTTCGGAAATATCGTCGTTCTGAGTCGCGTCATCTTTCATCGGAGGGAAACCCGTTCTGGAAACTCGTCGGAGTGGTCCGGGATTTAGCGCCCGGACCGGCTTGAGGGCAAGATGCCGTTTCATTTGCGCCCATCATGGTCGCACACCCTCAGGATATGCACAAATTTGTGCCGATCAATATCCGCACAAACTTTCGCAACTATTTTCGTATTGTTTTTCGAACTCGTCGCCCACATCACTCGACTCACACCAGTTCGCAAGCACAGCGGGGCAACGATACGATGACACAGACGGGCCTGCAGATCAGAAACGTGGATCACAGCTATGACGGCAAGCAGGTGCTTCATGGCGTGAATTTCGAAGTTCCCGACGGCAGGGTCGTCGCGCTGCTGGGGCCCTCGGGCTGCGGAAAATCGACGATCCTGCGCGCGATTGCCGGGCTCATCACCCCCGATCGCGGGCAGATCCTGCTGAACGGCCGCGACCTGACCAGCGTCCCGGTGCGCAACCGCGGCCTCGGCATGGTGTTCCAGAATTTCGCGCTCTTCTCCCACATGACCGTGGCCGAGAATGTCGCCTACGGCCTCGCGCATCTGCCGAAGCCCGAGCGCAGGGCGCGGGTTGCCCGGCTTCTCGACCTCGTGCGGCTCACGCCCTTCGCCAGCCGTTTCCCGCCGAGCCTCTCGGGCGGCCAGCAGCAGCGCGTCGCCGTGGCCCGCGCGCTGGCCACCGACCCGGCGGCGCTGCTGATGGACGAGCCCTTCGGCGCGCTCGACCGCGCGCTGCGCGCCGAGCTGCAGGCCGAACTCGTGCGGATGCAGGACGATGTCGGCATCACCACCGTCATGGTCACCCATGACCAGGAAGAGGCGCAGGCCGTCGCGGGCCAGCTCGTCGTGATGAACGAGGGCCGGGTCGAGCAGGTCGGCACGCCCGAGGAAATCTACGACCGCCCCGCGAGCCTCTTCGTCAACGGCTTCATCGGCCATGCCAACCGGATCACCGCGACCGCAACCGGTCCGGGCACCGTGACCACCCAAGAGGGCACGGAAATCGCGCTTAACCGCGCGGTGAACTTCACCCAGGGCAGCAGGGTGACCGTCACCAGCCGCCCCGAGAACCTCGCGCTTTCCGCCACGGCCGTGCCCGGGGCGATGGAAGCGCGCTTCGACCGCGCCACCGTCATGGGCCAGTTCCTGTCGGTCGACGCCACGCTGGCGGACGGCACCGCGCTCAAGGCGCAGATCCTGCGCGACGGTGCCGCCCGCCCCTCCAGGGGAGATGCCATCTGGCTGGTCCCCGACGCTTCCCGCCTCCACCTTTTCCCCGCCATCCAGACCGGAGCCTGATCCATGACCGCCACTCTTTCCCGCCGCGCCTTCACCCTTGCAGGCCTCGGCGCCCTGGCCGCCCCCGCGCTGATCCGTCCCGCCTTCGCCGCAAGCGGCAATGTCGTCGCCGCGACCTTCCCGGGCAGCTGGGAAGACGCCTACCGCAGCATCCTGACCCCGATGGTCGAGAAGGCGGGCTACGGCCTGACCATCGCGCCGTCGCTGGCGCAGGACCAGATCGCGCGCCTGATGGCGAGCCCCGGCCAGCCGCCCTATGACGCGCTGCTGGTGTCGCCGGGCCAGAGCGACATCCTGATCCGGGAAGGGCTGATCGAGAAGATCGACCCGTCGCGGCTGAAGAACTGGGATCTGCTGTCGCCGGCCGCGCAGAACGAGTGGGGGCCGAACGTGACCATCGAGGTCAACGGCATCGCCTACAATCCGGAAGTCGTCGACAAGCCCTCGGGCTACCGCGCGCTCTTCGAGGACAAGCAGTACGAGTACAACCTCGCGCTGATCGGCTTCGGCTCCAACACCGCGACCATGGCCTATACCGAGATCAACAAGGCCTATGGCGGCAGCTACGACAACATGCAGCCGGTCTTCGACCTGCTGGAGGAATACCTGCCGAAAGTCGGCGCGATCGCGACCTCGGGGTCGAACCAGATGACCATGTACCAGCAGGGCGAGATCGCCGTCTTCATGGCCTCGACCGGCAATGTCGCCAAGCTGCGCGAACTGGGCCTGCCCTGCGAATTCGCCCATCCCGAGACCGGCTCGCCCTCGGTGCCGGTGACGATCCACATGGTCAAGGGCGCGCAGAATCCCGACGGCGTCTATGCCTACATGGATGCGGCGATCTCGGCCGCCGCGCAGGTCGAGCTGGCCGAACCGCCGACCGCGATGATCCCCACCAACACCACCGTGCCCTATTCCGAGGTCGTCTCGCAATTCGTCACCCCCGAGCAGGTCGCCAACGCCGTCTATCCGGACTGGCAGGCGATCAACAGGCACCGTGCCGAATGGACCGAGACGTTCGACCGTCTCGTCGTCCTCTGACCGGAGCGGCCGCGATGATCCGCAAAGACACCCTTCTGGCATGGCCCATGATCGCCTTCATGGTGCTGTTCTTCATCTCTCCGCTGGTCCTGCTCGCCGGGATCAGCCTGCACGGAGAGGACGGAAGCTGGGGCCTCGGCAATTTCGCGGCCTTCCTTTCCGACCCGTTCGCGCGCGGCGTGCTAACCGGCACGCTGGCGCTCGGCGCCAAGGTCACGGCCTGGGTCAGCCTCGCCGCGCTGCCGCTCGTCATGCTCTACTGGCATGGCGGCAAGCGGCTGCGCGGGCTGATCCTGATCTGCACGCTCCTGCCGATGCTGACCGCCAACGTGGTGCGCACCTTCGCCTGGGTGGTGCTTCTGGGCCGCAACGGGCCGATCAGCCAGACGCTCCTGGGCCTCGGCCTGACCGAGCGCCCGATCTCCTTCCTGTTCTCCGAGACGGGACTGGTCATGGCGCTGGTGCAGATCGAGATGCCGCTGCTGCTGCTGCCCGTCTTCTCGGTGCTCAACCGCGCCGACCGCAAGACGCTGGAAGCCGCCGAAGTGCTGGGCGCCGGCCGCTGGCGCGCCTGGTTCTCGTCGATCTTCCCGCAGATCATCCCCGCGGTGCTGGCGGGCTGGGTGCTGGTCTTCGCCTCGGCGACCACCTCCTATGTCACCCAGAGCGTGATCGGCGGCGCGCGCCTGATCTACCTGCCGCAATTCGTCTACCGCGAGGTCGGCGTCCTCTTCCAGTGGCCGATGGCCGCCGCGATCTCCATCCTCCTCTTGGCATCCACCGGCGTCATCATGCTGGGGCTGACGATGCTGGCCCGTCACGAAAGGCTGCAAGGTCATGGCTGAGTTCCGCAACCGCCTCTCCACTCTGCTCTACTGGATCTTCGTCTGGGGCGGCGGGCTCGCCGTCCTGATCTACATGATCGGCCCGATCATCCTGGCGCTGGTCATGTCCTTCAACGCTGGCTCGACGCTGGCCTTCCCGCCCAAGGGATTCTCGCTGCGCTGGTACCAGATGCTGCTCGACCCGGCCGAGTCCGGCCCGATCCACACCGCCGCCTGGAACTCGATCGAAGTGGCGCTCTCGACGGTCGTCCTGGTGACGCTGATCACCGCCCCCGCCGCCTGGGCGCTGGCCCGCGCCAACCGCCGCTTCGCCGGGTCGGTGGAGCCGGTGCTGCTCGCCCCCCTCGTCCTGCCGAGCCTGGTCTACGCCCTGGCCGCGCTGCTGGCGCTCAGCCTCCTCGGGCTCGGCCCCTCCTTCATCGCAGTGCTGATCGGCCATGCCGCGGTTTTCGCGCCCCTGATGTTCCGCACCGTGCTGGGGCTGGCGCAGCGGATGAACCCGGCGCTCGAGGAGGCCTCTGCCACGCTCGGCGCCTCGCGCGGGCGCACCTTCCTGAAGGTCAGCCTGCCGGGCATCCTCCCCGGCATCCTGGCGGGCGCCTTCCTCGTCTTCATGCAGTCGCTCGACAATGTCTCGGTGACGCTCTTCCTCGGCGATCCGGGGCGGACCATGCTGCCGCTGCGCCTCTTCGCCATGCTCGAGGAAAGCCTCGACGGGCGGGTCGCCGCGGTCTCCGGCCTCCTGATCCTCGCCGCCGCCCTACTCCTCGTCACGCTCCAGCGCTTCGGCGGCCGCAGCTCGTCCTGAGCCGCCGCAAGCATCACGAAAGGACCACCCCATGAACGCGCATGCTCCCGCCACCGCCCCGATCGAGCGCCTGCTCGGCGGTTTCACCCCCGATTTCGACTTCATCCCCGCGGGCCCGATCCCGGTTGCCGAATATGCCGAGCGCATGCGCAAGCTGAAGCGCGAGGCGGTCTCGGCGGGCCATGACGCCATCGTGGTCCATTGCGACAGCGTCGGCTGGTTCCACGCGGCCCATGCCTATCTGCGCTATCTCTGCGACTGGATGCGCGAGGGCGTGCTGGTCATCCCGATGGACGAGGACAAGGAGCCGGTGCTGCTCTCGTTCTTCACCCAGTCGGTGATCCTGCCGCCGGGCGGCGAGCCGGTCGGCATCGACCGCATCCTGCAGATCGGCGCGGTGGGCCGCGAATATGCCGACATCCCGGGCGATAGCGGCGCCAAGACCATCGAGGCCACGGTGAAGCTTCTGGGCGAGATCGGCGCAGGCCGCGGCAGCATCGGCTTCATCGGCGACAAGCGTTCCGCCGCCTTCCGCGCCGCGCTGGCCGCCGCCATGCCCGGGGCGAAATTCACCGACCAGCACGGCATCCTCGACCGGATGCAGCGCAACCGCAGCGCAGCCGAGATCGCCTGCTTCCGCTCCGCCGCGCAGCTGATCAGCATTGCCACCCAGGCGGCCTATCACGTGGCCCGTCCGGGCGTGACGGATTACGAGATCTACGCCGCTTTCACCATGGCGCAGATGGCCCGCGGCGGCGAGACCGGCGACGGCTACCAGATCGGCGCCAATGAATGGGGCACCCATTGCGGCAAGCCCTATGGCCGCCGGATGCGGCCCGGCGACCTGGGCAACCTCTATGTCTCGAACGTCACCTACCAGGGCTACACCGCCCAGACCGCCCGCATGTTCGCCTTCGGCGAACTCACCGCCCGGCAGGAGCTGGTGCTCGACGCCTGCACCCGCGGCGTCAAGGCGGCCGAAAAGCTGATCCGCCCCGGCACGCTCTTCCGCGACCTCAACAACGCCGCCTTCGAAAGCTATGTCGATGCCGGGATGCTCGGCGATGCCGAGGCGCGCACCATGCCCTACAACTGGTCCACTGCCCCGGATGGCGGCCCGCGCGAGATCCGGCGGCAATACGTGCCCGATGCCGATTACGAGGCGCAGGGGCGCATGCTCATGCATGTCTATCCGGCGGTGGCCGGGCCGCATAATCCCAACCTGGGACATTCGGTCGGCATGGCAGGCGGACAGAATGCCTTCAACATCTCCTCGCACAACTACGACAAGCTGGAGGAAGGCATGGTCTTCGTGATGCATACCCAGTGGCTGGAGCCGCAATCGGCCGGCTGCAATATCGGCGACATGTATGTCGTCACCGCCGACGGGTTCGAGAACCTCTCGCGCCACACCCCGCTCGAGACCCACCGGGTGGCAGCATGACGTCCCGCGCCTTCGATTTCGCGGAGCTGACCCCGAAAGAGCGCTACAAGCTGCTGATCGGCACGGTGATCCCGCGCCCGATCGCGCTGATCACCACGCTGTCGCCCGGCGGCACGCCCAATGCCGGCTCCTTCAGCTTCTTCAACATCCTCACCCATGACCCGGCGGTCATGGCGGTGGGGATCGAGCACAAGCCCGACGGCACCCCCAAGGACACCGCGGCGAACATCCTGGCGACGGGCGAGTTCACCGTGCATATCTCGGACCACGCGCTGGTCGACCAGATGGAGATCTGCTCGATCAAGTTCCCCGCCGATGTCGACGAGCTGGCGATTGCCGGGCTGGAGACCGCGCCGGGCGAGGCCGTCTCCTGCCCGCGCATCCTGGCGGCGCCCGCGGCCTTCGAGTGCAAGCTGATGCAGACCGTGCCGGTCAGCCCGGCGCGCACCATCGTGCTGGGCGAGGTCAAGCGGATGTTCGTCCGCGAGACGCTGGTCGATCCCGAGACGATGCATGTCGACCAGATCGGCATCGACGCGGTCGGCCGCCTCGGCGGCCATCTCTACGCCCGCCAGCTCGACCAGTTCGAGCGGGTGACGCCGACCCTGGAGCAGTTCCTCGCTCTCGACGGCTCCGGCGACCGTTAGAACGCATCCGGCCCGCCGCACCGGGACTGCGCCCCGCCCGCCCCGCCGGACCGGGCGGCGGCCCCGCTCCCCCCTCCCCGCGCGGGGCAGAACCGGGAAGTGACGGGCCCCGGGCTTTTCCGGCGGGCGGGGTCGCCCCCGGACGGCGCGCCGCCCGGGCGATGCCGGGGAACGCGCCAGCTCTGCCGTCGCGGAGCCGGGCTCCGCTCCCTTCCGGAGTCGGCAGCGCCGGAGACGCCGCCGGGCCGCCCTCTGCCGCCTGCACTGCGCGGTCTTCTCCCGCAGGCCGCCAGCGGCCGCTCCGCCGGTCGCTCCGCCCCGCCGCAGGCGCCAGCAGGTCCATGCTCCGCGGACCGCCCGCACAGGCCCGGGCCCCGCGCGGCAGCCGCGATTCCGCGCCCGTTTCCACCGCAGCGCTTGCATCCGTCCGGCCCCTCCCCCATGAACGGGCCCTCTGAACACGGTCGCTTGCCCAGCTGGCGACGCATCCCCAGTCTGCGAGCACAGGAGCTTCGACAATGGCCGCCAGCGCAAAAATCCTTCTCCTCGGGTCCGGCGAACTGGGCCGCGAGGTCGTCATCTCCGCCAAGCGCCTTGGCGCCGAGGTGATCGCCTGCGACAGCTATGCCGGCGCCCCCGCCATGCAGGTGGCCGACTGGGCCGAAGTCTTCTCGATGCTCGACGGCGACGCGCTGCGCGCGGCCATCGACAAGCACCAGCCCGATTTCATCGTCCCCGAGGTCGAGGCGATCCGCACCGAAGTCCTCAAAGAGGTCGAGGACCGCGGCTTCACCGTGGTCCCCTCCGCCCGGGCCACGCAGCTGACCATGAACCGCGACCGCATCCGCGATCTGGCCGCGCGGGAGCTGGGGCTGCCGACCTCGACATTCCTCTATGCCGAGAGCCTCGAGGAGATGCGCGCCGCGGTCGCCGAGGTCGGCATGCCCTGCGTGGTCAAGCCGGTGATGTCCTCCTCGGGCAAGGGCCAGTCGACCATCCGCGACGCGGAGGGCATCGACGCCGCCTGGGCCTATGCGGTCGAGGGCATGCGCGGCGACCGCCAGCGGGTGATCGTCGAGGCCTTCATCGATTTCGACTACGAAATCACCCTGCTGACCGTGCGCACCCGCGAGGGCGTCGTCTTCTGCGATCCGATCGGCCACCGCCAGGAGCGCGGCGACTACCAGGAAAGCTGGCAGCCCGCGGCCATGTCCCCCCAGGCGATCGCCGATGCGCAGGCCATGGCCAAGGCGGTGGTCGACGATCTCGGCGGCTACGGCCTCTTCGGCGTGGAGTTCTTCGTGAAAGGCGACCAGGTGATCTTCTCCGAGCTGTCGCCGCGGCCGCACGACACCGGAATGGTCACGCTGATCTCGCAGAATCTCAGCGAATTCGACCTGCATGTCCGCGCCATTCTCGGCCTGCCGATCCCCGGGCCCGCCCACTACGGCGCCGCCGCCTCGGCGGTGATCCTGGCCGACCGCGACAGCGGGAACTTCCATGTCGAGGGCATGGCCGGGGCGCTGCAGCCCTCCGCCCCCGGCATCGATCTCGACCTGCGGATCTTCAACAAGCCGGTCACCCGCCCCTATCGCCGCATGGGCGTCGCGCTGGCGCTCGCTGCGGATGGCGATACCGACACCGCCCGCGCCGCCGCCCGCGAAGCGGCCGCCAAGGTGTCGCTGCGCTACGAGTCCTAGGACCGGGCCGCGGGGCCGTCGGCGCGGTTCCCGGGCCGGTCGGGCCGCGGGACCATGCGCCCTGCCCGTCCGGCGATGCTGAACAGTGCCGGCCGACTTCGGCCCGCGGCGCGCAGCGGGGCATCCCGCCCGGGGATCCGCGACATTTTCCCGTCCCTCGGGAGGCCCGGCTGGCCCGCCAGTGCCGCCTCCGGCGCGCCCGCTCAGCTCAGCCAGGTCTCCGCGCGCAGGTAGCGCGAGACCATGGCCGTCCTGGTGTCGACGCCCATCTTGTCGAAGGCGCGGGCCACATGGGTCTTCACCGTGGGCAGGCGGATGTCGAGGATGTCGCAGATATCGGCATTGGTCGCGCCCTCGGCGATCAGCCGGACGATCTCCATCTCCCGCTCCGACAGGCCGTAGCGGCGCAGGAACAGCCGCTCGGCGACATCGCGGCGGAATTGCGGCGTGTGCAGGATCATGGTTTCGAAATGCGCCTGCATCGACCGTGCCAGATCGAGCTGACGGTCGCCGAATCCCTCGCGGCCCGGCGCGCTGAGGAGGCCGATCCCGATCACCGGCACGCCTCCGGCCCAGAGGATCATCTCCAGCGCGTCCGAAAAGCCGTAGCTTTCCATCGCGCTGGCATAGGGGCTGTCCGCGCCGGGTCCGAGGGCCTCGCGCTCGCGGCTGAAGAGCGCGACCTTGCGCCGGTCCGGGCAGAGCCGGGCCGCCGATAGCGGATCGCTGTCCCTCAGCCCGGCATGATAGGCCGCCGAGAAGGCGGGCGGCAGGCTCGAGCGCGCCAGCTCGCGCTCGGTATTGTCGTCCTCGATCCGGTAGAGCACCGCCGCCGCACCGCCGAGCACGCTGCGGCTGAGCGACAGGATGGGGGCAAAGCGCTCGCTGCCTTCGCCGGGGAAATCCATGACCAGCCTCCGATTGCGGGCTCCGTTGACCGGCTCCGAGCTTTCGCCCGCGGCGCCCGGCCGTCAACTCGGCGCGCGCGCATCGGCCGGAAGTATGATTGCCGCCGGGCCCGTCCGCCCGAAGAATTGGCACAGGTGCGGCACATGTTTCCGCTTTCGCCGCGCCGCGGATTTCTGGAGATCGACGATGACACTTGTCCCGACCCTCGCGGCGGACGCCGCCGCTGCATGCCCGGCGGAGGTGACCCCCGACATGCTGGTGGCCCGCGCCGCCGCGCTGCGCCCCCATCTGCGCGCCGAGCAGGCCGCCACCGAGAAGCGCGGGCAATGCTCGGACGAGACGCATGAGATGATCCGGGCGGCCGGGCTCTACAGGACGCTGCAGCCGCGGGCCTATGGCGGCTACGAATTCTCGGTCGAAACCTTCTACCGGGTGGTGATGGAGCTGTCGCGCGGCTGTCCCTCGACCGGCTGGGGCTTCTGCCTCGGCGCCTCGCACGTGCTGCAGGCGGCGGCCTTCTTCGGCCGCGAGACCCAGGACGAGATCTTCGAGGGCGGCCATTTCATCGCCGCCGCCCGCGACGTGCCGGGCGGCACGATCCGCCCCGTCGAGGGCGGCTACCGGGTGGCGGGCACCTGGCACTACTGCTCGGGCTCGCCCTTCTCGACGCATTTTCTCGCCCATGCGGTGGTCGCCGATGCCGATGGCAGCCCCAACGAGGCGAAGGACCAGCTGCTGGTCCTCCTGCCGCGCAGGGACTGGACTCTGCTGGAGACCTGGAAGGGCGTGCACGGGCTGCGCGGGACGGGCTCGCACAGCATCCGCATCGACGATGCCTTCGTGCCGCCGCACTATGTCGCCGACCTGCATCTGTGGGACGCCGAAGGCTCCGCCGCGACGCCCGGCGCCAGGCTGCACGGCAATCCGATGTACGGCTCGCGCGCGCTCGGCTTCTTCCATGGCGAGATGGCGGCGATCGTCACCGGCATCGCCGAGGCCGTGGTCGACGAGTACCGCGAGGCGATCACCGGCAAGAAGGCGCACTGGCCCTTCCCCGAAACCGACCGCGACCGGCATCACGAATACCAGCGGGTGCTGGGGCTCGGCATCGCCCGCGCGATGGCCGCGCGCAATGCCACCCTGGGCGGCGCGCGCCAGTTCGAGCGGCTCTGCCGCCGCCAGGCCGCGGGCGGCGCTGCCTTTTCCAATTGGGAGGACCTCGCGCTCTACAGCCAGATGGGCCAGGCCGCGAAGCTCGCCGCCGAAGGGGCCGAGCACATGATCCGGATGAGCGGGTCTTCCAATGCCGCCATCGAGGGCAAGCGGATGGAGCGCTATTCGCGCGACCTGAATGTCTACCGCTGCCACTCGGAAGGCGCCTATATCGACATTTTCGCCGAAAAGCTGGGCGCGGCCTATCTCGACGAGGGCGGCGCGCTCTGAGCGCGTTCCGCTTTCCCTTGCCTGCGGACTAGAACCAGAACCAGAACCAACAGGGAAACCATCATGTCACTAGCGGAAGAGTACAAGGCGGCGGAGATCCCGCCGGATACCGCCGACGGCCAGATCGGCCTGCGGCGCGGGTCGGTCGGCTTCATCGGGCTCCTGGCCCAGTCGGTGGCCGGGATCGGGCCCTCGGTCGGGATCGCGCTGATCATGTCGCTGGTCGTCGCCACCTCCGGCAACGGCGCCTGGCTGGTCTGGCTGATCTCGGCGGCGGTGCTGACCTTCGTGGCGATTTGCATCGGGCAATTCGCCAGCCGCTTCGCCTCGAGCGGCGGGCTCTATGCGCTTTTGGCCAAGGCGGGGCCGGTCTACGGCGCGCTGACCGCTTGGGCGGTGCTGCTTTTCGCGCTCGGCTCCGCGCCGATCCTGCCCTTGTCCTTCGGCCTCTTCCTGACCGACTACCTGGTCTCGCTCGGCATTTCCGCCGGTCCGTTCACGACCTGGGCAACCTCGATGATCTGCGTCCTCGTCGCGCTCTGGTTCACGCTGCGCGACGTGGCCGGCGCCGCGATCGTGATGTTCGTCGTCGAGATCCTGTCGCTCGTCGCCATGGTCGCGATCCTCTTCGTGGTGATCGGCGCCAATTCCGGCGCGCTCTGGGATCCGGCGCAGCTGTCGCTGGACGGCGCCAGCTTCTCGGGCATCGCGCAGGGCGTGGCCTTCACGCTCCTGGCCTTCGCGGCCTTCGAATCCGCACTCTTTCTCGGCGCAGAGGCGAAGAACCCGCTGAAGCAGACCGGCCGCGCGCTGATCACATCGGTGCTCTTCTGCGGCGCGCTCTTCGCGGTCTTCACCTATGTCTTCACCATCGGCTTCCGCAGCTCGGGGCTGGATTTCGCGGCAAGCGAGAACCCGCTGGCGCAGATGGCCGAAGCCTATGGCGTCGGCTTCATCAGCAATTTCGTCATGCCCGGCGTGATCGTCGCGCTGTTCGGCGTGACCGTGGCGAACCTGAACTTCGCCTCGCGGCTCCTGATGACGCTGAGCCGGGAGAAGATCCTGCCGCCCTTCCTCGGCGCGGTCTCGCATCGCCACCAGACGCCGACCCGCGCGATCAACTTCGTGGCCGGGCTCGATCTGGCCGTGCTGACGCTGCTTGCGCTGACCGGCTTCGCCAATTTTGGCACCTACGGCTTCCTCGGCGGGCTGGCGGGCTACTGGGTCGGGGCGACCTACATCCTGGCGGCGATCGCGATGCTCAGCTACCTGCGCCGCATCGGCCGGCTCAGCCCGGTGCTGGCGCTCATCGGCGGGATCGTGGTGCTGGCCTTCCTGTGGTTCTTCCTGCAGAGCACCTTCCCGGTTCCGGCAGCGCCCGGCAGCATCGTGCTCCTGATCTTCTATGCCAGCATGGTCCTCGCGGCGCTGCATGTGGCGCTGGCGCGGGCGCGGCGGCCGCAGCTCCTCGCGCGGCTCGGCACCAGCACCGAGGACATGCCGCAGGGCTGACGGCCAGAGCAAACGCCGAGGGGGAGCGGCCGGCGCCGCTCCCCCGTTCTTTGACCGCAGTCCCTGTTTGCGCGCTCAGGCCGCGACGGGCTTGCGCGGATGGAGCCAGGCCGGGAGGAAGGCATAGGCATTGCCCACGCCCGTTCCATCCATCGCCACGCCGCAGGCGGCCAGCATCTCGCGCAGGCGGCCGTCATTGAAGGCGTCGAAGGTCTCCGTCGCGCCGCCGACATGGGTGCCGCCGATGAAGACCTGCGGGATGGTCGGCGCCCCCGTGACCTGCGCCAGCGCCTTGCGCATTTCGGTCCCGCGGTTCTCCGCCCGGTAGTCCGGCCCGTCGAGATCGACCGAGCGGAAGGGGATCCCCGCCGCCTTGAAGAGCTTGCGCACCGACCAGCAGAACTCGCACCATTCCAGCGCGAAGATCACCACCGGCTCTGCCGGATCGGCAATCGCCGCCTGCAGATCCGCCATCGCCTGCGGGCTGGGCTCTGCCATCGCCGCGGCAGCCGCGGGCGCCGGGGCCGCGTCGAAGCGGAAGCGCGGCGTCGAGGCGGCGATCTCCTGCTCCTCCGCGCTCATCGCCACGTCGATATCGGCGAAGAGCGGCGTCGAGAGGTAGCGCTCGCCGGTATCGGGCAGCATGGCGAGGATGCGCGAGCCCTTCGGCGCGGTCTTCGCCACCTGCAGCGCGGCGGCGAAGGTCGCGCCCGAGCTGATGCCGCAGAGGATGCCCTCCACCCGCGCCAGCTCCCGCGCGGCCTTCAGCGCGTCGGCCCCGGGCACCGCGCAGAGCTTGTCGATATGCCCGGCCTCGATCACGTCGCGCGCCAGCTTCGGAATGAAATCCGGCGTCCAGCCCTGCATCAGGTGCGGGCGGAAGGCCGGGTGGCTGGCGGCGGGCGTGCCGTCGGGATTGTTCGGCTGCATGACGCCCGAGGCCAGCAGCGCCGAATTGTCGGGCTCCGCCGCGACGATGCGGGTCGCCGGGCTCTTCTCCTTCAGCCGCCGCGCGACGCCCTTCATCGTGCCGCCGGTGCCGAAGCCCGAAACCCAGTAGTCGAGCCCGGTCGCAGCGAAATCCGCGAGGATCTCCTCGGCAGTGGTCTCGGAATGGATGTCGGGGCCCGCCTCGTTCTCGAACTGGCGCGCCAGGAACCAGCCATGCGCCTCTGCCAGCTCCTGCGCCTTGGCCAGCATGCCCGAGCCCTTCTCGGCCGCAGGCGTCAGCACGACCCGGGCGCCGAGGAAGCGCATCAGCTTGCGCCGCTCGACCGAGAAGCTCTCGGCCATGGTGACGACCAGCGGATAGCCCTTGGCGGCGCAGACCATCGCGAGGCCGATGCCGGTATTGCCCGAGGTCGCCTCGATCACCGTCTGGCCGGGCTTCAGCGAGCCGTCGCGCTCCGCCGCCTCGATGATGCCGAGCGCCAGGCGGTCCTTGACCGAGCCCATCGGGTTGAAGGACTCGAGCTTGACATAGAGCTCCACCCCCTCGGGCACGAGATGGTTGACGCGGACGATCGGGGTGCTGCCGACGGTCTCGAGGATGCTCTGGAAAGGCTGTTTCATGGGATATCTCCGTTGGATGATGTTATTGCAAAGACTGGGAATTCGGGGATCAGGCGGTCCGGCGGGCGGCTTCGGCGGCGCCGGCCTGCATGGTGGCGGCGACGGCGGCATAGGCGGTGGCCCAGGCCTCTTCGGCGGCTGCGGTGAAGGCGGCGCCCAGCCGGGCGCGCAGCGTGGCGATCAGCGCCTGGCCGACAAGCGCGTAATGCGCAGCCTCGACGCCGTAGCCGTCATGGCGCGCGCCCATCACCCGCAGCGGCGCCAGCACCGGGGCGAGATTGCCGGCATGGCGGACCACGAGGTCGAGCGCCGTGGCCAGCTTGCGGCCCTGCGGCGCCAGATCGGCGGGAAACATCGGCCGCAGCTCCGGCGCGATGCGGAAGAGCTCGGCATAGAAGGCGGCGGCCATGCCGTCCGCGTCCCGCGACACGAGCGGCCATGTGGCGCGCAGGTCGCGGATATTGTCCTGGGTCAGGCTCATGGTGGCATCCTCTCTCTTGATGCCGCCACTTTGCCCCCGCCGCTTTTCCGCCTTGTGTCGCCAGGCGGGTCCGCGGGTTTCAGTTGTTTCAGCCGGGGTCGTAGATGTAGCCGACCCCGCGCACGGTGCGGATCACCTCGGGCTTCGAGGGATTGACCTCGATCTTCTTGCGCAGCCGCGAGATGCGGATGTCGATCGAGCGGTCATAGGGATCCCAGGAGCGGTCATGCGCGCCCTCGAGGATCTGGTCCCGGTTCAGCACCCGGCCGCGGTTGCGGGCGAAGAGCTTCAGCAGGTTGAACTCCATCGAGGTCAGCGGCAGCTCCTCGCCATCCTCGCCGGTCAGCCGCGCCGCCTCCAGGTCGAGCCAGGCCCGGCCGAAGCGGAAGCGCGTGCGCTCTGCCGCGGGGGCCTCGGAGGCGACCGTCCGGCGGCGCAGCACCGCCTTGATCCGCGAGGCCAGCTCGCGCAGGTCGACGGGCTTGGCAAGGTAGTCGTCGGCGCCCATTTCCAGCCCGACGACGCGGTCGACCACCTCTGCCGCGGCGGTCAGCATGATGACCATCGGCGCCTCGGGCCCCTGCAGCCCGCGCAGCACCGACAGCCCGTCCTCGCCCGGCATGTTGATGTCGAGCAGGATCAGGTCGGGACGCGCGGCCTCGAGCGCGGCGCGCAGCTCCGCGGCATTGCCGGCCATCGTGGTGCGGAAGCCGCGCTTGCCCAGATACTCGGCCAGCATCTCGCGCAGGTCCGGCTCGTCGTCGCAGATCAGCACATGGTCGCTCATCGGGCTCCCTCCCCCAGCATGGTCCGGGCGAGCCGGCGCAGCTCCCCGGGCGAGACCGGCTTCTCCAGGCAGGGCCGCCCCGCCCCGTCGAGGAAGCCGCGGGCCTGCGGGCTCATCGTGTCGCCGGTGACGAAGCCGGTGCGCCGCGCCAGCCCGGGCCGGTCGCGCAGCAGCCGCTCGTAGAGCCCGCGCCCGTCGAGCCCCGGCATGTTCAGATCCGACAGGATCAGCGCGAAGTCGCGGCTCAGCGCCAGTTCCAGCCCCGCCTCGCCGGAGGCGGCGACCGTCACCTCGAACCCGTCGCGCTCGAGGATCTCGCGGATCAGATCCGAGACGTCCTCCTCGTCGTCGATCACCAGGATGCGGCCGCGCGGCGCGGGGGCCTCGGCGCCGTTTCCGGCGGCCTCCGCCGCCTCCAGCTCGCGCGTGACCGGCAGGCTGACGCGGATCTCGGCCCCCGGACCCGGGCGGGCGGCGACCTGGATGCGACCGGCATGGGCCGTGACGATCCGGTGGCAGAGCGCCAGCCCCAGCCCGGTGCCCGATCCGGCGGGCTTGGTGGTGAAGAGCGGGTCGAAGATGCGGGTGCGAAGCGCCACGGGAATGCCCGGCCCGTCATCCGAGACGGCCAGCTCGACCATGTCCTGTCCGGGCACCGCGCGCAGCGACATCCGGATCCGCCCGCCGGTGCCGCTGTCCCGGATCGCCTGGTCGGCATTGGCGACGAGGTTGATGACCACCTGGCCCAGCTGCTGGGCATCGCCGCGCACCATCGGCAGATCCGGGGCAATCGCGGTCTCGACCTCGGCGCGGATGCCCTCGGCGCTGCCCCGGAGCGCGTCGAGCGCCAGCTCCGCGGTCGCGGCCAGATCGACCGGCACCAGCTGCGCGGGCTGCTGGCGCGCCATGGCCAGGAAGCTCTTGACGATGCGGGTGCAGCGCTCGGCCGCGTCGCTGATCTTGCCGACCCGGCGCAGCGCCTCGGCGTCGATGCTTTCCTCTCGCAGCATCAGCGCATGGCCGACCACGACGGAAAGCGGGTTGTTCAGCTCATGCGCCACGCCCGCCAGCAGCTCGCCGAGCGCCGACATCTTCTCGGCCTGGAAGATCTGCTCGCGCTGGTCGGCGAGCTTGCGGCGCAGCTCCACCTCCTTGGAGATGTCGACCGTGGCCGAAACGATGACCTCCTCGCCGCGATAGGGGATCAGCCGCGCCGAGACCAGGCAGGGAAAGCGCGTGCCGTCGGCGCGGATGCCGGTGACCGCCATGTCGTCGACCCGGCCCTCGGGCAGCAGCGCGGTGATGAAATCCGCCCGCTCGTCGCGCGAGGCGAAATGCGCATGGGTCCGCTGCGCCGTGCCCAGCAGCTCGGCCGCGGCGGGGCTGCGGTAGATCACCTCGCCGTCGCCGACCCGCGCCATGATGATATTGGCCGGGCAGGATTCCAGCACCTGCCGCACCAGCTGGTCGGCGGCGCGGGCATTCTCCTCGTAGGCGCGCCGCTCGGTGATGTCGCTCTGCACCAGCACCAGCCCGCCGGCCGCGGTCGATTTCAGCACCAGCTCGCAGGCCCGTTCGCCCGCGTCGAATTCCAGCGGAGTGACCATCCAGTCGCCCTCGGCCAGCCGCGCCTCCATGAAGGAGAGCCGCTCGCCGGTCTCGGCCGGCAGCCCCTCGCGCAGCACCCATTCGCGCAGCAGGATGTCCCATTCCAGCCCCTCGGCCAGGATGTCGGCAATGGCCGGGTTCATCTGCCGGAAGGCGGCATTGAAACGCAGCAGCACGGCATTCTCGTCGAAGACCGCGAGCCCCTCGGAAAGCGTGTCCATCAGGTCGCCCAGCAGATCGCCCCGCCCGGGATCCGCGGGGTTGGAGGGATCCGCCCCGGCCGCCATCTCAGCCCTCTCCGGCCGGGCGGAGCTCGGCGGCGATCGCGAAGGCCGGCTCGCCCTCGCCTTCCGACAGTTCGACCCGGCCCGCCTCGGCCACGGTGAAACCGCTGCCGAGCGCGCGGGCCATCGCCTCGCTGCCGACGATCCGCATCGGCCTTGCATGATAGCGCAGCCGGCTGGCCTGGATCACCGCCGGGCCGAAGACGTCGTAGATGTATTTCTGCACGCCGACGACAGAGCCCACCACCGCGCCCGAGGCGATGCCGACCCGGCAGCTCCACTGGATCGGGTGCGAGCTGTTGCGCTGCTCCAGGTAGCGCAGGAAGCGCACGGCGGCATTGGCGGCGGATTGCGCATGGTCCTCGGCCGGATCGGGCAGGCCGGCGACGGCGATGTAGAGATCGCCCACCGCGCGGATCCGCGCGCAGCCGAACTGCTCGCCGATGCGGTCGAAGGCGGTGTAGATGTCGTTGAGCTCGCTGACGATCACCGCCGGGTCATGCGTGGCGACCATCTCGGCAAAGCCCGCGAAGTCGATGCAGACCACCGAGACCGGATCGTAGAGCCGCGGGGTGACGACGCCGAAGGTCTTGTATTCCTCGTAGACGGTGCGCGGCATCATGTTGAGCAGCAGCTTCTCGACCTGCTCCTTCTCGCGCTTGATCTCGCGGGTATTGCGCTCGACCATCATCGAGTAGGAGTCGATCATCGACTCCAGCTCCTTGATCCGGCTGATGTTCTGGCAGACCAGCACCGCAACCGCCTCGTCGCCCTCCAGCGCGCGGCTGAAGGCCAGCGCGACCGTCATCGTGCGGCGGCGCAGGCGGAAGGTCGTCTCGGTGGCATAGCGCCCCTCGGTCTCCAGCCCCGCGCGCAGCCCCGCGGCATCGAAGCCCGCGAAGCGGTCGAGCAGCTCGGCTCCGATCTCGATCTCGCCGAACCATTCGCGGAACGTGTCGTTGGAGAAGCGCAGCCGCAGCGTTCCCAGGTCGAGCAGCGCCACGCCGACGCCGATCGCCCGCAGGAGATGCTCGTTGATCGCCGCGATGGTCACCTGTCCGCCTCCACCACCAGGGCGCGGCGCTCGGCGAAGGCGCCGACGATGGCCTCGCGGTCCTCCTCGGCCACGCCGTGATCGGCCAGCGTCTGGCGCAGGATGGCGGCCAGCGTGTCGAAATGCGCGTCCGAGATCGCCAGATGGGCATGCATCTTGCGGATCTGGTCGTCGGTATAGGAGGCGGGCCCGCCCATCAGCGCCGAGACGAACTTGGTCTGGTGGTCGACGATCTTCGCCATGTCGATCCCGTCGAAGAACGGGCCGACATCGTCGTCGTCGAGAAGCCGGTCATAGAGATCGAGCACGATCCTGCTGACGACCGAAAACCCTCCATAGCGTTCGAAGAGCGACTTTTCCATGGCTTCCCCCCTGAGACGGACCGGCTGTGCATTCCATTTTAAGAATGGAATAACTTCGCGGCTGCGGGCAAGAATTTCATCCCGAATCCGGTATGCCGCCGCAAACTTGCCGCAGAGGCGGGCAGTTGCGGCGGCCGGAGCACCGGTCAAATCGACGCCCAGTCGGTGAAGCGCCAGGTTTCGGGGACGCGGGGTCCTGGGGCGCGGCGCGGCGGGCGGGGGCGATGGCGGGTTTCGGGGGCTTTCATGGCTGGGTCCTTTCCGGGGGCTGCGGGGGTGGGGTCTTTCGATGGAGACCAGTCTGGGGCGACAAGTTTTCAGCCGGTTGTCCCCGCCTGTTTCATTTGTTTCAGCACCCATGTTTCACCGCCCGGGCCCGAGGCCGCGAGGTCGGTGCCGCGGCGGCGGCGCTGCTCGCGCCGGTAGGCAGCCAGCGCGATGGCGAAGGCCAGGAGCGCCCCGGCCAGGCAGGGCCAGGCGCCGGCCAGCAGGTCATGCGCGGCGCCGAAGGGCGCGGCCATCAGCTGTGTGCGCCGCATCCGCAGCGTGTCGGCCTGCAGCCGCCCGGTCATCACCAGGCAGCAGGCGGTCACCGCCAGGAGGGTCGGCAGCCCGGAATAGGTCATCGCCCCGAGCGCCAGCGCCACCGGCCGAGCCAGGGCCGCCGGCCCGCCAGCAGCGCCACGGCGGTCTGGCTCGCGCCGGTCAGGCAGATCGCCGCCGCCGTGTCCTGGCCCATCAGCGCATAGCAGGCGGCATAGGCGCAGCTCGGGTCGAGCTGGACGGCAAGAATGGCCTCGCTGCCGCGGAAGAGCGGCGCCACCATCTGCGCGGCAAGTCCGGCAGTTCCGAAGAGCGCCGCGGGGGGCATGCCGCTGGCAAGGGTGATTGGGGTCATCTTGGCTGCTCCGGTTGATCAGACCATCTGGTCTGTTCCGAACGCACCAATTGGTCTGTTTCAGCCGCAGCCGGGGCCGGTCCTCACTTGTTTCACCCTTTCACTTGGGCCGAATGCGGGCGGCAATAGTCCTTCGGCGCTGGAAACCCGCGGAAGAACCGCATGGCCTACAGCAGACCGTCCAGCCTGGAAATGGCAGAATATGAGCCGCAAGGGAGAGCAGTCGCGGGAGCGGATCCTGGCCGCCGCCAAGGAACTGGCGCTGCGCAAGGGCTTCGCCGGCATGTCGGTCGACGACATCCTGGCCGCGGCGGGCGTGTCGAAGGGCGCCTTCTTCCACCATTTCCGCTCCAGGGCGGATCTGGCCGCGCAGCTGATCCGCTGGTACGCCGAGGCCGATATCCGCATGCTCCGGACCCTGGTGGCCGAGGCCGAGGCGGCGCAGGACGGGGCGATGGCGCAGCTCCTGCAGATCCTCGGCGCCTTCGAAGCGCAGCTGCGCGATCCCGGAACCGCGCCCCGGGGCTGCATGTACGCGCTCTATTCCTACGAGGAGGAGCAGTTCGACGAAGAGGTGCGGGCCCTCGTGGCCGAGGCCTTCCGGGCCTGGACCGCGCTTTTCATCCGCAAGTTCCAGGAGATGATCGACGCGCAGCCTCCCGCCCGGCCCGTGACGGCCAAGGCGCTGGCCGAGATGTTCGTCTCGGTGATCGAGGGCGGGCTGATCCTGCAGCGCGCCCATGGCATTCCGGGCCTCGCCGCCCGCCAGTCGGCGCAGTTCCGCGGCTATCTGGAGCTGCTCTTCCCCCGCCCGCCGCAGGCGGAGGGCTAGCCCGCGGCGCCGGGCGCGGGGCTCACATCCAGCGGTCGAGCAGCCGGTACCAGACCGTCGCGGCGGCGATGCCCGGCGCGCGCAGGAGTGCCGGCGGCGCGGCGGGGGCGGCGCCATGCGGCACGGGCAGGCTCTGCAGCGGCCGCGCGGCGGCGATCGCCTCGCCCATCAGCAGACCATAGGCCGTGCCCATCGCCACGCCGCGCCCGGAATAGCCATGCGCGGTCCACAGATCCGGCGCGGGCATCGCGAGCCGCGGCAGGTAGTCCCGGGTGAGGCTGACCTTGCCACCCCAGCGATGGGTGATCTTGGCCCCGGCCAGCTGCGGATAGACCGAGGCCAGAGCCGCCTCGACATGGGCGAAATCCCCGGGGCTGCGCGGACCCCCGACCTTGCCGCGCGTGCCGAAGACCAGCCGGTTGTCGGGGCTGCGGTTCCAGTAGAAGAGCACGCGGCGGCTGTCGGAGGCCGAGGCGCCGCCGGGCAGGATGGCGGCGATCTGCGCCCCGGGCAGCGGCTCGGTCGCGACGATCTGGGTATGTGTGGTCAGCATCGAGCCCGCCATGCCCGGCTCGAGCCCGCCGGTATAGGCATTCGTCGCAACCACCAGGACCGGCGCCCGCACCGTGCCGCGCGGGGTCGCCACCACCCAGTCGCCGCCCTCGCGCCGGTAGCCGGTGACGGGCGTGCCGCCATGGATCCGCGCCCCGAGCGAGGCGGCGCCGCGCGCCATGCCGCGGACCAGATCCAGGGGCTGTAGAACCGCGCAGCCGCGGTCGATCAGCCCGCCGATATAGGCCTCCGATCCCAGCTCCCGCGCGATTTGCGCGCGGTCGAGCATCTCGATGCCGGTCACCCCGTCGGCGGTCCAGGTGCGGTGGCGCTCCTCGACGCGGCGCAGCCCGGCGGCGTTATGGGCCGGCTGGATCCAGCCGGTGCGGCGCAGCGCGCAGTCGATGCCGAAGCGCGCGACCAGCGCATAGACGAGCTCCGCGTTCTTCGCGCCGAATTCCGCGATCGCGTCGCCCTCGGCGCCGAACGTGGTCCTCAGCTCGCTGCGGCTCATCTTGAAGCCGCGGATCACCGCGCCGGAATTGCGCCCCGACCCGCCCCAGCCCGGGCCGCCGCCATCGAGCACCACCACGTCGCGCCCGGCCTCGGCGAGCGAAATCGCGCAGCCGAGCCCGGTGAATCCCGCGCCGATGACCGCGACATCCGCACGGGTGTCGCCGTCGAGCGGCCGGGCCGGGTCGGTCTCCCGCGCGGTCTCCATCCAGAGCGAGGGGAAACGGTCGATGCAGTCACGCGAGGGGAACATCTGGGCGCCTTTCGGAAGCGGTCACGGGATCACGGGCCGGTCGTCGCGTCATGCAGGCGGACGGTGGTGGCGTAATGGTAGTCGAGCTCGGCCTTGGCGCTGGCGGCATCGCCACGGCGGATCGCATGCAGGATGCGGCGGTGGTCCTCGAGCGCCGCGGCCGGGCCGTTGTCGCGGCCGATCTCGTCGGAGCGGATCAGGCGGACGCGGTCGAGCAGCTTCGACAGCTCGGCGACCAGCATCGGATTGCCGCCGAGCCGGGCGATGTCGAGATGGAAGGCGATGTCGAGCGCGGTGAACTGCGCCCGGTCGGGCGCCTCCACCAGCCGCTCCTGCGCGTCGAGATTGGCGGCGAGCCGGTCGAAATCCGCCGCGCCGCCGCGGGCGACGGCGAGCTCCACCGACATGTGCTCCAGCGCGGCGCGCATCCGGTAGGTCACTTGCACGGCGTGGTAGTCGTAATGGCGCACCCGGTAGCGCCGTCCGCTGCGCTCGATCAGCCCCTCGTGCTCCAGCTGGCGCATCGCGTCGCGCGCGGGCAGCCGGCTGGCACCGAACCAGGAGGCGACCTCCTCCTCGCGCAGCACATCCCCCATGCGATAGCGGTGCGACAGCAGCCGGCCCTTCAGCTCCGCGTAGATCTCCGCGGCGCGGGTCGCCGGGGCGGGATCGGTCAGGGCGGGAGGAACGGGCGGGGTCATGACCCAGTCAGTATACCCAAGAAGCGCATCGTACAATTTCAACCCGCCAAAACGCGCCCATTCATGCCTGTCGGAGATTACGGGTATACTGAACATGCATAAATCACGGGCAGCGCCCTGCCCCAGCGGATAATTTCCGGGCCGCGCGGGCATTTCGCAGGGCAAAGCGGGCCGCGGGGCTTCCGGTCGGGGGGCAACCGCAACAGCCTGCCTCCGGCGAGGGCAGATCCCGGCCATGACGCCGATCCCGCCGCCCTCGCCCCGGGATCGGCCTGACCGCAGGTATACTGAATGACGCTCTCCCGTTTCGCCGTCGCCGCCATCGCCGTGCTCGCCGCCTCCGTTCCGGCCATGGCCGAGAAGCTGAAAGTCGGCTCCACCCCGACCGGGGTTCCCTTCACCTTCCTCGATGTCGGCTCGGGCGAGATCACCGGGATGATGGTCGACGTGGTCAAGGCCATCGGCGGGAAGGCCGGCTTCGAGGCCGACGTGCAGTCGACCGACTGGGTCTCGCTGCTGCCGGCGCTGCAATCGAGGCGGATCGACATCATCTCGGCCGCCATGTCGATCACCGAGGAGCGCAAGAAGGTCGTCGATTTCTCCGATCCGATCTTCCCCTATGGCGAGGGGCTGGTGGTGCGCGCCGATGACGACACCCATTACACCGCCGGGCTGAAAGAGACCGCGGGCAAGACGATCGGCGTCCAGCAGGGCACGAAGTACCAGAACGACCTGGCCGCGCTGGACGGCATCGGCGAGGTGAAGGTCTACGAGAACATCGCCGACATCATGCGCGAGGTGGAGCTGGGCCGCATCGACGTGGGCTTCGCCGACCAGCCGATCATGGCCTACCAGATCGGCCAGGGGAAATTCCCCGACCTGAAGATGGCGGCGGATTACCAGCAGCAATTCGTGGCGCCGCTGGGCCTGGCCATCGCCAAGGACAATCCCGAGCTGCTGGCCCGGATCAACGAGGGCCTGGCCGAGCTGAAGGAGAGCGGCGAGCTCGACGCGCTGATCGCCAAGTGGAACCTCGACTGAGCGCCGGGCCCACCTAGCAATGTCGCAGTTTCTCCAGGATGCGCAGGCCTATCTGCCCATCCTCCTCAAGGGGGCGGCCACGACGGTCGGCATCGCCTTCTCGGCCCTCGTGATCGCGACGGTCTTCGGGCTGGTGCTGGCGCTGATGCGCTATTCGCGCATCGGCATCCTGTCCTGGACCTCGCGCGCCTTCGTCAATGTCGTGCGGGGCATCCCGATCCTCGTCCAGCTCTTCTACATCTATTTCGTGCTGCCCGGCTGGGGGATCGACCTGACCGCCTTCCAGGCCGGGGCGATCGGGCTGGGCCTGGCCTATTCGTGCTACATGGCCGAGAATTTCCGCGCCGGACTCGAGGCGGTGGATCACGGCCAGATCGAGGCGGCGCAGTCGATCGGCATGGGCTGGGGCCTGACGATGCGGCGGGTGATCCTGCCGCAGGCGGTGCGCACCGTGCTGCCGCCCTATGGCAACACGATGATCATGCTCCTGAAGGACACCTCGCAGGCCTCGGTCATCACGGTGGCGGAAATGACCTTCCAGGCGAAGATGCTGGCGGCCTCGACCTTCGAGAACCTGACCGTCTACACGCTGGTCGCGGGGCTCTACCTGGCGCTGAGCGTGCCGCTCTTCATCCTGGCATCCTGGCTTGAACGGAGGTTCGGAAAGAAATGATCGAGATCGAGGGCCTGCACAAGAGCTATGGCGCGCTCGAGGTGCTCAAGGGCATCGACCTGTCTGTGGCGCGCGGAGAGGTCGTCTGCCTGATCGGCGCGTCCGGCTCGGGCAAGTCGACGCTGCTGCGCTGCGTGAACGGGCTGGAGGTCTACCAGGGCGGCGAGAGGTGGTCGCGGGATTTCGGACCAGGTGTTAAGCTTTAGCGCCTGACGAAGACTGACCCGAGATGACGAAACGGAAACGCTATTCAGCGGAGTTCAAGGCGAAGGTGGCCCTCGAGGCCATCCGCGAGGAACTGACGACGGCCGAGCTGGCCAAGAAGCATGATATCCATCCCACCATGATCAGCGGCTGGAAGCGGACAGCCATCGAGAACATGGCATCGGCCTTCGGCACGAAGGCGGCTGCCGAGCCGGTGGTTTCGGCAGCGGATGTCGAGAAGTTGCACGCCAAGATCGGGCAGCTGGTGATCGAGCGCGATTTTTTGTCGGAAGCCTCCAGTCTCATCCCCGGCACTGGAGGCAGAAAGCGGTGAAGAAGGATCATCCCGGTCTCAGCCTCAGGCGGCAGTGCAGCCTGC
>NZ_VATA01000067.1 GCF_005870025.1 Poseidonocella sp. HB161398
TCCCTCGACGAGCTGCTGACAAAGATCGCCTGAGCCCCCGGGGCAAAAGGCAAAGCGCAGGGCCCCGCCGGAAACGGCGGGGCCCTTGTGCATGGGCGCGCAGTTTCCCGGGTTGCGGCCGATTGTCCGGCGTCACGGAAGTGTTATATTTCCGCGGATGACCTCCACAGACCCCACCGCCACGCCCGAAGCCGCCATCTCCGACCTGCCGAAAGGGCTGGCCTCGGCCATGTCCTCCTGGCTGCGGCGGCGCTATGGCAGCGGGCCGGACTGGCGCTTCGAGATCGGCCGCCTGGTCGGGGCCGGGGGCGGGCGGATGCGGGTCATCCTGCATGCCAGCCGCGAGGGCGGTCCGGATCTGGCGATCAAGTCGCATGCCTCGCGCTGGCGCAATATCGGCGAGTACCGGGCGCTGGCCGCCATGGCGGCGGCCTCGGAGGACAGCGTGCAGCCGGTGCATCTCGACCCGCTCGGCCGCTTCTTCGCCATCGAATGGATCGAGGGGCCGCGGCTGTCGCAGCTGCTGGGCCGTCCCGGCCGCGAGGACTGGCTGGCGCGGACCGGGGCCTGGCTGGCGGAACTCCACCGGGCGGGCGGGCGCAGGCCGCTGATCCGGCGGGGGCCGGTGCGGGTCGCGCTGCCGCGCAGCGCGGGCGAGGACGCGATCGGCGAGGCGGTGCGGCGGCTGCGCCAGCGCCGCCAGGGCACGGGCGGGACAGGCCCCTCGCGCTTCCTGCATGGCGATTTCCACGCCGACAACCTCTTCCTGCGCGATGGACGGCTGCTGGGCTTCGACCGCGAATACGAGGTCTACGGGCCGGTGGAGCACGACCTGGCGCGCTTCCTCGTCGACCTGGCGCTGCGGCGCGAGGGGGCGGCGGCGGAAGGCGCACCCTGGGACGGCGATTCCGAGACCGACCGCCAGGCCTTCTTCGACGGCTACGGCGCGCTCGAGCCGGAAACCGTGGCGAGCTTCGACCTGACCGAGGATCTCATGCTGTTCCGCCACTGGCGGCGCGGGATCCGGCGCGGCAGCCAGTCGCTGCTCGACGGGATGATGCGCGCCCGCGGGCTCCTGGGAGAGGCGGCGGGGCCGCGGCCGGGGCGGCTGGTGCGCGGGCTCCACGGCGCCGACTGGGTGCCGGATGCGGTGCGGCCGGAGGGGCAGGTGCCGCTCCATCCCGGACGGCTGACGGCGCGCTGACGGGACCGGCGCGATCCGCGCACCAGCCGCCCCGGCCTCGGGGACGGGCGCACGCTGGCGGCGGCGCTTGTTGACGAATTGCTGGCAGACGGGGGCCATGCCGGTCCGCATGCGGCGGCCCGGCGCGTTCCACGCAGAAAGGACCCCCGACATGTACATGCTTCCGATTGCCCGCATCCTTCTGAGATACCTCTCCGGCGCGGCGGTCTCCCTCGGCCTGCTGTCGCCGCAGCTCGGCACCGGCATCCTCGCCAGCGAGGAAAGCGCGATGATCGTCGCCGGACTGCTCGGCATCGGCGTCACCGAGGCGGGCTACTACATTGCCAAGCGCCGCGGCGGCGCGACCTGACCACGCCCGGGGCGCGCGCCCGTCCGGCGGCGCGCGCCTGAGCCAACCCCCGGAAACTGCCCCGAATTGATCTCGATCAAGAGTTCCTGCTGATCCCGGTCAAGGCCGGACCGCTCGCGCTGCGCCATTAGGCGGTCACGTATAAGAGCGAGGACGAAAGTGATGACCCATGTGATGCTCCCGGCCGTGCTGGCCGCCGCGACCGCCCTTGGCGCAGGTGCCGCCTGCGCGCAGAGCGCCGGCGAGTTCACCCTCGGGGTGGGCCTGGGCTACGTGATGCCCAAGGACGACAACGGCGATGTCGCGGGGGCCGAGGCCGATGTATCCGACAGCATCCGCCCGACCCTGACGCTGGAATATTTCGTCATGGACAACCTGGGCATCGAGGTCCTGGCCGCGACCCCGTTCCAGCACGACGTCCGGCTCGACGGGCTGGGCAAGGTCGCCAGCGTGCAGCAGCTGCCGCCGACCGTGACGCTGCAGTACCACTTCCAGACCGGCAGCGCCTGGACGCCGCTTCTGGGTGTCGGCGTCAACTACACCACCTTCTTCGACGAGGACGGCAAGGGCGCGCTGAGCGACGCCAAGGTGCGGCTGAAGGACAGCTGGGGCCTGGCCCTGCATGCCGGCGTCGACTACGCGCTGAGCGAGACCGGCGCGATCCGCGCGGATGTGCGCTGGATGGACATCGATTCTGACGTCGAGGTGAATGGCGAGGATGTCGGCGAGGCCGAGATCGATCCCTGGATCTTCGGCGTGTCCTACATCCACAAATTCTGAAACCGCCCTTTCGCTGGGCAGACCGGGCCCGCGCCCGGTCGCCGGGCGGGCAGCGCGGAGACATCGCAGGAGGCGCCGGAGCCGTTCCGGCGCCTTTTCTGCATGTTTGGAGGGGGCAGGTCGCAAATTGCCAGCAGAGGGTCGCATTCAGCGCCGAAGCCAGCGCGAAAACGGAAAATCTCCGCGGAACGCAGGCTGAAGGGCTTCGGAATGAGCGGACGCGGCGGCACTTGCCGGAGGAGACGGAGCAGGGGGCACGGGGCGGTTTTGTGCGTGTACGTACAGAACGGCATCCTGACCCGTCCCGGTTGCACAAATTCTACGCAGCGCTCTGCGGAACGGGCTCGAAACGGCCCATGGACATAGACGAATGCGTTTTAGGCATATACCCAATAATTGGGCAAAATAAGACGGGGTAGGTATGGACGTGACAACGCCGATGGTCGAATTCGACCGCGTGCAGAAGAGCTATGACGGCGAGAGCCTGGTCGTGAAGGACCTCAATCTCGCCATGCCCAAGGGCGAATTCCTGACGATGCTGGGGCCGTCGGGTTCCGGCAAGACGACCTGCCTGATGATGCTGGCGGGCTTCGAGACGGCCACCAACGGCGAGATCCGCCTGGCCGGAAAGGAGATCAACCACATCCCGCCGCACAAGCGCGGCATCGGCATGGTCTTCCAGAACTACGCGCTTTTCCCGCACATGACCGTGGCCGAGAACCTGAGCTTCCCGCTCGAGGTGCGCGGCATGGACCGCGGCACCCGCGAGACCAAGATCAAGCGCGCGCTCGACATGGTGCAGATGGGCAAGTTCGCCTCGCGCCGTCCGGCGCAGCTTTCGGGCGGGCAGCAGCAGCGCATCGCGCTGGCCCGCGCGCTGGTCTTCGAACCCGATCTGGTGCTGATGGACGAGCCGCTGGGCGCGCTCGACAAGCAGCTGCGCGAGCACATGCAGTTCGAGATCAAGCACCTGCATGAATCGCTGGGCATCACCGTGGTCTACGTCACCCACGACCAGTCCGAGGCGCTGACCATGTCGGACCGCGTCGCGGTGTTCAACGACGGCAAGATCCAGCAGCTTGCGCCGCCCGAGGACCTCTACGAGCGCCCCGACAACAGCTTCGTCGCGCAGTTCATCGGCGAGAACAACAAGCTCTCGGGCAAGATCGAGGCGCTTGACGGCGAGACCGCGACCGTCCGGCTGCATTCGGGCGAGCTGATCGGCGCGACAGCGGTTAATATCGGCGGTGCCGGCTCCGAGACGCTGGTCTCGATCCGTCCCGAACGCGTCGAGTTCCGCCACGACCGCATCCAGGAAGGCTGGCACACGCTCGACGCGGAAGTGCTGGAATTCATCTACATGGGCGACCTTTTCCGCACCCGCCTGCGGGTTGCGGGCCATGACGACTTCGTCATGAAATGCCGCAACATCCAGGGGCAGGAACGGCTGTCTCCGGGACAGCGGGTCAAGATCGGCTGGCATCCCGCGGATGCCCGCGCGCTGGATCCGGTCTGACATGCTCCGCGCCGGAATGGCGTGCCGCGGGGCACGGCATTTGGGGCGAGAAGAGCAGATGGACAACGGACGCTTGAACGTGGTGGAATTCGAGAGGACGCGAACATCGCCATCTCCGGAAATCCGGCTGGCCAGGCCGGCAGCCCTGGCCGCAGTCGCTGCAATCGCAATTGTCGCCGCGCTGGCCGGATCCGTTTAAGCAATAGAAGATAATCTGTCCTGGCACGCCTGTACCGCGTGACGGGAAAACAAATCCAACCAACTGGGAGACTTCGATGAAACGCACTCTGATCCTGACCTCGGCGCTGGTCGCCGCAGGCGTGGCAGCGCAGGCCGAGGAACTGGCCGTGATGTCCTGGGGCGGGGCCTATTCCAAGAGCCAGGTGGAGGCCTACCACAAGCCCTTCACCGAGAAGACCGGCGTGACCGTGGTCGACGTGGTCGCCGACAACCCGGCAACCCCGATCAAGGCGCAGGTCGAGGCCGGCAATGTCACCGTCGATGTCGCCGACGTGGAATATGCCGACGCGATGGCGCTCTGCGACGAGGGCCTGCTGGAAGAGATCGATCCCTCGATCCTCGCGGCCGGGGCCGATGGCACCGCGGCCATGGACGACTTCCTGCCGGGCGCGGTGACCGACTGCTTCGTCGCGACCATCGTGTTCTCGACGATGTACGCCTATGACGACACCGTCTTCACCGGCGAGAAGCCGACCACCATCGCCGATTTCTTCGACCTGGAGAAATTCCCGGGCAAGCGCGGCCTGCGCAAGACCCCGAAGGTGAACCTGGAGATGGCGCTGATGGCCGACGGCGTCGCGCCTGACGAGGTCTACGACATGCTCGAGACCGACGAGGGGCTCGACCGCGCCTTCGCCAAGCTCGACACCATCAAGGACAGCGTCGTCTGGTGGGAAGCCGGCGCGCAGCCGCCGCAGCTGCTGGCCGATGGCGAAGTCGCCATGACCACCGCCTATAACGGCCGGATCTTCGCCGCCGCCGTGTCCGAGGGCAAGCCTTTCGTGTCGGTCTTCAACGGCCAGGTCTACGAATACGACGGCTACGTGATCCCGCTCGGCGCGCCGAACAAGGATCTGGCGATGGAATTCCTCGCCTTCGCGACCCAGACCCAGCAGCTGGCCGACCAGGCCAAGTGGATCTCCTACGGTCCGGCGCGCAAGTCCTCCGGCCCGCTCGTCGGCCTCTTCGAGGACGGCAAGACCGAGATGGGTCCGTACATGCCGACCGCCGAACAGAACCTCGAAGTCGCGCTGCCCTCGAATTTCGAGTTCTGGGCCGACCGCAATGTCGAGCTGTCCGAGCGCTTCAACGCCTGGCTGGCCAACTGAGCCTGACGCAACCGCCGGTCCGGAGCCCTGCGCTCTGGACCGGTCACCACGACCCGCGTGCCCCGGCACGCGCCGCAGAGCAGCGCCCATTGCGGCGTCCTGCGTTTCGGGAGATTTCCTTTGGCTGACATGACCGCCACGAGTCCGGGCGCCGCGCCGCAGGGGCTGCAGACCGCGGACGGACGCCCGCTCAAGGCCGCGCTCGCCGCGAGCCAGGCCCGCGCGAAACGCCGCGCCTTCTACCTTGTGGCGCCGCTCCTGGCCTTCGTCCTGCTGACCTTCGTGCTGCCGATCGGGCAGCTCTTGAGCCGCTCGGTCAGCGATCCGCGCTTCATCGAGAATGTCGACCGCTCGAGCGGCGAGGTGACGCCGATCATGGTCGAGCTGCGCGACTGGTTCAAGGCGAACCCCCCGGGCACCGAGCCCGACGAGGCGGCCTACCAGGCGCTCGCCCAGGGCCTGGCCCAGCTCGCCGAGCTGCGCGGGCAGGGCGATGTCGGCACCCGCATCAACTACGAGGCGCCGGGCACGCGCTCGCTCTTCACCAAGACCGCGCGCCGCGCCGACGACCTGGAGGCGCCCTTCAAGGAGGCGATCCTCGATGTCGACGAGGACTGGGCCGATCCCGTCCTGTGGCAGGCGATGCGAGATGCCTCCAGCCGCTACACGATCAACTTCTACCTGGCCGCGCTCGACATGACGCGCGACGTCGACGGCAATATCGTCAACGTGCCCGAGGACCGGCAGGTCTACCTGCTGCTGTTCAAGCGCACGGCGATCCTGTCGGTGCTGATCACCGTCACGACGCTGGTGCTGGGCTTCCCGGTGGCCTACCTGCTGGCGACGCTGCCGCTGCGCTATTCCAACCTGCTGATGATCCTGGTGCTGCTGCCCTTCTGGACATCGCTGCTGGTCAGGACGACCTCCTGGATGGTGCTCCTGCAGAGCCAGGGCGTGGTCAACGACCTGCTGGTCTGGGCGGGGATCATCGGCGATGACGGCCGGATCCAGATGATCTACAACCAGATGGGCACGGTGATCGCGATGACGCATATCCTGCTGCCCTTCACGGTGCTGCCGCTCTATTCGGTGATGCGGCCGATCAAGCCCTCCTATGTCCGCGCCGCGCGCTCGCTGGGCGCGACCAGCTGGACCGCCTTCCGCCGCGTCTACCTTCCGCAGACGGTGCCGGGGATCGGGGCAGGGGCGCTCCTGGTCTTCATCCTCGCCGTGGGCTACTACATCACCCCGGCGCTGGTCGGCGGCTCCTCGGGGCAGCTGATCTCGAACCTGATTGCCTTCCACATGCAGAACTCGCTGAACTGGTCGCTCGCCGCGGCGCTGGCGTCCCTGCTGCTTGCGGGCGTGCTCGTCCTCTACTGGCTCTACGACCGGCTCGTGGGCATCGACAACCTGAAGCTGGGGTAAGCGACCATGGCTCTTCCGATCCACGCCTCGCGCCTCGAGCGCATCTGGCACTACACCTACCTGACGATCTGCGCGCTCATCTTCCTGTTCCTGATCGCGCCGATCCTGATCATCATCCCGCTCAGCTTCAACGCCGAGCCCTATTTCACCTTCACCGAGAAGATGCTGTCCTTCGATCCGACGGGCTATTCGATGCGGTGGTACGACACGCTGCTGACGCTGGGGATGACCAATCCCGAGGCGCCGCGGAACGCCGCCTGGTGGGCGGATGCCTGGGCGAACTCGACCTGGATCCGGGCGGCGAAGAACTCGGTCATCATCGGCTTCTTCTCCACCATCCTGGCCACGGCGCTGGGGACGCTGGCGGCGCTCGGCCTGTCACGGCCCGAGATGCCCTTCCGCCGGACGGTGATGGCGGTGCTGATCTCGCCGATGATCGTGCCGATCATCATCACCGCGACCGGGCTCTTCTTCTTCTACTCGAAGACCGGGCTGGCGGGCAGCTATGTCGGCATCATCATGGCGCATGCCACGCTGGGCATCCCCTTCGTCATCATCACGGTGACCGCGACGCTGGTGGGCTTCGACCAGTCGCTGAACCGCGCGGCGGCCAATCTGGGCGCCAATCCGGCGACCAGCTTCTTCAAGATCACCATGCCGCTGATCCTGCCGGGCGTGGTCTCGGGCGCGCTCTTCGCCTTCGTGACCTCCTTCGACGAGGTGGTGGTGGTGCTCTTCGTGGCCGCGCATGACCAGCAGACCATCCCGCGCCAGATGTGGGCGGGCATCCGCGAGCAGATCAGCCCGGCCATCCTCGCCGTGGCGACGATCCTCGTGGTGGTCTCGATCGGCCTCTTGACCGCGGTCGAGCTGCTGCGCCGCCGCTCGGAGCGGATGCGCGGCCTCTCGCCGGGCTGAACGCGGCGGGCGCGCGCCCCGAATGCAGCGAAAACCGGGGACGGGGGCGGGCATCCGCCCCCTTTTCCGTTCCGCCTCCGGGCGCCGCGGCAAAGCGGCGCTCGACATTCCGCGCGGCCGCTGACACATCGCGGGGATGGACGTTCGAGTACTCGGTCAGACCCTGGCAGTGGGCGCCTCCGGCGCGGGGCTGGCGCATGTCCTGGGGATCCCGGCGCCCTTCCTCCTCGGTCCGGCCGCGCTGGTGACGCTGGCCGCGCTCGCGGGGCTGCGCATGGACGTGCCCCCGGGGCTGCGCAATGCGGGCTTCGTGCTGATCGGCATGGGGATGGGATCGGGCGTCACCCCCGAGGTGATCCATGCCGCCGCGCGCTGGCCGCTGAGCCTCGTCCTTCTCCTTCTGGCCGTGGCGGCGATCCTCTGGGGCGGCGGCTGGGCGCTGCGGCGGGTCTTCGGGCTCGACCATCCGACCTCGATCCTCTCCGCCGCGCCGGGGCATCTGAGCTACGTGCTGTCGCTGGGGCTCGACACCAAGGCCGACCTGCCGCAGGTGGCGCTGGTCCAGTCGCTCAGGGTGCTGGCGCTGACCATCCTGACGCCGCCGCTGGTGCTGCTTCTCGAGGGCGAGGCGCTGGTTCCGGCCGCGCCGCAGGGACCGATGGGCCCGGCCATGCTGGCGGCGCTGGCCGCGGCCGCGCTCTGCATCGGCCTGGGCTTCCGCCGGGCGGGCATTCCTGCGGGGATGCTGATGGGGGCGATGGCGGCCTCGGCGATCGGCCATGGCGCGGGCTGGCTCGAAGGGGCGGTGCCGCAATGGCTGGCCGTGCCGGGCTTCGTTCTGATGGGCTCGACCATCGGCACGCGCTTCTCGGGGATCGATGTCCGGATGATCCTGCGCGCGCTTGGCGGCGCGTCGCTGCTGACCGGGCTGGCGGTGGCGGTCTCCTCGCTGGCGGCCTTCGCGGCCGCGCGCATCCTCGGCCTGCCGCTCTCGGCGGCGCTGATCGCCTTTGCCCCGGGCGGGGTGGAAACCATGGCGGCGATGGCGCTGCTCCTGCATGCCGACCCGGCCTATGTGGCGCTGCACCACGTCGTGCGCATCTTCGCGCTGAGCTTCCTCGTCCCGCTGGCGCTGGGGCGCGGCCGCTGAGCTTGCACGCAGCCCCCTTGGGCCTTATGAGCGGCGCGACCAGTGAGGGAATTTGCACCATGGGCTTCAAGATGGGGATTGTCGGTCTGCCGAATGTGGGCAAATCGACCCTGTTCAACGCGCTGACGCGGACGGCCGCGGCGCAGGCGGCCAACTTTCCGTTCTGCACGATCGAGCCGAATGTCGGCGACGTGGCCGTGCCGGACAAGCGGCTGTTCAAGCTGGCCGAAATCGCCGGATCGAAGGAGATCATCCCGGCGCGGATGACCTTCGTCGACATCGCGGGCCTGGTGAAGGGCGCCTCGAAGGGCGAGGGCATGGGCAACCAGTTCCTCACCAATATCCGCGAGACCGACGCCATCGCCCAGGTGCTGCGCTGCTTCGAGGATGACGACATCACCCATGTCGACGGCCGCGTGGACCCCGTTTCCGACGCCGAGACGATCAACATGGAGCTGATCATCGCCGACATGGAGTCGGTCGAGAAGCGGCTCCAGAACCTCTCGCGCAAGGTGCGCGGCGGCGACAAGGAGGCCGTCCAGCAGGAGCGGCTGCTGAAGGCGGCGCTGGAGCTGCTGGAAGACGGCAAGCCCGCGCGGCTGCTGGATGTCGCGGAAGAGGACAGGAAGCAGTGGCGGATGCTGCAGCTGCTGACCCAGAAGCCGATCCTCTATGTCTGCAATGTCGAGGAGAACGCCTCGGCCACCGGCAATGCGCATTCGGCCAGGGTCGCTGAAATGGCGCAGGCCGAGGGTGCGGGCATCGTGCTGATCTCCGCGGCCATCGAAGAGGAGATCTCCCAGCTCGACGACGAGGAGGCGGAGGTCTTCCTCGAGGAGATGGGGCTGGAAGAGGCCGGGCTCGACCGGCTGATCCGGGCGGGCTACGACCTGCTGGGCCTGGAAACCTACTTCACCGTGGGCCCGAAGGAGGCCCGCGCCTGGACGATCTACAAGGGCACCGCGGCGCCGCAGGCGGCCGGCGTGATCCATGGCGATTTCGAGCGCGGCTTCATCCGCGCCGAGACGGTGGCCTATGACGACTACGTCTCGCTCGGCGGCGAGGCCAGGGCGCGCGACGCGGGCAAGCTGCGCGTCGAGGGCAAGAGCTACGTGGTCAAGGACGGCGACGTCCTGCATTTCCTTTTCAACGCCTGAGGCGGGGCGCTGCAGGCGGACCGGGCCCCGGGCGGGGCCGGGCCGCCCGCGGCGCGACCGTCCGGGCCGCGGCTGACAAACGGGGGCGCACTACCGATGGCGCAAGGAGACTTCGAACCGAGGCATCTCGAGACGCTGGACCGCGACCTCGGCCGCCTCTCGGCGCTCGAGCAGGCCGCGGCCTATGTCGGGCGTCCGGTGGCGGGAAAGGGCGTGGCCGTGCTCTTCGTGGCGGCGGCGGCGCTGATGTCGGCGCTGCTGCTCGGCGGCAGCGGCCATGCCACGATCATCGTCGTGGCCTCGGCCTTCGGCGCCTACATGGCGCTCAATATCGGCGCCAATGACGTCGCCAACAACATGGGTCCGGCGGTCGGCGCCAATGCCCTGACCATGGGCGGGGCCATCGCCATCGCCGCCGTCTTCGAAAGCGCGGGCGCGCTGCTGGCAGGCGGCGACGTGGTCTCGACCATCGCCAAGGGGATCATCGCGCCGACGAGCCTCGGCTCGGTCGAGGTTTTCGTCTGGGCGATGATGGCGGCGCTGCTGTCCTCGGCGCTCTGGGTCAACCTCGCCACCTGGATCGGCGCGCCGGTCTCGACCACCCATTCGGTGGTCGGCGGCGTGATGGGCGCGGGCATCGCCGCGGCCGGGCTCGGCGCGGTGAGCTGGGGCAAGGTCAGCGCGATCGCGGCCAGCTGGGTGATCTCGCCGGTGCTGGGCGGGCTGATCGCCGCCGCCTTCCTGTGGTTCATCAAGGCGCAGATCATCTACCGCCCCGACAAGATCGCCGCCGCTCGCCGCTGGGTGCCGGTGCTGGTCGGCATCATGGCGGGCACCTTCGCGGCCTATCTGGCGATGAAGGGGCTCAAGCACGTGATCGAGATCGGCTTCGGCGCCGCGCTCGGGATCGGCGCGCTTCTCGGCCTTGGCACCTGGCTCGTGATGATCCCGGTGGTGCGCCACCAGTCCAAGGGGCTGGAGAACCGCTCCAAGTCGCTCAAGGTGCTCTTCGGCATCCCGCTGATCATCTCGGCGGCGCTGCTGAGCTTCGCCCATGGCGCCAATGACGTTGCCAACGCGATCGGGCCGCTGGCGGCGATCGTGCAGGCGGTGCTGACCGGCAGCTTCAGCGAGGCCTTCGCCATTCCCTTCTGGGTGATGCTGATCGGCGCTTTCGGCATCTCCTTCGGGCTCTTCCTCTTCGGCCCGCGGCTGATCCGCGTGGTCGGCAGCGAGATCACCAAGCTGAACCCGATGCGCGCCTATTGCGTGGCGCTCTCGGCGGCGATCACGGTGATCGTGGCCAGCTGGCTCGGCCTGCCGGTCAGCTCGACCCATATCGCGGTGGGCGGCGTCTTCGGCGTCGGCTTCTTCCGCGAATGGGATGCCGAGCGCCGCTTCCGCACCGCCCGCAATGCCAGCCCGGTGCGGCCGGCCGTGCCGGGCGAGGAGCGCCGCCGCCGCAAGCTGGTGCGCCGCTCGCATGTGCTGACCATCGGCGCGGCCTGGATCGTTACGGTGCCCGCCGCGGCGCTGCTGTCGGCGGCGATCTTCTGGATCATCCGCAGCCTGGTCTGAGCACGCGCTCAGCGCCTGGCGCTGCGAGAAGCCCCGCCACGGCCAGCGCGGCCGGCAGCGGCGGGCCCCCGGGCCGTCAGCGGAACCGGCGCTGCCGGCATTCAGCCGGAGGGTGTCGCCATTGGCCTGCGTCCGCAGGCAGCTGCCCCCGGCCAGCCCGGCGGAGTCGCAATCCTGCGAGCTCAGGTCGCCCGCCGGCGAGAGCACCCCGCCCGGGGCACCGTCCTGGGGCAGGCCGATCATCGCCAGCCCGTCATGGAACGCGAAGACGACGGTGCCGCCCTCGGGGGTGCCTTCCCTGATGTGCCTGTCCTGGCCGCCGCCTTAGCTGGCCGGTCCGGCGGCGCCGAAGACATGCCAGAGACAGGCGGTGGCTGCGGCGCCGAAATTGGCCCAGCGGGCCAGCGTGGTAGCCGCCGGGCGCGATCAACGCCCCGGCCGTATCGAGCCGGCCGCCGACATCCATGACGATCCCGGTGAAGGTGATGACGATGGGGGCGGCCGAGGCGACGGCCATCGCCGAGAGCAGCGCGGCGGCGGGGAGGAAGCCCTTTTGCATCAGATGCTCCGTCTACCGAGACGGGACCGGGCAGGACCATGCGCGTGATACGGATCAGCGCGGGACGCCCTGCGCGGCGCGGCGGGCTGTTCCGCTCAAGTCGGGCAGATGTCGTGCAATTGCGGGGGAGAGGCTGGAGCGGGTGAAGGGAACGGAACCGTATAGTGGTTTGCGTGTAAGATACTGATATAACAACACAAACAACAAATGAAGTTTGGCTAATCTGACTGTTTGTTACGGGATTTGTTACGGGATTTGGAACATCGGTGCAGGGGCGGCCGCCATCCCGACGTGAAGTCCACCGCCATGCACGAATTAGGAGGGCGGGACAGAATCCGCTGACGTGCACTGGACCGGCGGCCTGGATGTTATCCAGGCACGGGTTCGCAATGACGGGCGGTGAGTGCGGGTATCGGAAGCGCTAGCCGTCCCGGTGAGCGTCCCATGCTGGCGATCGCAATTGCGACACCGCGGCCAAGCGTGACCGATGCTGTGGGGCCGGAGAGGGCGGCTAGGGGCAGGGCGCTTTCGCCGGCGATACCGGAAGGCCCCGGCTGCGGGCGTAGCCCGACGGCGGCGGAGGCGGCGGATCCTCCAGCTCCCTCCCTGAGGGGACATACCGGACCCTCAGCCTTCACTGTGTGGAGACCTGCCGAATAGCGCGGATGGCTCCCGCGCCGAGAGCACCTCGTCACCATCCGGGAAGCTGCGGATCTCGGGGTCGCGCCCCAGGTTGCCGATGATTTCGGCCCGGTTCAGCCGCCCCATCAGTCGCGGCCCTTGAAGAGGCCCGGCAGGATGCGCCGCATGGGGCACCGCCCGGCAAGGCCGGACGTCCGGGCGAGCTTGTGCAGGTTCAGGAGGTTGATAAGGGTTGCCAGCATGCTACCACCTTTTCTTCGGCCGCCGGACCCGGGACCGCTTGCGCGGCGCCGGGGTCGGGTCGGTCTGGTCTGGGGTCTCGGGGTCGCTCCGGCCCTCCGCCTTTCCAAGCGGCCGGGCCATGACGTTTTCCGGGCCGATGGCGGCCCAGGCGGGGACCTTTGCGGCCTCCGCGATCTTCTCCGCGCCGATGGCGATGGCGCCCGCCAGCGCGTAGACCGATAGGTCCAGCGCTTCGTTCCGCTGGACGCCGGGCCGCTTGCGCCAGCCGTCCTTTGTCAGCCGCTCCGCCGCGTATTCCGCGAAGATTTGCGGCGGGGCGAAGCGGGGCAGGTGCAGCTTGCGGTCGCCGTCATCCTCGCGGGACAGCGCGGCCGCGACCTCGCCCTTCAGCGTGTCGCCATTGAGCCAGATGATTTGCACGTCCCGCGCCGCGTGGCGCTTGCCCTTGGCCGAGCTTTCCGGCGCCGCAATGCGGATGCGCGGGGCGTTTTTCTGGCTCGCGCCGCGGACCAGATGGTACTGGTTCGGGGCACGCATCTGCATCCGCCGCCAGTAGGAATAGGCCCGGGATGTCACCCCGGCCTCGCCGCCGCAGTCGATCATGACGGCCACCGGCGCCAGGCCATGGGACTGGCCCTGGACCGGGTAGACTCTGCCCCCGATGGCGTCCAGGACCGCCCAGTCCTCGGCATAGCGCGCCGGGTCCAGGCGCCGGGCCGCATGGCGCGGCGCGGTCGGCGGCGGCGTCACCAGGTCGTAGCGGTCGATTAGCACCCGCTCCAGATTGTGGCGCCATGCCTCCACCTGGACCGAAAAATAGCCTTTCTGGACGTCCACCGCGACGGTGACAAAGGCGGTGCCCTCGGGGCAGACCTGCCAGCGGTGGTCCGTCGCCGCATTGCGAAGCGTGGTTTCCTCCAGGCTCACGCCGGACAGGCCGCCGCGCGGGAGGTAGGGCAAGCCCAGCTCCACATTGACCACCGTCTTCAGCCCGGTTTCCTCCTGGGTCGCCGCGAAGGCGGCCTCGGCCTCCAGGTAGCGGGAGACCAGGCGCGACCAGGGCGCCAGGGCGGCGGCCGGGCCGGGTATCCAGAATGACACGGTATCCACCGCCCGTTTCAGCTCATGAATGCGGACCAGCGATCCGTCCGCGTCCTCATGCAGCCAGACCGCCCCGGCGTTCAGTGCGCGCTTGAGCTTGTGCGGGAGGCAGACCCCGCATTCCGGGCAGGCCATTTCCGCAGCGGCGCCCCGGTCGGCCGGGGTGCCTTCGTCCGGGTAGCGCAGCCGGTCGAAGCGCGGCTCGAACAGCTCGCCGCAATCGGGGCATGTCCAGTAGAGGCGCCCGCGCGTCCCCGAATTGTAGACCCCGACAATGCCGCCGCAGGGCGGCGCTTCGTGCGGCGTCTTCGGCTGCCAGGTTTCGTCCAGGATCGGAAAGCGGGGCGAGCTTTCAATGATGGTCATGGCCCGCGATCCGGCCGCCTCGGTGCGCTTGCGCATCAGGGGGAAGGCTTCGCCGTCGCCCTCCACGTCCTCGGGGAAAGCGTCGTAGTCGGTGCCGATGACCAGGTCGTAACTGACTTGCATCAGTTGGGTCTTGACCGGATAGGCCACGGCCAGGCGGCAGCCGCCGCGGAACCGCTTGGAGAATTGGTTATCGTCCCCCTGCCGCTTGCCCAGGCGCTCGGCCAGCTCGGGACTATGGGCGATCAGGTCGGACAGAGCGCCATCGGACCAGCGCCGGGCGGTGTCGCGCGATGCGGAAAACACCGCGACCTGGCGCGGATTGGCGAGGATCGCATGCGCCACCGGGTTCATGACCAGGGCTTCGGACTTGGAACAGCGCGCCGGACCGACCAGCGCGATACTGTCGAAGCGGCGCGACGTCACCAATTCCATGGGTTCGTCCATGTAGGGCGCGACGTCCGCGCGCCAGTCCACCCAATTGCCCCCGTCCTTGATCCGCCGCCGCGGCGCGACGGCCAGAACGGTTTCGCGCGTGGCGGGCTGGAAGGCGTCCAGCACGCGGGCAAGCGCGGTCTCGGGGGAGGCGAAGGGCGGCAGCGGCTCGACGTCAAACCGGCGTTCTGTCTCCCCCGTCAGCATCCCCGGCAATCTCCTGCATGGACGCGGCGACGCCGCGCTGGATTTCGTCGCAAGCGGCAACCGCCGCCTCTACCTGGCGGGCGTCGAGCCCGCATTCCCGCGCCAGCCGGTCCGGCAGGGCGTCCAGCGCGTCCCGGATCGCGACCCCCATGTCTTCCATGAAGGCGGCGACGTCCTCGGCGCGCATCAGGCCGCCGCGCTCGCGCGCCGCCTGCATCCGCAGCAATTCCAGCTCCAGGAGCTTGCGCTGTTCCGCCAGGGTCAGCTTTGCCCCGGCGGAGGGGTCGGCGCTTTCGCCGCCCAGGAGGGCAAGCTGCAGCTGCGCCGCCACTTCGTCGCCGCGGGCGCGGCTGGCGTTCTCTTCGGCTTCGCGCCTGCGGTTCCAGGCCCAGGCCAGGGCCAGGCGGAAGGCATAGGCGCGGCCGTTCGTGCCGTCGCTTTCGGTCGGCAGTCCCTTGCGCAGCCATTGCGAAATTGTCGTTTCCGAGACGCCCATCGCCGCGGCAAGCTGGGACTTGTTCACAACGCCGTCGATGGCCCCGCCCGGCAGCGGGAAGGCGGCCACCAGCGCCGCTTCCTCGGCGGTGAAGGGCCGCAGGTCCTGGCCCTCACTCATCGGGGCATCCCTCCAGATCAAGAACAACCGCAACCCAAAGCGACACGGGGCCAGGGCGGGCAATTTGAGAAACACCCGGGAGTCCGAACTACCCTCGGGCCGTTGGGCCTGGAAGGACCCTAGCGGGGGGTCCTGGTGAGGCGGGACCGGACCCGGCGCAGGATATGGCCGGGCAGCCGGGCCTTGGCGGTCTTCGCGGCGCTTTCCTTGAAGCGCAGGGGCGCCCTTGCATAGGTCGCCGCCTCCGCCCACAGGGCCATCAGGACCAGCCGCGGGTTGCGCTTCGTGCCTGCGCGCTTCCACAGGCCCGCGGGCCGGTGGCCGCCCCTGGGCGTGCCACTGAAATGCTTCGGACTGGCAAAGCCGCGCTTGATCGCGCCGCGCGAAAGGTTGCCGTACTTGTTCAGCCGCTGGGCGGCCCCCGGCACCGGCAGCGCGGCGCCCTCGGGATGCACCGTCCCGGGCTTCTCCAGGTTGATCAGGTATTCGGCCTGCCGGTCCATCACGAAAATGGCCCCGGTCAAGGTGCGATCCCTGGCGAAGCGGACGCGCAGGCCGCGCATCGTGAAGGGCGTCGGCCGGTCGATGACCTTGCGCCAGCGCTTTTCCGTGTTCGCCTTGATGTCTTTCAAGGTCGCGTTGATCCCCGCCGCGACGGCGCCGCGGACCTCGCGCCGGGCCGCATCGGACAGGCCCCGCTCCAGCTCGCGGATATTGTGGCGAAGGTCGAAGTCCATGGGCACCCCCGGAACGGCAACGCCCCGCACGAAGGCGGGGCGCTTGGAGGGCGGGGCGCCGAAGCACCCCGCAACACGTCGAAGTTGAGAAGGGTTATGCCACAAGCCCCGGGGCGTTGCGTATCTGGGCAGACCCGCGGGCGCTCGGCAAGTATCCGCAGCAACCCCCCAGGATTTCGGCCGCGTCGCGGGTGGCAACAGCGATCCGGCCCGTTGCCTCGGCAAGGCGGGAATGGCTGCGGCCCACGCCGATACGGCGGCAGATGTCGGCGCGGCTCAGATGGTCCACCGCGACCCAATGCACCACTTGCCGCAGCGGGATTTTCACGGGGTCCAGCGGGGCGCCGCGCTCGGCCAGGTTGATTTCGACGTTGCGCCCGTCCAGCGCCTCATGGAACACGCGCAGGTTGGAGGCGGCCTCCAGCTTCGCCAGGTTGGGCGGGGTCGAGCCCGGGGACCGCCCGCCGCCGCCGCCCGAGAGGGACGCCAGGGCGCCGCCGGTGGCGGCGCACAGCTCGACGGTGCGGGCGTATTCCAGCATCGCGGCCCGGTGCGGCGCCGTCATGGCCTGGAGCGCGCGCGGCACCTTCAAGCGCAGCACCCGCGCCCGGCTGGCCTCCACCCGCGCCCGGCCGCGGCTGTCCTCGGTGATCCTGGTGGCCTCTTCGATCTCGGCTTCCTCCAGCCCATCCCAGGACGTCCAGCCCGGCGGCAGCTTGTCCATTGTCACTGTCCGGGACCGCGCTTTCCTCGCCTTGCGCTTGCTCATGTTCGGGTCCTTTCGGTTTCGCGGGGGGCAAGGGGCAAGTTTCCCCATTGTCCTCTCCTGTTACTTCTCAATTTCGCTTCCACTAACTTTCTTTGTTTTCTTGCCCTTTTTGCCCCTTTTGCCCCCCAGTAAGTAAAAACAATACCTTAGAGACAAGAATGGGGGGCAAGAAGGCGGAAAGCGGGGGGCAAAAGGGGCAACACTTCCAGCCCTCCGCCCCCTTAATTCACCGCCGGGGCGCAGCCCCGTCCTTTCCCCCTCCACCCCTTTTCCCTTCGGGGGCAACTTCGGGGGGCTTGTTGCCCCCCATCCCAGGGGGGCGGGGGAGAGGCGAACGGAACGGCGGGGGAGAGGCGAACGGAACGGCGGGGGCGCTGGTGGTCTCGGCGTGGCGGACAGCGGCTAGGCCGATGTGGCGGAAGATGTCGCGCGGCTCAGATGATATGCGGCGATCCAAGGCACCAGCTGTTGGAAAAGGACTTTCACGGGGTCCAGCGGGATGCCGCGCTCAGCTAGGTTGATTTCGACGTTGCGCCCGGCCAGGGCCTCATGGAACACGGACAGGTTGGAGGCGGCCGCCCGCCTTGCCAGGTCAGGCGGGGTCGAGCCGGGGGACCGGCCGCTGCCGCCCGAGAGGGACGCCAGGGCGCCTCCGATGGCGGCGCACAGCTCGACGGTGCGGGCGTATTCCAGGATCGCGGCCCGGTTGGCCTGGAGCGCGCGGCACCCTCAGGCGCGGCACGCTTGCCCGGCTGGCCTCCACCCGGTCGCGGCCGCGGCTGTCCTCGGCTATCCGGGTGCTCTCTTCGATCTCGACTTCTTCTAGTCCGTCCCAGGACGCCCAGCCCGGCGGCAGCTTGTCCAATGTCACTGCCCGGGACCGCGCTTTCCTCGCCTCGCGCTTGCTCATGTTCGGGTCGTTTCCGTTTCGCTAGGGGCAAGGGGGAGAATTCCCTATTGTTCTCTCCTGTTACTTCTCGATTTCACTTCCACTAAATTCTTTCATTTTCTTCCCCTTTTTACCCCTATTCCCCCTAGATAAGTAAAAACAAAGGTTTAGAGCTAAAAGCTAGGGGGAAGAAGGAGGAAAGTTAGGGGGAAAAGGGGCAACACTTCCGCCCCTCCGCCGCTGTAATTCACTGCTGGGCGCAGCCCCGTCCTTTCCCCCTCCACCCCTCTTCCCGACTAGGGGCAAGTTTCGGGGGGTTCTTACCCCTAGTGCCCCCTGGGGGTCAGGGGGGACTAGGGCGGACAGGCGGGGGCGAGGGGGGGCATCTGCCGCTCTTCCCGGCCACGTTCCGCAGCTCTTGCAGCGTGATGGCAAGGGCCGCGCGGCGGCCGTAGCCGAAGCCTGGGTCTAGGCCATAGCACCTGAACAGATGGATCATGCGCGGCGCTCCCGGGGCGAGCCGGTGCGGGTCCGGCGCGTGTCCGCGACGCACGCCTCGCCGCGGCGAAACTGCAGCGATGACGCGGGTGCAGCGGCTTTCTGGCGGGGGCCTGTTGGCGATCTCGGTGCGGCGCGTTCGGCCAGGCCGACCCGTCACAGATACGCGGCCTGGGTTGGGGCGGTGAGCCCGGACGGGGCAATGAGCCTGGGTTCCATCGTCTTCCTGTCTTTACCTAGGGCTTAGAACGTGTCGGGCGCGGGCATGGCCGTAGCGGGGGCCACCTGATCGCCTGGCTCAAAGTCTACTGTGGAGCGGGGAAGGGACTTGCGGCGGAGCAGCGACACTCAGACTTCGTTCAAGCGGGCTACAAGCCGTCGGGGGGCCCGCAGGTAGTCCTAAGCTGCCGGTCGAGTGACGTTTAGAGCAGGACTTTACGACAGAAATATCCCCCAGAAGATGAATGGCACACGTCGCCTAGACCCCAATGGACGTTAGAAATTACCAGATCTGGTACATTGACACCGTGCCGCCTGAAGTTCATGAAAGAGATTAAGTAAATTAAATAGTACTTAGCGCCAGTCTGGTTTCAATAATATGAGGAAGATCCAGATGTTTACGAGGTATGGCACAAAGGTAGCCTTCCTGGCCTGCTTGTGGGGGATTGTGTGGATTATCGGCTCTTTTTTCACTATTGATTATACCACGACGGAAATCGACAGACTGGCACTTAAGCAATCAAGCGGTTGGTTCGAACAGGGTTCGATAATTTTTTTCTTCGGATTAACCCTTGGAGTCTTGTGTGAGATAAGTAACAAGTTGGATCAGAGGATTCCGCCAAAAGGCTGATTTCAGTTCTTTCAGATTGGTGGGCCACACCTGAGGAACAACGACCTAGTAGAGCCCAAAACTTGTGTGTCGAGACGGGCTTGTTGCTTTGGGGAACCCTCTCCAAAGAAATCAATAGACTTCCGATGCAATGGTTCTGGACCACGGAAAGGCGCATTGCCTCGTTTCGCCCAATCGCTGATCGATTGGCGGGCGGAAAGGATGCTAGTTCCGATTTCTGTGTAGTGGCTGTTGCAGCTCAACCTGCAGCTAAGAAAGATTTACTCTTTAAAATCACAATTGGAAGGTTCGCCGACGTAATCTTTACGACCAATGTGGAACCTTAAGGAAAGGGAGGTTGATAGTGCGGGCTTTCTGGCCGGTTTTATTTTGCGTGCTCGCCAGTGAAGCGATGCCTGACGAGTGCGAAATATTCTGGTTAGATCTGTTTATTCCGCCAGCTGAATCTGAATTTGAAATATCTTCCGAATCCAGCGGATCGCTGACTCTGCATGGCACAACGGCTAATGTCCCAATTTCTTTTGACCTTGCAAAACGCAAGCTCATTTCGCCAGAGGGAAAGGAAGTGCAAACATTTGTCGGCACCAGAACCATTGCCGTCGGGGGCATATCAAACGATGTCACTGTTAGCGTTGCTTTGAGGCCGGGATTTTCGTTTATTACGTTTTCAAGCAACAGCTTTATTCGCGCAGCAGACGAGAGATATATCTTCGGATAAGACAGCGCTTGGTGGCTATCTCGTTTGCAATAATACTAGGCCTGAATAGCTTCCCGATCGTGCTACTTCGCAATGGGCTCACATTTTTTTAAAGCCACCTAGTTCCGGAAAAGAACCGTACCAGAATTGGGGCGTCGTGATAGTAAAGAACTGATGACGGTCATTCATTTGAGAATACCTGTTGTGTTCACCGGACCCGTCCAGAGGCGCTGTGGCCAGCTCGCCATCGGTCCCATGCCCGCGCATTTCTGCCGCATGAGACGCCACCTCGTTCGGGTGCCTGAAGCAGGCGACCGGAAGAAGCGGACTTGCGGCGCCGCGGCTGAGCCCGGGTGGCAAATCTGTGCAAGCGGTCGATGGCGAATAGCTGCGCCTGACTCTGCACAGAGTCTTCAGCCCCGGTTAGGCCGTTCACCGGACCACCGCCGCCTGGCAGGTGAGGGCCTTTGCCTCGGACGTAGCATGGTGTTGGAAGGTGGCAACCCGGCCGTGGCCCGCGCCTGACAGTGATGGCCCGCGGCGGCATCGCATCAAGGCGGCGTCCAGCCGAAATGGCGCCGCGCCGAGGTCACGAAGGCGGCGGGAGCCGGGCTTTCGGGCCTTCCCGCAGGGATGTTGCTCACCAAGTAGGTGCCGACGGTGATGAAGGCCCCCGCAAGTCCAATCGGCGTGACCGGTCCGCCGCCCAGGAAGGTCAGGCCCGATCCGGCGACCGTCAGCGCAAACAGCGTCCCAGTCCTGATCTTCGTGCTGCGCAGCGCTCGTTCCTCGTCGGCGATCAGGTCCTCCATCTCCTCCGCAGCCCTCGCGACGATCTGCTGGCGGTCATCCTCGCTCGAGACGCGGTCAAGCTGGCCGCATTCCTCCAGGAACTCGCGCTGCCAGCGCTGGAACGCCCGGCGCATGCGCCGGAAGGCGTTGTCCTCGGTCAGGGCCAGCGCACTTCGCAAAGCACCCTCGTCATCGGGATAGGCGTTGGCGGCAGGCACGAGAAACCGCCTGCCGAGTACGGTTGCCAGCTGCGTCTGCAAGTTCTCTGGTCCACCTGTCGCGGTGCGCAAGCCGGTTCCGGCAGCCAGGGCCTCGGGATCCCGAAAAGCGAGGTCCGCCTGGACGCCGGTGACATAGGGTGGCAGCCCCATCGTCAGGACGTCCCGGGTCGCGGCGAACCCGTCGCGGTTCAGGCTATCTGCCGCTTGCATCCGGTCTGCCCACTGGTCCCGGAGGTACCCGTCCCAGGGAATAGCACGAGACCGCTCCGGGCCCAGGATGCCGAGGTAGCGATCGAGCCGGTCGGGATCCCATCCCTCATCGGCCCATCGGGCCCGCTCTGCATCGTCAGGCGGGTGCGGGACGACGATCCGGTCATAGAGCATGACATCTGCCACGAAGGCACGCGGCGCCAGATGGTCCCTGACTGAATAGGTCGCCCAGTATTCGCGCATGCTGCTCTCCCTACCGTCCGAAATGTTTCCGCCCCCGCAGCGAGGGTGGCAGAAAGCAGGGCGCAGATCCATTGCGGGCGCTTGTGCTCATGAATTTTCCGACCAGCTCGCGCGGCCGGAGAAACCTTCCGGCTGGCATAGGGTCTCGCTGGATCGTACTTCGCCGACTGCGGCGCTTGGCGCCGGACGCACGTCCGCGAGTGTTTCAAGCCAGCCCTTTCCGGCCGCTCGCGGGGACGCCGAGTTCGTAGCGTCCGGTACGAACGCCGGGAGAAGGGCACTTGCGGCACCGCGGCGGAAGCCAGGCGGTGAATCTGCGAAAGCGGTCGGTCACGGCGGGCAGAGCTTGATCGGCGCTGCCCTGGACGGGCTGCCCCAGTCCGGCCGGACGCTATAACGCTTCCGTACTGGCGAAGAGCGCAGATTGCGGACCTAGCTCCGCTGACTTCATTTCCCGAAAGCTGCCGTTCAGGCAGAGTGCGCCGATCGGCTCCACCGAGCCCACGCAAGACATTTATCCAAAGGGAAGTGTTCCGATTTCGCTGATCGGCGATCGTCTCAGCTCAGTGGGATGGCAAGTCTCGCGACGACGGACCGCCAGAGAGCGCCTCCAGCGGTCACGATCTTAGATTTATCAGGGCTTGCCGAGGCCGATGTCCGTGCTGGGATAGTCGGCAAATGTCGCCAGGTGACGCTGCACCCGTTGCAGCGCTTGCGGCAGCCCCCACTCGAACCGGGAGTGACCGGAACTCGCTTGCTCTTTCGGGTCGGTATAGAGGTTGTAGACCCAAGGGCTCATGCCGACATCGGACACCGTGGTCTCGTCGAGGTTCCGCCGCGCGGCATGCTGCAGCATCACCTTGAAGTGGATCTTGTATTCCATCCAGCGGATCGCCATCAGGTTGTTCTCGGAATACATAAAGACCGCGTCGCGCCGGGACTCTCCGTTATCCGCCAACAGGAAGGACGACTGGTCGATACCGTCGATGAATCGCTCGCTGGGGATGGTCTCCGAGACCCCTGCGAGGGCCAGCGATGTGTTGAAGAAATCGGTCAGGTCAAACAATCCGTCGCTTTCGCGACCGGGCGCAATCATTCCCGGCCAGTAGGCGATGCCAGGAACGCGGACGCCGCCTTCCCAGGTTGTCCCTTTGCCCCCGCGCCACGGCTGGAAGCCACCATCTGGAGCGAGATCCTCGTTGGCGCCGTTATCCGAAGTGAGGAAAACGAAGGTGTTCTCAAGCTCGCCCGTCTCTTCGAGAACTCCGATCAGGCGTGCGACGATATCGTCAACCTCAAGGATCGCATCCTTGTATGGAAAACCGGCCGGGCTCTTCCCAGCATAGCCTTCGGCGGGGTAGCTATCATTGTGGACGCGGGCAAAGGAGTGCTCGAGGAAGAATGGGACATCGTCCGCCGCCGCCCGGCGGATGAAATCCTCGGAGAAGTCAGCGAATTTCTGATCGATCTGTCCAAGTTGGTCGATCGATGTGACTTCTTCGGCGACTTCCAGCGGCTGGCCCTTCAGGCCCTTGGTGATCGCGGCCTCGGAGAGCTCCTGCAGCGCGGCGAGCCGTTCCGGGCGCAGCACCAAGTCGGGATAGAGCCGCTCGTCGAGCTGCTGCGACATGTCGCTGATCACAGACAGAATTCCGTAGAACTCGTCGAAACCGGCTTCGTGCGGGCGGGAGCCTTCTGCTTCACCGAGGTGCCATTTGCCCGAGAGAGCCGTACGGTATCCTGCGTCGGAGAGCAGACCAGGAAGGGTTGCCTCGATGCTCCAAGGGTTGGTCGTCGGGTTTTCGCCCGACAGCGTGGGGCGGGTCAGGCCGCTGCGCGTGGGAATGCGCCCGGTGAGGAGCGCGGCGCGTGACGGGGTACAGGTCGGCTGCGAGTAAGTCGACGTGAGGCGGAGCCCTTCCCGCGCCAGAAGGTCCATTTCGGGCGTTGGCGCGCCTACCGCAATGCCGCCGCCATAGGAGCCGGGATCGCCCCAGCCCATGTCATCTACGAGCAGCAGCAGGATGTTCGGCTTCCCACCGGTCTTCTCCGCGAGCGCCGCGAGCTTCTCGGCTGCTTCCGCTTCCTGCTCGGGCCGCGGAATATGAGGTTCGAGATAGGGCTCGGTCTGGACCGTCAGACTAAAAGCATTGCCCACCTCCTGCGCCGCGAGCGGGATGGCCGATAGGGCCAGCACCGAAGCGAGAGATAATACGCGCTGGTGCATGTCGCACCTCCTCGAATCTGAAAAATGAATTCTGTTCTCAAGCCTTTGATAGCACACGAGAGTGACGTGTGGTCAACTGAGAGTTGAGATAAGCGGCGCTCACACGGCGCTGGCGCGATCTTGCCGAACCGGAGTTCGAACTCCGCGTGTTGCAAGCGGCAGAAAGTACCCTGCGTGGCCAAATGCGATCCCGTAGGCCACACAAGAGAGTCCGGCTAGTCCGCAACACCACCGCCCTATGCTCTCGGGGTGAAGGTCCGCTTCGTTGCAAAGACAACTCGGGGCGAAGGGCGCGTTTGGGCTGAGCACGGGCGCTCGAGACGTCGGGCGCGACCGGCTGGTTCCGCCCTTCGGCCAGGCATGGTGACAGCCGATAAACCATCGGCGCCATCGCCAGGCTTCCGCGTCGCCGCAAGGCTGGAGAGAGCCCCAGAGCAGTCGTTTCCCTTTGGGCGGCAATGCCTTAATTATAATCATTTTTCGATTTGTGTTTTGCACCACTGCTCCAACCAGCGCAAAGCGCTTGCGAGGTCAAGGAGGACAACTACAATCATTGAAATTAGAATTTATATAGGAGCGTGAGTTGATGCGCCACTTCCCAATCAAACACAAGGGCATAGAAGATTTAATTAAGACCAAGGAATCGGACCTTGGCGAATTAAGGCGATTTGTAAATCGAGCTGCGCCCTTTGGGCCCATCAACGCTTCAACATTGCTAGAATCAGAAATTGCAAATGATATTTTGTTCAACACTAGAAATAAAGTCTGGGAATTCTATCAGAAAAGGCCTCGAATTGTAATCGGTCGCAAGGGATCTGGAAAAACATCCATCCTGTCACGAACGCAGAAACTTGAAGAGTACAAGTTCGTGGTTAATGTTCCGACCGCAAAGGCTATTAGCGAATTTCGTAAGGCGGTTTACCCAAACTCATCGGATGTCGGATTGGTTTTTGTGGAGGAGGCCGCGGAGTACTGGGACCGCTTTCTAAATACAGAAATTATGGCTCTTTTGCCCATAGATCAAATTGAAGAACTTCCAGCCGTTAAAAACTATCTTGAATCCATCAACCGTGGAAGTGGCGGGGTCGCGCAATCTCTTTCGGCAGCACTGAACCAAAATCGAGAGTCTCTGGATGGCGGGCATATTGGATACTTCATCAGATCTGCGTTGGATTTCTTTAGAAACGATTCGAATAGTACGTATAAAAAAGCTCTGACGGAATTGGATTGTTTTCTTGATGAAAAGAAAACCAAAGCTGTAGTGATCTTGGACTCGATCGAGAATTATCATCTCGATATTCCGCAGAACGCAGAAACAGTACGTGCGCTACTTAGATGTACAGGTGAGTATGGCACTAAGCTTCGATCTCTGAGGGTTTGTCTGCCTGCGGAGTTGTATTTCGAGTTACGTGAGCTTTCGGAGAATGTCGAGAAAGACTTTGTTGATGCAATGGCCATTCATTGGCTTCCAATTGAGCTGATGACCGTAATCGCATGGAGATACCTTGTATATTTGAAGCTATATTCACCTGAGGATTTAGCTAGGTTCTCTGGTTTGGATATTGGCTCTAGGGATCATGTCAATCAAATCCTAGATAGTTTTCTGCCGAACGAGACAATTAACTCTTCCGGGAAGAAGGAGTTTACGATTGCATACATATTTAGGCATTCACAGCTTCTCCCGCGACATCTTATTGGAATTATGAATGGTATTTTTTCGGACGGTCGGTCGAAGTCCGTTTTTGGAGAGGAGGTTTCAATTTGCGATGGCGTTAAGGCTGCTGAGCAATCCATCTATGAAGGAGTAAAGAGCGCCTTTCGGAAGAAATACCCAAATCTTGACTCTGTTTGCGCGGTAACCTTGACTGAACTACCAAGATTCTTCGGAGATTCTGAGCTTCACAAAGTTTATTCCTATCATGGAAAAGCTGCAATGTCTGCTATTGGCATATCCGACTATCGTGAATTTAAACGTATGCTCGTAGAGGTTGGCGCAATTGGGAGGGCAAGTGAACGAACCGACATTTATGCGGATGCAGAATTTGAATACGCTGTAAGGGGTCGGCTAAATATGTCGGTACGCGACGAGCTTTGTCTTCACCCTATATTCTCAGGAGTGCATGAGTCGAGTGTTAATAGGAATAGTCAGCACTACGTATATCCTCACCAGCACCTGCTTGATGAAGACGGACTACATCGCACGCTAAAAATATAGGGACTTTTTCAGCACCTAAACTGTTATGCAAGCCAACATGCGGCCGCTTTGTGCGCGAAGGGTGAGTTCGAGCGAGCAGGAATGCTGCGGGCCGGTCCGGGCGGCCGCTTAAGGGGCCGTCGCAGCGCGGCGGTGCCGGATTCCGAATGACCGGACTGGAGATCGACCAAGCGATCTTGGGGTTCCGCGGAGCGGTTTGCCAACGGCAGAAAACTGCGCTCTTCGCCAGTAGGAGCGGCCACCATGAGCGGCCGGACTTGGTCGGCGCGTCCAGGTCGGCACCAACCAAGCTCCGCCCGCCGTGACCGACCGCTTTCGAAGATCCACCGCTCGATCTCCGCCGCGCCGCCGCAAGTCCGCCCCGCCTGGCAGATCGCAGCGGGCATCTCGAGCCCGGCGCCGTCACGAGCGGCAGGAAAGGGCTGAGCGCGGGCGCTCTAGGAGTCAGGCGCGACCGGCTGGTCCCGCCCTTCGGCTCGGCATCGTGAAATCCGATGAACCATCGGCGCCATGGCCAGGCTTCCGCGCCGCCGCAAGGCTGCTGCGAGCCCCACTTCGGGCGTTCGTGCGCCCTGCAGCATTGGTCGAAGAGGGCGGGGAGCCGACTTTCGCTGCGGCGACGATCCGATCGCCCACAAAAGGTGGAAGCCGACATTCGGAGCGGACCAAGGTCGAGGTTGGTTCTGCGCCCCCGCGAGGCCGCCACGAGCCCTCTTGAAACATTCGATTTTTCGTGCGGCGGGCCCGCGCAGCTTGATACTGCGATCGCACGGGCAGGCCGCAAGCTGCGCAGCGGCGAGAAGACCAGGCGCTAGCGCGGCCCGACATCATCCGATCTCGTCGGAATTTTGCATTGCGTCACGCCATTTACCTGACGGACACCGAAACCGAGCCGTCGACGTGCAATCGGTGCCGGCCCTTCGAGCTGCGTTCCAGCCGGACAGGCAGGTCACGCTCCAACAGCCGACGTTTCAGCATGAGCAGGCGGGTTTCCAGATTTTCCCGGAATTCCGGTAGTTTCAGAGAAGGCTCGCGGCGCAGTTCCATATTGGTGAAGTCGGTCTGGCCCGTCTCAAGTCTGCGCCGGATCATGTACAGAAGCAGCCGTCCAGCAACCCCGCGAATGACATAGGTTCCGTCGATAAAGACGCTGTCATCCTGCGTGTGGTGGCGAAACTCGATCAGCGGGCCCCTTCCATCCGGCAGGAGGCCAACAGCCTGAGGGGCCTGGACCTCGCCCGTCCCGCTCGATTCTGCTTCGACCAATGCAGCCGAAGCCTGCAGCGCCACGATCTCGATCGCCGCGGCAACTGATGCCCCGAACGCAAGCCTGTTTCGGCTTTCGAGGAAGTATATCCCCACGAGCTTGTCATGATGCAGCAATGGCACCACGATCTGGCTATTGACCCCTTCGAGCAGCGGCGCGGCAAGTGGAGGAGCGTTTTCATCTGGCAAGCTTATAGCCTCCAGCATGCGCGAACTGCGGCTCAGATCGTTGAGCCGAACCATCTGGTGTTCCCGCGCCGCGATTTCCAGCAACCCACCGGTAACCCCGATTTCGGCACCTGCACCGCAGACTGCGTAACCGCGGCTTCCGATCAGCACGAAAGTTCCGGCCGAGGGCTCCGGCAGCAGAAACATCGCAGCGTTCGCACCGAATAGCGAAATCGCACCGTCCAGAAGAGCGTCCGAAATTGCCTCCACGTCGGTTTCCGCTGCAAGCGCGGTCATGAAGGCCGCCAGGCTTGGCAGGTCCGGGCCTGATTCGATTTGCAAACTGGGACGCAGTTCCGGACCCGGCACTGGCGAAATGGCCAAAACGCGGAACAGATCCGCGGCTTTCAGACCCATCCGGTCTGCCAGTCCGTGCGCAGCGCAATCCGCGGCCAGCTGTATGCGGAAGCGTGTGAAAAGCGTCCCGTCGGTGAGCGTCTCGTGGTGAAGCAACGCGCATTCGAACTGCGCGCCGGTCAGGCCATCTACCAGAAGCAAGGAGGCTCTCGGATCGCGTGCGAGATTTTCCGCGGTTTTGCCAAAGAATTGGTTCGAAATCGCGACATGAGTTTCATCGACCCGAAGAACCTGGGAAAGGTAGGAGATATTGGGAAATCCGTCAGCCCCGCTCGTCGCGATTGAGGAAGGGATCACGCCTTCAAAACAAGTCTCGGGCAGATTGGCAAGTTTCACCGATCGACCTTCACGCCCGCCCCCGGGCCGGGCGTTTGCTTCCAGACACCCTCGACACGCATCTGGGCAAGCTGCACATCCTCCGTCATCAACCATTCTGCCGACATCTCATCGCTGATGCCAAGCGAATGCAGTCTTGCGGCCATCCGTCCCGCGGCAGCACCCGACCGTTTCACGTCGACGCCATTTGCGCTGATCATGCAGGCATTGCCCTTGAACTGATACGTCTCGTAACTTGCCGGGTCGGCTGCGGTCACCGCTAGCGGGCCACCCGGCGTCAGATCGGCAATGACCCGCGGCCATTGCCGGGCAGAAATTGCGACGATCAGCTGATCGATATTACTGCCGGGCCAGGCTCCCACACCGCGACCGATGGCTGTGCGACCGGTCGCGTCGCTCGTCGCGAGGATGATCATCACCGCGCCGGACACAAATTCAGAGAATTCCGCTTCAAACAGCATGACGCGATTCCCGCTGTTTCGATTAATAGAAAATTAGCATTACCTCGGCGATTCTTAGTAAGAATTTAGCAAGATATTGGTGCCGACTGCAGCTAGATGCTCCTCCATTCAGATTCTTGCTTGATGGAGCTTTTCCGTGCAGAACCTATCCACATCGCATTCCGCGCGTCGTCGCATCGCCATTCTCGGCGCAGGGCCAGGTGGACTTGCCGCCGGGAGATGGCTGCTGGAGGCCGGGCTCGACCCGGTGATTTTCGAGGCCTCCGCCGACATCGGCGGCCAGTGGAACTTGTCGGTTCCGGGCAACGGCACCTGGCCCGAGATGCGCACCAATACCAGCCGGGCGATGACCTGCTTCTCCGACCTCGACTATTCCGAAGGCACGCAGGTCTTTCCGCGGGTCACCCAAGTCCAGAGCTATCTGCGCGACTATGCCGCCCGCTTCGGGCTGGACGGCAGGATCAGAAGCGATCACCGCGTGACCTCATTGCGGCGGGAGGGCGATGGATGGCTTCTGACCGCCGAGACCCATGCCGGGCTCTATCGCGGACAATTCGATCAGGTGATCATCGCAACCGGACGCCATCGCGACCCGTTGATGCCGGAAATTCCTGGATTAAGCGAATTTTCCGGCCGCCTCGGCGTCCGGCATGCACGGGAATATTGCGGCACCGAGCCGCGGCGCGGCAGTCGGGTCATGGTGGCGGGCTGCTCGATCAGTGCTCTCGAAATCGCCTCCGAACTTGCGCAAGGCGCAGCGAGCGAGGTGATACTGTCGGCACGCAGGATGCGGTATGTCCTGCCGAAACTGGTGGCAGGTGTTCCGACCGACCACCTGATGTTCACGCGTGCCGCAGCGCGTGCCATGGAGATCCTGCAACCAGAACAATGCATGGCAGCGTTTGCCTCCCGCATCCGGGCACTGGCCGGCAATCCTGCACTGTCCGGGGCAATGGCGGCAGATGACGACGTGCTGGCCGCGGGAATCTCGCAGTCGCAAGGTTTCCTGTCGGCAGTGGCCGAAGGGCGGATAGAAACGCGGCCCTGGATTTCCCTGATCGAGGGAAAGCGGGTGACCTTCACGGACCAAACGGTGCGGGAGGTCGATGGTATCATCCTGGGCACCGGCTACGGGATCGCGCTGCCCTTCCTTGACGACCCTGTCCGCGCGGTGCTCGGCCTCGACGCTGACGGCCGTGGCACCGGGCTTCGCTTGCACGCGCACAGTTTCCATCCCGATCTTCCGGGGCTGGCCTTTCTGGGCCTCTACGATCTGGTCGGTCCATATTTCCCGGTCCTGGAATTGCAGGCGCGCTGGATCGCCCGTTGCCTGGCCGGACATGCGAACCGGAACGGAACAATGCCCGCATGGGGCACGATGGCTGCAGATATCTCCGGCCCAATCCCGGAGGGTCCGATCCCGATGCAGGTCGCGGCGCTGGATTTCGCGCGACGGCTCGGCGCCGAACCGGAACTGGGCGATCGTCCCCGGTTGGCACGGCTACTGGCCTTCGGCCCACTGGCGGCTGTGGGATTTCGGCTCGACGGTCCGGATCGGCTGACCGATGCGGAAACGCGGCTTCGGCGACTGGCAACCGCTTTCGACGAGACGATGCTTTCCGGAGCCGATGAAGCGCTTCTTGCCGGTCTGCAGGATGTTCCGTCCGATGCCGCCTGAATTTCCCGTTCCGCACCATGCGGCAGTTATCATCGACCTTAGAGGGCTTGATCAATGAACATTCTATCTCTTGCGGCCGTAGCCGCGTCCTTCACGATGTCCCTGGCTGCCCAGACCCAGGCTCAATCCGGCTCTGACGAGTTGACGCGAGGAGCCTATCTGGTCCGGATCATGACCTGTGCAGATTGCCATGCGCCGCGCGACGCAACCGGCGCGCCGGATCCGTCACGCGGCCTCGTCGGCGGCAATGTGGGCTTTCGGGTTCCCGGATTGGCGATTGTCTGGGGGCCCAACCTGACCCCGGACGAGACCGGTATCGGGGGATGGACCGTAGAAGACGTGGTCCGGGCATTGCGCACCGGCGAAACTCCGGAAGGACGCGGCTTGATCCCGGTGATGCCGTGGCCAGCCTATGCCGGGCTCAGCGATGAAGATGCGACGTCACTGGCAGCCTATCTTCTGGCGCAGCCAGCCGTCTCGAACCGGGTTCCTGAAATGCAGGGGCCGGACGATCCGGCGCCCATGCCCTATTTCGATCTCGTCCTGCCGCAATAGGGGTTGGTCGAGACGGTGACACCGGTGCCGCCCCTCTCGTTTGCCCGCAGCGATCCGGACATCCGTTTTTGCTGCGGGAGATCACGAAAGGCCTGTGTGGATGGCTCCTGCATAGCAAGACTTTTCTGAGATAGATTTTGCACTGGTCAGAAGCAGACGTGTGTCCGGCCTGTTTGCGCGGCGC
>NZ_VATA01000068.1 GCF_005870025.1 Poseidonocella sp. HB161398
CCTGTCAGAGCTCGTCGCCGAGGGCCGCCGCGTCCTGGTCTTCTCGCAATTCGTCGAGATGCTACGGCTGATCGAGACGGACCTCGCGGCGGCAGGCATCGCCTCGCTGTCGCTGACCGGCGAGACCCGCGACCGCGCCGGGGTGCTGGAGGCCTTCTCCCGTGGCGAAGCGCCGGTGTTCCTCCTGAGCCTGAAGGCCGGGGGCACCGGGCTGACGCTGACCGAGGCGGACACGGTGATCCTGTATGACCCGTGGTGGAACCCGGCCGTGGAGCGCCAGGCCATGGACCGCGCCCACCGGATCGGCCAGGAGAAGCCCGTCTTCGTCCACCGCCTGGTGGCGGCGGGCACGGTGGAGGAGAAGATCCTGGAGATGCAGGCAAGGAAGCAGGCCCTGGCCGACGCGCTCTTCGACGGCAGCGGCAGCGCCGCGGAACCGCTGCTCGACGAAGCGGCGCTGCGGGACCTCTTCGCCCCGCTGGCGCCCTGATGGCCGCGCTGCCGGTGCAGCGCCCTGTCCCTGCCACCTCGCCGGACCCTGTCCCGCCGGCCGTGCCCGGCCGGCACCGCGGCCGGAAACCGGCACGGCGCCCGGCCGATGCGGATTGCAGCTGTCGAGGTCTTCTCCGGCGTCCGGAAGACACGGACAGCGGAGAGGCAGGCCAGACGGGGCCCGCCACTTCATGGAATTGCAGTTCCTGGATGCGAAAGGGCTCTGCCCCGGCTCTCCGTGACGTCGCGTGTCATCAACTGGAGCGCGCCCGGCATCCCGCTGGACTTGCTCCCGAGGCCGGAAACCGGATCGTCCCCGGCGGCAGTTGCCGGGAAGGGTCCTGGCCGGCAATACTGTGCCGCCACCAAGGGAAATGACGGCACAGTTCTGCCTGAAGCCGAAATGTAAGCCAACCTGGGAGCATGGTGCCCGGCCTCTGCAGTCCATCTGGCATCCTGCGTCCACCATACGTCAACTCTTCCCATGGTTGTGTCACGGACCTGTGACGGGCCAAGCCTCGAGCCCAGGGAGGCGCTCCGGAAGACGTGCCGCCATGGAAGAACCATGGCGGCACGGTCAGCGAGGAAAACACCGTGGAGAGTGCCGCCCCGTGACATCGGCACACCGGGTGCATCCCGGATCCGGCGCCTGTCATTACCCTAACGTCATTCTCGATTCAGGTTGTTCCAGTCCCCATCCCCTGCGGCCGGGACCGCGCGGCGATCGAGCTCAAGATTCTAGCTGGTTCCAGCGTGGCCCTGCGATCCGGAGCCTGGAATCGCGGTCCCCTCCGACTGCCGGGAAACCCTGGTAGCCGGAGGGGGGCCCAAAAACAGGGCCGCACCTGATCAAACTACATGTCTTCAATGTGATAGGGCTCTGCCCATCTCTCCGCAAAGGCTCAGGTCAATGAAATGCATGGGAACACTATGATCTTCATGATGCCGCAATGAAGGACCGGAACCGGATAGCTCCCCGATGAAACGGATAGGGACCCTACCCCTATGGGTAGATACCCTATGATTGACACAACCAAAGACCGAGTTCCGGCGCCGGCCGTAGCCGGGAGAACCTGGACCGGGTCCGCCAGCGCCGGGCCCTGTGCAGAAGCCCGCCCGGAGGGACGGCCGGCCGCTGCGGCGCTTTTCCATCCTTATTCGCCTCAAGCCGCCGCCACCTGCGGCCCCATGCATGTCCGGTAATCCCAGAGAATTGCAACTTACGGCGACAAGCCGGTTGACCTGCCCACTCGAGCCCCACACGCACAAGAGAATTGCGCTGGTTGGTGCGCTGCTCGCAACCTTTGGACCGCCGGGAGTTCGGTTCTCCCGGCTCTGATCAGGACGACGGGCCGGTGGCGCCATCGTAATAATGCACGGCAATCGGGACGTTGTACCCGACAGAGCTGAGGGGACAATCCTCGTTTTAGCTGTTGATATCCGTTGAGACCTGACTCGGGCTTTCCCTCGCGAATTGTCCTGCGTGCAGACGATGGAGCCCTGTTCATGCGGCGATCAATGCCGGTCAGTTGTCCTTCCTGGGTCTTGCCGCCTCGGAGCTGGCTTAGAAGCGGTAGCTGCCGCCGCCGGTCTCGAGAATTTGGCCGCCGTGGCTGAGACGGTCGAGAAGTGCAGTTGTCATCTTGGCACCGCCGAACAGCGAGCCAGTAAAGGCGCCATTGGTTCGCGCCCACTGCCGAACGCCCATTCGCTGAAGCTGAAGTTGGTCATGATGATGACGCTGGTTCGCTCGTAGGCTCGGCTCGAGAAGGTGGAACAGCAAGGCGCCACCGGTGGCGCAGAACGGACAGGTATCCAAGCTCGTCCAGGATCACCAGATCCGCGCGCACGAGGGCCCCGGCGATCACGCCCTGCGCCTTTCCCGCTCGAGCGTGTTAACGAGATCGACCGTCGAGAGGAACCGGACCTTTCTGCGGTGATGTTCCACCGCCCGAACTCCCTGGGCGGTCGCGACATGCGTCTTGCCCGTGCGGGCCCGCCCCTCTCGGGACATCGCCGCACAATGCCCTGCCGGGAGGCGGATCAGGACGACATTCTGCGCGCCATCGGGGCTCTCGCAGCGGTGGAACTGGCGCACCAGCCCCCCGCTGAATTCGTCGTCCATAGGGATCTGACCGATGGCGCCGCGATGCACAGCCCCCCAAAACGGAGCCCGGCCATGTCCTGGGAGGCCGGGAGGTCGCCCCCGGTCCGAGGCTCGTGGCCGACGTGGTCCTCATGTCATAGGCGATGGACCGCAGCTCGCGTTCCGCAAGCTCTGGCTTCGGCGGCGGCGACAGGATCGAGCTCAAATGGCCGGGATACCCTCCCGAATCGTTTACTGCCCCTCCTCACAGCTCGAAGGCTGGCGCGCCCTGTTTCGTAAGGTCGTCAACTGGTCACGCTCGAGGCGCGTATGCGGCATTACGCCACATCACATATCTTCAAGCTGCGCGACCCATGATGAGAGTTACGCCGTTGGCCGGATCATGACGCATTGCGGCTCTCCTCCGCCCTGACCTGCGGCCCATCATAGTGCCCGACATCAGCCTTCGGCTCCTTCGACAGCGCCACGGCCTCCCGAGGCGCCGCCTCGGGCAAGCTGCGCGTAGCGCCGGTCAGCCGGAGCAGACGGTTCGCGACATGAGACCTGGCGGGGACGCCGGCCTGCAGGACCAGTTCCACCGAGTCGCGCACGGCAGCCCCATCATGCTGCGGCTCGCGGGCAAGGCATCGACCATCTTCCGCTCGCCACCCGGCCGCATCAGAAGCTGTTGCTGGGGGGCCGAAAGGCATCGGGCAACTCCGGGAGTGGAGCGTCCGCCATGGGTCTCAGACCAAAGGCGTCCACATGGCTCACTCCGGAGCGCGCCCGGCTTCCTCTGGACCGAGCCATTTTCCGCCATTGGTCCAACGAGTTGCCAGCGGATGCGCCACCGGTTCGAGCACCGCAGGCGACGGCGAGGGGCGAGGTAGTGCCGCCAGTCGTAGATCGTTCGGTTCGGCAGATGGCGGGAGCGCTGGATCAGCGGCGGGTGCTCGCAGAGGAGCTGTCCCTCGGCGGCGTCACGACGAAGGCGTGCCCCCGGTACGACAACGAGGCGGTCGGGGTAGAGCCGGAGGCCGACCGGGCGGTTGGAAAAGGGTGCGCAGGGACCGTGGCGCCAGCGGCGCCGCGAAAGCCCGCCGCACGGGACACTGTAGCGGTTGCCTTCGAAGGTGATCAGACCCCTTTCGGGATGCTTGCATCGCGTGCCGGGCAACAGTTCGGCGATACGCGCTTGCCCTGTTCGACGAAGCCGTCGAAGGCCGTCGGCAGCGGCATCAGCGATGCCCTCTCCGCGGCCCAGGCATCCGCGACGCTGCCCGGCAGCGTGCCATGCCGGGTCTTTCCCGGAGTTCGACGCAGCGCATTTTCAGCCGCCGTTCATCGTAGCGAGGCCAGGGAGTTGCCAATTGTGGCGCCATTGGTCCGAGCTCAATGGGCGACGGCATCCGCTGGAGGATCCGGTGGCGGGCGTCCTGCTTGTACTTCTCGACTGGTCCTCTCGCCATTTGCCGCTCGGACCAATTGCGCTCAACGGCTCGTTCCCAGCCAGCCGCCGAATTGCAGAATTCCCGTTCGAAGACATAGAGGCTGGCTATTCTCAGGAAGCGGGTATTGACGTGGAGCGCCCTGCCCTTGCCCATCCGGTCCAACGCCGTCTTGTCCGGAATGGGCCTCGAACCATCGCCGCGCCATGCCGAACCGTCATAGCTGCCACGCCGCGGGCCGTCGAAGGTGAGGCGCAATCCGCCACCGGTCCGAGGATGCCACGTGCGAAGCCATGCCATCGGGCGTCGAACAGCATCTCGTGGGTCTGCAGAAGATCGGCACGGACGAGGAGTTACCGCCGATCCGAGCAGAGATGGCAACGAGGCTTTGCCCCAGCTTGATATGGGCCACCTGAAGCTTCGCGGGATCGCGCCGATCACCGCCCAGTCCCCGCTTCAGTTTAACTGGAAGGCCTCGCCAGGCTTGTAGGCGCGCCCCGGCCCTGGCTCTTGCGATGGCGCACCTCTTTCCAGCGGCGCGCGAAGGCAGCGACGCGGTTGCAGGAACCCTCGCGGCCGAGCGCTGCAAGTTCGGCAGGCAGCTGTTTCACCGTCCGCCGCTGCTTTCACGGCTTGCCCGCCTCGATCTCCAGCCGGGCCGCGCAAGTTTCCAGCTTGTTCGACCGCTCGGGAACCTGAAATTGCGGGTCAACTGTTCGGGCCCGAAGGCACTTGCGGATGGTTCTCCATGAACGCCCGTCCGCCGGGACATCACCCGGATCGAAAGCCGTTCCCGCAATGCCCAGCGTCGGATCACGCTCGGAAATACAATATCCATCACTCCGTCGGCCCCCGCTGGTCACACCGGAGGCAGGGTCAAACATGGGTCAGTTCTCCGTGGAAATTTCCGGGATGCCCGGGGTCAGTTTGCAAAGACAGTCAACGGCCTCAACTTGAATATCGAATCCGGCGGTTTCGCGACACACTGCCTGTCCGCGAAGCAGGCAATTGCCATTATCTCAGCAAACAGGGCTTTGGACCCGGTTTGCCGGGCTTTCGGCGGGTTCCCGAAGCCTGCAGCGCCATCCGCCTCTCGAGGTCTGAAATTGGCGGCACATGTGGCCCTCGGCCCCTAAGAACAGCAAAGGCACTCTGGCATTCAGCCGGAGCACCGCGCCCGGCAGGGAAATTCCCGTTCTCCGCAGGAAATTCGGACGGACCTAGTTTTCCAGCCCCGGGCGACACGACGCAATTGTCAGCCATTGCCGCGCCAGAGGGCGATCGCCATTTTCCGCATCGCAGGACAGACGTGCAATCGCCGACGTGCAGCGCAGCAACTTCGGATCACTGAAAAGCGCGAGAAGGGGACCATTTGCGGCAAACGTGGGCCACTGACACTGGGCAGGGATGCTGCGACCAGCCGGACCCGCCGATGAGTGTCGTCGCCGTGACGGGAGACCGTGACGGGAAGCAAGCCCCCTGCCCCACCGCGACCGGGAAAACCCGAACTGTGCCGACCGCCAACTTGCCGCCGAAGCGACCATCCCGTCACCTATCGCTTCGACGCCCCCGCTCTGCGCTCAGCCGGTCGAGAACCCGGGATGCCGAGGCAGTCATGCGCAGACATCTCGACTCCGCGCGGCATCAAGACAAGTCTGGGCGGCGCGCAACTGATAGAGCTTTGGCCCGAAGGTACCCCGTTCGGGATTGTGCCTGGAAGATACCGTGCCCACAGGAGGGGGAGCCACCCGATCCTCGATCCGACGCGCAGCACCGGCATGAAGGACGCAGCGCGGCTGCAGGCATCCACCCGGAGCTGTCAGCTGCAAGTTCGTTTCATCCAGCCCTCGGCTGATCCGAGAAGGCGTTCCGGGCAATCGTTCGGGCAAGTCCGTCGATCATGTCATCGGTTTGCAGCGGCGCCGCTGGGACGAGCGAGTTAACAGCTGTTATCTGCGCCGTTGCCTGGCCCTTGGCCGGACGTCCGCCACCCAGATCGCCACCCCGGTTAACAGCTGTTAACCGGCCAGATTCGAATCGAGCGCTCCAGTCGGCCGAAAGCCCGAAAAAGCAAGTGATAGTTTGCACTTGACTTGGGACAGTGAATCGCGGCCATAGTCCATCAGGTTGCGCAAATAAGCGCCAATGAGCAGAGAAACGCAAACCATGATCGAGACTGCACCCATTCAGGCGGGGACACAGTCGGAGCTTACCCGCGAGATGGCGTCCCGTCTACAGACGGCTTTGACGACCCATCTCATGCAGGCCTATGCGCCGGACTACAGCAAGATGCTGCGGTCCTTCTCGGCCACCGAGGCGGCCGACCTCCTCGGCGTGACCGGGCAGTTCCTGCGCAAGTGCCATAGCGAGGGCAGCATCCCCGAGCCGACCGAGAACCGCGGCGGACGCCGCTTCTACTCAGCCGAGGAGATCCGCGAGGCCCGGCGCATCCTGGAGGCCGGCTCGCGCAAGCCAGGCAAGTACATTCCCGGACGCCGCGAAGGCGACAAGCTCCAGGTCATCCAGCTGATGAACTTCAAGGGCGGCTCGGCGAAATCGACCAGCTCGATCCATCTCTGCCACTACCTGGCGCTGCAGGGCTACCGCGTGCTGGCGATCGACCTCGACCCGCAGGGCAGCCTGTCGGGCTTCTGCGGGATCCAGACCGAGCTGGAATTCGACGGCGTCTCGATCTACGACGCGATCCGCTACGAGGACCCGGTGCCGATGGCGGAGTGCATCGTCGACACCTATTTCCCGGGGCTGCATCTGGCACCCGCGCGGCTGATCCTCAGCGAGTTCGAGACCGAGACGGCGATCAGCGCCGGGCGCGGCGTGTCCTTTTTCGACCGGCTGACGAACGCGATCTCCACCGTCGAGGAGAATTACGACATCGTCGTCATTGACAGCCCCCCGGCGCTCGGCTTCCTGACGCTGACCGGGCTCTATGCGGCCACGGCGGTGATCGTGCCGATGACCCCGAGCATGCTCGACCTGGCCTCGACCCAGCAGTTCATCGAAATGACCTCCGCCTATCTGGAGGTGTTCGAGAGCACCGGGGTGAACCTGAACCACGACTTCTTCTCCTTTCTGATCACCCGGGACGATCCCTCGGACATCCCGAGCCAGCAGATCGTCAGCCTGATGCGGGCGCTGTTCCAGGACCGGGTGATCCACGCGACCGGGCTGCGCAGCACGGCGATCGGGGATGCCTCGATGCTGAAAATGACAATCTACGAGGTGTCGCGGTCCGACATGACCCGCACCACCTATGACCGGGCCAGGACCAGCATGGACGCCGTGGGCGCCGAGATTGCCGGCATGGTCCAGACTGCTTGGGGACGCTGAACATGGCGATGGGAAAGAACAAGACCGGCATCATGGCCGCCATCACCGCGGCGGCCGAAGCCAAGCCCGCAGCGGGCCGGGCGCATCACTCGCTGCCCAAGGGCACCATCGGCTCGGTCCGCGCCGGGCTCGGCGGGATCCAGGAGATCGACACCGGTCTGATCCTGCCCTGGGGCCCGAAGGACCGGATGGATGTCGAGTTGACAGGTGTTAACTCGGACGAGGCACAGGCCTCCATCGACGAACTCGCCGAGAGCATCCGCGGCTCCGGCCAGCAAGTGCCGGTGCTGCTGCGCCCGTCTTCCACCGAGGACGGCCATTTCGAGGTGGTGTATGGCCGCCGCCGGATCCTGGCCTGCAAGGCGGCCGGGCTGCCGGTCAAGGCGCTGATCCGGACCATGGATGACAGCCAGGCGCTGATGGCGAAGGGGCTGGAGAATGCCAGCCGCGCCGAGCTGAGCTTCTACGAGCGCGCGCGCTTCGCCCAGACCATCGGCGCGCAGGGCCATGACCGTGCCGAGATCATGCAGGCGCTGGCCATCTCCAAGAACACGCTCTCGCAGCTCGAGCGGATCACGCGGCTCGTCCCCGACGAGGTTGGCGACGCCATCGGCCCGGCGCCTGCATCAGGGCGGCCGAAATGGATGGCGCTGGCCCAGATCTTCGAGCGCGGCGTGGCCGATGGCGATGCGGCCATCGCGATCCTGTCGCGCACGGCTGACACCGCGACCTCGGACGAGAGGCTGGATTTCCTGCTGAAGGAGATCACCCGCCGGGGGGCGCGCAGCAGCGAACGGGCGGAAAGCATGCCGGTGCCTGGCGTCACCATCCGCAGTGCGCGCAGCGCCATCACCATGTCCGTCAAGCGGGCGGGAGAAAGCAGGGCCTTTTCGGACTGGCTGGACAGCCATCTCGAAGAGGTCATCCGGGAATCCTACGAGAGGTTCCGTTCAGAGAACCCCGGGGACTGAGCGCGAGTTGACACCTGTTAACTCGTGAAACGAGGCAGAGACAGAAAGGAGAATGCGGGCAAAAGAAAACCCTCAGAACCGAAGTCCCGAGGGCTGTAAGCTGATCGCGTCCGGCAAGACGTGACCAAGTTTGACACCTAATCAGTAGCAGTCCCCGAAATTTCGAACAATGAAAAACGTCTTTGGGCGACCGGTTTTCTGCTGTCTGCTGACAGGACATGATCCATTTCAGGCAGGCCCCGGACGGGGCAGGGCATCCGCAGGCTGCGGATGCCGATGGGACAGGCGTCCCTGACATCCGGCGCACGGGCTGGCGGCGGCAGGACGAATCGCTGTTGCGCGCCGAGCAGCTCGGCCGGGAAGGGCAGGGGGCAAGCGTCGCCAAGACAGAGGCTCTGATCGCCCTGAAGCGCGCTGCGCCGCTGATCGGGCTGAAGCCCGCGCAGGTGATGCTCATGGACACGCTCTGCGCCTATTCCCGTCCGCAGGACTGGGAAGAGGGCGAGACGCCGGTCGTCTGGCCGTCGAATGCGCTGCTGATGGAGCGCACGGGCCTTGCGCTGACCTCGCTGCGACGACATCTGCGGCGACTCTGCGAGGCCGGGCTGCTCGTCTTCCGCGACAGCCCCAATGGCAAGCGCTGGGGACGGCGCGCCGCGGACGGCCGCATCACCGAGGCGTTCGGCCTCGACCTCTCTCCGCTTGCCGCGAGGGCAGGGGAGCTGCGCGACTTGCATGAACGCCACGCCGCGGAACGCAATGCCGCCCGCCGCCTGCGCCAGCAGGTCACCGCGCTCACCCGCACCCTGGCCGACCGGCTGGAGCTGCTTCCCCCGTCACAGCAGGCCGCCCGCCGAGACGCCTTCGCCGAGATTGATACGCCGCTGCCCCGACATGCCGGACGCCCCGAGCTGGCCGCCCGTGCAGAGGCGCTCGGCCTTCTCCTCGCCTCAGTGGATGCCGATCTGGCACCCAGGGGCACCGGAACTGGCACCCACATAGAGGATACAAATCAAGATCAAAAAAACACCTGTACTGAAGCTGCTGACGACGATCCCTGCCTGATCGAACCGGCGGGCCCCGAACCGTCCCGCATCCACCCCCGACAGCTCCTCGAGGCGCTTCCCTCTTTCGCGGCCTGGGCTGCACCGGGAACCGGCGTGGAAAGCTGGCGGGACCTTTCGGCCATCTGCGAGCGGCTCTGCCTGATGACCGGCATCCCCGTCCATCTCTGGCAGCGAAGCCGCAGAGTGCTCGGAGAGCCGGGGTCCGTCCAGGCCATGGCACTGGTGCTGGAGAAGAGCGCGCAGGGCCTCGTGCGGGCGCCGGCCTCCTATCTGGCGGGAATGATCCGGAAAGCGGAGAAGGGCGAACTGCGTCTTGAAAGATCGATCCGGGGCAGGCTGCGGCTTGCCGCCCTGCCGTGATCCGCAAGACGGGGATGCTGTGCCTGCCTAAATTCCGGGCGACCCGATGCCATATCCGGCATCAGCCGCCGATATGGCTATACATTCCCTATGCGAAACAAATATTCTTGAAGGGCAATCGAACTTCGCCTCTTCTTCCGGCCAATGCGCCGGGTCAATCGCGGCGCTGCTGAAACAAAGACAAGTACAGGGACACGTTCCGAAATGAGCTTTCTCGCACGTTTCGCCGGTGCGGCCACCGCCGCGCTGCTGATCGCAGGCACCGCCACCGCGCAGTCGCCGACCTTCTTCCGCATCGGGACCGGCTCGGCCGGGGGCACCTATTTCCCGATCGGCGGCATGATCGCCAACGCCATTTCCGCCCCTCCGGGCTCGCGCCCCTGCGACGAGGGCGGCCAGTGCGGCGTGCCCGGGCTGATCGCCATCGCCCAGTCGACCACGGCCTCGGTCTATAACTGCCAGGCCGTCGAGTCCGGCGAGCTGGAGGCCGGCATGGCCTCGACCGACGTCGTCCGCGCCATGTACCTGGGCGAGGGCAAGTTCGAGGGCAAGCCGCATCCGAAGCTGCGCATCGTCGCCAAGCTCTATCCCGAGGACCTGCACCTGGTGCTGCCGAAGGGCTCGGACATCAAGACCATGGCCGATCTCGAGGGCAAGCGCGTCGGCATCGCCGAGGCGGGCTCGGGCACCCAGGTCGCCGTGCTGCACATGCTGGAGCAGTGGGGCATCACCCGCGACAATATCGATGAAGCCGAGCTGAACAACTCGCAGTCGGCCGAGCGCCTGGCCGATGGCCAGCTCGACGCCTATTTCTACGTGGCCGGCTGGCCGGTCGCCGCGATGGTGCAGCTGGCCTCCACCAAGGGGATGGACCTTGTCAGCTTCTCCGGCGAGGACATGGACAAGATCGCCGAGGTGGAACCCGCCTATATGCCGTCGCTGATCCCGGCCGGGGCCTATGAAGGCGTCGACTACGACGTCAACACCCCGGCCGTGACCGCGCTGCTGGTGGTCTCCGAGGATCTCGACGAAGAGCTGGTCTACGGCATCACCAAGGCGCTGTGGAACGACAACAGCCGCAAGCTGTTCGATTCCGGCCATGCCAAGGGCAAGCAGATCACGCTCGACACCGCGATCTCCGGGCTCGACGGGCTGGGCGTGCCGATGCATCCGGGCGCCGAGAAGTTCTACCAGGAAGCCGGCATGATGGAGTGAGGCCCGACCGGTCCACTTCCCGGGCGGCCCGTCGCGGCCGCCCTTTCGCGTCTTACCAGTGACCTGCCCGCGCCCCGGCGCGGCGCCTTGCGGGAGCCTGCCCATGACCCCCAGCACCGAACCCGGCGAGCTGAGCGCCGAAGAGCTCCGAGAGATCGAGCGCAAGTACGACGAAGGCGCCGCCACGCGCTCGGTCGGCCCCGGCATGGCGCTTGCCCTGCGCGGCGTCGCGCTCTCCTTCGCGCTCTACCACTACATCACCGCGGGCTTCGGCATGCCCTCGGACCGCTGGCACATGGGCTGGCACCTCTCCGGCCTCTTCATCCTGATCTACGCCTTCTACCCGGCGATGCGGACAAGCGGTGCCTACGCGCTGAAGACCGGGCGCTGGCGGATCGGCAACGTCCCGGTGCCCGATCTGGTGATGATGGCCTTCGGCGTCATCTGCTCGCTCTATATCGGCTTTGCCTGGCATGGGATGCCGCTGCTCGGCGTCGAGGAGCAGACCTTCCGGATGGGCAATCCGGACATCTGGGACATGATCTTCGGCTGCATCCTGATCCTGCTGGTGCTCGATATCGCGCGGCGCACGCTGGGCTGGATCCTGCCCGCGATCATCTGCGTCTTCATGGCCTATGCGCTCTTCGGGCCCTACTTCCCGGGCATCCTGCAGCATCCCGGCGTCAAGTTCCGCACCTTCGTCAGCTCGATGTACTTCCCCTCCGAGGGCATTTTCGGCGTGACGCTCTGGGTGACCTCGACCATCGTCTTCCATTTCGTGCTGTTCGGGGTGATCGCGCAGCGCACGGGGCTGGGCAAGCTCTTCATCGACAATGCGACGATCCTCGCGGGCAAGTACCGCGGCGGCCCGGCCAAGGTCTCGGTCGTCTCCTCCGCCTTCTTCGGCACGATCTCGGGCAGCTCGGTGGCGAACACCGTCTCCACGGGCGCGCTGACCATCCCCAACATGAAGAAGCTCGGCTATCCCGGCCATTTCGCCGGCGGCGTCGAGGCCGCGGCCTCGGCGGGCGGGCAGATCACCCCGCCGATCATGGGCGCGGCGGCCTTCATCATGGCCGAGTTCCTGGAGCTGCCCTACACGACCATCGTCATCGCCGCGATCTTCCCGGCGCTGCTGCACTATGTCGGCGTCTTCACCGTCGTCCACCTGATGGCGCGGCGGCTGGGGCTGAAGGGCATGGCGGCCGACATGCTGCCGAAGCTGCGCGAGGTCTGGGCCGAGGGCTGGGCGAACCTCATTCCGCTCGTCGGCATGCTCGCCATCCTCTTCGCCGGCTACACGCCCTACATGTCCGCCTTCTGCGGCATCTCGCTGACACTGATCACCGGCATGGCGCGCTGGCGGGCGCCGATGACCCTGGCGCTGCCCGCGGCCTTCATCGCCTTCGTTGCGTGGAAATACGCGGGCGACGGCTTCGACGCGGTGAATTCCCTGCTGCTGATCGCTGGCGCGGTGCTCGGCGTCTTCAACCCGCAGACCCGGATCAGCGTCCTGGACATGGCCGAGACGATGGAGACCGGGGTGAAATACGCGCTCGCGGTCGGCGCGGCCTCGGCGGCCGTCGGCATCGTGGTCGGCGTGATCAACACTACCGGCATCGGCTTCCGGCTGGGCTTCATGGTGACCTCGGGCGCGGCCTCGCTGGCCTCGGACCTGCACGGGCTGATGAGTTTCGGCGCCTTCGAGCTTTTCTCGGTCCAGGACCTGACGCTCTTCCTGTCGCTGATCCTGATCGCGCTGGCCTGCATCCTGATGGGGGCGGGCGTGCCCACGACGGCGCTCTACATCATGCTGGTCTCGGTGGCGCAGCCCGCGCTGGCGCAGCTCGGCGTGCCGCCGATCGCCAGCCACCTCTTCGTGCTCTATTACGGGGTCGTGGCCGAGATCACGCCGCCGGTCTGCACCTCGGCCTATGCCGCCGCCGCCATCGCGAACTCGAACCCGTTCCGTACCGGCGTCTCGGCCTTCACGCTGGGGCTCGGCAAGATCGTGGCGCCGATGGCCTTCGTCTATGCGCCGGTCCTCCTGATCGTGGGGCAGGGGGGCTTCCAGGTCTTCCCCTTCCTATACTCCTCGGTCTCGGCGATCGCGGGCGTCTTCGCGCTCTCGGGCGCCGTGGTTGGCTACCTGGCCGGGCCGGTGGCGATCTGGGGACGGGTGCTGCTGGCGCTCTCGGGGCTCGTCTTCATCGCGCCCTCGCTGACGGCGGACCTGATCGCGGTGCTGATCGCCGCGCCGGTCATCCTAAGCCAGATCGCGGCGCATCGCGCCGCCCCTGTGGAGGCCTGACATGGGCGAGACGGTCATCATCGGCGCCGGCGTGGTCGGCATCTGCACGGCGCTCTCGCTCATCGAGCGGGGGCGCAAGGTCCGGCTGATCGACCGCGACGCGCCGGGCCAGGCCACGTCCTACGGCAATGCCGGGGTGATCTCGCCCTTCTCGATCACGCCGCATTCCTCGCCCGGCCTCTGGAAGGCCCTGCCGGGGATGCTGGCCGATCCGCGCAAGCCCCTGCGCGTCCGGCCCGGATTCTGGCCGCGCATGGCGCCCTGGGGGCTCAGGTTCCTCGCCAACGGCACAGAGGCGAAGTTCCGGGAAAGCGCCGCGGCGATGCGCGCCCTCTGCGCGCCCTCGATCGAGCTCTACCGCCGCTATCTGGAGGCCGCGGGCCAGGGCGGGCTGATCGCCGACAGCTACTACATCCACGCCTTCCGCAATCCGGACAAGGCGAGCCTCGACGCGCTCGGCTTCAAGGTCCGCGCCGAGCACGGCGCCGAGCTGGAGCTGGTCGGCTCGCAGGGGCTGCAGGCGGTGGAACCGGCGGTGTCGAAGGACTTCAAGGCGGCGATCCTGATCAAGGGGCAGGGCAGGGCGCTCTCCCCGGGGCGGATCGGCAGCGTCCTGGCGGAGCGCGTCGCGGCGCTCGGCGGCATCGTGGAGCGGGCCGAGGTCACCGGCCTCTCCCGCGAGGGCGGGACCTGGACCGTCACCACCTCCGCGGGCGCGCATGAGGCGGAGAGCGTCGTCATGGCCGCGGGCGCCTGGTCGCGCGCGCTGCTGGCGCCCTTGGGCCTGCGCCTGCCGCTGATGGCCGAGCGCGGCTACCATATCGAGATCTCCGATCCGGGCGTGACGCTCAACAACTCCTTCACCGATGTCGAGGCCACCGTAGTGGCGAGCTCCATGGAGGGCGGCATGCGCGTCGCGGGCACGGCGGAGTTCGGCGATATCGACGCGGCGCCCGACCCGGCGCGGGAGGCGGTCTTCCGCAAGCTCGCCCGCGGCATCTGCCCGGACGTGGCAGAGGGTCCGGCCAAGGTCTGGATGGGCCGCCGCCCGACGCTGCCCGACAGCCTGCCCGCGCTCGGCGGGCTTCCCGGCCAGCCGGGGCTCTATGCCGCCTTCGGCCATTCGCATCACGGGCTGATGATGGCGCCGAAGACCGGCGAGGTGGTCGCCGAGCTGGTCACCGGGGGCGATCCCGGGATCGACATGGCCCCCTACGCGCCGCTCCGCTTCAGCTGAGATCGGCGAAAAGCGGCGCGCAGGCGGCGGCGACGTCCCCGGCCTGAGCCAGCCCCTGCAGCGCCTCCAGCACGCCCTCCGGCAGGCCCGCCGCATCCAGCAGCCCGGCGGCCTTCCGCAGCACCTCCGTCTCGCTGACCGGGCGCAGAGCGCCGCCCTTGGGCGCAGGCACGTGATGGGACAGCCGCCGCCCGTCCGCCAGGACCAGCTCCGCCGTCGCCGAGGGCCGCCGCCCCCGGCCGGTCATGGCGGCATCGGCTGCGGCATCGGTCTCCAGCACGACTTTCCGTGCGGTCGCCCGGAGCCGCGGATCGGCCAGCGCGGCATCGTCCATCCAGGCGGGCCCGGCGGGCAGCCCATGGGCAAGGCAGGCGATCAGGTGGGGCAGGGCGAATTGCGCGTCAATCGCGTTCAGGGGATCGCAGACCCCCATCTTGGCCGCCACATCGGCGAAGGAGCGGATCGTCAGCGTGCCGATCTCCTCCGGAACGGTCCCGGCCAGAACCGTCTCCGCGGCCTCGAGCGCGGGCGCGATCCAGCGGCAGGCGGGATAGGTCTTGAAGGCGCCCTGGCCGGAATACCACTGCGCGCCCAGCCCGCCGGTCAGCAGCGCCGGCTCGAAGCGGTCGGAGCCCACCATCCGCCAGAACCCCTGCGGGCCGTCGAGGACCTCGGCCGCGCCGGTGAAGCCCGCGAGCGACAGCTCCACCGCCTGCACCCCGGCCTGCGCGGCGGGGGCGACGAAATCCTTGAAGCTGGCGATCGGGCGCGCCGTCCAGTTGTACTTGTGCAGGCTCGGCACGGGCACCAGCATCGCGGCCAGGCCGATGGCATTCTCCATCGCCGCCGCGTCGAGCCCGGAAAGCCGGCCATAGGCCACCGCCGCGCCGATCGCCTGGTGCTGGCCGATGCCGTAAACCTCGCGGAAGCGTTCGGGCGTGGGCTGCAGCGACAGGATCAGCCGGTTGTTGACCTCGGTCGCGGCGATCAGCGCGTCGAGGAATTCGGGGCCCGGCACCGGCCGCTTCGACGCCGCCGCTAGCGCGGCCGCGGCCATGGTGGCGCCGGGATGGCCCATCCCCTTGCCCTCGTGCTCGAACCCGTCGTCGAAATCGAGCGCATTGGCGGCCAGCGCATTGGCGAAGGCGGCCATCATCGGGCTCGTGCCGCCGCCGCCGATCAGCCCGGCCGGGCCGCTGCCGCCCATCGCCTGCGCATGGCGCCGCGCCGCGCGGGCGATCTCCAGCCCGGCACCGCCGGCCGCGCAGGCCAGCGTGTCGAGCAGATGCAGTGCCAGATGGTCCCGGATCTCCTGCGGCGCGGCAATGGCACCTGCGGCGAAGCGGGCAAGCGGGCGGGTCGGGGCGGCGGCGGTCATGGGGATCAGAGCAGGCTGACGTTGACCTCGCCCAGCCCCTCGATGCTGCCGCGGATCTCGGTTCCGGCCGGGAAATAGGGGATGCCGCAGAGCGTGCCGGTGATGACGACCTGCCCGGGCTGCAGCCCGCCGCAATGCGTGCCGATGAAATCCGCCAGGACCGACAGCGTGGTCAGCGCCGAGCCGAAGGGCACTTCGGTCTCGCCGTCGAGCACGGTCTCCTCGCCCGCGGTCAGCTTGGCGGTGAGCTTGCCGAAATCGCTGCCGTCCCAGCCGGTCAGCGGCTTGCCCAGCACCAGCCCGCCATTGATCTGGTTGTCGGCGAGCTTGGCCAGCGGGTCGCCGGCCAAGGGCCCGGCAAGGCGGGTGTCGACCAGCTCGATCGCCGGCAGCGGGCGGACATGCTTGGCCAGCTCCGCCGGCGTGGCGCCCGCGGGCAGGGGCGAGAGGATCTCGAAGCCGACCTCCAGCTCGATCGCCATCTTGTCGGCGACCTTCACGGCGCCGCCCGAGGCCAGCACCTTGTCGGCGCGGATCGGCGCCATGATCGGGTCGGCGCCCGGCTTCTGCCCGACCTTGAAGCCGCCGACCGCGCCGAAATGGCGCGAGACCTCGGCCTGCACGGCAAAGGCCTCGGCGGCGCTGGCCGGGCCGGCCTCGGGCTGGATGCGGGTGCCGGTCTCATGGGCGGCGATCAGGGCGGCGGCAAGCGGGGACAGTTCGGACATGGACCCTCCGGAAGAACTGCGGGAACGTGATGCGCCCGGTGTAGACCCCTGCCGCGCCAGACAGAAGACGCAAGCGGCGGCTGCGTCACCGCAGCAGGCAGATCGCGGATTTTTGCCGGATTTCCCGGCTTCCCCTCTGACCTTTCCTGCCGAGGGGCGCTACATTGGGCGGGAAAGATGCGCGGGAAGGACGGCAATGACGCAGACAGGCGACAAGGAAACGGCGGCGGCGGTGCCCGCCCTGGTGACGCGCGAGGCGTTCCGCGACGGCATGGCCCGTCTGGCCGGCGCCGTGAATATCGTGACGACGGACGGGCCGGGCGGCCGGGCGGGCTTCACTGCGACGGCGGTCTGCTCGGTGACCGACGATCCGCCGACGCTGCTCGTCTGCCTCAACCGCCAGAGCTCGGCCATGCCGGCCTTCGCTGCCAACGAGGCGGTCTGCGTCAACACCGTCGGCCCGCGCCACCGCGACCTGGCGATGACCTTCGGCGGCCGGACCCCGATGTCGGAGCGCTTTGCCGAGACCGGCTGGCACCGCGGCGTCTCGGGGGCGCCGGTGCTCGAGGCGGCGGTGGTCTCCTTCGACTGCCGGGTCAGCCACCGCCATCTCTGCGGCACGCATGAGGTGATCTTCTGCGAAGTGGTCGGCGTGGTCTCGGATCCGACCGAACCCGGCGCGGCCTATTTCGCGCGGAAGTTCCACGACCTGCCGGTCTAAGACTGGACAGGCCCGCGCCGCCACCCCATTATGCGGAAAGCAGTTTCGCGATACGGGAGGAGAGCGGGATGGAAGGCAAGGGCGGCGGCGTCCAGTCGGTGACGCGGGCGCTGGGGCTCTTGCGGCTCATGGCGCGCTCGGACGAGGGGCACCGGGTCAGCGACCTGGCGCGCGAGGCGGGGCTGGCGGTCTCGACCGCGCACCGGCTGCTGACGACGCTGGAATCCGAGGGTTTCGCCCAGTTCGACGCCGAGGAGGCGCTGTGGCATGTCGGGCGCGAGGCCTATGCCGTCGGCGCCGCCTATGTGCAGCGGCGCAATTTCGTGGCGCCCGCCATGCCCTATCTGCGCCGCCTGCGCGACGAGACCCGCGAGACCGCCAATCTGGGCGTGCTCGACATCGACCATCTGGTGACGCTGAGCCAGGTGGAAAGCCGCGAGATCGTCCGGGCCATCTCGCCGCCCGGCGGCCGCGTCCCGGCCTTCTGCTCGGGCATGGGCAAGGCGATCCTCGCCACCTGGCCCGACGACCAGATCGCCGATTTCGCCGCCCGCACCGGTTTCCACCCGCTGACCTCGCATTCCCATCGCGGGCTCGACACCGCGATGGAGGACATCGCCCGCATCCGCGGCCAGGGCTTCGCCGTCGATGACGAAGAACACGCGCCGGGGCTCAGATGCATCGCCGCCGTGGTCTGGTCGGAAAGCGGAGAGGCCGCCTGCGCGATCTCCATCTCGGCGCTCTCCGCGCGGCTGGTGCCGGAGAAATTTGCCGCAGCCGGCGAGAAGGTCGCGCGCGCGGCCGCGGATCTCAGCCAGCGGCTGGGCGGACGGCCGCCGCTTTCCATATCGTGAAAAAGCCGCCGCCCGCAGGGGCTGGACCCGGGGCGGCCATGGCAGACATCATGGTCGAGGGAGGACATCATGGAATTGCCAAGCCCGAATCCGGCTATCCTGGACCGGCGCGCCGAGATCGTCGCGCGGCTGAAGGCAGCGCTGCCCGCGGGTACCGTCATCGACGACCCGCGCGGGCTCGTCGCCTATGAATGCGACGCGCTGACGGCCTATCGCTGCCCGCCGCTGGCCGTGGCGCTGCCGCGCTCGACCCAGGAAGTCGCCGAAGCTCTGAAGATCTGCCACGAGATGGGCGTGCCGGTGGTGCCGCGCGGGGCAGGGACCTCGCTGGCCGGGGGCTCGCTGCCGACCGGCGACGCGGTTGTGATCGGCGTCGCCCGGCTGACGCGGGTGCTGGAGACGGACTATGCCGACCGCATCATCCGCGTAGAGACCGGCCGCACCAACCTGAGCGTGACCGGCGCGGTCGAGGCCGACGGCTTCTTCTACGCGCCCGACCCGTCCTCGCAGCTGGCCTGCGCGATCTCGGGCAATATCGGCATGAATTCTGGCGGCGCGCATTGCCTGAAATACGGCGTGACGACCAACAACCTGCTCGGCGTGACCATGGTGCTGATGGACGGCACGGTGGTGGAGATCGGCGGCGCGCACATGGATGCGGGCGATCTGGATCTGCTCTCGGTCATCTGCGGCTCCGAGGGCCAGCTCGGCATCGTCACCGAGGCCACCCTGCGCATCCTGCCCAAGCCCGAGGGCGCGCGGCCGGTGCTGATGGGCTTCGGCTCGTCGCGGGTCGCGGGCGCCTGCGTGTCGGACATCATCGAGGCGGGCGTGCTGCCGGTTGCGATCGAGTTCATGGACCGCCCCTGCATCCGCGCCTGCGAGGCCTTCGCCCATGCGGGCTATCCCGATGTCGAGGCGCTGCTGATCATCGAGGTCGAGGGCTCGCCGGCGGAGATCGACCACCAGCTCCGCCTGATCCGCGGGATCGCCGAGCGCCACGGGCCGGAGGTGATCCGCGAAAGCACCACGGCCGAGGAAAGCGCCGCGATCTGGCTGGGCCGGAAATCCGCCTTCGGCGCGATGGGGCAGATCAACGACTACATGTGCCTCGACGGCACCATCCCGGTGACCGAGCTGCCGCTGGTGCTCGAACGCATCGGCGAGCTCTCGGCGCAATACGGGCTGGGCGTCGCCAATGTCTTCCATGCGGGCGACGGCAACATGCATCCGCTTATCCTCTTCGACGCCAACAAGCCCGGCGACCTGGAGCTCTGCGAGCAGATGGGCGCCGACATCCTGAAGCTCTGCGTCGAGGTCGGCGGCTGCCTCACCGGCGAGCATGGGGTCGGCGTCGAGAAGCGCGACCTGATGACGGTGCAGTTCTCGGAGGACGACCTGGAGGCGCAGCTGAAGGTGAAGGACGTGTTCGACCCGAAATGGCTTCTGAACGCGGCCAAGGTCTTTCCGCTGGCGGTGACCGAGGGGCGGCGGCCATGACCGTGATCGCGCCTGCATGCGAGGCCGAACTGGCCGAGGCGATCCGCGCCGCGAACGGCCCCTTTGCCATCCGCGGCGGCGGCACGCGCAGCCCCGCCGCCGACCGTCCGGTTCTGTCCACTGCCGGGCTCGTCGGCGTCGTCCTCTACGAGCCCGGCGCGCTGACGCTGGTCGTGAAGGCCGGGACGCCGCTGGCGGAGGTCGAGGACGTGCTGGCGGCGAAGAACCAGCGCCTGGCCTTCGAGCCGATGGACCACCGTCCGGTGCTGGGCACCTCCGGCGACCCGACGATCGGCGGCGCGCTTGCCGTCAACGCCTCCGGTCCCCGCCGGGTGCAGGCGGGCGCGGCGCGCGATTTCCTCCTCGGCGCGGTCTTCGTCGATGGCGAGGGCACGCGGGTCCGCAATGGCGGGCGGGTGATGAAGAATGTCACCGGCTACGATCTCGCCCGGCTGCAGGCCGGCGCGCGGGGGTCGCTGGGCGTGCTGACCGAGCTCAGCTTCAAGGTGCTGCCGGTCCCGGAGCGGGTGGCGACGCTGGCTCTTGCCTGCGACACGCCCGGCCGCGCGGTGGCTGAGATGTCCCGCGCGCTCGGCTCGCCCTACGAGGTGACAGGGGCGGCCTGGGACGGGGCGCGGGTGCTCCTGAGGATCGAGGGCTTCGCCGACTCGGTGGCCTATCGCGCGGGCGAACTGGCGCGGATCATCCCGGGCCTCGCCCCGGCCGACGAGGATCCCTGGCCCGCCCTGCGCGACGGCGCGGCGCTTGCGCCGATGGAGCGCGACATCTGGCGCGTCAGCCTGCGGGCGAGCCATGGCGCGGTTCTGGCCGAGCGGCTCCGCGAGGCGGGGGCGGCGGTGCAGCTCGACTGGGGCGGCGCGCTCCTCTGGGCCGCGACGGCGCCGGGCACCGACCTGCGCGCCGAAATGGCGGATCTGGGCGGCCATGCCACGCGTCTGCGCGGGCAGGGCAGCACGCCCGCGCGCCATCCCGATCCCGCTCCGGTGGCCGCGCTGGCCGCAGGGCTGAGGCAGAAATTCGACCCGCGCGGGCTCTTTGCTCCGGAAGGCTAGGCGATGCAGACCAATTTCACCGAAGACCAGCTCCGCGAGCCGGGCATTGCCCGCGCCAACGAGATCCTGCGCGCCTGCGTGCATTGCGGCTTCTGCACGGCGACCTGTCCCAGCTACCAGGTGCTGGGCGACGAGCTGGATTCCCCGCGCGGCCGCATCTACCTGATCAAGGACATGCTGGAATCGGGCCGGCCCGCCGATGCCGAGACGGTCTCGCATATCGACCGCTGCCTCGGCTGCCTGGCCTGCATGACGACCTGTCCCTCGGGCGTGCACTACATGCATCTCGTCGACCATGCCCGCGCCCATATCGAGAAGACCTGGACGCGCCCCTGGCCCGAACGGCTGCTGCGCGGCGCGCTGGCGCGGATCCTGCCCTATCCGGGGCGGTTCCGCTGGGCGATGGTCGGCGCCAAGCTGGCCCGGCCGTTCCGCCGGCTGGTGCCCGATGCGCGGGCGCGCGCGATGCTCGACATGGCCAGGGCGCCGATCGCGGCTCCCTCCGCGATGGACCAGCCGCAGGTGCACCCCGCGGCAGGCCCGCGCCGCGGCCGCGTCGTGCTGATGACCGGCTGCGCGCAGAAGGCGCTCGATGCCGATATCAACGCGGCGACGATCCGGCTGCTGACCCGGCTGGGCATCGAGGTGGTGATCCCCGAGGGCGAGGGCTGCTGCGGCGCGCTGGTCCACCACATGGGCCGCGAGGAGGAGGCGAAGCAGTTCGCCGCCCGCAATATCTGCACCTGGATGGCGCAGATGGAGGGGCTAGACGCGATCGTCATCAACACCTCGGGCTGCGGCACGACGGTCAAGGATTACGGCCATATCTTCCGCAACGATCCCCTGGCGGAGGCCGCGGCCGAGGTCAGCGCCAAGGCGAAGGACATCACCGAATTCCTCGCCACGCTCGATCTGCCCGCGCCGGAGCGGCACGGCATGCGCATCGCCTATCACGCCGCCTGCTCGCTGCAGCATGGCCAGAAGGTGACCGCGGCGCCGAAGACGCTGCTGCAGGCGGCGGGATACGAGGTGTCGAGCCCGGCCGATGCGCATCTGTGCTGCGGCTCCGCCGGGACCTACAACCTGATGCAGCCGGAGATCGCCGCCGAGCTCGGGCGCCGCAAGGCCGGGACGCTCATGGCGCTGCAGCCGGAGGCGATCGCGGCGGGCAATATCGGCTGCATGACCCAGATCGGCGCGCGGAGCGGCGTGCCGGTGGTGCATACGGTCGAGCTGCTGGACTGGGCCTGGGGCGGGCCGGAACCGGCGAAGCTGGCGCAGGGCTGACGCGGTCCCTCCGATGCCGGGCTGCGCCATGTGCCCGGGCGGGCTTCAGCTTCCGGAAACCTTCCGCGGGCTAGCCTCTGGGCCAGGAGGTTGCCGCAATGACAGGCCCGTTCCGCGCTGTGCTCGCCCTCGCTGCCGCCCTGTCCTGGGCGGCGCCGCTTCCGGCGGCCGATCTTTTCGTGATCGGCGGCAAGCCAGATGATCCGTTCTGGACCATCGTCCGCCGCGGCGCGGAAGATGCCGCCGCCATGGTCGAGGCGCAGGCGGGCTCCGTCACCTGGCTGGGGCTCGACAGCTACGACAATCTCGGTGCCGATGCCGCCGCCCTGATCCGCGAGGCGGTGGCCCGCGGCGCGGACGGGCTGGTCGCCCCGGACTGGCAGCCCGAGGTGATGGACCCGGCTTTCCGGGAAGCCGCCGCCGCGGGCATTCCGTTTGTCATCTACAATGCCGGCGGGCGGGAGGCGGCGGATCGGCTAGGCGCGCTGGCCTATATCGGCAGCGACAATGCCGGCAATGGCGAGGCGGCGGGCCGCTACTTCGCCGATCACGGATTCACCCGGGCGGTCTGCATCAACACCCTGCCGGGGCTCGCGAATATCCGCGAGATGTGCGACGGCATGGCGGCCGGGCTGGCGGCGCACGGCGGCCAGGGCGAGATGCTGGTGCTGGAGGAGGGCAGCTTCGGCGACCGTAGCCTGGTCTCGGACGCGGTCAAGGCGCATCTGCTGGCGAATCCCCAGGTCACCGGGGTTTTCGCGATCGGCAATTTCGACGCGGGCGCGGTGGACGAGGCGATCATCCGCGCGGGCAAGGCCGGGCGGGTCAAGTTCGGCGGGACAAATCTCGACGGACCCGCCCTGGCGGGCATCCGCGCGGGATCACAGCTCTTCGCAGTCGACCAGCAGGGCTATCTGCAGGGGGTCCTGGGGGTCACTCTGCTGAATGCGCACGTGAATTTCGGACTGACATTGCCGGAGGGACAGATCCTGACCGGACCGGGCCTGGTCGATCTGTCGAATATCGACCTGGTCGAGCGGGGGATTTCGCGCGGAGCGCGATGAGGGTCCGTAGAAAAAAAGAAGCGGCGGTCCCAGGGAGGAGGAGGGGACCGCCGCTGATTTCCTAGGCTCAGGGAGGAGGAGGAGCCGTCGGAAACTCTTTGGTACTCAATGTACCGATGAGTACAAACTACCCTCGCAGGACGGCGGGCGCAACAACTTGTATGGAAGATCTGCTCTGAGCTGAGCGCATGGCGCAGGTGAAGCGCCGTCGCACTGGTGAAGCAGGTCCCCCGATTGCGCGGCATGCAGACGAATGTCGCGGACGGCAAGACTGGCGGCGGCGGCAGGACGGGTCTATCCTCGGCCCCTGTCAGGACGGAGTAGCGACGATGCGGATCGGATATGTCACGGCGGAAGGCAGGGGCGACGGCGACCGTCTGCTCTGCGCGTTGGCGGAGCGGCTCGGGGCGCAGGGGCTGCGCCTGGCTGGGGTGGTGCAGCACAATACCGACAGGGCCGATGACAGCGGCTGCGACATGGATGTGCGGGTGCTGCCGGACGGGCCGCTGGTACGGATATCGCAATCCCTGGGCGCGGGCTCTTCGGGCTGCCGGCTCGATGCCGGGGCGCTCGAGCAGGCGGTCGGGCTGGTCGGCGCCTCGATGGCGGCCGGGGCGGATCTGCTGATGGTCAACAAGTTCGGCAAGCACGAGGCCGAGGGCCGCGGCTTCCGCGCGCTGATCGGCGATGCGCTGGCGGCGGAGGTGCCGGTCATTGTCGGCGTCGCCGAGAAGAACATGCCCGCCTTCCTGGAATTCGCCGGCGAATTCGCCGAGCCGGTCCCGGCCGAGACGGCGGCGCTGGAGGCCTGGGCGCTCGGCATGCGGGCCGGAACGGCCGCCTGAGCTGCGGCGGGCAGGGGAGGAACCGCGCTGGCCGGAACCGCAGACGCTCCCAGGGTGCTGGTCGTCGATGACGATCCCGACATCGCCTCCGTGCTGGCCCGCGGCCTGCGCCTGAAGGGATTCGAGGTCACCACCGAGGCCCGCGCCGACGCCGCGGCGGCGCGCCTGCGCGAGGACGCCTTCGATGCCGCGGTGATCGACGTGATGATCGGCGCCGAAAGCGGGCTCGATCTGGTGGTCGGGCTGCGTGCGGCAGGGGTGGACCTGCCGGTCCTGATGCTCAGCGCGCTGGCGGAGATCGCCGACCGCGCCGCCGGGCTGCGGGCCGGGGCGGATGACTACGTGGTCAAGCCGCTCGATCTCGACGAGCTGGCGGCACGGCTCCATGTCCAGATCAGCCGCGCGGCCGAGACCCGGCCCGGCGGGCCCGAGCTCGATCCCGGCCGCCGCCGCCTCTGCTGCGGCACCTCGGAGCTCGACCTGACCGAGCGCGAATTCGCGGTGCTCCGCCTTCTGTGGGAGCATCGCGGCGGCCCGCTGGCGCGCGGCGAGATCTTCGACCGGCTCTGGACCGGCGACACGCCCGGCGCCGAGAACGTGGTCGACGTCTATATCGGCTATCTCCGCAAGAAGCTGGCGCAGCGGCCGGAATTCGGGCTGCAGATCGTCACCATCCGCAGCCGCGGCTTCGAGCTGCGCGGCGTTTCTTAGAATCCTCTTAGAACTCGCGGGCCCGCGACTCCGCGCGGCTGTCGTATGGTCAGCGGGCAAACCCGAGGAGGAGATACGACCATGGCATGGACCAAGCCGACCCTGAAGGAAATCGCCTGCGGCATGGAAATCAACATGTACAGCCCGGCTGAGGACGACGACCGCGACGTCTGGCTGTAAGCCGGGCGGAAGACGCGGATGCCGATCCGCGCCATCATCCTGGGGGCGGCGGCCGGTGGCGGCCTCCCCCAATGGAACTGCGGCTGCCCCAACTGCACGCTGGCCCGGGCGGGCACCATCCCGTCCCTGACCCAGAGCTCGGTGGCCGTGAGCCTGGACGGGAGTTCCTGGGCGCTGCTCAATGCCTCGCCCGACCTGCGCCAGCAATTCGCCCGAGCGCCGCAGCTGGCGCCGACGGACCTGCGGACCTCCCCGCTGCGCTCGGTTCTGGTCACCAATGGCGATATCGACCATGTGGCCGGACTCCTCACCCTGCGCGAGAAGCAGCCCTTCGATCTCTTCGCGACGGCGGAGATCCAGGCGGCGCTGTCCGGCAATCCGATGATGGCCGCGGTCGATGCCGCGCTGGTGCCGCGCCGCACGGTGTCGCTTGAGATGCCGTTCGAGCTGCTGCCCGGCCTGACCGCCAGGCTATTTCCCGTGCCGGGGAAGGTGCCGCTCTATCTGGAGGGGGCGGAGGTGCGGACCGATCTGGAAGGCGAGCAGACCGTCGGCGTGGAGCTTTCCGCAGGGGGAACGCGCATCCTCTACATTCCCGGCTGCGCCCGGGTGACGCCGAAGCTGGCGGAGCGGATCGAGGGGGCGGAGATGGTCTTCTTCGACGGCACGCTCTGGCAGGATGACGAGATGATCCGCGCGGGGCTGGGTCAGAAGACCGGCCAGCGGATGGGACATATCTCGATGAGCGGCCCCGACGGCTCGATCGCCCAGCTCGGCGGTCTCGGCATCGGCACCCGGGTCTTCGTCCACATGAACAACACCAATCCGGTCCTGCGCCCGGACTCGGCGGAGCGCGCCGAAGCCGAGGGTGCGGGCTGGATCATCGCCCAGGATGGCATGGAGCTGACCGCATGACCGACACCAAGGCAGAGTTCGAGGCGCGGCTGCGCCAGATCGGCGCCGAGCGCTATCACGACCTCCATCCGTTTCATCACCGCCTGCATGGCGGCCAGTGCACGCCGGACGAGGTCCGCGCCTGGGTGATCAACCGCTACTACTACCAGAGCCGCATCCCGATGAAGGATGCCGCCTTCATGAGCCGGGTGGAGGATCCGGCGCTGCGCCGCGCCTGGCGCAGCCGGATCGAGGACCATGACGGGCGCGAAGGCAACGAGGGCGGCATCCGCCGCTGGCTGCGACTGGCCGCGGCGGTGGGACTCGACCCGGACTATGTCGCCTCCTGCGAGGGCGTGCTGCCGGCCACGAAATTCGCGGTCGACGCCTATGTCCGCTTCGTCCGCGACAAGACCCTGCTGGAGGCGGTGGCGGCCTCGCTGACCGAGCTTTTCGCCCCCGCGATCCATGCGGCGCGGATCGAGGGGCTGCTGCAGAACTACGCTTTCGCGGATGATGCCAGCCTGTCCTACTTCCGCAACCGCCTGAGCGAGGCGCCGAAGGACGTGGCCTTCGGGCTGCAATGGGTGCTCGATCACGCCGATACGGCGGAGAAGCAGGACCAGGCGGCGGCGGCGCTGGTCTTCAAGACCGACGTTCTGTGGTCGCAGCTCGACGCGCTCTGGGGGGCCTATGTCGCGCCCGCGCGCATCCCGCCGGGCGCCTGGCAGCCCGGAACCGGCCTGGCGCGGGCGGCGGCATGAGTCTCTCGGCCGCCTCTGTCCCGGTCCTGCCCCGCGGGGTGCGGCTGCATGAGGACAAGGTCCGCGGCGGCTGGGTCCTGCTCGCGCCGGAACGCGCGCTGTCGCTCGACAGCATCGGGCTCGCCATCCTGACGGAAATCGACGGGCGCCGCAGCCTGGGCGAGATCTCGGAGGACCTGGCGGCCCGCTACGAGGCCCCGGCGGCGGCGATCCTGTCCGACTGCATCGACTATCTCGGCGCCCTCTGCGACCGCCGCATCCTGGAGGCCGCGCCATGACCCAGCCGCCCATCGCCATGCTGGCCGAGCTGACCCATCGCTGTCCGCTGGCCTGCCCCTACTGCTCGAACCCTCTGGATCTCACCCGCAGGGAGGCCGAGCTGGACACCGCGACCTGGGCCAGGGTGTTCCGCGAGGCGGCCGCGCTCGGCGTGCTGCAGCTCCACCTTTCGGGCGGCGAGCCGCTGGCGCGGCGCGATCTGGCCGAACTGGTGAAGGCGGCGCGCGAAGCGGGGCTCTACGCCAATCTCATCACCTCCGGGATCGGCCTGACCGACGCACGGGCGGCCGAGCTGGAGGCGGCCGGGCTCGACCATGTGCAGCTGTCGTTGCAGGGCACGGATGCCGCGATGGCGGACGAGATCGGCGGCTACCAGGGCGGTTTCGCGCGCAAGATGGCGGCGGCGGAGATCATCCGCGCCACCGGCTTCCCGCTGACGCTGAACTTCGTCATGCACCGCCGCAACATGCACCAGCTGCCCCGCGCGCTGGAGATGGCGGTGGAGATGGGCGCGCGGCGGATCGAAGTCGCCACCGTGCAGGTCCACGGCTGGGCCGAGAGGAACCGCGGGGCGCTGGTGCCGACGCGGGCGCAGGCGGCGGAGGCGACGGCCGTGGTCGGCGCGGCCCGGGCGCGGCTGAAGGGCGTGCTGGTCATCGACTACGTGCCGGCGGACTACCATTCCGCCTATCCCAAGGCCTGCATGGGCGGCTGGGGCTCGACCGGGCTGAACGTGACGCCCGCGGGCCGGGTGCTGCCCTGCCATGCCGCCGAGACCATCCCGCATCTGGAGTTCCAGTCGGTGCAGACCCATGGGTTGGCGGAGATCTGGACGGACGGCCCGGCCTTCAACGCCTATCGCGGCACCGAGTGGATGCAGGAGCCCTGCACGAGCTGCGAGCGCAAGAGCCGGGATTTCGGCGGCTGCCGCTGCCAGGCGATGGCCCTGGCCGGGGATGCGGCGGCCACTGATCCGGTCTGCTCGAAATCTCCGCGCCATGCCGAGCTGGCCGCGCAGGCGGAGCGCTGGTCGCAGGCCGATGACGCGATGGTCTACCGCCCGGCGCCGGGCAAGCCCGCGCTGGAACGCGCCTGAGCCTCAGCCGGCCAGCACGACCTCCAGATCCAGATCCCGCAGCACCGGGGGCAGGGGTCGGTCGGTAAAGAGCCGGTCGACTTGCGACAGCGACCCGATCCGGACCGGCGCGGTGCGCTCGAACTTCGAATGGTCGGCCACCAGGAAGACCCGGCGCGCGCGGCGCAGGATGGTCTGGGTCACGCCCACCTCCTGCGCGTCGAAATCCAGCAGGTCGCCATCGGCATCGATCGCCGAGCAGCCGATCACCGCCAGGTCGAACTTGTAGCTCTCGACCGAGGCCTGGGTCAGCGGTCCGACCAGCCCGCTGTCGCTGCGCCGGAAGCTGCCGCCGGCCACGACGATATCCGCCTCCGGATTGCCGATCAGGATATTCGCCACATTGAGGTTGTTGGTCATCACCATCAGCCCGCGATGCGACAGCAGGTGGCGCGCCACCGCCTCGGTCGTGGTGCCGATATTGAGGAAGAGCGACGAATCCTGCGGCACCGCCGCCGCGCAGGCCCGGCCGATCGCCTCCTTCGCCGCGCGGTTCAGCCGGCTTCGCTCGGCATAGACGATATTCTCGGTGCCCGAGGGCAGGATCGCGCCGCCATGGACCCGCTCCAGCTGGCCGGCCTCCGCCAGGTCGTTCAGGTCGCGCCGGATGGTCTGCGCCGTCACGCCGAAATGCGCCACCAGCTCCTCGACGGCGACCTTGCCCTCGCGGCGGGCGATCTCGAGGATCTGCGGATGGCGGAAGCTCTGAGACATGGATTTCCCCGGGTTTCGGCAGTGTGCGACCCTAGCGCGGGCAGGTGCGGTTTCGCAAGCCGAACGAAAAAACGCGCAGAAAAGCGCGCAAAACGAAAACAAACGAAAATACTCCATTGACAGGAGCAGGGCGAAAGGCCCATTTCGGCCCTAACGGCAACGGGCCAATGGAGACGCGCGCATGACCCCGGACTACGACCTTCTCATCATAGGCGGCGGCATCAATGGCTGCGGCATCGCCCGCGATGCGGCAGGGCGGGGCATGACTGTCGCGCTGGCGGAGATGGACGACCTCGCCTCGGCAACCTCCTCGGCCTCGACCAAGCTCTTCCATGGCGGGCTGCGCTATCTGGAATTCTTCGAGTTCCGCCTGGTCCGCGAGGCGCTGATCGAGCGCGAGGTCCTGCTGCGCGCCATGCCCCATATCTCCTGGCCGATGCGCTTCGTGCTGCCCTATCACAAGGACATGCGCTTCGAGAGCCAGACGCCGACCTCGAAGCTGCTCTCCACGGTCATGCCCTGGATGAAGGGCCGCCGCCCGGCCTGGCTGATCCGCTTCGGCCTCTTCCTCTACGACCATCTCGGCGGGCGGAAGATCCTGCCGGGCACGCGCAACGTGGATCTGGCGACCGACGAGGCGGGCAAGCCGCTCAAGGCGAAATTCGCGAAGGCCTACGAGTATTCCGACTGCTGGGTGCAGGATTCCCGGCTGGTGGCGCTGAACGCCCGCGACGCGGCCGCCAGGGGCGCGAAGATCTGGACCCGCACCAAGCTGACCGCGGCCGAGCGCCATGCGGATCATTGGGTGGCGACGCTGGAGGACACCGAGACCGGCGAGACGCGCCAGGTCAGCGCGAGGATGCTGGTCAATGCCGCCGGGCCCTGGGTGGGCGAGACCTTGAGGGGCGTGCTGAAGGTCGAGTCGCAGGACCGCGTGCGCCTCGTGCGCGGCAGCCATATCGTCGTGCCGAAGCTGCATGGCCATGACCGCGCCTATTTCTTCCAGGGCGAGGACGGCCGGATCATCTTCGCGATCCCCTACGAGGGCGATTTCACCCTGATCGGCACGACGGACCAGGAGCATGGCGATCCCGATTCCCGCCCGGTCTGCACCGAGGAGGAGGCCGAATATCTCTGCAACTTCGCCTCGCAGTATTTCGAAACGCCGGTGAAGCGCGAGGATGTCGTCTGGACCTATTCCGGCGTGCGGCCGCTCTATGACGACGGCGCCAGCTCGGCCACGGCGGCGACCCGCGACTACACGCTGAAGCTCGAGACCTCCGGCGCCCCGCTCCTCAATGTCTTCGGCGGCAAGATCACCACCTACCGGCGGCTGGCGGAGCATGCGCTGGAGAAGATCGCCAGCGTCCTGCCGGTCTCCGGTCCGGCCTGGACGGCGGGCGCGGCCCTTCCGGGCGGCGACTTCCCGGTCGACGGCGTGCCGGCGCTTCTCGCGGATCTGCGCGCGCGCTATCCGTTCCTCGACGAGGCCTGGGCGCTGCGCTTGGTCCGCGCCTACGGCGCCGAGGCGGCGGAGATGCTGGGCACGGCCGCCAGTGCTGCCGATCTGGGGCGCGATTTCGGCGCGACCCTGACAGGGCGCGAGGTCGCCTGGCTGATGGAGCGCGAATATGCCCGCCATGCTGCCGACGTGCTCTGGCGGCGCGGCAAGCTCGGCCTGCGGCTCAGCAAGGCCCAGGCCACGGCGCTCGAGGCCTGGATGACCGGGCAGGACGACCTCTCCGCTGCCGCGGAGTAGGCCTCCCCGCCACCCGCATTCTAGGGCCCTGCGGCGGTTGCTGCGGGGCTTTTCCGTATCTGGGGGCCGGGGCTGGTTCTGGCGATATTTCGGGGCGGGGCAGGGGGTTCCGCTTGGTCATTTAGATTTTTTTGCCTTTCGAGCGAGAATCGAGTTGCGGGGGTCGGGAGGTTTCTCTAGAAGGCCCTTCACCGACGGGGCGGCGACGCTCCGGGGCGCTGGACGGGTCGCTGAGGCGGGTTGGACGGCGGAGAG
>NZ_VATA01000069.1 GCF_005870025.1 Poseidonocella sp. HB161398
GCTCAAGGAGAAGTTCCCGCAGACGCGGTTCCACTACATGTGGCACAACTACATGCCGCTCTGCCCGCAGATCGAGCTGCTCTACCAGAACCGTTTCGACTGCACCGATTACGAGGGCGGGCGGAAATGCCAGGGCTGCATCGCGGGCTTCCATACCCGCGATCAGCTGATCGTGCCGCAGCGCTTAGGCTCGTCGCTGGAATTCGCGCGGCTCTCGGGACGACCCCTGGGAAATTTTTTCTTCGGGGCAGGAATGGGGCTCTATCAGATTTGGCAAGCTTGCCGTTTGTTCGTAGGCGAGGTTCGTCTGTCACTCAGAGGAACGCTCGTTAGAGATGCAGAAGCCAGGGTTCGGGTCCGTAAGTTTCAGGCGGTTGATGTCGAGGCGGAGGGGAAAGGCCCTCGAGGGACTTCCCTAGCAAGGACAGCTATGCATGGAGACGAATACCGTATTTGGCGGGAGCAGAATACCATGCGACTAAATCGCTTTGATAGCCACATGTGTGTTTCGAAGTTGGTAGCTGAAACGATTGCTTCGTTTGGAATTAATCGCCAAAATATTAGAATTACTCCACAGGGTATGGATCTGCACGCTTCGCCAAGCCAAATGCGGGCACGCGCGGACACGAAACCAGACCGCGATCGAATGAGGCTATCATTCATCGGCTACGGCATTCCTTCGAAAGGTCTCCCCTTCATCACGGAAGCTCTGATGTCTGCGGACTTGCCGGTGCTGAAGGAGAAGGCTGAACTAGTGATCTACGCTCGTCTGGACGACCACGACATGCTCAAGCTCGCGCCCCTGACTGAGCGGTTCGCACAAGTTAGCGTCGTCCAGGGTTATCGGCGAGAGGACTTGGCAAAAGTCGCCCGGGACATCGACCTTAATATCGTACCGTCGATCTGGCGAGAAACCTACAATCAAGTCGCCTACGAGCTCCTTTGCCTTGGCACCCCATCACTTCTGTCCACGAATGTCGGGTTGGGTATGTTCTGGGGAAGGAACCCAGAGTTCGTTTTCCAGAGCGGAAATCAAGAAGATTTCATCTCAAAACTTGCAGGGATCGTCTCGAATCCAGCGCTGCTGAAGAAGTTCTGGAAATCACCGCCAGAGCTTCCCACAATGGAGCAGCACATCATGCAGGTTCACTCGATCATGAGTAGCACCAATACCGAGAAGTGGTAGTGATCGGCACGGAGCTCGGTGCAACCATTGATGCTGCCCTGTCAGAGGGCCGGGTCGATGCCGTGCTGAGCCATCCGACCGGCGAAGTCGTGGAGGCGGTCGTGGCCATGATGGAGAGCGCGGTCGTGTTCGGATCGCCGCCAGAGCATCAGCGGCATGGTGTGCCGGTCGAGATCCGGATCAGCGAGACGGTCTGACATGGAGTTCGGGCGCAAGGGCGAAGTCCGATCAAATTTCATCAGCTTTGACCTGCCTGTACAGTGTAAGCGGTGCATCCAACCCCCTGAACTGCGATTGGAGGCGTCGGCTTTTTCTATAGGATCCTGCGTGCGTGTTCCAGGCGATCGTGGGCGCCGGTTCCACGCGATGATGGGCACGGATTCCACGTGATCGTGGGCAGGCCAGGCCGACAGTCTGAAGCTACGGTGCGCCTCGTCTTGAGCGAGGGAGCCAAATGCCAACGGAACGACTGTCGATGCGCCGGATACGGGATGTACTGCGACTGAAGCATGCCCAGGAGAGGTGGTCCCGGTTTTTCGACCAGTTTGCCGCCGGGCTAAGCTATAGCTTGGGTTTCAGGTCAGGCGGCGATCTTCAGGTTCGGGGTCCGGCTACCATAGGCCTCGTCCGGCGTCAGCAGCCCATGCGATGAGTACGGGCGTCTCTCGTTGTAATAGCTGATCCATGCGCCGATCCCCTTGCGTGTCTCCGAGCCGGTCTCGACGGCGTGTCCTGAGCATGGGGCACCGGCGGATCGCCTATATCACCGGCTCGGCGCCGCTGTTCGAACTGACGCAGCGCGAACAGGGGTTCCGCGATGCGATGGCGGCAGCAGGGGTGCCGGTGGATGAACGGCTGATTGCCGACGGGCATTTCCGGCCCCGGATCGCCCGCCAGCTGACCGCGGCCTTCCTGTCCGAGGACAGCCTGCCGACGGCGATCCTGTGCGCAACGGACGAAATGGCGCTTGGGGTGCTGGCCGAACTCAACGCGCGGGGCATCCGCGTGCCCGACGACATGTCGGTGACCGGCTATGACAACACCCGCTATGCCGAACTGACCCACCCGCCGTTGACCACGATTGCGCAGCCCGCGCATGAGATCGGCACGCGGGCGATGCAGGCGCTGCTGCGGCAGATCGCGGGAAAACCGGTGTCGCGAGCCAGCGAATATGTCGATTACCAGCTGATCCTGCGCCGCTCCGTGGGGCGGGTGCGCGAGGCCTGAGCTGCCGTCATCGCGGGCAGGCTTGCCAGTCCTGCAGGAAACCGTCGGGCAGCTGGTCGCGGAACCCGTGGGCGAACAGGTCGATTTCCAGGGCCAGGCCCACTTTGAAATCGTTCAGTTCCGGCCCGCTTCGGCGGTACTGTTCCAGCCGGTTGAGGAATTCGCGGTGGGTCTGGTCGTCGTGCGGTGCAAGCGTCGAGGTGCCCATTGCCCGCAGCAGGTCGATGCGCTTGTGCACTTCGCGCATGCCTGAAAAGGCTTCCATCATCGGGCGGGTCAGCCGGATCATCCACGAGCCGGGCCAGGAGCGGCACGGTGGAGCCGCAGCCGTCGATGCAGATCTCGGCCAGCGCAGCGCGCATCCGTGCCAGCGCTTCGGCGCGGGTCGCCCCGCGGGTCACGAGCTTGGCGATCAGCGAGTCATAGACGGCAGGCACGCGGTAGCCCTCGCGCAAATGCGTGTCGATCCGCACCCCTGGCCCGCCGGGAAGATGCAGCCGCGTGACCTCGCCCGGACGCGGCTGCAGCGTCGCAGCGTCCTCGGCGGTGATGCGGCACTCCAAGGCATGTCCTGCGAAGCGGACATCCTCCTGTGCCAGCACAAGTGCCTCGCCCATGGCCACGCCGAGCTGCATGGCTACGAGGTCCAGTCCGGTCGCCTCTTCGGTGACGGGATGCTCCACCTGGATGCGGGTGTTCATCTCGATGAAGTTGAAGGCTCCGTCCTCGTAGAGGAACTCGAAAGTGCCCGCGCCCTCGTAGTCCAGCATGCGGCAGGCGGCGGCGCAGCGTTCGCCCAGAGCTGATATCGCCTGCTCAGAGATGCCGGGGGCAGGGGACTCTTCGATGACCTTCTGGTGGCGGCGCTGGAGCGAGCAGTCGCGCGCTCCGAGCCACAGGGCATTGCCCTGCCGGTCGGCCATGACCTGCACTTCGACATGGCGCGGCCGCTCGAGGAATTTCTCGATATAGACGGACGGATTGCCGAAAAATTGCTGTGCCTCCTGGCGGCAGAGCATTACCGCCTCCGCCAGCTCTTCAGGCCGACGCACGATGCGCATGCCGCGCCCGCCGCCGCCGCCCGCGGCCTTGACGATCAGTGGATATCCAGTGGCCGCCCCGGCGGCCATGGCTTCGGACATGTCGCCCGCCAGCGGCTGGTCCGGGCCGGGCACGCAGGGCACTCCGGCGGCCATCATCGCGCGCTTGGCCTCGACCTTGTCGCCCATCCGCCGCATCACCTCCGCAGACGGCCCGACGAAGGTCAGTCCCGCCGCCGCGACCGCGTGCGCGAAGTCCGGGCTTTCCGACAGGAAGCCGTAGCCAGGATGCACGAGATCAGCCTCCAGCAGATCCGCGGCCCGCAGGATCAACGGGATGTTCAGGTAGCTGTCCTTCGCCGCCGCGGGCCCGATGCAGAGCGCGCGATCGGCGAGATCGAGCCAGGGCGCCCCGGCATCGGCCTCGGAATGGATGCAGGCGGTGCGAAGCCCGAGCTTGCGGGCCGCGCGCAGGATGCGCAGCGCGATCTCGCCTCGGTTGGCGACCATGAGGGTCCGGGGCGCGATCATTCCAGCACCATCAGGACGGCCCCTTCCTCGATCTCCTCGCCATCGGCGACGAGGACCTGCGTGACGGTGCCGTCGCGCGGCGCGGCGACGGTGTTCATTACCTTCATCGCCTCGATGAGGCAGAGCGGATCGCCGGCCTTCACCGCCTGGCCTGCCGTCACGAAGGTGGAAGCCCCGGGGGCGGACGCGAGATAGCAGATGCCGTAGAGTGGCGCGTGGATCTCGACCCCGGCCGGGGACAGGGCCGCCGGAGCCGCTGCAAGGGCAGGCTGCGGCGCTGCGGCCGGGGTCGCGGCCGGCGCCTGTCTCCTGCGGAGGATCAGGTCGCTGTCGCCTTCGGTCAGCGCAAACTCCTCCAGCCCGGCCGTGGCAAGCCATCCGATGACCTGTCTCAGCCGTTCCGTGTCCATGATCCTGTCTCTCTTGCAGCTCCGGCCCGGCCGGCATGTCGTGTGGCCGACTATAGGAAGTTGCGCGAGGCGTGGCTTATCGCGGGAGGCGTGGCTTATCGCGGATCCTTCTCGCGTGAGAGGAAACCGCTATGCCTCCGGTCCAGCGCAGGGGCCGGCCATCCGCATCGGTGCAGCATGAGTGCTGCCTGCGGGAAACGACGGCTTAGCCGCCTTGCTCCGCGGTTCCGGCTGGGCGCTGCCCGCGCCGGAATTCGTCGGGCGTCATGCCCCAGCGCGCCTTGAAGGCGCGGCAGAAATGGGCGCTGTCGCAGAAGCCGAGGTCGAAGGCCACTTCCGAGATCGAGCGCCGCGCTGCCCCGAGGAGCGTGCAGGCTGCCTCGAGCCGGATATCGCGCCAGAAGGCGGCGGGCGACATCTGCAAGTCGCGCTGGAACGACCGCCCGAGACGGGTGCGCGTGGTGTTCAGCGCCGCGGCGACCTCGTCGATCGTGCAGGGGCTGTCGAGCCGGAACTCCATGTAGCGCACGGCATCGACCGTCAGCCGCGACGCGCGGGACAGAGCCTCGCTGCGGTGGCGCGTGGCGGGCGACACGCCGTCATTCGGCTTGAACAGCAGGTAGTTCAGCGACTTGCGCGCCCGCGCCGGGTCGCCGGAGCGCGAGATCAGGTAGGCCGCGACGTCGATTGCCACGATGCTGCCCGGACAGGTGATGATGTTGCGGTCGTTGATGTAGTTCGACCCCGATTGCGGCAGCGCCTTCGGGAAACGGCGGGCGAATTCGCCGAGCACGTCGAAATGCACCGCGCAGCGGCGCCCGTCCAGCAGGCCGGCCTGCGCCAGCAGGAAGCTGCCCGTGCAGAGGGCGACGATCGGCTTTCCCTCTTCCGCGGCCTTCCGCAGATGCGCCTGGAGGCGCGGCGAGGGCGCCGGCAGGTCGCGCAGGAGCCCGCCGCAAAGCACGAGGCAGTCGTACCGGTCCAGGTCCCCGGTCGTGGCGTTGGGCGTCACTTCCAGCCCGCAGCTCGCCCGGACCGGCTCCCTGGCCGAGCCGATGAAGTCCCAGGAATAGTAGATCTGCCGACTGCGGTCCTCGCGGTCCGCGGCCAGGCGGAAGGCGTCGATGAAGCTGGCCACGGGGGTCAGGGTGAAGCTGGGGCAGAGCAGGATGCCGAGCCGCAAGTAGGGCAGGCCGGGACTGTGCGGCGGGTGTGGCTGAAGCATCGCAGGGATCCGGTGGCTCTGGCTGCATCAAACGTTATGAAAAACGATCCAGATCGACAATGCCAAAAGCATCCCCCGAGGACATGCTGTGCGGAACGAAACATCCAGGAAAGCCCGCGCACCATGCTGGACCAGTCCTATCCGAAGCTGTTCGAGCCTTTGAAACTTCGCCACAAGACCCTAAGGAACCGGGTGAATTTCGGGTCCCACACCGCGAACATGGCTGAGGACGGACTGCCCGGAGACCGCCATCTCGGCTACTATTTGGAACGCGCGAAGGGCGGTGCGGCCATGATCATGGTCGAACCGATGCCGGTGCATGCCACGGCGCGGCTCACGCGCGGCAACTTCCGCCATGACGATGACGCGGTGATCGAGGGTTTCCGCAGGATCACCGAAGCCTGCAAGGCGGAGGGGGCGGTCATGCTGCACCAGCTCTACCATGTCGGCCAGCATGGCGATTTCGACCTGTCCTACCGCGAGAACTGGTCGCCTTCGGGCATGCCCTCCTATCACGACGGCGACGGCAGCCACCGCATGACCGAGCCCGAGATCGAGGAGGTGATCGAGGGCTTCGTCAATGCCGCTGCGCGGGCCCAGGCCTCGGGCTTCGACGGGGTCGAGTTGTTCGGTCCCTACAATTCTCTGCTGGAGCAGTTCTGGCTGCCCTGGACCAACCGGCGCGACGACCGCTGGGGCGGGTCCTTCGAGAACCGCATGCGCCTGACTACCGAGATTACAAGCCGCATCCGCCGCCGGACCGGCGACGATTTCATCATCGGCCTCGCTGCCAGCGTCGATCCGACCGTCTCGGTCGCGATGGATATCGGGCTCCTGCAGGAGGTGGCGGCCTGGCATGACGAGCGCGGGCTGATCGACTACATCAGCTGCGGTACCGGCAGCTATTTCGACCATTCCTCGGTCATTCCGGGTTTCCTCTTTGCCGACAAGCTGGGCGCGCCCCATGCCCAGGCGCTGAAAGAGGTCTGCAAGCACATCCTCGTCCAGGCCGAAAGCCATGTCCGCACCCCCGAGAGCGCACATGAGGTGATCTCGTCCGGCCAGGCCGACATGGTCAGCATCGTGCGCGGCCAGATTGCCGATCCGCACTGGGTGGGCAAAGTGGCCTCCGGCCGCGCGAGTGACGTGCGCGGCTGCATCTCGTGCAACCAGATGTGCTGGGGCCGCCGGTCGCGCGACTACTGGATCTCGTGCCTGGTCAATCCGTCTGCGGGGCGCGAGTTCGAATGGGGCGGCGACCGTTTCTCCCCCGCGGCCGTGCCGAGGCGCATCCTGGTCGTCGGCGGCGGCCCGGCCGGGCTCGAGGCGGCGCGCGTCGCGGCGGAACGCGGTCATCATGTGACCCTGGCCGAAGCGGCGCCGCAGCTCGGCGGCCAGTTCCGCCTGGCGGGCATGCAGCCTCGCCGCGAGCAGATTCTCGAGCTGATCGGCTGGTACGAGCGCCAGCTGGAGCGGCTGCAGGTGCGTGTGCTGCTGAACAGCCCGCTCGACGCCGAAGATATCGCGGCCTTCGAGGCAGACGAGGTGGTCGTCGCCACCGGCTCGCAGCCGGCGGGCAGCGGCTTCCAGCGCGCGCTTCCGGCGCAGGACGTGATGCCCGGCATCGGGCTGCCCGGGGTCTGGTCGGCCGAGGAGGTGATGAGCCGCAGCGCCCGGCTGGGCGAACATGTTGTCCTGGTCGATGATACCGGCGACTGGCGCGGCATGGGCACAGCGCTCGAGATCGCGGCGCGCGGCCACCGGGTGACGATCGTCACCGGCTTCACCCTGCCGGGCGCATTCCTGCGCCGGACCGAGCTCGACAAGCCGGCGCGGGCGCGGCTGCGCGCTGCGGGCGGGCGCTGGATCACGGAAGCGGCGGTCGCGGAATGGACAACTCGCGGGGCGCGGATCGTGAACCTCCTCGACGGGTCCGAGGAACTTCTGGCGGCGGATTCCCTGGTGCTGGCCACGACCAATGTCGCCGACACCTGGCTGCACGACGAGCTCAGGGAAGCGGGCGAGGCGCGGCCGGTCGCGCTGATCGGAGACGCGCTTGCGCCACGCCTGGCCGTCGCCGCGATCTACGAGGGGCGGGTGCTGGGCCAGTCGCTCTGAACCGAACCAAAAAGCAACAGGGAAACTGAAATGACAGGGATTTCCGGGACGATGCGGGCCGGCTACGGGGTGTGCGCATGATGGCCGCTGCGTTGGCAGGGCCGGTGGAACAGGCCGGGGCTCGGCCGGGGCCGATGATCGAGGTCAGCGGCCTGGTCAAGGATTTCGGCGCCCATCGCGTGCTGGACGGCATCGACCTGTCGGTGCAGCGCGGCGAGGTGATCGCGATGATCGGGCCGAGCGGCTCGGGCAAGAGCACCTGCCTGCGCTGCCTCAACCTGCTCGAGGCACCGAGCGCGGGGCTGCTTCGTGTCGGGGACGTCACGATCGACGCGTCCCGGCCGGTCACGCGCCGGCAGCGGCTGGGATTCCGGCGGCCGCTGGGCATGGTCTTCCAGTCCTTCAACCTGTTTCCGCACATGACCGTGCTGCGCAATGTCAGCCTGGCTCAGGAGCGCGTGCTGAAGCGCAGCCGCCGCGAGGCGGACGAGATTTCGCGCCAGCTGCTCGACCGGGTGGGGCTCGGCGCCAAGGCCGACCAGCATCCCTCCCGCTGCTCGGGCGGCCAGCAGCAGCGCATTGCCATCGCCCGCGCGCTGGCGCTCGATCCAGAGGTGATGCTCTTCGACGAGCCGACCTCGGCGCTCGACCCCGAGCTGGGGCTCGAGGTGCTGAACGTGATGCAGGAGCTGGCGGCCGGCGGCATGACGATGATCGTCGTCACGCACGAGATGCATTTCGCCGAAAGCGTGTCCGACCGCGTGCTGATCATGGCCGATGGCCGGATCATCGAGCAGGGGCCGAGCGCCGAGGTAATGCGCAACCCGCAGACGGAGCGCGCGCAACGCTTCCTCAGCGCGGTGATGAACCGGTGACGGCGGGCTTCCTCGCCCCGATACTGGGTGGCGTCATCTGGACTCTGGCACTGTCGGCGGCGGCCCTGGCTGTCGGGATGGTGCTGGGCGCACTGCTCTGCGCCATGCGGGTCAGCGGCGGCGCGGTTCTCGCGGCGCTTGCCGCCATGCTCATCCTGATCTTCCGCGCGGTGCCGCCGATCGTCTGGCTGTTCCTGATCTATTTCGGCCTCGGCGCCGGCTGGCTGCAGATCGGCGCCTTCGAGGCCGCCGCACTTGGCCTGGGGCTGATCACCGCCGCCAACCTGGCCGAGATCTTCCGCGGCGCGCTCAAGGCAATCCATGTGGGCCAGTGGGAGGCCGCCCAGACGCTGGGGCTGCCGCAGGTCTCGCGGCTCTGCGACGTGATTGTCCCCCAGATGCTGCGCATCACATTGCCATCGATCGTGAGCTACGCGATCGGACTGATCAAGGACACTGCCATCGCCTCGACTATTGGCGTGCCGGAAATCGCCTTCCAGGCCTCGAATGTCTCGCAGGCGACGTTCCGCGGGCTGGAGAGCTTCGCCTTCGCGGGGCTGCTCTATATCGGGCTCAGCATTCCGATCGCGATGGCCAGCCGCAGGATCGATCTGCGCCTGCGCTCGAAGGTGGCACGATGACTGGGCTTCTCGATTTCTGGAACCAGTCGCTGCCGCAGCTGCTGACCGGCTTCACGCTGTCGCTGCAGGTGACGGGGCTCTCGCTCGCGCTCGGCATTCCCCTCGGCCTTGTCCTGGCGCTGACGCTGCAATCGGCGTCGCGCTGGCTGCGCTGGCCGTCTCTCGTCATGGTGGAGATCGGGCGCGGCGCCTCGATCCTGGTGCTGCTGCAGTTCGTCTATTTCGGCCTGCCCTCGGCCGGGCTGACGCTCAGCTCCTTCGCCTCGGCCGTGGCCGCCTTCTGCTGGTGTACCGCCGCCTATACCAGCGAGATCATCCGCGCCGGGCTGCAATCGGTGCACCATGGCCAGAGCGAGGCCGGCGAGGTGCTGGGTCTCGACCCGGCCGAGATCCTGCGCTTCGTGATCCTGCCGCAGGGCCTGCCAGTCTGCGTGCCTACGCTTCTGGGCTTCTCGATCCTGATGTTGCAGGCCTCCTCGCTGGCCTTCGTGGTGGCGCTGCCCGAACTCATGAGCAAGGCACAACTCATCGGCTCGAACACCTTCCGCTACATGCCCCTCTTCGCCCTGACCGCGATCCTCTACGCGGCAGTCTGCATCCCGGCTACGATCGTCGTTGGCCGGCTAGAACGGCGCCTCAGCCGTCACATCTGACCGACAGGAGATCTCCATGAAACGACCGATCCTCGCCTCTCTCGCCGTCGCAGCCGTGCTGGCGGTCCAGGGCGTTGCCGCCCAGGCCTGCACGCCGGCCCGCACCTTTCCGACGATCACGCCAGGCACGATCACCGTGGCCGTCTACAGCTATCCGCCCTTCGCCACGCTGCTGCCGGGCGGCGAGATCGGCGGCGTCGACAGTGACATCGTCAAGGAGATCGCGGCGCGCAACTGCATGACCGTGACCCCGGTCGTTGTCGATCCCTCGGCGGTGATCCAGAACGTGATGACCAGGAAGGTCGATCTCGGCATCGGCGACTGGTTCCGCACAGCCGAGCGCGCCAAGGTCATGGGCCTGTCGCATCCGATCTATGTCGACCAGATGGCCTTCTACTCGCGCGATGGCGTCAGCACGCTGGACGGGCTCGAAGGCCGGAAGGTCGGCGCGGTCTCGGGCTTCCTCTATGCCGGGCAGCTAGAGCGCGCGCTGACCTCGTCCGTCATCCTCTATCCGAACCCGGTCGCGCTGGCGCAGGATCTGGAGGCCGGGCGCATTGACGTGGCCGCGGACGGCTACGGCACCGGCGCCTATGCCAAGTCGCAGGGCGCCTATGAGGGGATCGAGATCAAGATTGCCGAGCCGGACGAGCGTGTGCCAGTCTCGGTCGAGCCGGCGCAGATCGCGCTTCTCTACCACTTGGGCAATCCCGGTCTCGGCGAGGCGATCGATGCCGAGATCGTCGCGCTGCATGACGAGGGCAGGATTGCCGACATCCTCGAGGCCAACGGGCTCGACCGCAGTGGCGCCGAGACCGGCGCGCCGCGCCTGATCCAGTGACCGGCGCGGGCCTGCGCCCGCTGCCTCCTGGCCGGGGGAACGGAGCGGGCCACACGGCCCGTTTCCACCCCTTCCGAATTTCCTGTCCGATCTGCCGGAGGACCGCTCCATGACCGCCTTTCCCTTCGCGGGACTGAATCTCGCCCTGACCACGCCCTTCGATGACGAGGGGCGGATCGCCTACGACCGGCTGCCGGACCATCTCGAGGCCTATATCGCCGCAGGCGTGACGGGCTTCGTGCTGAGCTCGGGGACGGGGATGCATGTCTACCTGTCGCGCGACGAGTCTGACCGGCTGGTCGCGGCAGCTGCGCACGCCATCGGCGGGCGGGCGCGGATCATCGTGCAGGCCTCGGCCCTGATGGTCGAGGAGGTGGTCGCACGCAGCCGCTATGCGGCGGATTGCGGCGCCGATGCGGTGATGGTGCTGCCGCCCTTTTTCGAGGGGCCGACAGAGGACGACGACATCCTGCGCTTCTACGAGGCGGCCGGCGCGGGCGGGCTTCCTGTCATCGGCTACAACGTGCCCCAGGCGGTCGGTGCCGCGATCTCGCCCGGTCTCTTCGCACGGCTGGCCGAATTGCCGAACTTCCTGGCTGTGAAGGACAGCGGCGGCGACCTGGCCGCGCAGGCAGAGCTGATCGCGACCGGCCTGCCGGTGATGAACGGCGCCGATCCGCTGGCAATCCACTCCGCCTTCGCCGGGGCGGCCGGCATGATCTGGGGCGGCGCCAATATTGCGCCGCGCAGCTGCCTGGCGATGCTGGCCGCGGCGCAGGCCGGCGACTGGGACCGCGCGCGGGAGATATGGGGCGTGCTCAGGCCGCTGATGGCGCTGATCTGGCGCGGCGACTACGTGCAGACCGTCTATGCCGCGGCGGCGATGGCGGGATATGACGCCGGCAGCCCGCGCCGCCCGCTGAGCCGCCTCTCCGGGGATCGCCGCCGGGCGCTGGAGCCGCTGGTCGCCGCAGTCTGCCGCCAGGAGGCGGCGCTTGGCGCCTGACCGGGGCACATGCGAGGAGGAAGCCATGACACCGCCCTACCTGACCCATGACTCCATGAAGTCTTCCATCTCCTGGCCGGACGCGGTGGAGGCGCTGCGCCGGGGCCATCGGCTGTCCCGGCCCGAACAGGCCGACCTGCTGCTTGGCCCGCCCGGCGCGCAGCTCCTGGCCCGCGCTGCCTGGATCGCGGAACTGGGATATGTCATCAAGGGAGACTCGGTCGTCGCGGCAAATGCCGCGCGGGGCCTGCCATCGGTGCAGGGGGCTGCAATGCTCTATGATCCGCAGACCGGCGCGCTGCGTGCGATCATCGAGAGCCGGCTGCTCACCCAGGTGAAGACCGCCGCCGACAGCGTGCTCGGCGCCTGCTGCCTTGCCCGTCCGGACAGCCGGCACCTGGTGATCGTCGGCGCCGGGGCGGTCAGCCGCTCGCTGGCCCGGGCCTATGCCGCGCTTTTCCCCGCGCTCGAGCGGATCACGATCTGGGCGCGGCGGCCCGCGCAGGCCGAGGCGCTGGCAGGCGAGCTTGGCGGCCTCAAGCCCAGTGTTGCGTCCGGTTCGGACCTCCAGGCGGCTCTGTCCACGGCCGACATCGTGTCCACCGCGACCTTCGCCTGCGAGCCAGTCTTGCCCGGCGCCTGGATCCGGCCGGGCACGCATGTCGATCTGGTCGGGGCCTTCACCCCAGAGATGCGCGAAGCCGATGACGCGCTGATGGCGCGGGCCGGGATTCATGTCGACTTCCGTGACACCACGGTGGGCCGCATCGGCGAACTGATGGCGCCGATGGCGTCTGGCGTGATCGGGTCAGCGGATATCCGCGGCGATCTCTACGACCTGGTTGCCGCCGGGCCGCGCGTGCGCGATCCCGAGGCGATCACGGTGTTCAAGAACGGCGGTGGCGCGCATCTCGACCTGATGATTGCCGACTATATCGCGGGCGTTGCAGAAGCGCGTGCCATCTCCTGCCTTCCCTGAGCCTTGGATTTAGGTCCGCGGGCTGATCAGCCTAGGCAGCAAGGAGAGATTGCACCGACTGTCGGCCGGGAGAGCGCCTTTCGTCTTCCAGCCGAGCGGGCGGTTCCGCGCCACCCAGGGGGGCGCGGCGGATGCGTGCAGGGCAGGTCGCCTCCTGCGAACAATTCCCTTCAAGGTATGGTCATGCGGCGATGCGGGAAATCCCTGAACATCGCTTTGACCTCACGAGAGGCCTTGCGGAGCGGGAGCTCAACGCATCCCGTCTCTCCGTTCTCGCGGGGACTGGGCGCTGATGTACGGCATCAGGCCATTCCGGGCAGATGGCGCCGGATCAGCCTGCGGCAAGGCCTTCGCGCGCATGCGATGCTGCGCGCCGCAGCAGGGTCACCTGCTGGTAGTCCCGCTGGCCCGTGACCTCGCGACCGACCCAGTCGGGACGCGGGAACCATGCAGTTTCCGATGGTAGCTCGATCTCGCAGAAGACCGTCCCTGCGAGGCTTCCGTGGAATTCGTCCACCGTCCACTCGAACCCCTGATAGAGGATGTGATGGCGGGTTTTTTCCACCTGCCCCGCATGGCTGTAGCTCGCCAGCATGATCTCCGCGTCAGCGGCGGGTATCGGGTATTCAAACTCGTCGCGGGATATGCCACGGCGAGGCCCCTTGAAGGTCAGGGTGGCATGGCCGTCGGAGAAACGGATACGGAGCTTCATCCCGTCTTGCTGGATGATGAACCCGTCGCGCAGATACGTCCGGCGCGTCGCCGCGGATCGCCAGCTGCCGTTACGCACGAGAAACTTGCGTTCGATTTCCTTGGCCATGGTTCCGCCACTTCCGGTGTCATGCACGGCGGGCAGAACCGCTTCGGCATCTCGGGTTGCAAACAAATAGGCTTGCGAAATGCACCTTTCGGTTGCGCGGCGTCAAGGGATCGTCATGGCGTGCACGATGCTCCACGGAACATGGAGTCTCGGGCCAGAGGATTGCAAGCATCTGCCATGATGAGATTTTCTGGTGTTTTGATCGGCGCATAAGCCCGGCCTTATGCCCCGGGCATGCCAATTCTCGTTTGCCGAAGCAGGGTCTTCCGGCGGACCAACTCCCAATCACAAGGCGCCCAAGCGCCGCGACCCAGATCGCCAACGGGAGACCAACATGACCGGAACGACTGCCTTCACCGCCCTTGCCCTCGCCGCCGTCCTGGCGGTGCCCGCCCATGCCGCCGAGCGGCTCGTCCTGACCAGCGAGGCGGGCGACCGCGACTCCGTCCTGGGCCATGCCATGCAGGACTGGGCGAAGCAGATCGAGGAAAACTCCGACGGCCGCCTGCGCGTCGACGTCTTCTACCAGGGCGAACTCGGCGGCCAGCAGGAGCTGTTCGACCAGCTGGTACAGGGCAATATCCAGATGATGATCACCTGGCCGCAGACCTCCTACGACCAGCGCATCGGCGTCAACTACATCCCCTACATGGTGCTGGGCTGGGAGGACGCCATTGCCTCCTTCGGACCCGATGGCTGGATCCGCAAGGTGATCGGCCCGGTCTACGAAGATCTCGGCCTGAAGTATTTCGGTCCCTTCCCGGAAGGCTTCGGCGGCATCGCCACCAAGGGGCGCCACGCCACGACCGTCGAGGGCGCGCAGGGCATCCGCGTCCGCTCGCAGCCGATCTTCCCCTTGCCGCAGACCGTGCAGGCGATGGGCTTCCAGGCTGTGCCGATCGACTGGAACGAGGTCTATACCTCGATCCAGACAGGCGTGGTCGACGGCGACAGCTCGAACGTCATCTACTGGGACTACGAGTATTTCCGCGACCAGCTCGACTATTTCGTCCAGAGCTCGCACAATTTCTCGTCCTACTCGCTCCTGATGAACGAAGCCGCCTGGGACGGCCTCGCGCCCGAGGACCAGGCAGTCGTCGCGGAGGCCGCGCAGGCCGTGATGGACGCCCAATTCGCCAATGCCCGTGCCGAGGACGAAAAGTGGATCGCCAAGGCGCAGGAGGCCGGGATGGAATACATCGTGCCGACGCCGGCCGAGAAGGCCGCCTGGGTCGAGAAGGTCCGCGCGGAGGTCTGGCCGCAGGCCGAAGAGGCGCTCGGAGCCGAGATCATGGACCAGGTCCGCGCCAACGCCTCCGTTCCGGCGGCCGAGTGATCCTGTCCGCCGGGGTCCGCAGGGGCTCCGGCACAGGGAGGACATGCCATGAACATCCTGAAATTCCTTGACCGGGCGCTGGCCTGGATCATCCAGCCCGTGCTCGTCGCGCTCGGGCTCGCGGTCGCCGTGCTGCTGGCCTGGGGCATCTTCAGCCGCTCGGTGCTGGGCGCCCCGGTCTTCGGGCTCGAAGAGCTGATGCTGATCGGCGTCATGTGGTTCTACATGCTGGGGGCAGTGATGGCCTCGCGCGAGCGGTCGCATCTGAGCGCCGACTTCGTCCGGGTCATGACCCGCAACCCGCGCATCCACCGCGCCGCCGACATCTTCTCGACCGCCGTCTCGCTGGTCGTGGCCCTGGCTTTCGTCACCTGGTCCTGGTCGCTCGTCTCCTTCGGGCTGGAGCGGGGGCAATCCACGCCGGTCTTCGGCATTCCGTGGTGGGTGTCGCAGGCGGCGCTTCTGGTCGCGGCGGTGCTCTTCGTCGCCTACCTGCTGCGCGACCTCGTGCAGGAGATCCGCGGCCGCGACATCCATTCCGGCAACCCCGAAGCGGAGGTGAACTGATGGGCGCGCTTCTCGCAATCCTCGCGGTCATCGTGCTGATGATGGCCGGCGTCCCGGTGGTGTTCTCCTTCGCCGCCATGACGCTGATCCTGTCGGTGGTCTACGACATCGACATCTCCTCGCTGATGACGACCGGCTTCTGGGCGGTGAACTCGGTGATCCTGGTGGCGCTGCCCTTGTTCGTGATGACCGGCTACCTGATGCAGTCGGGCGGCATCGCGCGGCGGCTCGTCGAATTCGTCGAAGCCGTCGTCGGACGCTCGAAGACCGGCATGGGCACCTCGATGGTGGTGGCCTGCGGCATCTTCGGGGCGATCTCGGGCACGGCCTCGGCGGCGGTGGCCTCGATCGGCTCGATCATGCTGGATCCGATGGAACGCCACGGCTATGCCCGCGGCTACACCTCGGCGCTCCTGGGCGTCTCGTCGCTGCTGGGCCTCCTGATCCCGCCCTCGATCACGATGATCCTCTATGCGGTCGTCACGCGGCAGTCGATCGCCGCCTGCTTCCTCGCCACCGTCGGGCCGGGGATCCTGCTGATGATCGTGCTCTCGGTGCTGAACCGCATCCATGTCGTCCGCCACATGGGCGGCGACGACGCCAAAATCCCGGCGCGCCAGCGCCTGTCGGAGAGCCTCTCCACCGGACGTGCGGCGATCCCCGCGCTGATGCTGCCGGTCATCATCCTCGGCGGCATCTATGGCGGCATCTTCACGCCGACCGAAGCCGCGGCCATCTCGGTCGTCTATGCCATCCCGGTCGGGCTCTTCGTCTACCGCGAGCTGTCGCTGAAGGGCATCGCCCAGGCGGTGATCCAGGCCGGCACCACGACCGGCGTGATCATGATCATCCTGGTCTTCTCCTTCGTCGCCAGCCGCATCTTCACGCTGGAGCGCGTGCCGCAGGAACTGACCGACCTGCTGCTGGGCACCTTCGACAGTCCGCTGGTCATCCTGCTGATGGTCAACATCTTCCTGATCCTGCTCGGCATGATCATGGACGATGTCAGCGTGATCGCCATCATCAGCCCGCTGATGGTCCCGGTCATGGCCGAGATCGGCGTCGATGCCGTCCATTTCGCCGCCATCATCGGCACCTCGGTAGTGATCGGCGCGAACAGCCCGCCGATGGCGCCGATCCTCTTCATGGCCTGCCGGGTCGGCAAGGTCGGGATGTCCGAGGTGATGCGCCCCGCCCTCTACTTCATGGGCCTCGCCGCGCTGCCGGTGATGCTCGTCACCACCTACTGGCCGCCGCTCGCGCTGTTCCTGCCGCGGCTGATGGGCTTCCTCCAATGAGCCGCTCCCCAAGAACCGGAGACCCGCGCATGACGCACAGATTTGTCCTCGAGGGGATCTACACCCCCATTGTCACCCCCTATGGCGCCGATCTGGAGCCCGATTTCGACCGGCTGGCGGATATCGTCGAGCATCTCGTCGCCTCCGGCGTCCATGGCGTGATCTCGGGCGGATCGACCGGCGAGAACTATGCCCAGACCGTCGAGGAGCGGCTGACCCTGGCGCGCTTCATCGGCGAGCAGCTGAAGGGCCGCCTGCCGCTGATCGTCGGCACCGGCGCGATGCGCACGCCGGACTCGATTGCCCTGGCCCTCGGCGCGAAGGAGATGGGCGCCGAGGCGCTGCTCCTCGGCACGCCGCCCTATTCGGTCCCGACCGAGCGCGAGAACGCGATGAACGCGCTCGCGATCGACCGCGCCGCCGACCTGCCGGTGATCCTCTACAACTATCCCGGCCGGATGGGCGTCGAGATGGGGACCGAGTTCCTCGACCTCGTCTGCCGCTCGCGCAACATCGTCGGCATCAAGGAAAGCTCGGGCGACATCAACCGGGTCCACCTGCTGGCCCGCGACTACCCGCATATCCAGATGTCCTGCGGGATGGACGACCAGGCGCTGGAATTCTTCGCCTGGGGGGCGCGCAGCTGGATCTGCGCGGGCTCGAATTTCCTTCCCGAGGAACATGTCTTCCTCTACGAGACCTGCGCCGTGCATGGCGATTTCGCCAAGGGCCGCCGGATCATGTCGGCGATGATGCCCTTGATGCGCGTGCTCGAGCAGGGCGGCAAGTTCATCCAGGCGGTCAAGCATGGCACCGAATTCCTCGGCCATCCGACAGGCGCGATGCGCCCGCCGCTGCGCGGTCTCGACAAGGACGAGAAGCGCCAGCTGGAGCAGGTCATCGGCACGCTGAAAACCACGATTGCAGCCATCAAGGCGGAGAACTGATCCATGAGCGACCTGCTGACACGCGACGAATACGAAGCCATCGCCGCCTCGCTCGAGCTGCCCTGCAACGCCTTCATCGGCGGCAGCTTCCGCCCGGCGACCTCCGGCGCGACCTTCGAGACGGTGAACCCTGCCACGGGCGTGAAGCTGGGCGAGGTGGCCGCCTGCGGCGCCGAGGATGTCGATCTGGCGGTTGCCAAGGCAAGCGAGGCCTTCGAGGACGGCCGCTGGTCGCGGCTGCACCCGACAGAACGCAAGGAGGCGATCCTCAGGCTCTGCCGCCTGATGGAGCGGGAGGCGCACGAGCTCGCGGTGATGGAGAGCCTCGATTCCGGCAAGACGATCTACGACTGCGCCACCGTCGATGTGCCCGAGACGATCCATTGCCTGAAATGGCATGCCGAGCTGATCGACAAGATCTACGACCAGGTCGCGCCCGCCTCCGACGACCACATCGCCATGGTGCTGCGCGAGCCCGTGGGGGTCGTCGGGCTGGTGCTGCCCTGGAACTTCCCGCTCCTGATGCTCGCCTGGAAGATCGGCCCGGCGCTGGCCGCGGGCTGCTCGGTGGTGGTGAAGCCCGCCGCCGAGACCACGCTGACCGCGCTGCGGGTCGCGGAACTCGCGCATCAGGCGGGCATTCCCGCGGGCGTGCTGAACATCGTGCCGGGCTCGGGCAGCGCCGTGGGCGAGCCGCTCGGACGCCATGCGGATGTCGACATGGTCAGCTTCACCGGCTCCACCGCCACGGGGCGCCGCTTCCTGCACTATTCGGCGGATTCCAACCTCAAGGAAGTCGTGCTGGAGATGGGCGGCAAGAACCCCTGCATCGTGATGGACGACGCAGAGCATCTCGACGAGGTCGCCCGCCATGTCGTCAACGGCGCCTTCTGGAACATGGGCGAGAACTGCTCGGCCGCCTCGCGCCTGATCGTCCATGCCGACATCCGCGACGCGCTGATGGAGCGGATCGCGGCCGAAGCCCGGCAGTGGACTATCGGCGCGCCGCTCGACCCGTCGGTCCGCGTCGGCGCGCTGGTCTCGCAGGCGCATTTCGCCAAGGTCGCGGGCTATCTGGAGCAGGTTGGCGAAGGCCGCGTGCTGATGGGCGGCAGCACCGTCGGCGGCGCCTTCGTCGAGCCCACCATCGTCGAGGTGCCGGACAACGCCCATCCGCTGGCGCGGGAGGAGATCTTCGGCCCGGTCCTGACCGTCATCACGGTCGCGAGCTTCGAAGAGGCCATCGCGGTCGCCAATGACACGGAGTACGGCCTGGCCGCCTCGATCTTCACCGCCAATGCCCGCCGGGCGATCCGCGGCGCGCGGATGCTGCGGGCAGGCACGGTGACGGTGAACAGCTTCGGCGAGGGCGACATCTCCACGCCCTTCGGCGGCTACAAGCAGTCGGGCTTCGGCGGCCGCGACAACGGCATCCATGCCCATGACCAGTATACCCAAGCCAAGACCATCTGGGTCGACCTCTCCGATCCCTCCGGCTCCGCCATCGGCTGAGCCGGTCCCAACCGGCGGCGGTCCAGTCCCTTGCCGCCGCCGGACCTTCCTCCACCGCTCTCCATCCGGAAGGACCCCGCCCGTGACGACGCGCTTCTCCGCCAGACGTCTGCCGAAACTCGCCGGTCCCGCCGGCTGGAACGCGATCCTGCCCGCGCGGGCGCCACTGCCGCCGCTCGACGCGGAGCGGAGCGCTGATGTCGTGGTCGTGGGCGGCGGCTTTGCCGGGCTCTCGGCCGTGCGGCGCCTGCTGCAGCTCGATCCGTCGCTTGACGTGGTTCTGCTGGAGGCGGGACAGATCGGCGAAGGCTCCGCCGGGCGCAATTCCGGCTTCATGATCGACCTGCCGCACGAGCTGACCTCCGAGGACTATGCCGGCGGCGGCGACGACCGGGCGCAGATCGCGCTGAACCGGCAGGCCATCGGCTTCGCCCGCGAGGCGGTGGCCGAGTACGGGATCGCGCCGGCCTATTTCGAGCCCTCGGGCAAGGTGAACGGCGCCGCCTGCACCGCCGCCGATGCGCGGAACCGCAGCTATGCCGCCCATCTCGCCTCCCTGGGCGAGCCCCACGAGATGCTGGACGCGCAAGCCATGCGCGCCCTCACCGGCAGCCGCCACTACGTCTCGGGCCTCTGGACCCCCGGCACGGTGATGATCCAGCCCGCAGGCTATGTCCGCGGGTTGGCCGCCGGGCTGTCCGGGAAGGCGGCCATTCACGAGGGGAGCCCGGTGACCGGCTTCGTCCGTCAGGGAGACGGCTGGCGGGTGGAGACGCCGAGGGGCGCGGTCTGCTGCGGCAAGGTCATCCTCGCCACCAACGGCCATCTGGAAAGCTTCGGGCTGATGCGCGGGCGGCTGATGCACATCTTCCTCTTCGCCGCGATGACCGAGGAGCTGGGTCCGGAGACGCGGGCCGAGCTCCGCGGAGCGCCCCGCTGGGCGCTCACCCCCTCCGACCCGATGGGCACGACCGTGCGGCGCATCGATCCCGGACAGGGCGGCCACCGCATCGTCATCCGCGCGGCGGCCGAGTTCCGCCCCGGCATGGAGACAACCACCGCCCAGATGGCGCGCGCGATCCGGATGATGCGGCGGAAATTCGACGACCGCTTCCCGATGCTCTGCGGCCTGCCGATGGCGCATCACTGGGCCGGGCATCTCTGCCTGTCGATGAACCATGTCTCGGTCTGCCGCGAGCTGGAGCCAGGGCTCTATTCGGCCTGCGTGCAGAACGGGCTGGGCACAGTGCGCGGCACGCTGACTGGCATCGCCGCGGCCGAGATGGCGATGGGTGTCACGGACGGCATCGCGCCCGGCTTCGCCGCCGAGCCCTTGCCCGCGCGCCTGCCGCCCGCGCCCTTCGCGCAGATCGGCGCCACCGCCACGCTGCGCTGGAAGGAATGGCGCGCCCGCGCCGAGTGAACCGCGCTTGAGAAGCGCCCCGCGCTGCCGATAGGATGGGACATGACCCCGCGCCGCCGCTACCTGCCGTCGATGCAAGCCTTCGCCACCTTCGAGGTCGCGGCGAAGCACCTGAGCTTCACCCTGGCCGCCACCGAGCTGAACGTCACCCAGGCGGCGGTCAGCCAGCAGATCCGCGGGCTGGAGAAGGCGCTCGGCTGCCTGTTGTTCTTGCGCCTGCACAATGCGCTGGAGCTGACCGGGGACGGGCGCCGCCTGCTCGGGGCGGTGACGGCCGGGCTCGACGGCATCTGCGAGGCGATTGCCGGGATCGATCCGGCCGAGGCGGCGACCGCGATCACCATCTCCGGCACCCAGGCCGTCATTGCCTACTGGCTGGCGCCGCGCCTCGACGCCTTCCGCGCGCTGCATCCGGAGGCGCGCTTCGTGCTCCTGGCCTCCGACGAGAACGACCGGCTGAGGAACTTCGCCGAGGTCGACCTGTCGGTGATCTGCGGCAACGAGCGCTGCGATCCCGGCGAGCAGCTGGTCTATCTCTTCGACGAGACCGTCCGCCCGGTCTGCAGCCCGGACTTCCTCGCCCGCCACGGCCCGCTCGGCAGCGCCGGCCTCCTGGCGGAGACGGAGCTGCTGGAGCTGCACCCGATGCACTGGAGCTCCGACGCGATCGGCTGGACGCCGCTGAGCTGGAAGGACTGGTTCCGCTCTGCGGGCCACCCGGCGCCGGAGCGTCCCTTCCGGCTGGTCAGCAACAGCTACCTGGTTCTGGTAGAGGCCGGGCTGCGTGGAGAAGGCATGCTGCTGGGTTGGGACCATCTCGTCGGACGCCATCTGGAGCAGGGGCTGCTGGTCCCGGCGCAGGACGGCCAGCTCCGCATCGACCGCGGCTATTATCTGAAGATCAACGCGGCCTCCGCCGAGCGCCCTCTGGTCCGCGAATTCGTGGATTTCATTCTAGATGGGCCGGTGTAGGATTGACGGACGTCAATTCTGGACTGATGCAGATTGTCTAATCGCTGCTTTCGCGTCAAGCGGGTCTCGCCTATCTGTCCCTGATCTGCCGGATGCATGGCTGTCTCCACGGTCGGCATGAGCCGCCGCATCATGGGGAGTCGCGGAAGGAGCCTTCAATGTGGATGACGCATTTCGTCTTTTCGACGGTGCAGCCCCGTCAACGGAATGGCTCGTCCCTCGTCCCGGCAGGGACGTTTCTGGCGATCCGACACGATCGCAGTATTTCAGGCTTTCACGCCGTTTTGCCCGGGCAAGGATCGAGAAATGCCCCGGTATTGAGCATGGCGTGCATGATGACGTCCAGCTTGCGCGCTACGGCGACGGCGGCGCGCTTGAACCCGATCCGCTCCTTCAGGCCGTGCCCCCAGTTCCGGAGATCACTGTCGCAGGACACGCGTGTCAAGATGGTGACTGCTGCCTCGTAGAGCAAACTTCTCAGATGCCGGTCGCCGCGGCGAGATATGCCCGTCGTAGACCACCTCGCCGGACTGGAACCAGCGAGTTGTCAGGCCGAGCCAGGCGTCGACGGATCTCGACGTCCGGAAGTTGCCGGGGTCTTCGATGGCCGTCGCGAAGGCTGTCGCCGTGATTGCGCCGATGCCGGGGATCGACATGAGCAGGCTGCAAGCCTGGTCCCGGCGGGCGGCGGTGGTGAGATGCCGACAGAGCTCCGCGGCGCGCCTGCGGATCTTGCTCCAAACTTCCCGCAGGGCAAGACGATGGCGTCGAGCCTGGTCTGCCCCGCAAGCATCTCGCGGACGTTCCTGTCGAAGGCGCTTCCCTTGCCGGGGCCAACAACCAGGCTGAATGTCTTCATCATGCCGCGGATCTGGTTCGAAAGCTCGGTGGCGATCCACACTACGCGACTCCAGCGCTCAAGCGTCTCGGGACGACGATTTTTCGCCTCGCGATGGGATCGGCGAGACCTGATCTCAACAGCCGAAGGGCTTGTTGCAGATATCGGCGAGCGGGATTCAGTGCACACCTAGGCCGAAAAGCATGTAGAGAAACGAATGCAATCACGAAATCGGCTGCATAAGATCCTTTTGGATGACGCAGCGGTAGGTGTAAAGCGAGATCGGGAACAGAACGAATGTCGCCGTCACCAGACCCGGCGAATAGAAGCGTTTCATCTGGATCTCTGATCCCGTCTCACGACCGTTGCGCCAAACTTCTCCTTGCCCTCTTCCACTCCAACCTCCTCGCTGCCGTGACGGCTTTTGCCTTCACGGCTGGAGACTGGGAGACGCCACCGCGATCATGGGGTCTAAGCTGGAAGGTGGAGCCGCGCGGCAGGCGCGCAACTACCGCGGGTCGAAACGACGAGCGATGCTGCCGTACTTCTCAGGCAGATCGAACCCGTCGGCTGAGGTGATGGGGCGAAGGCAGCATGTTCAGCGCTGGTCGTCGGCGCCATCCTGTGCTGAGGACAGCGCGCCAGTCAGCCATGAAGGGCATGCTTTGCTGCAAGGTCGTCACGACAGGAGCGGGCCGTCGGTTGCGCGCTCCCTCAGTTCCTGCTCCATCTGCCGCCGGTAACGGGCGAGGCGGGGTGCCATGTTCAGGGCGATCACCGAAACGATCCGGTCTCCGCGACGGCCTTCGATCAGTGCCTTTCCCTCTTCCAGTGCGCCGGCAAATGCAAAGGGGTCCATGTCGGCGGACATGGGCCCCTTTCGCGTGACATGGCAGCTGCACCGCAGGATGTCAGACGCCTTCGGCGAGGGTTCGCAGCGCAGTCTGGCGGTCGAGGCAGCCTACCGGCAGGCCGCTTGCATCCGTGACTGCCAGCGGGCCGGATCCGGCGACGAGCCGCGGTGCGACGGCGGCGATCGTGCTCGCCGCAGGGACCGTTTCGACCGCATCCGGCATGACTTCGGCCGACATCAGAGACGCGACGCGGATGACCTTGGCAGGCGGGACCTTGGCCACGAACCGTCGCACGTAGTCGGTCGCGGGGCGCGTCACCAGGTCTTCGGCCGTGCCGATCTGCACGATGCGGCCGCTTTCCATGATGGCGATGCGGTCGGCAAGCCGGATTGCCTCGTCGAGATCGTGGGTGACGAAGATTGCCGTGCGCTGGTGCTCGCGCTGGAGCCGCAGCACCTCGGCTTGCAGGTCGGCGCGGATCAGCGGATCGAGCGCCGAAAAGGGTTCGTCGAGGAACCAGAACTCCGGATCCGTTGCCAGGGAGCGCGCGATCCCGACGCGCTGCTGCTGGCCGCCCGAGAGCTGCGAGGGCATCCGGTCCTCGCGCCCCGAAAGCCCGACCACCTCGACCAGTGCGCGGGCCCGCGCCTCGGCCTCGGCCCGGGCCATGCCCTGGACTTCCAGCGGGAAGGCGATATTGCCCAGTACCGTGCGGTTCGGCAGCAGCGCGAAATGCTGGAACACCATCCCCATGCGGGTGCGGCGCAGCTCCGCCAGCGGCTTCTCGGGAAGCTTCAGGATATCTTCGCCGTGATAGAGGATCTCGCCCTCGGTGGGTTCGATCAGCCGCGTGAGGCAGCGCAGGAGCGTCGACTTTCCCGATCCTGACAGCCCCATGATGACGAAGACCTCGCCGCGGGCGATGTCGAAGCTGGCCTCCTGCACGGCGCCGACCAGGCCGTCGCGCTCCAATGCGGCCGGGGCGCGGTTGGGCCCGGGACGGGCGCGGAAGGCGGCTTCGTCCTCGCCGAACACTTTCCAGACCGAGCGGGCGGACAGGACCACCGGGCGGTCCGCGGGGGCAGGGCGGTGATGAAGATCAGACATGGGTCTCTCCCTGGTGGCGGGCGGCGCGGCTGGCGCCGGACTTGAGGATCGCATCCACGCTCAGCGCGATGCAGGCGACGCAGAGACCGGCCACGATGCCCGGCCCTGTCTCGCCGCGGGACAGGGCGGTGAAGACGTCCTGGCCCAGTTCGCGCGTGCCGACCAGGGCGGCGATGACCAGCATCGACAGCGCCATCATCACCGTCTGGTTCACGCCGAGCAGCAGCGTCGGCAGCGCGGCGGGCAGGCGGACATGGACGAAGCTCTGCCATTTCGAGCAGCCCGCCATCGCGGCCGCTTCGAGCCGCTCGGAGGGAACGTGCTGCATTCCGGCCATCGCGTAGCGCACCGCGGGAGCGATGGCGTAGGAGGCGATGGCGATCAGCGCGGAAAAGTCGCCGTTGCGGAACAGCATGACCGCCGGCAGAAGGTAGACCAGCGTCGGCAGGGTCTGGAGCGTGTCCAGCACCAGGTCGATGCCGTGGCGCAGCCCCGGGCGTCCGGCAGCCCAGATGCCAAAGGGCATGCCGACCGCCAGCGCCAGAAGGACGGCGAGAAGGGTCAGGTAGACCGAGCCCATTGCCGCCTGCCAGTAGCCTGTCAGCACGACGAAGAGCGACAGCCCGGCCAGGAGCCCGGCGAGCCTTGCACCGCCGAGTCGCCAGCCCGCCAGTGCCAGGGCCAGGACGCCGGCCAGCCAGGGCAGCGCGGCCAGCCCGTCCCTCAGCGGGTTCATGACATGGATGAGCACGCTGGCCCGCACGGCTTCGAGCGCGTCATAGAAATGCGTGTTGATGACGGACACCGCACCGTTCCAGAAGGGCGCCGTGGTCAGGGTCAGCGCCTTGGGCCATGCCGCCAGGGCCGGGACCGCGAGGCTGGCCGCCGTCGGAACCGCCAGCAGCGCGAGGGCCAGGAGGCTGTCGCGGCGTGTCCACAGGCCGGTGCGGCCCTGCGCGCGGTTCCGCGCGGCCGTCTGGGTCAGCCGGTCGAGCACCACGGCGAGGACGACGATGCCCATTCCGGCCTCGAAGCCCGCGCCGAAGTCGAGCCGACGCAGGGCGCGCAGCACGTCGTAGCCGAGCCCGCCCGCGCCGATCATCGAGGCGATGATCACCATGTTCAGTGTCATCATCACGACCTGGTTCAGGCCAATGGCCAGACGCGGCACCGCGACGGGCAGCTCGACCTTCCACAGGGTCTGGTGCCGCGAGCAGCCGGACATCTTCGCCAGCTCCAGCGTTTCCGCCGGGACCGCGCGAAGCGCCAGTACGGTGGCATGGACCATGGGCGGCAGGGCATAGACGACAGTGGCGAAGAGCGCCGCGCTCGGTCCGTAGCCGAAGAGCAGCAGCGTCGGCAGCAGGTAGGAAAAGATCGGCACCGTCTGCATGACGTTCAGGACCGCGCGCACCGCAGGTTCCACGCTCGGCGTCCGGTAGGCGCGGATGCCGATCCCGAGGCCGATCGCCAGGGCGGCGATCACGCAGAGAAGCACGGAGGCCAGGGTCGTCATTGCCGAGGTCCAGAGCCCGAAGAGGGCAAGGTAGAGGCCGGCGCCCAGCGTCAGCAGGCCGAGACCCCGCCCCGAGATCCGCCAGGCCAGCAGCGCGGCCGCCATCGTGATCCCCGCCCAGCTGAGCGGCGGAGCGATCTGCACGCGGTTGAATCCGGCACCCTTGGCCCAGCCGTCGGCCAGCAGCACCTGGAGCGCCTCGATCGGCCATTGGGCGGCGGACGCAACCGCGCGGGTGATGCCGGAGACGGGCAGGCCGGCGATGGACGCCTCGCGGGCGAACCAGTTCAGCGCATCGCCGGTCCAGTCGGCAAGCGGGACGACCGCCGCGGGCGGCAGGTCGCGCAGTGCAGGCGGCAGGAGCAATGCCAGGACGAACAGGGCCGCGACGGCCGCAGCGCAGGCGGCGTAGCGCCCTGCGCCGGTCCGCCCGGCTTGGTGTGCGGGACTTGTGGGAGAGGTATCCGCCATGGGGGTCTTCCGTTCAGGGGGGAGGCCCGGCTCCGGCCCTCCCGGTCAGACGGGATCAGTCAGCCGCGCAGGCGGCCCATTCGCGCCACTTGGACTCGTTCTCGGTGGCCCATTCCATGGCGACTTCGTCCACGTCGCGCCCTTCGACATCGACTTCGTAGACCAGCTGGCCGACCTCGTCGGCGTCCATGGTGAAGTTGCGGGTGATCTCGTAGGCGCAGGGCCAGATTTCCTCGCCTTCCGCCCAGGCCATCTTCTTGATCCAGCCCTGCGGCTTGCCGCAGTCATAGGCCATGTCCGGATTGACGCCCCAGGAGGGATCGGAATAGCAGGCGTCCTCGTAGGCCGGGAACTCGACAAAGGAACCTTCGTACACCGACGGCGCCCAATGCGGCTTGTACACCCACAGGATGATGGGCGCCTTTCGTTCGTAGGCAGCCTTGAGCTCGGCGAACATGGCCGCGTCGGTGCCGGCATGGACGACCTCGAAGGGCAGGTCGAGCGCCTCGATCCGTTCCTCGTCGAACCCGCCCCAGCTGACCGGCGCCCCGAGATAGCGGCCCTTGGGCGCGGTCTCGGGAGCCGAGAACGCCTCGGCGCAGTCCTTCAGCGCGGTCCAGTCGGGCAGGCCGGGGCACTGCTCTTCCATGTAGGCCGGATACCACCAGTCCTCGCGCGCCTGCGGACCCAGCTCGCCCATGTCCAGAACCTTGCCGGTAGCGACTGAGGCGTTGAAGGCCTTGTCCTGGGTGGTCTGCCAGGTTTCCAGCGCAATCGTCAGGTCGCCGTTCTCGAAGCCCGGATAGCGGGCGCTGTCATCGGCGATCACCTTCTCGACGTCGTAGCCGTAGGTCGAGAGGATGATGTTGAGGATCTCGGTGTCGACCAGCATCGACGTCCAGTCGGCCTGCATCAGCTTGATGGTCTCGCCGGATTCCGGCTCGAAGGCCGCGGCCTGGCTGGCAAGGAGCGCGGCGGCCGCCGCCGTGGTGGCAAGGAAGGTGGTTTTCATGGTCGCTGTCCTGTTGGGTCGGTTTCTTGTTCCTGATGCTGGCGCTCAGCCTTTGGCGTACCAGCCGTTGTCGACATAGAGCGCCGTGCCGTTGACGAAGCTGGCCTCGTCCGAGGCGAGCCACAGGGCCGCGGCGGCGACCTCCTCGGGCTCGCAGAGACGGCCCTGCACGCCGTGCAGATCCGCCTCGTTCCAGTTCTGCCCCTGGCCGTCCAGCTCGTCGATCTCGCGCAGGCCGTGGGCGGTCTTGACGAAGCCCGGGCAGACCGCGTTGGCGCGGATGTTCTCGTCGCGGTACTCGACGGCGATCGAGCGGGCCAGCTGCAGCACCGCCCCCTTGGTCATGCAGTAGAGGCTTTCCAGGGCGAAGCCCTTCTCGCCGCCAATCGAGGAGGTGATCACGACCGAGCCGCCGCCGTTCTGCCGCATCTGCGCGACGACTTCGCGGCAGACGATGAAGGCCGAGCGGACGTTGATCGCCATCAGCCGGTCGTAATCCTCGTCCGTCGACTCGTGCAGGGGCTTCACGATGATCGTCCCTGCATGGCTGAACAGCGTGTCGACTGGCCCCCAGGCGGCGTTGACCTCGGCCAGGGCGGCACGCACCGCCGTACTGCTTGTCGCGTCGGTCTCGACGAACATGACCTCGCGGCCCAGAACCTGCTGTTCGGCGGCGGCCGCACGCCCGGCCTCGCCGGCGATGTCGAGGATGGCGACCCGGGCACCGGCTTCGGCGAACTGCCGAACGGCGGCCAGGCCCATTCCGTTGGCGCCCCCGGTGATGATCGCCGTGCGCCCGGACAGACGGCCCTGCAGCGCCGCACTTGTCCCCATCCTGGTGTCGATCCTCATCGCTTCCGTCCTTTGGATTAATGGTCTTATATGTAGACCATTAAAAATCGACGCATGGAGTCAAGCGCCCTGCTGCCGGACGGCGCTCAATCAGGCCGGAGAATGGAGAATTTTGCGGATTGCCTGCCAGTGAAGGTCGTTCACTGCGGCCATGGCCGATTCCGAACTGTCCGGATCTTCAGCATCAAGTGCAGAAAACAGGCTTTTATGCGCCGCGAGTGTCCCGGCTGACGACTCGGCGGGGAAGCCGGTTTCAAGAGGCAGGAACAATTCGGCGATGGCCTCCTCGACGCCGCGCGACAGGAGAGGGTTCTGCGCGGCGTCGCTGACTGCCAGCAGGAAGAGCGTCTCGGCCTGTTTCCGGCTCGGCCTGTCCTTCGCCTGGCCCATCAGCCTCAGCGCCTCCCGGAGCTTCTTGAGATCGGCGGGCCCGCGGCGCAGGGCGGCATGGCGCGCGGCAGCGCGGAGATTGACGGCCAGGTACTCGGCAACCCGCAGCGCCGCCCCGGGTGTGCGAGCCATTCGCCGCAATGCGAGCTGGTTCAGTCGGTCCTCGTCGGCGACGAAGGCCCCGCCCTGGGCTCCGCGCCGCACGCTGATGTACTCTGAGGTTTCCAGAACCCGCAGGGCTTCCCGCAGGGTCACGCGGCTGATCCCGAAGCTTTCCGACAGTTGGCGCTCGGCCGGAAGCCGTTCGCCGGGCAGGATCAGTCCGGAATGTATTTGCCGCTGCAGCAGGTCGACGGCCAGGCCGTAGGCGGCCTTGGGTTGCAGCGGCCGCAGGCCCCAGAGCATCTTCAGACCGCCGTGAAGGTGTTGTCGACGAAAATTTCGGCGCCGTTGACGAAGCTGGACGCGTCCGAGGCAAGGAAGAGCGCCACTTCGGCGACTTCTTCGGGCTCGCAGATGCGTCCCTGCATGGCGTTCACGTCATCTTCGGAGGCCAGAACGCCATAGCTGCGCAACTGCGCGATCTCGTCCTCTCCATGCCGCGTGCGCACGAAGCTGGGGCAGATCAAGTTGCAGCGGATGCCCTGGTCCCGGTACTCCACGGCAATGGCGCGGGCGAGCTGGTGCATTGCCGCCTTGGAGGCGCAGTAGAGCGCCTCGAGATGTGTTGCGGCCCGGACCCCGGTCGTCGAGGTGAAGAGCAGCGTGCCCTTGCCACGCTCCAGCATCTGGGGCAGCACCAGCCGTGTCATCAGGAACGCGGATTTGGCGTTATTGTCCATCAGCTCGTCCCATTCCTCGAGCGTGCAGTCGAGGAAGGGCTTCACGAGGATGATGCCGGCATGGTTGAAGAGCACATCCACCCGGCCGAGGAAGTCGGACGCCGCATCGCAGGCCGCCTGCGCGCCTTCAGGGCGCGCGACATCGGCATGCACCCAGTTGACGCGATGCCCCTGCTCCGAAAGCTCCGCAACCAGGGAGGAAGATGCGTCCGCATCGCGATCCGCGATCATGACCTGCGCACCTTCGGAGGCGAAAAGCCGTGCGCTGGCGGCCCCCGCGCCTTTTGCGCCCCCCGTTATGAGGACGGACTTGTTCTGCAGTCTCTTCATGGATCGGATTCTAGACCATTGAGCGCGCCAGTTCCAGTGATCAGACTGTCGCCCTCTGTGGACATTTCCAGCTTGATGGACGTTCGAGGTGGTGTAGGCCCTCCCGATTGCTGGGGCTCGAAGACCTGTCCCGGATCGGCATCGTCAGGTTGCCGCACTGCCTGACGAAGCCCGCTGTATCTACCTTTCGACGGCGGGCCCGGCCGTGCAATCCGCCCGGAGGTCGCTGGCATCGGATCGGTCGTGGCGGCGGGAGTGGGCAGGTGGGCAGTGCGCTTCGGCTGGGTGCGCAGAATAGCGTCCGTCAAGGCGGTGCCAATTCCCGGATGGCTGGACGGCACGAACAGGCGGCTTTCGTGGTAGCGCCGAGAATGGGGCCGATCTCCTCCTTGCCAATCTGGGCAAAGCCTTCTTTTATCCCCTAGCGGCTCGCAGACTGCCTATCGGGCATTGTCAACTTGTTCGGGAAGTCTGCGTTGGATAGTCATCCGGCATGAGAGTACCGTCCGAGCTGCCGCGCCTGAAAGGCTATCGCTTCTCCCGCGAGATCGTTACTTACGCGGTCTGGGCGTACCATCGGTTCGCGCTGAGCACGGCGGATGTCGAAGATCTTCTCGCGGAGCGCGGCGTGATCGTCAGCCGGGAAACGGTCCGGAAATGGGTCAACCGATTTGGGCGCTATTTTGCTTCCTGCATCAAGCGCGATAGGCCCGGCGTCCGCAGCAAATGGCACCTCGATGAGGTCGTC